>JBFMCW010000009.1:0-109211 GCA_040754275.1 Pseudomonadota bacterium
CCTAAGCAAAATGAACCGCTACCCGCTCTGGAAATACATTCTCATCGGCCTCACGCTGGTGGTCGCTTTTCTCTACACCCTGCCGAATTTCTATGGTGAGGTGCCGGCCGTGCAGCTCTCGCCGGTGCGCACCACGGTACAGGTCGACACCGCGCTGCTGGGGCGCGCAGAAGCGGCGCTCAAGTCGGCTGGTCTGTCCTACAACGGTGCCGAGTTTGCGGGCAATACGGTGAAGGTGCGCTTCGCCAGCACCGATGCTCAGATCAAGGCCCGGGATGTGCTGCAGGGTGCGCTCGGCGACGGTTACACCGTGGCTCTCAACCTGGTCTCGGCTTCGCCCAAATGGCTGGAATCGATCAACGCCCTGCCGATGTACCTGGGCCTCGACCTTCGCGGCGGCGTGCACTTCCTGCTCGAAGTCGACATGGCGGCAGCGCTGGACAAGGCGGCGATCCGATACCAGAGCGATTTCCGCACCGAACTGCGCAGCGACAGGATCCGCTATGGGCGCATCGTCCGCGAGGGCAACGCGGTCACCGTCCACTTCGCCACGCGCGACCAGCGCGATGCCGCGATCGACAAGCTCGGCAGCGTGTTCAGTGACCTCGCCTTTACCCCTGCCGATCTCGACGACGGCTTCACCCTCACCGCGCGCCTCAAACCCGAGTTGGAAAAACAGGTACAGGCCTTCGCCCTGCAGCAGAACCTCACCACCCTTCGGAACCGCGTCAACGAACTCGGTGTGGCTGAACCTGTAATCCAGCAGCAGGGTGCCAACCGCATCGTGGTACAACTGCCCGGCGTGCAGGACACGGCCAAGGCGAAAGACATTCTCGGCCGCACCGCCACGCTGGAAATCCGCATGGTCGACGAGCAGGCCGATCCCACGATGGTCAGCCAGGGCCAGGCGCCGTTCGGCGACGAAATCGTGCCCAGCCGTGAAGGCTTCCCTATCGCGGTGAAGAAGGACGTGGTGCTCACCGGCGACTCGATCACCGACGCCTCGCCCGGATTCGACAACAGCAGCGGCCAGGCCGCGGTGCACATCAACCTCGACGGCAAGGGGGCGCGCATCTTCAAGGACGTGACGCGCGAGAACGTCGGCAAGCGCATGGCCATCCTGCTCATCGAAAAAGGCCGAGCGGAGGCGATCACCGCCCCGGTGATCCGCGAGGAAATCGGTGGCGGCCGGGTGCAGATCACCGGCATGGAAACCGCGCAGGAAGCCTCCGACGTGGCGCTGCTGCTGCGTGCCGGCGCGCTCGCCGCACCGATGGCGATCATCGAGGAACGCACGGTCGGCCCCAGCATGGGTGCGGAAAACATTGAAAAAGGCTTCAACTCGAATATCTGGGGCTTCGCCGCAGTGGTTGCCTTCATGGCGATCTACTACCGCATCTTCGGCCTGTTCTCGTCGGCCGCGCTCGCCATCAACGGCTTTTTCCTCATCGCCCTGCTGTCGATGATCCAGGCCACGCTCACCCTCCCCGGCATGGCCGCCATCGCGCTCACGCTCGGCATGGCCATCGACGCCAACGTGCTGATCAACGAGCGTATCCGCGAGGAACTGCGCAACGGTGCCACCCCGCAGGCGGCGATCCACGCCGGCTACGACCGCGCCTGGGGCACCATCCTCGACTCCAACCTCACCACGCTGATTGCCGGTATCGCGCTGTTCTGGCTGGGCTCCGGCCCGGTGCGTGGCTTTGCGGTGGTGCTGTGCCTGGGCATCCTTACCTCCATGTTCAGCGCCGTCACCGTCTCGCGCGCCATGGTCAATCTCACCTACGGGCGCCGCGCACGTCTGTCGAAAGTCTCGATTTAAGGTCCCGCCATGCTGGAATTCTTTCCTTTCAAGAGAACCATCCCCTTCATGAGCTGGGGGAAGCTCACCACGACGATTTCGCTGGTGACCTTCCTGTTCTCGGTGTGGGCCTTGTGGGACAAGGGCCTCAACCTGGGTGTGGACTTCACCGGCGGCACGCTGATCGAGGTGCGCACCGTCGAGGCAGCCGATCTCAGCCGCATCCGGACCGCCCTGGAAAAGACCGGCCTGCCCGAAATCTCGGTACAGAATTTCGGCACCAGCCGCGACGTCCTGATCCGCCTGCCTGCCAAGGCCGGTGCCACGGCGGCGCAAACGAGCAACCAGGTGATGGCCGCACTTCAGGCCGACGATCCGAAGATCACGCTGCAGAAGGTCGATTTCGTCGGCCCGCAGGTCGGCAAGGAACTCTACGACAGCGGCGCGCTTGCCCTGCTGGTCGTCGCCTTCGGCATCATGATCTACCTCGCCATCCGCTTCGAGTGGCGCTTCGCTGTGTCGGGCATGCTCGCCAACATGCACGACATCGTCATCATCCTCGGCGTGTTCGCCTTCTTCCAGTGGGAATTCACCCTCACCGTGCTTGCCGGCGTGCTGGCCATCCTGGGCTACTCGGTGAACGAGTCGGTGGTCGTGTTCGACCGGATCCGCGAGAACATCCGCAAGATGCGCGGCGCCACCATCCCGCACATCATTGACGATGCCATCACCCGTACCATGAGCCGTACCATCATCACCCACGGTTCCACCCAGATCATGGTGCTGTCGATGCTGTTCTTCGGCGGCGAAGCCCTGCACAACTTCGCGCTGGCACTCACCATCGGCATCATGTTCGGCATTTACTCCTCCGTCCTCGTCGCCAGCCCCCTGCTGCTGATGCTGGGCGTGAAGCGCGAACACTTCATCAAGCCTATGGAAAAGAAGGAAGAAGCGGTTGTGTGAGACAGTAAGCAGTAAGACGGTATACCCGCTCACCACTTACCGCTCACCACTTACCGCTCACCCCCATGCTCCACGCCTTCATCGACTGGATCCTCGCCACCGTCAACGACTGGGGCTACACCGGCATCTTCATCCTGATGGCGCTGGAATCCACGGTGCTGCCCGTGCCGAGCGAACTTGTGCTCATTCCCGCCGGCTATCTCGCGCACCAGGGCGAGATGAATTTCTGGCTTATCGTGCTCGCCTCCACCATCGGCAGTCTCGTCGGCGCGTCGTTCAACTACGTCGTGGCGATGTGGCTGGGACGGCCTTTCCTCGAACGCTGGGGGCGCTGGTTCTTCGTGCGGCCGGAACTGCTGCACAAGACCGATGCCTTCTTCCTGAAGCATGGCGCGGTTTCCACTTTCACAGGCCGCCTCATCCCCGGCATCCGCCACCTCATCTCCATTCCCGCCGGACTCACGCGCATGAACCCCGGCGCGTTCGCCTTCTACACCTGCCTCGGTGCCGGCCTGTGGTCGCTCATCCTGACCCTGTTCGGTTACCTGCTCGGCGGCAACGAGGCGCTCATGCAGGAATACCAGCACCACATCACCGTTGGCGTCCTCGTCTTCGTCGCGCTCGTCATCGGCGGCTACGTGTGGTGGCAACGCCGCAAGTGATCTGCCCCCGACGCACGGCTTCCTGATCGAGCGCTTCGCTCAACCCCGCAATTCGCCAGGCCGCACCGCACCATCCGGATCGGATTCGAGATGCACGGTATGCGTGGGGAAGGCGATCTCCGCACCATGCGACGCGATGATCGCGGCAATCTTCAGCAGAACGTCCTGCTTGACCTCGTGATACCGCACCCAATCGGTGGTCCGGGTGAAGGTATAGACCAGGAAATCCAGCGAAGAGGCGGCAAACTGGTTGAAGCCGACGATCAGCGTGGTGCCCGTGTCGATTTCGGGGTGCGCCTGCAGCATGGCCTTCACGTCTGCGACGACCGCCGCCATCTTGTCGAGATCCGCGTAGCGGATGCCGATGGTTTCCTTGATGCGCCGGTTGGTCATCCGCGTCGGGTTTTCCACCACGATGCTGGTGAACAGGGCATTGGGCACGTAGATCGGATTCTTGTTGAACGCGCGCACGCGCGTGTGGCGCCAGCCGATGTATTCCACCGTGCCCTCGATCTCCTTGTCGGGCGAGCGTATCCATTCGCCCACCGTGAACGGGCGGTCGAGGTAGATCGTCAGTCCGCCGAAGAAATTGGCCAGCATGTCCTTGGCGGCAAACCCCACCGCGATGCCGCCGATGCCGCCGAACGCCAGGATGCCGGACACGCTGAATCCCAGATCCTGCAGGATGACCAGCATGGCGATGACCAGCACCGAAAAGCGCCCCAGCTTCGACAGCGCATCCACCGTCGTCCGGTCGATGCCGTCGCCGCGCGCCGCCGCACGCGCGAGCACATTGTGCGCGGCCTGGCTGATCAGCCGCAGCAGGAACCAGGCGAATGCGGCGATGATGAGAGCGTCGCGGGCCGGATCGATGAAATCAAGAACCGGCGTGCCCAGATGCCGGTGCACGATCCTGACGGCGTAGACCACCCCCATCACCCACAGGATGAGCGTGAACGGCTTGCGTGCCGCCTTGATCAGGGCGTCGTCCCAGATCGTCGCGGTGCGTGCGGCAAGCTTCTCGATGCGGCGCAGCAGATAATACGCGGCGATATTGATCCCGACGACGGCGGCGACGACCGCCGAGACCTGCGGCAACCAGGAAGCGGCAAGAAACGAGGAGACGAGATGCTGGACAGAATCGTTCATACGGTTGAAATGGCGGGCACTGCATCGAAAGCGTGCAGGATGCGCGCGACACACGCGTCGCGTTCCGGACGCATCCCCATCTTACCGGGCAACGGCCTGCGCGGCGATCGCACCGCATGAACCGGCTCGCCCTCCTCTGGGGCCTGGCCGAAGCGACGCTTTTCTTCATTGTCCCCGACGTTCTGCTCTCGCTGCTGGCACTGAAAGACCGCCGCCGCGCCTGGATCGCCTGCGGCTACGCTGTAGCCGGCGCCGTGCTCGGAGGTGGGCTGATGTACGCATGGGCCGTCCACGACCCGGCGCAGATACGCAGCCTGCTGGTCTCGATCCCCGCCATCTCGCCCGAACTGCTCGACCAGGTGCGCGCGCAGCTCGATTCTCTTGGCTACGCCAGCCTCTTCGCCGGCGCCTTCAGCGGGGTACCTTACAAGCTCTACGCCAGCGAAGCGGGTGCCGCCGCGCTACCGCTGGCCGGTCTGTTCGTGGTAACCATCCCGGCACGCGCGCTGCGCTTCTTGCTGGTTGTGGCGGCGGTGAACTGGATTGCCCGTCGCGGGTTGGGCGGATGGACGCACGCTCGGCGCGTGGCCTTGCTGCTGGCGGGCTGGGGAGTGTTTTATGGAGGGTATTTCAGTGTGATGTGACGTTTAAATCAAGGGGTAGGCTGGATATTGACCAATGTTACTCAACCGCTGTCGCGGTTAGAGGTGGGATTCACTTTGTATCCTTTAGGACAAAAATGCCAGTTCTATCCAAGCGTTGAACCATAGACATAATTTTTTCCGGAGAACACTCCTGCCAACCTGTTTGAGTACAAAATGAGGCTGCATGATTGGGGTACCGCTCGGCCTCTTGAGTAGCACCGCGCTTCTTCGCCAGAGCAGCGAGCCGAGCGTATGCAAGTGCAGAATCTTTAGCTAGAGGGGACTCCAGGAATAGTTTGCTTGGTTGTTTCATTCGTTTTTCGTTTAGAGCGAGGAAAGTATGGATTGCCTCTTCGCGCGCAGCGTCGGTTCCATCACTCATTTGCGTTTCCATAAACGCTGCATAGTAGGCAGTTTCGGCCATGTCGAATACCGCGATGCTGTCCTGACCGAGACGAAAGCCAAAGTAAAGACCAATTGCCCCGCCAACGATAAGTGCGAGCATATATGAAACTATACGCAGCGCTGTTCTCATAGCGCTCAGACTAACGCAATTGCGGAAAATCTCTATGTCATCGGTCAAATTTGTGCCTCACCCCGCTGCCTCCACCATCAGCCGCTTCATCTCCACCACCGCCTCTTTCCACCCCACGAACAGCGCCTGCGCGACGATGGCGTGGCCGATGTTGAGTTCGTGGATACCGGGCAGCGCGGCGATGGGCTGGACGTTGTGGTAGGTGAGGCCGTGGCCGGCGTTGACGGTGAGGCCAAGGCTGCGGCCGTAGGCGACGGCCATGCGGATGCGCTCGAATTCCGCCGTGCGCGCCTCGATGGTTTCGGCGTCGGCGTAGGCGCCGGTGTGGATTTCGACGACGGGGGCACCGCATTGCAGGGCGGCGTCGAGCTGGGCGAAGTCGGGGTCGATGAAGAGCGAGACGCGGATTCCGGCGTCCGCAAGACGCGTGCAGGCGTCGCCGATTTTCAGCAATTGGCCTTTGACGTCGAGGCCGCCTTCGGTGGTGAGTTCCTCGCGCTTTTCGGGGACGAGGCAGACGTCCTGCGGTTGGGTGGCGATGGCGATGCCGAGCATTTCCTCGGTGACGGCCATTTCCAGGTTCATCTTGGTTTTCAGGCACTGGCGCAGGATGGCGACGTCGGCATCCTGGATGTGGCGACGATCTTCACGCAGGTGGAGGGTGATGGAATCGGCACCGGCGGTTTCAGCCAGGAGCGCGGCTTCGACCGGGCTGGGGTAACGGGTCTTGCGTGCCTGGCGCAGGGTGGCGATGTGGTCGATGTTGACGCCGAGATGAATGCTCATGGTGAGAGTTCGGTGAGTTCGCGCAATAGCTGGCGAGTATAAAGCGGCTTGGCGCCGAGGGTATGGTTGATGAGGCTGCGCATCAGGGCCTTGGCCTCAACAAGCGTGGCAGGATCGTCGAAGCGATCTGCGGCAAGGTCGAGCAGGGTCTGGCCGCTGACGACGCAGCCAGGCTGGCCCTGCGCACGCAGGGCGCCGCGTTCTGGCTGGAAGACGTAGTGCACACCGGGCTCGATGGCCGCGCGGGTATCGGCCTCGTGGTCGAAGGTGGCGCCGTAGCCGATATCGGCAAGCAAGTGCTTCTCGAAGCGGCGCAGGATCTTTTCGTAGTCACCGCCTTCGCCTGCAAGCAGCGCGAGAGTTTCGGTGTAGCGGTCGTACAGCGCTTCGTGCGCATCACCCCGCGCCAGCACGCGCAGCAGCAGTTCGTTGAGGTAGAAGCCGCACATCAGCCCGCGCCCCTGCGACGCCATCAGCCCGCCCTGCCATTCGGCGGCATGCAGGGTTTTGAGGTCGGACTTGCCGAACCACGACAGCAGCAGCAGCGTGAAGGGCTGCATCAAGCCGCGCAACGCCGACGCCGGCCGGCGCGCGCCGCGCGCGATCAGCGCGACGCGCCCGTGTTCGCGGGTGAACACCTCGGCGACCACGCTGGTTTCCTTGAAGGGAAAGGTGTGAAGGATGAAGCCGGGCGTGTTATTGATGCGGGCGTCGGAAGACATGGGCAAACCTGCGGCGTGCGGACCTGCCGGATCAGTCGAGGCCGAGCAACTTCAGCACGCGGATGTCGTCGGCCCAGCCGCCCTTCACCTTCACCCACACTTCGAGATAGACCTTGCCGTCGAAGGCGCGCTCCATGTCCTGCCTGGCCTGGGTGGAGATGGTCTTGAGCTTTTCGCCGCCCTTGCCGATGACGATGGCCTTGTGGCTGTCACGGTCGACGAGGATGGTGGCGAAGACACGGCGCAGATTACCCTCTTCCTCGAACTTGTCGATCTGCACAGCGACGGCGTAGGGGATTTCCTCACCGCACAGGCGGAATACCTTTTCGCGGATGAGTTCGGCGGCGAGCTGACGTTCGGTCTGGTCGGTGACGTCGTCCTCGCCGAACAGCGGCGGGTTTTCCGGCAGGTGCGCCTGCAGCGTTTTCAGCAGTTCGTCGAGGTTGTGGGCGTTCTTCGCCGATACCGGCACGATCTCGGTGAAGCTGCGCACGGCAGCCACCTCCTGCAGATAAGCCATGAGACCGGCCTTGTCCTTCGCATAGTCGATCTTGTTGACGACGAGGATGACCGGCCGGTCGCTGGGCAGCAGGTCCATCACCTGCTTGTCCTCGCGCGTGAGGCGGCCGGCCTCGACCAGCATCATCACCACGTCGGTGTCCGAGAGCGTCTCGCGCACGCGCTTGTTCATCGCGCGGTTCATGGTGCTGGTGTGGCGCGTCTGGAAACCGGGCGTGTCGACGAAGACGAATTGCGTGCCGTCGTCGGTGCGGATGCCCATGACGCGGTGGCGCGTGGTCTGCGCCTTCTTCGAGGTGATGCTGATTTTCTGCCCCACCAGCTTGTTGAGCAGGGTGGATTTGCCGACGTTGGGGCGGCCGACGATGGCGACGAGGCCGCACCGGTAGGGAATCATTGCAGTCTCGCTCACTTCCGCACGGGCTGGCTCTGAACCACCGTGCAGGCTTCGCGTGCGGCTTCCTGTTCGGCGGCACGCCGGCTCTTGCCGACGCCGCGCGTGACGAGCGCGGGCCTGGCCAGCACGCATTCGACGATGAAGCTCTGATCGTGCGCCTCGCCGCGGGTATCGACGAGGCGGTATTCCGGCAGCGGCAGGCGACGCGCCTGCAGCACTTCCTGCAACTGCGTCTTCGGGTCCTTGCCTGAGGCCCTGGGGTCGATTCGTGCCACCAGCGGATCGAACAGGCCGCGCACCACGCACTGGGCGGCATCGAAACCGGCATCGAGGAAAACCGCGCCGAACAGCGACTCGAGCGCATCGGCCAGGATGGAGGGGCGGCGGAAGCCGCCGCTCTTCAATTCCCCCTCCCCCAGGCGCAGCACGTCGCCGAGCTTCAGCGCAACGGCGATCTCGGCCAGGGTTTCCTGCCGCACGAGGTTGGCACGCAGGCGCGAAAGGCTGCCTTCGGGCAGATCGGGGAAGGTATCGTACAGCGCGCGGGCGACCGAGCAGTTGAGCACCGAATCGCCGAGGAATTCGAGCCGCTCGTTGTTGAGGGCGGCATAACTGCGGTGGGTAAGCGCCTGGAGAAGGAGCTCGGGGTGAGAAAAGGTATGACCCAGCGCCTGCTGCAGGCGCTGGAGAAGCTGGGGACTACTCAACGTCGGAAGCGGAAGCGTTGGGGTCGGAACTGGCAGAGAAATCGATCACCAGGCTGACGTTGCCGACCAGCGCGGTACGAAATTCGTAGTCCGCAGTGATGACGGGAACACCCCCCTCACGCGAGATGGTCAGATCCTCGCCTTTCACAACGGAAACGTAGCCCGCACCGGCCCGTTTCGAAAAGTCGGTTCTGATCTCGCCATTGCTTTTGTCCTTGAGTTCGCTGTCCTGACCCATGGCGACCAGTATTTTCTTGACAGAGAAGAATTCGATATAGGCCGGCACCACTTTCATCGCCAGCATCGCAAGCATCACCAGCACGATGGCATAAAACAGGAACCCGAACATGGTCACGCCGCGTTGGCGGGTCGGAAGGGCAAGTGCGCGCAGCATGGTCTCTCCTTAGCGAATGGTGGTGCCGATGCGTCCGAAATCGTCGAAATTCATCCAGATGAAGAAGGCGCGGCCGACGATGTTCTCGTCCGGCACGAATCCCCAGTAGCGGCTGTCGTTGCTGGCATCGCGGTTGTCGCCCATCATGAAGTAGTGCCCTGCCGGTACCATGCACCTGAAGCCCACGCCATCGGCATTGTAGGAGCAGTTTTCCCGATAGGGGAAGTCCGCGACCTGTGGCGGAAAGAAATCGGGCTTGCCTGGCTCGGTCATCATGGTGTGGCCGGCGCCGTTCAGGCGCTCGTCGTAGACCATCGCCGTCACGTAGTTGAGGCCGTTTCCGACGTAGCTGTAGGTGCCGGTTTGCGCAGTGAGGACCGCCTGGCCATTCACAGTGAGGCGCTTGTCGCGATATTCCACCGTGTCGCCCGGCACGCCGACCACGCGCTTGATGTAGTCGAGACCCGGATCTTCGGGATAGCGGAACACCATCACGTCCCCGCGCTGCGGATCGTTCAGCTGCACGATCTTCTTGTTGATTACCGGCAGGCGGATGCCATAGGTGTACTTGTTCACCAGGATGAAGTCTCCGATCAGCAGGGTGGGCATCATCGAGCCCGAGGGGATCTTGAACGGCTCGACCAGGAAGGAACGCAGCCCGAACACGATCAGGATGACCGGAAAAAAGCTCTTGGCATATTCGACAAGCATCGGCTCCTTGGCGTCCCGGTCACGGTTGCGCTTCAGTACCAGCGCGTCGAGCAGCCAGATGCCGCCGGTGACGACGAGCGCAATGAACAGGATGAGGGCGAAGTTCATGATGATAGTGTCGTGATCTTATTTATCGGAGACCTGGAGGATCGCGAGGAAGGCCTCCTGCGGGATTTCGACGTTGCCGACCTGCTTCATGCGGCGCTTGCCGGCCTTCTGCTTTTCGAGCAGCTTCTTCTTGCGGGTGATGTCGCCGCCGTAGCACTTGGCGAGCACGTTCTTGCGCATGGCCTTGACGTTCTCGCGCGCGATGATGTTGGCGCCGATGGCGGCCTGCACCGCCACGTCGAACATCTGGCGCGGGATCAGTTCGCGCATCCTGGCGGCAAGCTCGCGGCCGCGGTAGATGCTGGTGGCGCGGTGCACGATGAGCGACAGCGCGTCGACCTTCTCGTTGTTGACGAGGATGTCGAGCTTGACCAGGTCGCCGGCACGGTATTCCTTGAACTCGTAGTCGAGCGAGGCGTAGCCCCGGCTGGTCGATTTGAGCTTGTCGAAGAAGTCCATCACGACTTCGTTCATCGGCAGGTCGTATCTGAGCATCACCTGCTTGCCGTGGTACTGCATGTCGAGCTGCACGCCGCGTTTCTGATTGCACAGGGTGATGACGTTGCCGACGAACTCCTCGGGCACGTAGATCGTCGCGGTGATGATGGGCTCGCGGATTTCCTCGATCTTCGAAGGCTCGGGCAGCTTGGACGGGTTCTCGACGCGGATGACCGAACCGTCTTTCAGCACGACCTCGTACACCACCGTCGGCGCGGTGGTGATGAGATCCATGTCGTACTCGCGCTCGAGCCGCTCCTGCACGATGTCCATGTGCAGGAGGCCGAGGAAGCCGCAACGGAAACCAAAGCCCAGCGCCTGGCTCACTTCGGGCTCGAACTGCAGGGCCGCGTCGTTCAGCTGCAGCTTGGTCAGCGCATCCCGCAGCGCCTCGAAGTCGTGCGATTCGACCGGATAGAGGCCGGCGAAAACCTGCGACTGCACCTTCTTGAAGCCGGGCAGCGGCTCGGCCGCCGGGTTGTCCACCAGGGTGATGGTATCGCCCACCTGCGCCGCCTTGAGCTCCTTGATGCCGGCAATGACGAAACCGACCTCGCCCGCGGCCAGCTGCTCGCGATCGACCGACTTGGGCGTGAACACGCCGACGTGCTCGGTCAGGTACTGCGCGCCGGTCGCCATGAAGCGGATCTTGTCCTTGGGGCGCAGCACGCCGTCGACCACGCGTACCAGCATGACGACGCCGACGTAGTTGTCGAACCAGGAATCAATGATCAGCGCCTTCAGCGGCGCGTCTTCCCTGCCGCGCGGCGGCGGCACCTGCTTCACCACCACCTCCAGGATCTCGGGGATGCCGATGCCGGTCTTGGCCGACGCGCGCACCGCATCGGTGGCGTCGATGCCGACGATGTCCTCGATCTCCGCGGCGACACGGTCGGGATCGGCGGCCGGCAGGTCGATCTTGTTCAATACGGGAATGACTTCGACGCCGAGGTCGATCGCGGTGTAGCAGTTCGCCACCGTCTGCGCCTCGACGCCCTGCGAGGCGTCGACCACCAGCAGCGCCCCTTCGCACGCCGACAGCGAACGGCTCACCTCGTAGGAAAAGTCGACGTGGCCCGGCGTGTCGATCAGGTTGAGCCGGTAGGTCTGGCCGTCCTGCGCCTTGTAGGCGAGCGAGGCGGTCTGCGCCTTGATGGTGATGCCGCGCTCCTTCTCCAGGTCCATCGAGTCGAGCACCTGCGCCTCCATCTCGCGCTCGGACAGGCCGCCACACTGCTGGATCAGGCGGTCGGCCAGCGTCGACTTGCCGTGGTCGATGTGGGCAATGATGGAAAAATTGCGGATCAGATTCTGCGACACAACAAAACGGGCACATGTCCGTGCCCGGTCATGGATGCGATAAGACCGCGAATTTTAACGGATTTCAGGGGTTTACGGCGAGCCGCTCGCGAAGCGCGGCCGGGTCGGCAACATGCCGGCAGATTTCCGCTTCGCCTTCGAACAGCAGGGGCACATCCCAGCCGAAGCGCGCCTGGAGCGCCGGGTCGGCGTCGACATCGACCGGCTGCAGGCGATGCCCGGCCGCCTCGATCGCCGGTCGCACCGCGTCGGCCATCTCGTCACAGAGCGGACAGCCGGCGCGGGTGTAGAGGGTGAAGACCAGGCTCACCCGTCTCAGTCGCCCGAGATTTTCAGCGGGATGTAGAGCGAACCCTCGCCGCGGCGTACCAGAATGGCCGCGCTCTTGCCCTTGGGCACGGCGGTGATGGCCTTGCGGAAGGCATCCACGGTCGAGACCCTGGCGTTGTTCACGGCCAGGATGATGTCGCCCGCGCGTATGCCGGCACGAGCGGCATCACCCGTGGCCTCCTCGACCATGAGGCCATGATCGAGGTCAAGGTTCCGCCGCTGCTCGGCATTGAGTTCGGACAGCGCCAGACCCCCGCGCGAGAACGCCCGGCTGCTGCTTTCCGCCTGCGCGGTTTCGCTTGGCAACTCACCCAGCACTACATTCAGTTGCCGGGCCGCACCCTTGCGCCACACCGTCAGCGGCGTATTGGTGCCGGGTTTGGCCATGCCGACCATGCGCGGCAGGTCGCCCGAATTCTCGACCGGTCTGCCGTTGAATTCGAGAATGACATCGGCTGGTTGAAGACCGGCGCTGGCCGCCGGCGTATCGGGCTGCACCTGAGCCACCAGCGCACCGCGCGGGCGGTCGAGTCCGAAGGATTCCGCCAGATCGGCAGTCACTTCCTGGATGACCACGCCCAGCCAGCCACGCGAGACCTTGCCGCCCGCCTTCAGCTGGTTGACGACCTCCATCGCGACGTCGATGGGAATGGCGAACGAGACCCCCTGGTAGCCGCCGCTGCGGCTGTATATCTGCGAGTTGATGCCGACGACCTCACCGCGCATGTTGAACAGCGGCCCGCCCGAATTGCCCGGATTGATCGGCACGTCGGTCTGGATGTAGGGGACGTAATTCTCGGACGGCAGGGAGCGCCCCTTGGCCGAGACGATGCCGGCGGTGACCGAGTTTTCGAATCCAAAGGGCGAGCCGATCGCGGCCACGGCCTCGCCGACCCGCAACCGGGTCGGGTCGCCCAGCTTCACCGTGGGCAGATTGTTCGCCGTGATCTTGATCACGGCCACGTCGGTGCGGGTGTCGGTACCGATTACCTTGGCGGTGAACTTGCGCTTGTCGATAAGTTTCACCACCACTTCGTCGGCGTTTTTCACCACGTGCGCGTTGGTGAGGATATAACCGTCGCTGCTGACGATGAAGCCCGAGCCCGCGCCGCGCGCGGGGATCTCCTGCATCGGGCCACCCTGGCCGCCCGGCGGGAAGAAGCGGCGGAAGAATTCCTGCATGTCTTCCTCGTCAGGCATTGCGAAGGGCATGCCGTCGGCATTGCGCTTCACCAGCTTGGTGGTGGTGATGTTGACGACCGCCGGCCCCTGCCTTTCGACCAGGTCGGCAACGTCCACCACATCCTTCGCCTGCACCGGCGCCGACAGGGTGGCCGCCAGCGCAAGGGTTGCAAGAGCCGATCTCATCATGGCTGTTGTCCTTTCTTCACTTGCATGACTTCATTTGAATGGAAATGGCGTCCACACGTCGCAGCACCACGGGACGATGCACGCGACTCCCGCGCACCGCAAGCCATCCGAACATTCCCCCCGCCACCAGCCCTGCGGCTGCCGGACCGTCACCGGGAAAGAGGGTATTGGCCATCAGCGCACCTGCAAGCATCGCCACGAGTGGCAGACCGTAGGCGCGCACTGCCCCGGAAAGTACGCTGCCGGGGGCAATGCCGACGACTACGCGATCGCCCGGTTCAAGGGGCAGGCTGCTCTGCACCACGAATCCGCGCGGCCTGTCCTGGAATATCTCGGCAATGCGTCGCGTGGAGCAGCCCTGCCCGCCACAGGTACCGCAACCGGACGACTCGACTGCACGCACCCAGGTGCCTTCGGGGGAGACGGTAATGACTTCGGCCGTTTGTTCCAGCATGACAGGAGATGTTTACTTTTTCCTGACGGAATTGCCGGTTTCGATGAGAGCCGCGCTTGGCACTTCACCCAGGGTCGTCACTGAATAGCCATCCACGCTGCGGGCATAGATGCCGATCGCACCTTCGGCAGACAGGCCGTGCAGGCTTTGGCTTCTCGGGTCTGACGGCTCGATGAACATCGAGAGCACGGACAGGCCATCCGAAAACACCAGGTGCGTCACCGGGGTTTTCTTGCCCGGCAGTGGCCGCACCGCTTCCTGTACGCGTTGGAAGCCGGGTGGCGGCTTCACGGCCCAGGTCAGGTCAACCGGCCTGTCGAGGCTGGCACCGAGTATGCGCTTGCCCGTGAGGTCATTCTGAAACGCCTTGTCGTCCGGCGCCCTGCCGATCTGTATCTCGGAAAAAACGAACATCGACACCACGCCGCCGTTTTCATTGACGATGCGCGACTTGAGAGGCAAGCCGGTCTTCCGGTCGAGCCACAGATTGAAAGCATGACGGTAGCCATCGCGCGGTTCCAGCACGACGACCTGGCAATCGCGCCCGGCGACGCGCTCAACTCCGCCCAGTCTGGCTTCATAAAAAGCCAGCAGGGCTTCGGGCTGGTTAGGAAGGAGCGCAGGGAAAAAGCGGCGTGGCGCATTGCGTTCGAGACGCACATTGCGTCCATCCGGCATGTGGCAGTAGACGTCATTGTTGAGGCGCAAAAACTGGCGCGGCGTACCGTCCATCACCTCGATTTTCTCCTGCTCGCCCCGGGCATCGGCACGGTGCAACACCCGCAGCACCTCGACATGCTCGCCATGGTGGTACACGTAGACGCCGCTGTAATTCAATTGCTTGGCGGCCTGCGATGCACGGTTCAGCCAGTCGAGCGCGGCGTCGGCATGGGCTCCGGTGGCCAGCATCCACCCTGCCCACAGCGCTGCCAGTCCACGCCAGTGCACGCCCGCGCGCATCAACGCGGCTCCATCGTTACTGCCACGGTCCGCTGATAGGGCGAAGCCACCGCCATCGGCGCGAATTCCTGATGTGCCACGAAGTAAGGCGCAAGGTGCGCGTCGCTGCGCGCCCGTTCGGACAGGCGCGCGTCGTCGACCGCGGAATCCGAGACCAGAGCAACAGCCTGCGTAGCGGACGAGCCGGCAAGCGGGGCTGCGGGCGGGGCATCGGCGAGCATGCCGTTGAGGGTGACCGCCCCCCAGACCGCCAGCGAGGCGAACGAGGCGACGGCGATGCGTTGCGGCCAGACGCTGCGGCGTGGCGCAAGCACGGTCGGCTCGGCTGCGAGCTGCACCGAGAAGCGGGACATGAAATCTGCGGAAGCCGGCGCATCGACACCGCGCATCAGGTCGCCGATGAGATGGTAGTCGGCCCAGTCGCGCCGCAGGGCGGCGTCGCGCCTGATCGCGTCAAGGCAGGCTTCGGTCTCGGCGTGCGAGGCTTCACCGTCCAGCCAGGCCGACAGCCGCGACAGTGCGGCATCGTCATCCGCGCGGGCGGCACCGGGTTCGATGGAATGGGATTGGCGCAATGCTGACATGATTACCACCTTTTATCCTGACTCGTGCCCAGCATGGGGCGTATTTTCTCCGCAATCGCCTCGCGTGCGCGAAAAATCCGCGAACGCACGGTACCGATCGGACAAGCCATCATCTGCGCGATTTCCTCGTAGCTCATGCCCTCGATCTCACGCAATGTGATGGCTGTTCTCAATTCTTCAGGCAGCGCTTCCACCGCCTCGTTAACCGCTTTGGCGATCTGCTTGGTCTGGAGTTCCGCGTCTGGCGTCGCAATATCCCGCAGCATGTCGCCATCCTCGAAATTCTCGGCATCCTCGGCCAGCACGTCGGAAGACACAGGTTGCCGCTTGTGTGCGACCAGATAATTCTTCGCCGTATTCACCGCAATCCGGTACAGCCAGGTGTAGAACGCGCTCTCGCCGCGAAAGCCCGGCAGGGCTCGATAAGCCTTGATGAAAGCTTCCTGCGTGATGTCCTCAACTTCCGCCGCGTCGCGCACCATGCGCGACAGCAGACGCCCGAGCTTGCGGTGGTATTTGCTCACCAGAAGCTCGAATGCGCGCTTGTCGCCCTTCTGGGCGCGCTCGACCAGCACCTGATCCAGTTCGCGGTCCGACATATCTCCCTGCTGCTTGTTGTTTGTGGTGAAAGTATACGTGACCGCATCTTCCGGCTGTGTGAGCATTCTCCCCGGCAAAAAGTTCAATCCGCACAGGGTTATTCGGGGCCTGCCCAAGCCTGTTATCATCCGGCAACCACTATGCAGCACAGACACGACGTCCTCATCCTCGGCAGCGGCCTGGCCGCGCTGACCACCGCGCTCAGGCTGGCCAACCGGTGCAGGATCGCCATCGTGACCAAGCGCGAGATGACCGATGGTGCGAGCGACTGGGCGCAGGGCGGCATCGCGGCCGCGGTGGACAGCGGCGATTCGGTCGAGGCCCACGTGCATGACACCCTGGTCGCCGGGGCCGGCCTGTGTGACGTCGAGGTCACCCGCCTCGTGGCCAGCCGGGCACGCGAGATGATTGCCTGGCTCACCACCAACGGGGTGGCGTTTACACCCGACCCGCAGGCGCCCGGAGGATTCCACCTGTCGCGCGAGGGCGGGCATTCCAGACGCCGGGTCGTACACGCAGCCGACGCCACCGGCCATGCGGTTCAGACCAGCCTGCTCGACAAGGTACGGGCCCACCCCAACATCGAGACCTTCGAGCAGCATGTCGCCATCGACCTCATCTCGGGCAAGCGCGTCGGTGGACAGGAGCGGCAGATTCACGGTGCTTACGCGCTCAACAAGGGCAGCGGCGAAGTCGAGACCTTTGCCGCGGGACATACCGTGCTTGCCACCGGCGGTGCAGGCAAGGTCTACCTGTACACGACCAATCCCGACACCTCGACGGGCGACGGTATCGCCATGGCCTGGCGCGCGGGGTGCCGGGTGGCCAATCTGGAATTCGTGCAGTTTCACCCGACCTGCCTGTATCACCCTCATGCCAAGTCTTTCCTCATTTCCGAAGCCGTACGAGGCGAAGGGGGACGCCTGCTGTTGCCAGACGGTTCGCGTTTCATGCAGTTGCACGATGAACGCGCCGAGCTGGCGCCACGCGACGTGGTGGCGCGTGCGATCGACTTCGAGATGAAGAAGCGCGGGCTGGATTGCGTATTCCTTGACATCAGCCACAAATCCGCCGAGTTCATCCGCGCGCACTTCCCGACCATTCACCAGCGCTGCCTGGAACTCGGTATCGACATCACCCGAGAGCCCATTCCGGTCGTGCCTGCGGCCCACTACACCTGTGGCGGCGTCGTCACCGATATCCAGGCACGCACCGATCTGTGCAACCTGCATGCCGTCGGCGAGGTCACTTTTACCGGCCTGCACGGCGCCAACCGGCTGGCCTCGAATTCGTTGCTCGAATGCCTGGTGTTTGGCCACGCCGCAGCGGCCGACATCCTTGCCACCCCCGCGGCGCCCGCGCTCGACCTGCCGCCCTGGGACGCCTCGCGGGTGACCGACCCTGATGAGGAAGTGGTGATCTCGCACAACTGGGACGAGCTGCGCCGCTTCATGTGGGACTACGTCGGCATCGTGCGCACCAACAAGCGCCTGGCACGTGCCTCGCACCGCGTGCGCCTCCTGCGTGCTGAAATCGACGAGTTCTACCGCAATTTCCGCGTAAGCAACGACCTGATCGAATTGCGCAACCTCGTGCAGACGGCGGACCTCATCATCCGGTCGGCCCAGTTGCGGCAGGAAAGCCGCGGTCTGCACTACAGCCGCGACTATCCCGACACGCTGCCGATCGCCGGCAACACTGTGCTCAACCCCCGTCCGGGGACGATGTGTCCGAGCGTATGCGGCGTCCCCAGCGAAGCGACACCCTGAGCTGCCGCCAGTCTTCTGCCGGCAGGCTGTCCGGCATGAGCGTCAGGGCATGACGTTCACCCGTTTCCATCCGGTAGCGCAGCACCACCAAGGCTGGCGACACGAAGCTGTCGTCCAGCACTTCGAGTGCGAGCCATTGGCCCGTGCCATCCTGCGCGTGCAAGCTGCCGTCCGTGTCGATGCCCAGCGACGGCATGTCCGTCGCGCGCCGCAACGCCCACACGCCAAATCCCAGGGTTGCTGCAGCGAGTGCGATGCGAACCAGCAGTGGCAGGGCGGACATGGCAACGACTACCAGCGCAAGTATGACGAGGCCGGCCAGCCACAGCCCCAGTCGGCGCGAGGGTTTGCATTCCAAGCTGTGCATCAGCGTGTACACTTTTCGCGTTGCATGATCTGACTGGACCGCATCGTGATCGATTCCTGGATTTCTTTTCTCGAAACGCAGGGCGCGCACCTGGAAAACGGCGCCGTGCAGCATTACGGCGATGCCACCGCCGAGCGTACCGCAGCGTCGGGCGGCACCGTGGTGGCCGATCTCTCGCAATTGGGCGTGATCGCCTTTGCCGGCGAAGACACCGCGAATTTCCTGCAGGGACAGCTTACCAACGACGTGCGTGCCCTGCACGCCGACGGCGCGCAATGGAGCGGCTACTGCAGCCCCAAGGGGCGTCTGCTTGGCAACTTCCTGATGTGGCGTGACGGCGAGGATTATTGCCTGCAAATGTCGGGAGACATCCTTGCCAGCGTGCTGAAGCGGCTGTCGATGTTCATCCTGCGCGCCAAGGTCAAGGGGCGGGATGCCAGCGACGAACGCGTACGCCTGGTCGTCGCGGGCCCCGCCGCCGAGACGAGCGTGGCGGCTGCAATGGGTGTGATGCCCGATGCCCCCTTGCGCACTGCCGCGAGTGACGCAGGCTTGGTCGTGCGCGTGGGCCCTGACAAGTTCGTGCTGGCCATCCGCCCGGACCGCGCCACCGCCGTCTGGGAAATTCTGCGCCGATCGGCAACGCCGGTCGGGACGCCGGTGTGGGACTGGCTGCGCCTCAACGCCGGCATTCCGATGATCGTCGCCGCCACCCAGGAACAGTTCGTGCCGCAGATGGTGAACTACGAGGCACTGGGTGGCGTCAGTTTCCAGAAGGGCTGCTATCCCGGGCAGGAAATCGTCGCCCGCAGCCAGTATCTCGGAAAAATGAAACGCCGCATGGTGCTGGCACATGTGGATGCCCCCGCCGCACCGGGCGACAGCCTCTACAGCGCCGACCTTGGCGAGCAGGCAAGCGGCACCGTGGTCAATGCCGCACCTGCGCCGGGAGGGGGATTCGACATTCTTGCCGTGACGCAGGTTGAAAGCGCACGCATCCAGACCCTGCATCTGGGAGGGCTTGGCGGGGCCCCGCTCGAGTTGAAACCCTTGCCCTATGCGGTGCCGGAATAGTGCGCGCGGTCTACGTGTATTACCGCATCGATCCTGCGCACGCTGGCGAGGCGGCGAACCGCATCGATACCCTGTTGCGGGCGATGGCTCCGTATTGTGCGACTCCGCCGCGCAAGATGCATCGTTGCGATGACAGCGATACCTGGATGGAAATCTACGAGGGCATTGCAGACTGGGAAGTCTTCCGGACCAGGCTCGAGCACGAAGCGCACCACTGCGGGGCCGGGGTAGAACCCATCGGTGAACGACATTTGGAGTGCTTCGAGACGTTCGAAGAAGTCACGGAATGAAAAAGCCGGACGCTGTCCGGCTTTTATTGTGGGACCAGCAGGCTATTTCTTGACCATCACCTTTTGTACCCAGCCTTCGCCGTTCTGGCCCTGAACGGATATGAACTCACCCTGTTCCTTGCCGGTGTAGATGACTTCCTCGCCGCGTTCCAGCGTCGTGACGATCTTCGAGGATTTGCTGGGCTGGGCGTACATCTTCAGACCTGCAATCTTGCCGACGACCGCATCGCCTTCCTCGAACACGGCACCCGCTTTGGTCGGCTTTGAGGATTTACCCTTGAGGCTGATGTCCTGGCGCTGCATTTCGGGGTTTCCGCGGATGGAGCGCACGATGTTGTTCCAGTTGTCCAAGTAGCTCGCGGCGATGACCTTGCCTTCGGGTGTGTTGGTATATGCGCCCAGTCCGCCCGCCGCACCGCTGCCGACCAAGAGACCACCAACGCTCCAATCGGTCTTTTTGGCGGTACCGGTCGCCGAGGCCATCTGCAGGGATGTGCGAGAATCCGAGAGGATCATGGTCGTCTGCGCCGACTTGAACTTGAGGCCGGCTGCAACCAGCCCAGCCACCGCACCGAATACGCCGAGGCCGCCCAAGGCTCCGCCGACCCCTCCGGAATCCTTGCTCGAGAAAACGGCATCCGGCGTCAGCACATAATCCGCCGTGACCATCTGGCCCTTGCCCATGTTGGATCCCCTGCGCAGTTCGCCGGATTCGGCAAGCTGGCGCTCCTGCATCAGGTTCTGCATGGCGCGGCCGCGCTCGACCAGGACAAAACAGTTGGACTGCTGCACCATCATGCGGATCAGGCCCGTCGGCGATTGAAGGCCGTATTGCAGCAGGTGTGAAATCACGGCGTCCTGGGGCTCCACCACGGCCAGGGTTCCGTAGGGTTTGTCGCATTTCTCCAGTTCCTGTGCCTCACCCTGGGCACCGTCAGGGCCGGCCGAACCGGAAGGCTGTCCTTCCTCCTGCTTGTCTCCGCCCAGCTTGAAATCGAACAGGCCGGCATAGACCGGATTGACCGCCTGGGTCAGGAACAGGCCGGTGACAAGCGCGCGTGCAATGGCTTTCATTGGTGTGACTCCCCTGTTTATCAATGCGGAAATTATAAACGCAAGCACCTCGCTGAATCGCCCACGCTGCTGCTTGGATTTTCGGGTTTGCGTTCTATAAAAGGAATCCGTTCAATGTGTGAGGAGTACATCATGCTGGACATCAACAAATGGGTGGCGCAGGAACACGCTGACCCCAGCACGCGCGGTCACCTGATTGAACTCGATCCCTGGAGCGAGGCGCAGGCTGTCGAGATGGCGCGCCGGGACGGGCTGAAATTGACCGACGACCACCTTGGCATCATCCGCTATCTGCGCGATTGCTACGCCGATCACGGTGGAACGATCAATGCACGCATGCTGATGAGCAGCCTGGAGGCGGAATTTGCAGGCATGGGGGGACACAAGTTCCTGTATACCCTGTTCCCGCGCGGCCCGATCGCTCAGGCCACCCGCTACGCCGGACTGCCGATGCCGCCCGGCACCCGTGATCCGTCTTTCGGCACCACGCACTGACCGATCCTCAATCGATTTCCTCGACCGGTACCCGGGGCGCCAGCGCGCACAACACCTCATAGCTGGTGGTCCCGGCGGCAGCGGCCACTGCATCCACCGATACCCTGTCTCCCCAGAGTTCCACAGGGCTGCCCACCCCGGCCTGTGGGCAATCACTCAAATCCACGCACAGCATGTCCATCGACACGCGCCCGAGCGTGCGTGAATCCTGCCCGCACACGGCCACAGGCGTGCCGGTCGGCGCGTGGCGCGGATAGCCATCGGCATACCCGCAGGCTGCGATACCCACGCGCATGGCGCGTTCCGCCCGGAACAGCCCGCCATAGCCCACGCCGTCGCCAGGCTCAAGGGCCTGCACGCCGATCAGCTCCGAGTGCAGACGCATTGCTGGACGCAGGCCCAGCGCAGCCGCAGGCGTATCGGAAAAAGGCGATGCTCCATAGAGCATGATACCGGGCCGCACCCAGCCTCCGCAGGTTTCCGGATAGCGCAGGAGCGCGGCAGAGTTGGCGCTGCTCCAGGGCAGACCGTAGGCTGAGAGTTGCCCGAGGAAAGGCCGCAGTTGCCAGTCCACCCCGGCTGTCTCGTCGGCCTGCGCAAAATGCGTCATCAGGGTGATATCCGCCACCCCGCTCAGGCGCCGCACGCGCGCGAGGACCTCCGCATGACGCTGCAGCGGAAACCCCAGGCGATGCATGCCGCTGTCGAACTTGACATAAACGGACAACGGCCGCGCCGGTGGAGCACGCTCCAGCCATTCGAGTTGCGCAGCATGGTGCAGCACCGGCCACAAGTCGAGTTCGACGCAGGCGGCGATTTCGTCGGCACCGAAAATGCCCTCAAGCAGGAGGATGGGTTGCTCGACCCCCATCAGGCGGAGGTTTGCAGCCTCTTCCAGTGTCAGAACGGCAAAACCGTCAGCCGCCGCGAACGCACGCCGCGCACGCGACAGGCCGTGGCCGTAGGCATTGGCCTTGACTACGGCGAACACCCGCGCCCGGCCGGCATGCTGCCTGGCCACGCGCAGGTTGTGCGCCATTGCGCCGATGGAAATCCGCGCCTTGATCGGCCGCATCGGCTCAGTAGCTGCCTGGTTGCGCCAGGGATTCGAAGCGCGTGTATTCGCCGAGGAAGGCCAGTCGCACGGAACCGATCGGGCCATTGCGCTGCTTGCCGATGATGATCTCGGCCGTGCCCTTGTCCTGCGTGTCGGGGTTGTAGACCTCGTCGCGATAGATGAAAAGGATCACGTCGGCATCCTGTTCGATGGCACCCGATTCGCGCAGGTCGGACATGACAGGGCGCTTGTTCGGCCGCTGTTCCAGGCCGCGGTTCAACTGTGACAGCGCGATCACAGGGACATGCAGTTCCTTCGCCAGTCCTTTCAGCGCGCGCGAGATTTCGGAGATTTCCGTCGCGCGGTTCTCACCGGAACTGCTGGCCGACATCAGTTGCAGGTAATCGATGATGATGAGTCCGAGCTTGCCGCACTGGCGCATCAGGCGTCTGGCCCGGGCGCGCAATTCGAGTACGTTGAGGCCAGGGGTTTCGTCGATGAACACGGGTGCATCGTTGAGTTTGCCGAGGGCATAGGTGAGGCGCTGCCAGTCCTCCTCGCCGAGCTTGCCGGTACGCAGGCGGTGCTGGTCCAGTTTGCCGACCGAACCGATCATGCGCATCACCAGTTGTGCACCGCCCATTTCCATCGAGAACACCGCCACCGGCAGGCCGGTGTCGAGTGCGACGTTCTCTCCGATGTTGATCGAGAATGCAGTCTTGCCCATTGACGGGCGTCCCGCCACGATGATGAGATCGCCGGGTTGCAGCCCCGAGGTTTTCTGGTCCAGGTCGTGGAATCCGGTGGGCACCCCTGTCACGCCGGAATCATTGTCGCGGTGGTAGAGCTCGTCGATGCGCTCGACGACTTCTTTCAGCAGCGGCTTGATTTCGCTGAAGCCCGCCTGGCCGCGACTGCCGGATTCGGCAATCTCGAAAATCTTCGCTTCCGCTTCATCGAGCAGCTGCGTTGCCGGCCGGCCGGACGGTGCATAGGCGCTGTCGGCTATGCCGGTGGCGACTTCGGCCAGTCGCCGCATCACGGCACGCTCGCGCACGATCTCGGCATAGCGGCGGATGTTGGCCGCCGAGGGGGTGTTGCTCGCTAGCGCGACAATGTAGGCGAGCCCGCCCACGCTTTCGAGCTCGCCGAGGCGCTGCAGCGCCTCGGCTACCGTGACCGCGTCGGCCGGGCGGTTGTCGGCAATCTGGCGGACAATGGCCTTCAGGATCTGGCGGTGATCCTGGCGATAGAAATCCGCCTCGGACACCACGTCGCCGATGCGGTCCCACGCGCCGTTGTCGAGCAGAAGGCCGCCGAGGACGGCCTGCTCCGCTTCCAGCGAGTGCGGCGGCAGGCGCATCTGCGCGAGCTGCGGATCTGTCTGGACGTTCAGGGGATGAATGGCAGCCATGAACAGATTCTAGTCCCGGCCCTGCCCCCGACCAAGGGAAAACCCTGTGGATAAGGCGTGGACGAACGGGAATAAATCAAACAAAAAGGGAGCCCGCGGGCTCCCTTTTCCAGGCACGTCCGGCGCAGCTTACTGCTCGCCGACCACCACCACGGTGATGTTGGCCAGAACATCATGGTGCAGGCCCAGTACCACCGGGTATTCGCCCGCGGCCTTGAACGGGCCGTCGGGCAGGCGAACATCCGCCTTGGCGACTTCGTGACCCAGCGCCTTCAGCGCATCGGCGATGTCGGCGTTGGTAACGGAACCGAACAGACGACCATCGACGCCGGCCTTCTGGGTGATCGTGACGCTGACACCTTCGAGTTTCTCGCCGCGACGTTGCGCATCAGCCAGCTTCTCGGCGGCGACGCGCTCAAGCTCGGCCTTTTGGGCCGCGAAAGCTTCCAGATTGGCTTGGGTGGCACGGCGGGCACGGCCGGTCGGAATCAGGAAGTTGCGGGCGTAGCCGTCCTTCACTTTCACCACGTCGCCCAGGTTGCCCAGGTTGACGACCTTGTCCATCAGAATCACTTGCATGGTCGTCTCCTCAATGCAGGTCGGTGTAGGGCATGAGCGCCAGGAAGCGCGCACGCTTGATGGCGGTACCGAGCTGGCGCTGGTAGTGCGCCTTGGTGCCGGTGATGCGCGCCGGAATGATGCGGCCATTCTCGCTGATGAATTCCTTCAGCACGTCGACATCCTTGTAATCCACCTCGACCACCTTCTCGGCAGTGAAACGGCAGAACTTGCGGCGTTTGAAAAGACCGCGGTTGCCGCTGTCGCGGCGCTTGTTGGCGAACTTGCCGCCGGATTTACCACCCATGGGACGGGCCATGATTCATTCCTTCTCGTATCGGTTCAATATCAGGATCAGTTGCCGGCTGTTTACGCTGCGTCGGTTCAATACACCTTCCAGTTTCAGCTGCGTCCCGTTCGGCTCGCCTGCCAGTTGCGTAGCGAGCGCTCCGCTCGCCTGTACCGTCAACTCGCATTCCACCTGCCGGGTCTGGCCTGCCACCGATTGGCTGCTGCGGTGAACCACCACCGCTTCGGCGATCGGTACGCCGGCCGGACTATAACGCAGAGGGTCAACCTGGATGAGTACGCCGCTGATGTGCAGCCGGTTCACTCATTCAGCTCAGGCTGCGGCAGCCTGTTCGGCAGCCGCCTCGGGCTTGGCGCTATCCAGCAGGTCGCGCGACTTCTCTTCCTTCATCATCGGAGAAGGTGTCGTCACCGCGGCGTCGCGCTTGATGGTGAGATGGCGCAGCACGGCATCGTTGAACTTGAAGCCGTGTTCGAGTTCCTCCAGGGTTTCCTGGTCGCACTCGATGTTCATCAGCACGTAGTGGGCCTTGTGCACTTTCTGGATCGGGTAGGCCATCTGACGACGTCCCCAGTCTTCCAGGCGATGCACGTTGCCGCCGCGGCTGGTGATATTGCTCTTGTAACGCTCGATCATGGCGGGCACCTGCTCGCTCTGATCGGGGTGTACGATGAATACGATTTCGTAATGCCGCATCAAGTTTCCTTTCGGGTAAGCCCCCCGCTGCGGTGCGGTGGAGCAAGGTTCCAAATCGGGTCAAAAACAATCCCCGGCTAAGCGGGGAGGAAGGATCATACGCGTTTTCCCTGAAAAATCAATCCTCCCGGCCATGCGACAACGCGTCAGATCACGCAATCGACGTAATAACTGGCCTTGCCGTCGACGATCTCCTCGACCAGACCATGCACGTCGGTCTCGAATCCGGGAAATTTCTCGTTGAACTCGCGGGTGAACTGGAGATAGCGCACGATGGTGGCGTTGAAACGCTCGCCTGGAATCAGCAGGGGGATGCCAGGGGGATAAGGCGTCACCAGCATTGCGGTGATGCGGCCTTCGAGCTGGTCGATCTCGACCCGCTCGATCTCGCGGTGCGCCATCTTTGCGAAGGCATCTGCGGGCTTCATCGCCGGCGCCATTTCCGAGAGATACATTTCGGTGGTCAGTCGCGCCACGTCGTTGGCCTTGTAGATGGCGTGGATCTGTTCGCACAGATCCTTCAGGCCGATCTTCTCGTAACGCGGGTGCTTTTCCACGAATTCGGGCAACACACGCCACAGTGGCTGGTTCTCGTCATAGTCCGACTTGAACTGCTGCAGTGCGGTGACCAGGGTATTCCAGCGCCCCTTGGTGATGCCGATGGTGAACATGATGAAGAACGAGTACAGGCCGGTCTTCTCGACGATGACACCGTGCTCGGCCAGATACTTGGTGACGATAGCGGCAGGAATCCCCCAGTCAGCGAACGCACCATCCATGGCCAGGCCGGGTGTGATGACCGTGGCCTTAATCGGATCGAGCATGTTGAAGCCGGGCGCGATCTTCCCGAACTCGTGCCAGCGGTCGTTGGCCGACAGCATCCAGTCCTCTCGCTCGCCGATGCCCTCTTCCGCCAGCTTGTCCGGTCCCCAAACCTGGAACCACCACGAATCACCGAATTCCTCGTCGACCTTGCGCATGGCCCGGCGGAAATCGAGTGCTTCGGTGATCGATTCCTCGACCAGTGCCGTGCCGCCTGGTGGCTCCATCATCGCCGCCGCGATGTCGCACGAGGCAATGATCGCGTACTGCGGGCTGGTGGACATGTGCATCAGATACGCTTCGTTGAAGCGATGGAAGTCGAGCTTGCGGTTCTGCGCATCCTGCACCAGGATCTGCGATGCCTGAGACAGTCCTGCGAGCAGCTTGTGTGTCGACTGGGTTGCGAACACCAGGGCATTCTCGGCGCGCGGGCGGTCCTTGCCGATGGCATGCATGCCGCGATAGAAATCGTGGAAAGTCGCATGCGGCAGCCAAGCTTCATCGAAATGCAGGGTATCGATGGTGTCGCCCAGCAACTCCTTGATCATGTCGACGTTGTATAGGATGCCGTCGTAGGTCGATTGCGTGATCGTGAGGATGCGCGGGCCGCCCTTGGCATTCTTGGCAAAGGGATGTGCGGCAATCTTCTTCTGGATGTTCTCGGGCCGGAATTCATCTAGCGGAATCGGTCCGATGATGCCGTAGTGGTTGCGCGTGGGCGTGAGAAAGATCGGGATCGCACCACACATCATGATCGAATGCAGGATGGACTTGTGGCAGTTGCGGTCCACCACCACGATGTCGCCAGCCGCGACGTTGGCGTGCCATACCATCTTGTTCGAAGACGAGGTGCCGTTGGTCACGAAGAACAGATGGTCGCAGTTGAAAATACGCGCAGCATTGCGCTCGCTCGCCGCCACCGGCCCCGTGTGATCGAGCAACTGGCCGAGTTCGTCGACCGCGTTGCAGACATCTGCGCGCAGCAGGTTCTCGCCGAAGAACTGATGGAACATCTGTCCGATGGGGGACTTCAGGAAGGCGACGCCGCCCGAGTGTCCCGGGCAATGCCAGGAATATGAACCGTCAGCGGCGTAGTGCGTGAGCGCACGGAAGAACGGCGGCACCAGGGAGTCCAGATACGCCCGCGCCTCGCGCAGGATGTAGCGCGCAAGAAATTCCGGCGTATCTTCCAGCATATGGATGAAACCATTCAGCTCGCGCAGGATGTCGTTCGGAATGTGGCGCGCGGTGCGCGTCTCGCCATGCAGGAAGATGGGGATCTCCGCATTGCGGAAACGCACTTCCTCGACGAAGGCACGCAGCTTCTGCAGGGCGCTGTTCGTATCCTCGTCGCTGCCGGCCAGTTCCTCGTCGTCTATGGAGAGGATGAAGGCCGAGGCGCGTGCCTGCTGCTGCGCGAACGAGGTCAGGTCACCATAGTTGGTGACACCAAGCACCTCCATGCCCTCCTTCTCGATTGCTTCGGCCAGCGCCCGGATACCCAGGCCCGAAGCGTTCTCGGAACGGAAGTCTTCGTCGATGATGACAACGGGAAAGCGGAAGCGCATGACGGCTCCTGGAAAATGCCCTGATGAAGCGCGGATTGTACGTCGGACGGAAGTCCCGGGCGTTAAATTTTGGGCAGGGTCACGCCGACCTGTCCCTGATACTTGCCGCCACGGTCCTTGTACGAGGTTTCGCATACCTCGTCGGACTCGAGAAACAGCATCTGCGCCACACCCTCGTTGGCGTAGATGCGCGCTGGAAGCGGCGTGGTATTAGAGAATTCCAGCGTCACATGGCCTTCCCATTCCGGTTCAAGCGGCGTGACGTTGACAATGATGCCGCAGCGCGCATAGGTGCTCTTGCCCAGGCAGATGGTGAGCACGCTGCGCGGAATGCGGAAGTATTCGACCGTACGCGCGAGCGCGAAGGAGTTCGGCGGAATGATGCACGACTCGCCGGTGATTTCCACGAAGGAATCCGGATCGAAAGCCTTGGGATCGACCAGGGTGTGATTGAGGTTGGTGAAAACCTTGAATTCGTTCGCGCAGCGCACGTCGTAGCCGTAGCTCGATGTGCCGTACGACACGATGGAGCGTCCGCCGACCGCCTTCACCTGGCCGGGCTCGAAAGGGTCGATCATGCCCTGAGTCTCCGCCATGCGGCGGATCCAGCGGTCGGACTTGATGCTCATCAGGTGTTGGAGATGACGATGTTGGGGAACTTGGCCGAGTGATCGACCGCGGTTTCCCCGATCTTCACCGCGACGCGGCGGGCGATGGTCCTGTAGATATCCGCCACTCGCCCGTTGGGGTCGGCCACCACAGATGGCTTGCCGGCGTCGGTATCGTGACGGATGCTGCCATCGAGGGGCAAAGCGCCGAGAAATTCCACGTTGTAGTCCTTGCACATGCGTTCGCCGCCGCCCTCGCCGAAGATGCGCTCCTCGTGACCGCAATTCGAACAGATGTGCAGGCTCATGTTCTCGACCACGCCAAGGATGGGAATGCCGACCTTCTCGAACATCTTGAGGCCCTTGCGCGCGTCGATCAGCGCGATATCCTGCGGCGTGGTGACGATGACCGCGCCGGTAACGGGTACACGCTGGGCGAGCGTAAGCTGGATATCGCCAGTGCCGGGCGGCAGGTCGACGACAAGGTAATCGAGTTCCTTCCAGTTGGTGTTGTTGAGCAGTTGCTCCAGCGCCTGGGTAACCATGGGGCCGCGCCACACCATTGGGGTTTCCACGTCAATCAGGAAGCCGATCGACATCGCCTGGATGCCATGCCCAACCAGCGGCTCCAGATTCTTGCCATCGGTCGATTCCGGCTTGTCGGTGATGCCCAGCATGGTTGGTTGCGAAGGACCGTAGATATCGGCGTCCAGCATGCCGACCGAGGCGCCCTCGGCTGCCAGTGCCAGCGCAAGGTTGACTGCAGTGGTCGATTTGCCGACGCCGCCCTTGCCCGAGGCAACCGCAACGATGTTCTTCACGTTGGGGATCAGCTTCACGCCGCGCTGCACGCTGTGCGAGACGATCTTGAAGCTGACGTTGGCCGTGGCGCCAGTCACGCCCTCGATGCTCTTGAGCTTGTCCTCCACCTGCTGCTTGATCGCGGCCAGCTGGCTCGCTGCAGGGTAGCCCAAGACGATGTCGACCGAGACCGCGCTGCCGTCGATCTTGATATTCTTGGCCGACTTGGTGGAAACATAATCCTTGTGCGTATTGGGATCGACCAGCTCTTTCAGCGCGGTCTGGACCTGAAGTTCGGAAACAGCCATGTTTGCTCCAGAGATTGCATGTTGATGGCCACGCATTATCGTCGAATTCCCCTGGATTGGATACCACTCGATTCGGGCTGAATCCCAAGCATGACGCGGGATTCCATGCAGACGACAGGGTTTCGACTGTTTACTTGCAGGGCGCCACGACGCCATTGTTCCAGCACATGCGTTTCTTGGTCGGTGCCGGCGCACCTTTGGCCCTGAGGGGCACGGTCTTGGAGGCCGCAGGTTTCCTGGCCTTCGCTGAAGCCGGCTTGGTACGGAGCGGCGTACGCGACACAGGCGCGGTCTTCGGGGACGCCAGCACGACCACAGGCGTCTCCGCGACCGGTCCGTAATCGATCACGGGCTGCATGGCCGCCACAGGCAACTCCGCCCCGAATTCAGGCAATTCGACCACGGGGGTGCCTGCCACCGGGCCGTAATCGATCTCTTGCGCGACCACCGCGCTCTGGCCGGCAAGGGGTGCTGCATCGGGGAGAGCGGATTGGGGTGCCGGGGCTGGCGCCCGCTCTCCAGGCGAAGGGGGCGGTTCGATCATCTCGCCAGCTGGCAGTTCGACCACAGGAGTGTCGGCTACCGGCCCATAGTCAGGCGCCAGCTCCAAGCTGGCGGCAGGCAGCACGGGCTGAACTTCGATCAAAGGCTTGGTGCCAGAAATTGCTTCCCCCACGCCAAGCGAATTCTCGACGACCGGCAGTTCGATCACGGGGGTCTCGGCCACCGGGCCGTAATCCACCCCGGGAGGGGCCGCCATCGGCACCAGTACCATCACGAAAGGCGCCCAGCCGGGCGGCTGCATCGGCAGCACCGGATACATGGGCGGCATCGGCCGGCTCAAGGCAGGATGCGGCATCAGGAAGTAGGGATAAGTCCCGGCGACCGGCGCCTGAATCCAGACAGGCGATACAGGCATCGCGGGCATGACGGCCGGCAGACCGCCGGGAAGCGGCCCGGAGAATACCGGGAGTGCGGCATTCGGCAGACCGCCAAGGGGCTCGTCAGGCCCGGGCTCGGTTCCGTTCGCCGCCGCGATACCGACACTCAGCCCCGACGCCGCGACCAGGACGCGCAAAATTGCTGCTGGATTCATGCAGTCTCTCCTCGTGTACAAGCTCTAGAATAACGGAGAGGGAGCGTGCATCTTAAAGGGCTAACGGTTGGTGCGCCACCAGGACCGCCTCGGGGACGCGCAGGCGGATGGCTGCGGCCAGTTCGGAAATTGCGCCGGGGCGCGGCCGCAAGGATATCCAGAGCAGATTGAGTTTGAGGTTGAGATCGGCGAACACGACGTCCTGATGCAATACAAGCACCGCCTGGATGTCGCGAGAGGCACGCTCGATTTCGACATGCGAGCGATCGCGCAAGCGCGGGATCAGCATCATGAAATCGGTGAGCCGCTGGCCCGCCTGGTCGCGAGTGGGCGCAATCTGCCAGAGCGGACGGCTGGGTTCATTCGTCGTGGTCCGGGCCAGCGTGGTCGAAGCATAGATCCGTATCTTCATCACGCCTCCCGTCGGCTAATCAGGACTTGGGCACCGCGTCCTGCGGCATGTTCCGGCGGTCGCACAGTCGGCGGGCACGCTGCCGGAGGTAGCGCACATCCCTGTGCAGATAGCGCTCCAGTTCCTCCAGCGCCAGACGGTAGACCTCGCGCTTGAAATCAACCACGGCCTCCATCGGCACCCAATAGTCGTTCCAGCGCCAGGCATCGAATTCCGGATGGCCGCTGGCCCGCAAGGAAACGTCGCAATCGCGGCCGGTCAGGCGCAACAGGAACCAGATCTGCTTCTGCCCCCGATAAATGCCCCGGTTGTCGCGTCGCGTCCAATGCGCCGGCACGTCGTAGCGCAACCACTCACGCGTACGGCCCAGGATGCGCACGTGCTCGGGAAGCAGACCCACTTCCTCTTCCAGTTCCCGGAACATGGCCTGTTCCGGCGTTTCCCCCGCGTTGATGCCGCCCTGGGGAAATTGCCAGGCGTGCTGATTGACGCGCTTGCCCCAGAATACCTGGTTGCGCGCATTGCACAGGATGATGCCTACGTTCGGGCGGTACCCTTCTCGGTCGATCATGGCCGCCACCATTCAAAGATTCGCTTGTCTGCATTCTTTCACAGACCACGGAAAATGCAAACCCGTCGGCGCAGGAAATGCGCTCTTAGCCTTTGTTTTGATTGGACTTTCACTGCGCCACTTTATTCCAGCAAGGGCGCGATGCCCGGCGCCCACTGGAAATCGCGCGCAAAGCTCCGGAAATCGAGGCCATAGCGCTTGGACAGGTCGGCCAGTTGCGGCCGCACCGCCTCCAGCCGCGCGGCGGCGCCCGCCTCGGTGAAGCCGAACACGATGACATTGGTCTTGCTCTGCACGGCGATCCAGCCGACCTGGCCGTCGAAGGCGCGGTTGAGGCGCGCGAAATACTCGGGAAAACCGGCGTCGCGCCCCCACAGGTTGACGACGAGCACCCCGCCGGGGCGCAAGGCGCGCCGGCAGGCGGCATAGAAGGTCTGCGTCGCCAGCGCGGCGACCTGATTCCCGGCGTCGAAACCGTCGAGCAGGATGACGTCGGCGGTGCCCGGATGCTGGCGCACGTAGAGCGCGCCGTCGGCCTCGACGACCTGGAGCGTCGCATCGTCCGGCGGCAGTTCGAAATGGGTGCGCGCGGCGGCGATGACGCGCGGGTCGATCTCCACCGCGGTGACGCGCGTCTGCGGTCGCTGCCTGCGGATGAACTTGGCGAGCGAGCCGCCGCCCAGTCCGATCATCAGCACGTCCTGCGGCGCCGGGTTGAACATGAGGAAGGCCATCATCGCGCGGGTATAGGCGAGTTCCAGGTCCCACGGCCGCGAAATGCGCATGCGGCTCTGGATCGCCTGGCTGCCCAGATACAGCGTGCGCACGCCGCGTTCCTCGGTGACTTCCAGGCCGGCGTCTTCCGCGCGGCGTTTTCCAAACTTCAAGCGCATTGCAGTCCTGTTCATTCGCGAGAACGAAAGATTACCCGGGCACACGCTAAAATGCGCGTTTTCGTCTTGCCTCCCGATCATGCGCGCCACCCGGTTTTTCATTTCGACCACCAAGGAAGCTCCGTCCGAGGCCGAGCTCGTCAGCCACCAGCTGATGCTGCGCGCCGGCCTCATCCGGCGTCTGGGCGCCGGCCTCTACACCTGGATGCCGCTGGGCCTGCGCGTGCTGCGCCGGGTCGAGGCCGTCGTGCGCGAGGAAATGAACCGCGCCGGCGCGATCGAGTTGCTGATGCCGGCGGTGCAGCCGGCCGAGCTGTGGGAGGAAACCGGGCGCTGGGCGGTGTTCGGCCCGCAGATGCTCAAGATCAAGGACCGCCACCAGCGCGATTTCTGCTTCGGGCCCACGCACGAGGAAGTCATCACCGACGTCGCGCGCCGCGAAATCAGGAGCTACCGCCAGCTGCCGGTCAACTTCTACCAGATCCAGATGAAGTTCCGCGACGAAATCCGGCCGCGCTTCGGCGTCATGCGCGCGCGCGAGTTCCTGATGAAGGACGCGTATTCCTTCCACGCCAGCCGCGACAGCCTCGCCGCCACCTACCAGACGATGTACGACGCCTACACCCGCGTGTTCAGCCGTCTCGGCCTCACCTTCCGGGCGGTGGCGGCCGACACCGGCGCCATCGGTGGCTCGGCATCCCATGAATTTCACGTTCTGGCCGATTCCGGCGAGGATCTCATCGCCTACTGCCCGGACTCGGACTACGCCGCCAATGTCGAGCTCGCCGAGGCGCTCGCGCCAGCGACGCCGCGCGCCGCACCGGCCGAGCCGCTGCGCGAGGTCGACACGCCGAAGCAGACGACCTGCGAGGACGTCGCCGCCCTGCTCGGCATCCCGCTCCAGCGCACGGTCAAGCTCATCGCCGTGATGGCGGGCGACCAGATGGTCGCGCTGCTCCTGCGCGGCGACCACCAGCTCAACGAAGTGAAGCTCGGCAAGCTTCCCGGCATGGCCGACTTCCGCCTCGCGAACGAAGCCGAAATCCGCGAAGCCTTCGCCTGCCCGCCCGGTTTTCTCGGGCCGGTCGGCATCGACCGCGCCAGGATCCGCGTCATCGCCGACCGCAGCGTCGCCGTGATGAGCGACTTCGTGTGCGGCGCCAACAAGCCGAAAACCCACCTCGCCGGGGTCAATTTCGGCCGCGACCTGCAGGAACCCGATCTGGTGGCCGATATACGGAATGTGGTCGCCGGCGACCCCAGCCCCGACGGCCGCGGCACGCTCGCGCTCTGCCGCGGCATCGAGGTCGGCCACGTGTTCCAGCTCGGCAGCAAGTATTCGCAGGCGATGAACGCGACCTACCTCGACGAGGCCGGCCGCGCCCAGGTCATGGAAATGGGCTGCTACGGCATCGGCGTGTCGCGCATCGTGGCCGCGGCCATCGAGCAGCACCACGACGCGCGCGGCATCATCTGGCCGTCGACGATGGCACCGTTCTTGCTGGTGATCGTGGCGATCGGCTACGGCAAGAGCGAAATGGTTAAAACCGCTGCCGACAAGTTGTATGCTGAATTGGTTGCCGCCGGTTTCGACGTGCTGCTCGACGACCGCGACGAGCGCCCCGGCGTGATGTTCGCCGACGCCGAATTGATCGGCATCCCGCACCGGGTGACGGTGGGCGAGCGCGGCCTCAAGGACGGCGAGATCGAGTACCAGCCGCGCCGGGCGGCACCCGGCCAGCCGGGCGAGCCGCAGAAAATCGCGCTGGACGGCGCTGTGGAATTCCTGAAAGGATTGCTGGAAAACTGACATGCGGAAGACGACGTCCCTCGGCCTCGTGATCGCCGCGCTGCTGTGCGCGCTGTCCGCCCACGCCGGCGGCCAGCGCGAGGAAGCGCTGTCGGCGAACGTGCGCGCCTCGCTGCAGCGCGCGCTGGCCGACACCGCCGTCACCCGCACCGCGTTCAGGAACGTTGCCGACGAGACGGCGTGGCTCAAGGAAATGTCGCGCCGGCTCGCCAAGCGCATGCCCGACGAGGCCGAGCGCCTGGAATTTCTCACCACTCTGCACTGGGAAGCCTCGCGTGCCGGCGTCGATCCGCAGCTGATGCTGGGCCTGGTCCAGGTCGAAAGCGGCTTCCGCAAGTACGCCGTGTCACCGGTTGGCGCACGCGGTTACACGCAGGTCATGCCGTTCTGGGTCAAGGTCATCGGCGCCCCTGACCACAATCTGTTCCACCTGCGTACCAATCTGCGCTATGGCGCGCTGATCCTGCGCCACTACATCGATATCGAGCGCGGCAACCTGTTCCGTGCACTGGGCCGTTACAACGGCAGTCTCGGACGGGCGGAATATCCGAATCTTGTCGTCGGCGCATGGAAGCGTCACTGGGATTACACGCCCAGCACTCGTTCCGCCGACGCTTCCGCCGCCTCGCGCAGCTAAGCCACGCCCCTCAGCGCGGTTTCAGCACCACCAGCGGCCTGGGCTGGCAATCCGCCGCGACAACCGTTCCCGGCATTCCCGGAATCGCACTGACCTGTGCGTCGAACGGGGCTTTCAGTTCGGCATCTTCAAGATTCTTCTGCGCAATGACGCGGCGCGCATTCGCGGTGGCCAGTGCAGCCTGCGCACGCGCATGGCGCGTGGTGGCGGCATCGAGTTCGCTGGTCGACGACACGGTACGGTTGAAGAGTTCCTGCGCGCGCTCGAAATCGCGCCTGGCATCCGCTTCGTCGGCCTCGGCGCGCGCGAGCTCGGCTGCAGCTTCATCGAGACGCGCGCGCAGAATGGTCGCGTCCAGACGCAACAGGACTGCACCTTTCTTCACCTGCTGCCCAGGCCTCACCAGCACGCTCTCGACCACGCCGGAGACACGCGTGCTGAGTTCCACGCCTTCGGCTGCCCAGGCCGCGCTCGTCCACTCCAGGCCCAGGATCAGGGCCGCTGCCACGCGATGCTTCATTGTTTGACTCCCTCCATGGGCGGCAGGCTGCCGCCAGACAAAGCTTCGAGCCGCGCCAGGGCAAGTGCAAGCCGGTATTCGACCTGCTTGCGGCGCAGCTGGGCCATCTGCGTTTCGGCCATGCTCGGCCCGAGATTGGTCTTGAGTTCGAGTTCGTATTCGGCACGTGCGCGCTCCAGCGCCCAGTCCCGGTACTCGATCTGCTTGTCGGCCGCAGGGCGGCCGCTGCTCCGCAGCCACTCGATTTCCTGCAAGCTTGCAAGCAGCGCATCCGCCAGGTCGTAATCGAGTCTCTCCAGCTCGGCCTGAAGGCGTGTCTTCACCGCACGCTCGCGCGCTTCGCGCGCATCCACGCGCCCGCCCTGGTAGAGCGGCACATTGAACACGAGACCGGCGCTCACGTCGTCGCGCGTCGTCGACTCGCGGCTGTAGCCGGCACCGACCACCTCGGCGTCGATGCTGGGATGCCGGTCCGCGCGCACCGAGGCGAGCCGCGCATCGGCAGCTTCGAGCTGCGCGCGCAGGGCTCGGATACGCGGGTTCCTTTCGCGCACCCAGGCCAGCAGCGTTTCGTATTCGGGTACCGGCCGCGCGTTGTCCCTGAGCGCAGGCTCGGCGAGTTCGCCCGGCAGTTCCCCCGGACGGTTGATCGCATGCGCGAGCTTCTGCCGCGCCGTGCGCATGCGCTGCAGGCTCGCGTTGCGCTGCTCGCGGATGTCTTGGTACGACGCTTCCAGTTTCAGCAAGTCCGGGCGGCTGATGTCGCCGACCTCGAAGCGGTCCTGCGCGTTGTCCCAGGACACATAGGCGACCGCCATGAATTCGTTGTCCGCAGCGTACTGCATGTCGGCCAGCAGCACGTCGAAATAGCGCGCCATGATGTCGATGCGGCGCAGATTCTCTAGGTTGAAGAGTGCCGCTTCGCGTGCGGCGACCTCCTGTCCGGCCGCTTCGACAGCATGCCTGCTGCGCCCAAAATCGAACAGGGGCTTGCGTGCAACGATACGGCCGATGTTGTCGGGCTTCCAGTTGCCCTCCGGACGGCGCCCGGTGCGCAAGCTGCCGTCGAGATAGAGCGCGAGGTCCTGGCGGCTGTCAGCCTGTTCCTGGTCGGCGCGCGCCACGGCCAGTTCGCTCTCGGCCACGCGCCAGTCGGGATGCGGCGCGGTCGCCGCGGCAAGCGCCTCTTCCAGTGTGAGCGTCGCCGCACCGGCCGCACCGGACAGCACTGCCGCAAGCAGTGCCGCAAGCAGTGCGCGTCTCATTTGCCCTGCTTGTATTTCGTGAAGGGCTGGCTGGCGTAGGCGCCCTCGGCCACGTACTTTCCGAGCAGCAGGAATTCGGCCTTGTCCTTGGTGGGGCCGGTATGGCGCGCCACCAGCTTGCCGTCCAGATCGAAGAACAGCAGCGTCGGGGTCGCACGCACGCGGTTGGCAAAGGCGAACGCCTTCTCGGTGGTGTCCTTGCCCTGAAAGTCGGTCATCTGGGTATCGCCGTTGACGTCAATGGCGTAGACGAGGAACTGCGCACGGTAGGCATCCTGCACGTCGGCCTGATTGAGAATGGTGGATTTCATGCGTGCGCAGAACGGGCAGTCGTCCATCTCGAAGAACAGGAACACACCCTTCTTGCCCTGTTCCTTCGCCGCATCGAGTTCGGCCTTGAAATCACCGAACTTGGGCTGAAAGAAGTGGTTGCCGGGGTCGCGGGTCTCCGCCCAGGCGGGCAGGGCAAACAGCATCACAAAGGCAATCAGGAACTGGCGCATGGCGTCGTCTCCGGATGAACGCTGGAATTATCTGGTCGCTCGGGCGTTCTGGCTGGCGATGTACTTCTGCACTGCCTCGCGCGTGATCGGCCCGACCTGCTGGGCAACCATTTTACCTTCTGGATTGTACAGGTACGTGGTCGGCAGGCCCTGCACCGGGCCGATCTGGTTCACGACCTTCGACGAGCCCAGGACGACAGGGTAGCTCACCATCAGACTCTCGGAGAAATCGGTCACCTGCTTCGCGTTGCGATAGTCGAGTGCCACGCCGATCACCACGAGGTTGTTCTTCTTGTTGTCGTGCAGCGCGATCAGGTCGGGGATTTCCTCCAGACAGGGCGGGCACCAGGTCGCCCAGTAGTTCACCAGTACCCACTTGCCCTTGTAGCCGGCGAGGGAGTGCGTCTTGCCCGTGGTGTCGGTGACCTGGAAACCATCGGCCTGCGCACAGGCCGTTGCCAGCGTCAGCACCAGACCGGCCAGCCACATCGGATAAAATTGCCTCTTTAGCGGAATTTGCATCGGTTTTCCCATCATGAATGAAATGCGCATCGAGAAAGACTCACTCGGCGAAGTCCGGGTTCCCGAAGACGCCTGGTACGGCGCGCAGACCGCCCGTGCGGTGGCGAATTTTCCCATTTCCGGGCGCCGTCCGGATAGGGATTTCGTACTGGCGCACGTCCGGATCAAGCTTGCCGCCGCGCGCGCCAACTGCCAGCCGGGCTGGCTGAGCGAAGCCAAGCGCGACGCCATCGTCGCAGCCTGCGAACGCATCCTCGCCGGCGAGTTCCTGGATCAGTTCGTCGTCGACCGGTTCCAGGCTGGTGCCGGCACCAGCCACAACATGAACACCAACGAGGTCGTGGCCAACCTCGCCAACGTCGCCTTGGGCGGCAGCAAGGGCATCTACCAGCCGGTCAACCCCAACGACGACGTGAACATGGGGCAGTCGACCAACGACACCATTCCCACCGCGATCCGCCTCGCCGTGCTGGCCAAGCTGCCGCGCCTGACCGCTGCCGTGCGTGCCATGGCGACCGAATTCACCCGGCTCGCCGAACGCGAGAAAGACACGGTCAAGTCCGGTCGCACCCATCTGCAGGACGCGGTGCCGACCACGCTCGGCCAGGAATTCGCCGGTTACGCGTGGACGCTGAATCGCTGCGCATCGAGCCTCGAAGCCGTGCGCCCGGCGCTCTGCGAAATCGGCCTGGGCGGTTCGGCCGCCGGCACGGGGCTCAACACCTCGCCCGGCTACCCGGCGAAGGTCGCCGCCGAACTCGCCACGCTCACCGGCGAGCCGATCACGGTCGGCCAGCTCGTCGCGCAGATGCAGTCGATGAACGACCTCGCGCGCCTGTCGGGCGAAATCCGCAACCTCGCGCTGGAGCTCACGCGCATCTCCAACGACCTGCGCCTCTTGGCGTCCGGCCCGCGCACGGGGCTGGGCGAAATCCAGCTGCCGCCGGTGCAGCCGGGTTCGAGCATCATGCCCGGCAAGGTCAACCCGGTGATGTTCGAGATGCTGAACCAGGTCTGCTTCCAGGTGCTGGGGCAGGACGCCGCCGTGGCCTGCATGGTGCAGGCCGGGCAGATGGAACTGAACGTGATGATGCCGGCGCTGGGCAGCGCACTCTTCGACGCGATGGACTGGCTCACCCACGCGATGAACGCCGCCACCGAGAAGAACCTCAAGGGCATCGTCGTCGACCGCGAGCGCTGCGCCTACTTCATCCACCAGAGTGTCGCGCTCGCCACCCTGCTCAACACGCAGATCGGCTACGCCGCCGCCGCCGAGGTCGCCAAGGAATCCGAAAAATCCGGCCGCCCGGTGCGCGAGATCGTTGCCGAACGCGGCCTTATGGACGCCGCCGCGTTCGACGCGCTGGTGCTTGCCGCCGCCCACGGGATCGGTTCAGGCGGCGGCGCCGGCTGATGGCCATCCAGTGGTTTCCCGGTCACATGACCGCCGCCAGCAAGAAGGCGGCGGAAACCCTGGCCGCCGCCGATGTCGTGATCGAGGTGCTCGACGCCCGCGTGCCAGAGGCCGGCAGCAATCCCATGATTCATGAACTGCGCGCGCACCGGCAGCGCCCCTGCCTCAAGGTGCTGAACAAGACCGACCTTGCCGACCCCACCGCCACCGCCGCGTGGATCGCGCACTACGAACGTCAGCCCGGCGTGAAGGCCGTGGCCATCTCCGCCAAAAAACCCGGTGATGTAGCGAAGCTGCCTGCGCTGGCACAAAAGCTCGCGCCGCACCGCGACGACACCTTCAAGCCGCTGCGGCTGATGATCATGGGCATTCCCAACGTCGGCAAATCCACGCTGATGAACGCACTGGTCAAGAAGAAAGTCGCCAAGGTCGGTGACGAACCCGCCGTCACCAAGTCGCAGCAGCGCATCAACCTCACCCCGCGTCTGACCCTCATCGACACCCCGGGCCTCATGTGGCCGAGGATCGAACACGATTCCGATGGCTACATGCTCGCCGCCTGCCACGCCATCGGCAAGAACGCCGTCATCGACGAAGCCGTCGCCGAATTCCTGGCGGGCATCCTGCTCGCGCGCTACCCGCAGGCACTGGTCGATCGTTACAAACTGAAGCTCGACGGGCTTGATGCGATTGGCGTCATCGAAGCCGTGGCGAAGAAGCGCGGCTGCCTGCGCCAGGGATGCGGCGGCGAACTCGATCTGGAGAAAGCGGCGAATCTGCTGCTGACAGATTTCAGGAGCGGCGCGCTGGGGCGGATCAGTCTGGAGACGCCGGGGACGCGGGCGGCGATGCTGGCCGCCACGCGTGATACGAGACGCTCGCAAGCCGAAACGAACGATCCGGAAACGAACGATCAGGCCTAGACAGCCGCCGCACGATCCATCCACAACAGCGTCGTCAAGCGCCCCCGCACCGCCGCGGCCGGCAATTGCTCGCCAGCTTCCCAGCGCCGCAAGGCTTCGCGTTTCCCTGACCCCGTCACGACGAACCACACCGCCTGGCTGTCGGCAAGTCGACCGGCCGAGAGGCTGACGCGATCCGGCGGCGGCTTGGGGGCGCCGTGGACGGCGAGCACGTTCGCACCGGTCCAGACGTTTCCGGGAAAGAGGCTGGCAGTATGGCCGTCCTCGCCCATGCCGAGCAGGACGAGGTCGAAGGTGGGGACGTCGGCAAGCAGGGCGGCATATTCGACGGCGGCGGCTTCTGCGCCGCGTTCGGCAGGAATGGGACGTCGCTGGTCGGCTGGAATGCGGCTGTCGGCGAGCCAGGCGGCCTCGATCATGACGCTGTTGCGTTCGGGATGGTCGGCGGGCAGGCAGCGTTCGTCGCCGTACCAGATGTGCCATTTGTCATCGCCGGCGTGTCGGCTGGCAAGTTCTTCGTAGAGCGCACGGGGTGTGGTGCCGCCGGCGAGCACGAGGTGGAAGCGGCCGCGGGTGTCGATGGCCGTAGCGGCCTGGCGAATCAGGGTGTCGGCGAGTGTGCGGACGAGGATGCCGGGGGTGTCGAAGACCCGGGTGGCGGGGAGAGACATGGTTGATGGCTTGTCAGCGGTGTGTCGGCAAAGTATTGCCGACCTACTGCCGGAAGGGCAACAAGGCCTTCGCCTCACCCAGTTGCCCGGAAAAGATATATCACTCGCTCCCCACTCACCGCTTACCACTCACCGCTCCCCGCTTACCACTCCCCACTCACAACTCATCCCGCCACGTCTGGTCGTCGCTGTCGAACAGGCGGTTGGCCTCCGACGGGCCCCAGGAACCGGCCGGGTAGGTGGGAATGTATTCGCGCTCGACTGCCCAGTTCTTGAGGATGGGATCGACGACCTGCCAGGCCCACTCGACCTCGTCGAAACGGATGAAGAGCGAACGGTCTCCCTCGATCACGTCGAGCAGCAGGGTTTCGTAGGCGTCCAGCGTCTGCTCGTTGGTCTGAACGAAACTGGCGTTCATCTGCATCACGCGCGTGTCCATGTCGAGGCCGGGCTGCTTGACGTGGATTTCCATGCGCATGGATTCCTCGGGCTGGATGGAGAGCAGCACCCAGTTCGGCGCGATGGTCTCCAGCGGCGTTTCGCGGAAGAGCTGCTGCGGCGGATGCCGGAAGCGGATGGCAATCATCGAGGTCTGCTTCGCCAGCCGTTTTCCGGTGCGCAGGTAGAAGGGCACACCGCGCCAGCGCCAGTTGTCGATGTAGAACTTGGCGGCGACGAAGGTTTCGGTGATGGAGTTCGGCTCGACGTTGTCCTCCTGTTGGTAGCCGACCACGCTCTGGCCGCCAACGCTGCCGCGCGCATATTGCGCACGCACGGCGTGGGCATGGACAGCGCGCTTGGAAATCGGGCGGATCGAGCGCAGCACCTTCACCTTTTCGTCGCGTAGCGCGTCGGCCTCCAGCGCGGGCGGCGGCTCCATCGCCACCACGGTCATCAGCTGCATCAGGTGGTTCTGCAGCATGTCGCGTAGCGCGCCGGCACGGTCGTAGTAGTCGGCACGTTTCTCGATGCCGATCGATTCGGCCACGGTGATCTGCACGTGGTCGATGAAATTGCGGTTCCACAGCGGCTCGATCAGGGTATTGGCGAAGCGGAAGACCAGCAGGTTCTGTACCGTTTCCTTGCCGAGGAAATGGTCGATACGGTAGACCTGTTCCTCGTCGAAGTGCTGGTGCAGCAAGCGGTTCAGCGTCTGCGCCGATTCGAGGTCTTCGCCGAAAGGCTTTTCGATCACCACGCGGTTCATGCCGCGCGGCGTATTGAGGCCGACGGCTGCGAGGTTCTGGATCACGGCACCGAATTCGGCAGGCTTGATCGCGAGATAGAACACCGTGCTCGAGCACGCCGATTCCGGCGGCAGGTTGGTCGCCAGCGCGCGATAGGACTCGACGTCGTTGAGGTCGCCCTTCTGGTAGCGGAAACGCGCGAGGAAACGCTCGAACACCGGGCCCTCGAGTGCATTGTTGACGCGTCCGGAGAGCACCTGGCGCATGTGCGCGCGCCAGCTGTCGGTGTTCCAGTCGCGGCGTGAGAAGGCAACGATGGACAGGTTCTCCGCCAGCCGCGCGGCAGCTTCCAGATGGAAGAGCGCGGGCAGGAGCTTGTTCGACGCGAGGTTGCCGGTGGCGCCGAAAATGACGAAGGAGCACGGCAGATTGTCGGATGCGGTGTGGGTGGCAAGATTCATCTCAGGACTCCTTCACGGCGTGCCCGCCGAAGCCCTTGCGCATCATCGCCAGCATCTTGTTGCCGTAGTCGGCGCGGCCCTGGCTGTCGAAGCGCGACATCAGCGCCAGCGTCATCACCGGCGTGGGAATGCCCTGCTCGATGGAGGCAAGCGCCGTCCAGCGCCCTTCGCCCGAATCCGACACGAAGGGCTCGACGGCTTCGAGCGTCTGGTCCCTCGCCAGGAAATCGGCAGTCAGGTCCAGCAGCCACGAGCGCACCACCGATCCGTGCTGCCACAGCGCGGCGATCTTCGCCATGTCGAGATTGAAACCGGGCTTGTCCTTCATCAGCGCGAAGCCTTCGGCGAAGGCCTGCATCATGGCGTACTCGATGCCATTGTGGACCATCTTGGTGTAATGCCCCGAGCCGACCGGGCCGGTATGCAGCCAGCCGGTGGCGGGCGTGGGGGCCAGCCCCTCCATCCAGGGCTTCAGGCGCGCGGCGGCGGCGTCACTGCCGCCGAACATGATGCAGTAGCCGTTTTCCAGCCCCCATACACCGCCGGACACGCCGGCATCGACGAATTCGACGCCGCGTTCGGCACAGCGGGCCGCGCGAGGCGCGTCGTCTACATAGTGGCCGTTGGCACCGTCGACGACGAGATCGCCCGGACTCAGGAGCGGCAGCAGGGCATCCAGCGCCGCCTCGGTCGGCGCGCCCGAAGGCAGCATCAGCCAGACGATGCGCGGTGCGTCGAGGGCGGCAACCAGCGCTGCGGCATCCCTGCACGCGACATGGCCAGTTTCGGCGGCGAGCGCTTCGGCCACGTCGAAGGAGCGGTTGGTCACCGCGATTTTCCTGCCCTGTCGCGCAAGCCGTCGCGCCATGTTGCCACCCATGCGGCCCAAACCCACGATGCCGAAATCCATGCTGCCTCCTGTCGGTTCAAATCTGGCGGATCATTCCACTGCGCATCAATCGTGCCAGGTGTCCGTGCACGATACGACGCCGGGATGAAGCCTTCGTTGCGTCGCCGTCGCCCCCTTGCGGTGCGCCGCGCACCCGTTCAGGCCAGCAGGCCGGGGAACAGCTGCCCCAGTCCGCTGGCAATCATCTCGATCGAAATGGCCGCGATGATGAGGCCCATCAGGCGGGTGACGACGTGGATGCCGGTCTTGCCCAGCCGGTGCGCGATGCTCGGCGCGGCGGAAAAGGCCAGCCACACTGAGAGTGCCACCAGCGCAACCGGGATCAGCAGCGCAAGCTGCTGCAAAGGCTGGCCGGGCACCGCACCCGCCGCCACGATCATGTGCGTGATTGCTCCCGGCCCGGCGAGCAAGGGAACGCCGAGCGGCACCACGCCGACCGCATCCCGTTCCTCGGCTTCCAGCGCCTCGTCCTCGGTCTGCCGCTGCGGGCTGACGTGCGCCTGCACCATCGACAGTGCCAGCAACAACAGGAGTAAACCGCCGGCCACGGAAAAGGCCGCCAACCGGATGCCGAGGAAATCCAGGATGAACTGCCCTGCGAAGGTGAAGAGCGCCAGCACACCGAAGACGGTAATGGCCGCGAGCCGCGCCGCGTGACGGCTTTGCGCGTGCGTGTAGCCTTGCGTGGCCAACAGGAAGATGGGGATGACGCCGACCGGGTCGACGATGGCGAAGAGCGCGAACGCCGATTTGGCGAGTGCGAGGACATCCATGCCCTGCATCATAGCCGCAGCGCGGCGTACGGCTCAAATACGGCGGAAGATCAGATCCCAGACGCCGTGGCCGAGACGCAGGCCGCGCTGTTCGAACTTGGTGAGCGGCCGTGTGCCGGGACGCGGCGCGTAGTCGGCCACGGTGTTCCGCAGCAGAGGTTCGGCCGACAGCACGGCGAGCATCTGCTCGGCGTAGTCCTGCCAGTCGGTGGCAAGATGGAGAAAGCCGCCCGGCGCGAGACGGCTCGCCAGCAGTGCGACCAGCGGCGGCTGGATCAGGCGGCGCTTGTGGTGGCGCTTCTTGTGCCAGGGGTCGGGAAAGAAAACGCGTACGCCGTCCAGGCTCCCCGGCGCGATCATGCGCTCCAGCACATCGACGGCGTCGTGCTGGATCACCCGCACATTGGCGAGTTCGCGTTCGCCGATCTGCTTCAGCAGGGCACCGACACCCGGCGTGTGGACCTCGACCCCGAGGAAGTCCGTTTCCGGATGTGCGGCAGCGGTTTCCGCCAGCCCTTCGCCCATGCCGAAGCCGATTTCCAGCACGTGCGGCGCGACACGGCCGAACACGGTATCGAGATCGACGACCTGCGGCTGGTAAGGCAGCAGGCAATGCGGCCCGATCTCCGCCAGCGCGCGCGCCTGCCCCGAGCCGACGCGACCGGCGCGCAGCACATAGGATCGGATGCGCGGATGCGCGCCGGGCTCTGTGCTCATGGCTTACTTGCCACCCGCGCGCGCGTTTTCGGTGATGAGGCCGGTGGTCGGCGAACTGGGGCTCGCCTGATAGATCTTTTTCGGCATGCGGCCGGCGAGGAAGGCTTCGCGCCCGGCCTCGACGGCCTTCCTCATGGCCGATGCCATCAGCACCGGGATGCCGGCACCGGCGATCGCCGTGTTCATCAGCACGGCGTCGCAGCCGAGTTCCATCGCGATGGTCGCGTCGCTGGCTGTGCCGACGCCGGCATCGACGATCACCGGCACGCTCAATCGGTCGATGATGATCTGCAGGTTCCACGGGTTGAGGATGCCCATGCCCGAGCCGATCAGGCTGGCGAGCGGCATCACCGCGACGCAGCCGATGTCTTCGAGCTGCCTGGCGGCGATGGGGTCGTCCGAGGTATAGACCATGACCTGGAAGCCGTCCTTGACCAGCACTTCCGCCGCCTTCACCGTCTCGGCGACGTTGGGGTAGAGCGAAGCGGGATCACCCAGCACTTCCAGCTTGACGAGACTGTGGCCGTCCAAGAGTTCGCGTGCCAGCCGCAGGGTACGGATCGCGTCGTCGGCCGTGTAGCAGCCCGCAGTGTTGGGCAGGTAGGTATATTTTGAAGGCGGCAGCGCGTCGAGCAGGCTGGGCTGGCTGGCGTCCTGGCCGATGTTGGTGCGGCGGATGGCAACGGTGACGATCTCGGCTCCCGAAGCTTCGACCGCGCGGCGGGTTTCTTCGAAATCCTTGTACTTGCCCGTACCGACGAGCAGGCGGGAAGAATAGGACTGTCCGGCGATGAGGAGAGGTTCCATATGGGTTAGCGGTTAGCGTTTAGCGGTAAGGGTTGGCAGTGAGGGACTGGCGGACGGGGCCGCGTCAGCCGCCGCCTACGGCAACCACGATTTCCAGGCGGTCGCCGTCGGCCAGCTGCGTCGCGGCATGCTGGCTGCGCGGAACGATCTCGCCGTTTCTTTCGATGGCGATGCGCTTGCCGGCGAGGTCGAGCGTTTCGACCAATTGAGCCAGCGTCAGCGGGGCGGGAAAGGTACGGGCTTCGCCGTTGACGACCAATTCGATCACGGGAGTTTTGCGGACAGTAGAGGTGTTTCGGTATGATGCCGATTCTACCTCGCGGGCGTCGTATAGTGGCATTACCTGAGCTTCCCAAGCTCATGAGGAGGGTTCGATTCCCTTCGCCCGCTCCATTTCCATCCTTCCAGTTCAACTATTCAGTGGCATGGCCGTTAGTGCCAACAGGCCATGAATGCTCCCAACCAAGCCCCTGATCCGACGGAAATCCTGCGCGAAGTAGACGCGCGCATGGCACAGGCACTGGACAATTTCTTCCAGCGCAGCCGCCATGTGATCCTCGAAGGGATTCTGCATGCCATCCGCAGCGATTTGACGCCATCGATGCTCGCCCGCGGGCAAACCTGCATGGACTGGCTGAACGCCTATCCAGACCGTCTCTCCGCGGCCTTTGCCGACCAGTTCCGCCTGCACCTGACCCGGCCCGGCCCCTCAATGGCCCCCGGCAGCCCCACCGGTGAACTGCGGCTGGTCGACGACGCGCAGTTCGGGCGACAGCTCGAGGAAAACCGCGCACTCACCCGTATCACGCATGCCCTGGGTCCGGAAATGACGGCCCTGTTCAGTCGCCTGGCCGCCCTGCTGCAGTCCCGAGCCATCCGGGAGGCGCCCCAGGACGTGTACGGGCCGCAAGCGGTCATCGCCGCCCTCTCGCGGGCGCTCGACGCACTCGATTTCGAAGCCATGAGCGGCACCCTGCTGCTGCAGAATGCCTTCCTCCCGCTTCAGGACACGCTTCGCCACACCTACGCCGCACTCAACCAGTACCTGGCCGCGCAGGGCATCCAGGAACGGGGCCCTGCGCGGGCCCCGGCCAGCGCGCGCAGACGGGAGGATGTCCCCGCGATCGGGGAGGACATTCTCGCGCACATCCAGGCCGCGGCTTCACGGCCACCTGCCCTGTCGGGGCTGACTGCCGCCGCCACTCACATGATCGCTGCGCCCGCCACGGTACATGCACGCGGCGATGCGGTTCCAGGCACCTGCGCAGTACCTGTCCCGTTCCAGGACAGCCTGGATTACTGGCAGGCCAATCTGGCGCGCATGGTGGAAATCGCACCCGCTGCCCCCATGCTGGTGCTGCGTCAGTTGCAGCAACAAGTTCACGAAACCGATGCCGGCACCTTCGATCTGGCGATGCTGGATGCGGTCGCCGGCCTGTTCGAATTCATTCTCGAAGACCCCAACGTCTCGCCAGACTACAAATCCGAGATCGCACAACTGCAGATTCCCACCCTGCGCGTCGCGCTGGTGTCGCCCGAATTCTTCAGCGACGACGGCCATCCGGCCAGGCAAATGATCGACCTGCTCGGGCTGTATTCGCGGCGCTTTCCGGAATTCCACATTGCGCACGCACAAGCCCTGCAGCAGGTCGAGTCCGCGTGCACCCACATCATCAACCAGCCGGATCGCCAGCTCGACGCCTTCAGCGAGGCCTACGAGACACTGGCCGCCTGGCTGGAGAACGAAAGTGCCCGCGCCGATGCGGCAATGGCCTCCGAGATCGCCACGCTCGAACAGATCGAGCGGCAGGAACTCGGGACGCTGCTGGCGCTGGAGAATCTCCAGGATCTCACTGTCCGCTACCCCGCACCCGAGTCGGTGCTGCGGCGGCTGGAGGCGGCCTGGGTCCCGCACATGGCATCGCTCTATGTTGCCGAAGCCGGCGAAGGTCCGGCATGGCGCACCGCCTGCATGACGCTGCTGCAGCTTTTCCTGAGCCTGCAAGCGCCCGAGGATGCCGACACACGCGAGGCACGTTTGCAATCGATCCCCCAGGTCAACGCGGAACTGCGCAAGGGCCTGCTTGCCCAGGGTGCCGAGCCGGAACAGCTCAGGGACTTCTTCGGCGCCATCACCGCCACCCAGGAATGCTGGATTCGTCCCGACCTCGGCCGGCAGGAGGCTGCCGTCAGCCATTTCGTCCCGCAGGCCGTAGCGCAGGCGGACATCGAGTCGCTGGCGCGCCGCCTGACGGACACCCCGCCGGCCGATCCCCTGCTGCAACAGGCCGAATCGCTTCAGGAAGGCGACTGGGTGGATTTCGACCCGCCCCACGAAGGGCTTGCCACCGCCCGCGTCGCCTGGGTGGGCGTGCAGGGTTACCTGCTGTTCAGCGACAGCACCGGCGAGACGCGCTTTTCCCTCGACAGCGAACAACTCGCGGCCCTGATCCGCGCCGGCCAGGCCTCGATTCCTGAGCAGTCACTCACTCGCAAAGCCATGCTACGCCTGAGCTCGCAGCTTCAAACCCGCTCTGCCTGAAATATTTTTCGTCGACCGTCTCAAGTTCATTCCGGGGCTGCCGTTAGCACAGTTGTGCGGTTGTGCGTCCGGATTCCGGACCGGCCGCCGACTACCGAACAGGGCAAACCCGCCGCGAGGCGGGGACGCAAAGTTTCCGGTCTCGCAAGCGCACCTGCGAGACAGCGGGGCCGCCGGTCGTATCCGGATTTGCATCGCCTCCCTTTCCATGTCGGCCAGCCGCGCAGAACCCGCGAGGTGAACCATGGAGCCCGACATGCCTGACAATTCTTCCGTCGTCGTCAACCTCAACCAGTTCGAGCGTACGCGCCGTGCCCAGGCCTCGGCCGAGACCCTGGCCCTGCTGCACACCTGCCGCGACATGCTGATCGAGGGTACGACCCGTGCGCTGACTCACAAGTCCGAGGCCATGGAGAACACCCTGCTCGCCATGGCGGACCGCTCGCCGCTGCTGGAGACGCGCAACACCTACTACGGCGCCCAGGGCATCCTCAACAAGCAGGCAAACGAGCTCCTGACCGCGTGCAAGGACGCCTACTGCCAATCGTTCAACGCCTTCGCGCACCGCCGCGACAAGCCGGCCTCCTCGGATCTCTCCGAGCTTTCGCTGGTCGGCGACCAGGATTTCGAGATCACGCTTGCAGTGGACAAGGCCACCTCGCGCCTGCGCTATAACTGCGCCGAGGAACTGGTGGCGCTCGATGCCCGCATTGCCGAACTGCTCGGCCGCAGCGACCTCGCCGAAAACGACAACCCGCTCGGCCCGCGCGCCCTCTGCGAAGGGCTCCTCGACGGCATCTCGCGCATGGGGCTCGAACAGAACGTGCGCATCGTGCTGCTCAACCAGTTCGACCTGGTGCTCACCACCGAACTGGCGCAGATCTACCAGTCGATCAACCGCCACCTCATCGAGCACGGCGTGCTGCCGGACCTGAAGGTGGGCGCAAAGGCGCGCGCGCAGGGCGCTTACGCCACAGGCGGTGCAGGTTCGCCGCCCAGCACGGGCGTAGCGGCCGCAGTGACCGCCGCGCCTGCCAACGACATGCTCAAATTGTTCGAGCAGCTTGCCGGCAGCGGGGCCGGCGGGTTCGGGAGCGGGCACCCGGGCATGCCGGTATCCGGCGCTGGCGTCACTTCTGCCGGCGGGATGGCCGGAACCGGGGCCGGCATCAATCTGCTCGATTCATTGAGCCAGTTGCAGGGTGGAAGCCTGGCCCTGCCCGGCGGCGGACATTTCGAACTGCCGCTGATCGAGGCTTCGGCAGTCCGCAATGTCCTGCGGGTGCTGCAGCAGAGCCCGGTCATGCATGCAGCCAGCCCGCTCGACGCCGTGCTGGTCGATGCCGTTGCCATGCTGTTCGACGTGGTCTTCGACGAATCTGCCATTCCAGACCGCCTCAAGGCGCAGATCGCCCGCCTGCAGATCCCGGTACTGAAGGCCGCGATGCTCGACCGCAATTTCTTCTCGCAGCCGCATCATCCGGTACGCCGCATGCTCGACGCCATCGCCACGCTGGCGGTTCACCTGCCCGACACCGAGGCCGGCAATGCACGACTCGATGCGATCTCGGCCGTGGTCGGTCGCGTGCTCGACGGATTCGAGCAGGACATCGCGATCTTCGCGGATGCCGCTTCCGAACTCGAAGCCATGGGCGCCGCTCTAGACGAAACCGTGGAGGTGGCCGCCGAGTCCACCCTGCAGGAAGACATCGAGGAAATCCACCGCAGCGAGCGGGCCGAACTTGCCCCCGTCATCGTGCACGACTTCATCAATCGCGCGCTCAAGGATCAGGAACTCGCCGAGGCCGTGCGCGAATTCCTGCGGCGCGACTGGGCCAAGCTGCTAACCCGCCATTACATCCGGGAAGGCGAACAGGGCGCGCACTTCAACAGCCACGTCGAAACCATGCGCGAGCTCGTGTGGAGCGTGCAGCCCAAGGCCGACATGGACGCACGCCTGATGCTGGTCCGCATTCTGCCCGGCCTGCTCAAGCGCCTGCGCGACGGTGCGGCCGAGATCGACCTGCCGCAGAAAGTCGCCGACCGCTTCTTCGCCAGCCTGGTCATCCTGCATGCCAATGCGGTACGTCCGAACGCGCAACCCGTTCCGCTGCCCGAAGTGCCGGCCGAGGAAATCGCGGTCATCGAGGTCGAACGCGCCCGGGCGGAAGCCGAGGCCGCAGTCACCGAGGCGCCTGCAGCGGCTGCGGTCGAGCCCGAGCCTCCGGCACCCGAATTCGAGGACGCCTTCACCCTGCGTGCCCGTGCCCTGAACAAGGGCGACTGGGTGGAATTCCACTACGACGACGGCACTTTCCGCTGGGCCCGCCTCGGCTGGGTGGGCGGGGTGCGCAACACCTACCTGTTTTCCGACCAGGATGGCATGAACAGTTTCTCGATCAGCCTGGCCCGCCTCGCCGACAAGCTGCGGCGCGGGGAAGCCGTGCTGGTCGAGCGCAAGTCGATCACCGAATCGGCATTCGGCAAGCTGATGAACCTGTTCCGCCAGAAGCTCGGCCACGCCTGAGCGACGTCAGCCGCACGCAAAGGATGCTACCCTCGCAGGGGTGAAATCCTTTGCAGCCCGCATCGTAGACTGGCAGCGCCGGCACGGCCGCCATACCCTGCCCTGGCAGGGCACGCACGATCCCTATCGCGTCTGGCTATCCGAAATCATGCTGCAACAGACACAGGTTGCTGCCGTGATCCCCTATTTCGAGCGCTTTGTCGAACGTTTCCCCGATCTCGCCGCGCTCGCTGCCGCGCCCGAAGACGAGGTGCTCGCTTTGTGGAGCGGCCTCGGCTACTACAGCCGTGCACGTAACCTGCATGCCGCTGCGCGCAAGATCGCAGAAGAGCATGCCGGCCGTTTCCCCGATACACCCGAGACCATCGCAACCCTGCCGGGTATCGGCCGCTCGACTGCCGCCGCCATCGCCGCGCTTGCGTTCAGCCGCCGCAGCGCCATTCTCGACGGCAACGTCAAGCGTGTGCTTGCACGCCACGCCGGCATCGCCGGGTGGCCGGGCGACAAACAGGTCGAAGCCACCCTGTGGCGGCAAGCGGAAGCCCTGCTGCCCGCGCGGGACATCGCAGCCTATACCCAGGGCATGATGGATCTCGGGGCCATGCTGTGCACCCGCAACCGACCCGGCTGTACCGTCTGCCCGGTGCGCGAGGATTGCCTCGCACGCGCGCAGAACCGCACCGCAGAACTGCCCGCGCCCCGGCCGCGCAAAGTCCTGCCTGAACGAGAAATACAGATGCTGGTGCTGCTCGACCGTGGCGAACTCCTGCTGGAAAAGCGCCCGCCCCGGGGCATCTGGGGCGGGCTGTGGAGCTTGCCCGAACTGGCTGTCGAGACGGATTGCGCGCGCCATTGCCACGCACGTTTCGGATTGACGATCCGCTCGCAAGCCAGCCTGCCGCCGCTCACCCACGGTTTTACCCACTTCCGCCTGCGCATACGGCCGGTGCGTGCCGATCTCGTCCCCCGCGCGGCTACCCTGCCCGGCCATGTCTGGCTCCCGCCCGCCGATGCGCTCGACGCAGCGCTGCCCGCTCCGGTACGCAGGCTGATCGCATCGATCGTCGAACCCTGAGCGCGGCACGACGCACGGCCTCGGCGTCGAACAGGCCGGACTGGCCGATTGCAGGACCGGTGCTATACAGAAAGCACTTCAGTCGTGGGAGTGTGTATGGATATGCCATCGTCCCCAGTCGGGCCGGCAATCTTCGATTCCGACGGCTTCCTGACCGATCCGGCCATGTGGAGCGAGAGTCTCGCCGATCGCATTGCGCAGAGTGACGGGCTGGGCACGCTCAATGAACTGCAGTTCAGCCTGTTGCATGCCTTGCGGCGCGAGTTTGCCCGGCACGGCACCGTGACCGCGCTGTCGCACGTATGCCACCTCACCGGACAAAGCGCGGACTGCATGCAGCACCTCTTCCCCAATCCGCGCGCGGCCTGGCGTGTGGCGGGGCTGCCCAACCCCGGCGAGGAGGCCAAGGCCTACCTGTAATCCTGGCGTGAGAAAATGGCGGCATGAACACCCCTGCCGCCCCCGCCGAACCCGCTGTCTGCCTGCTGCACGAGCCCTTCGTGGGTGCATTCGGCCTGCCAGCCGACGTGCCCTTCGTCAGCATCAAGGGTGACCCCAGCCTGCGCGAAACCGTGCCCCTGCGGCCGCGCCAGCCTTCGCGCATCGACCCCATCGCCGGCGAGGTACTCGACGTGTGCGCCGCGCTCCTGCGCAATACCGGCGTGTATGCAATCTACGTGGGTTTCAACAGCTCTGAAGTGCGCACCGAATCGATCTTCAACCCCTTCGCCTACGAGGTGCACGACGCAGAAGACCTGGTGAAGCCGGGTTACGTGGCACGCCATTTCATCGCCGTGCCCTACGAGGAGAAGATGCGCACCATCGCCTGGGTACGGGCCATGATCCAGACCGGGCCCCTCCGGAACTATGTTCCGGCCAGCTGGCTGAAGCTGATGGATACGGACCGGACCGGCTGGCAGCCCCTACCGATGGAGCGCATCGACGCCATCGTGCGGAGCTTCAACACCCTGCGCGCCATCGAGGGCTACTACCTTCGGAATGCCGCGATCTCGCTGTCGGAGGGCATCGTGCGCGCTTCGTACAATTGCGACGGCACCTACTTCGTGCATGCGGATTATTTCCCGGAATTCGTGCGGATCAACACGCCCTGACGTGCCTTCAACCGGATAATCCATCAGGCGGCCCTCCGGGCCTGCGCGCGCGCTGGCGGCCGTTTTGCCGCGCCTCGCGACCCGTGCTTCGCGCCCATAGGCTTCCATGGGCCTGTCGCCCGTGCCCCGATTCGCTCACAAACCGTCTCGCCATCATCGCGCGTTCTGATGGATTTTCCGTGTTCAGAACCGGGCCAGTTCCTCGCGCGCGGCATCGCCGTCCACTGTGGCACCTGCCGCATCGTAGGTGCGCGCGGCACGTGCCAGCCAGCGCCCGGCTTCCGCCCAGTCCTTGCGATCGCGCGCCAGCCAGCCGCGGTAGCGCGCCGCCACCGCCTGCCAGTACACGTCACCGACCTGCTCGACGAGGGTAGCCCCTTCGTCGAGCAGTGCTTGGGCCTCGTCGTAACGCCCCCGTTGCCGATAGAGATTGCCCAGGTTCATCAGGTGCTTGCCGAGATGATGGAAGTGCCCGTGCGCACGATTCAGCGCAATGGCTTCCTTGAGCCAGCGCTCTGACTCGGCCGTATCACCGGCAGCCTGATGGATGAGGCCCACGTTGTTGAGGCTGGCCGAGCGCTCGGACAGATCGGGATTGCGCGGAATCGATTCGCGGTAAAGCGCAAGCGCCGTGGCCGCGTCGCCACGCGCGTAGGCCAGGCCGGCCAGATTGTGCAGCGCGGTCGCCAGGTTCTGCGGGTTCGGTTCACGGCGCGCCCGGGCCAGCGCGGCCCAGCCATAGTGCCAGGCCTCCGCGTCGCGCCCCAGCTTGCGCAGGGTCACCGTCAGCCAGTTGTAGGCATAGGTACGGGCTTCGCCCTGCGGGCGCAGGGCTTCCACGGCGCGCAGTGTCGCCAGCGCGTCGCCGAATCGGCCAGTCTCGTAGGCGGCACGTCCCAGGCACATGCGCGCGCCCAGGTCGTCTGGCGCATCCTTCAGGCGGTCCATGGCAGCTTGCGCGGCCGCAGGGTAATCGAAACGTGCCAGCGCATCGTGACAGGCATCGGCATGCGCCATGCCCGTGCCTACAAGCAGTGCTAGGGCCTCAATCCAGTGGCGTATCGACATAGGCACGCCCCCCCGGGCATCCTGAATTGAAATGCGCGTGCCCGATGCGGCTGTAGGCAAGCGGCCAGCCCGGCGCACCGGTGGCCGGATTGCGCTCGAAGCTCACGCGCACCTCGCGCAGCATGGGACGGCGCTTTGCCCGCTCCGTCGTGCGCGGCGTGACGCAATCGAAGGTCACGGCGTCGACCAGTGCGGGATCGTTCCGGGCGAGCGCCGCACGCAGGGTTGCGAGGCTGACCTCGCGCCCCATGTGGCGGGCAAGCTCTGTCCCGAGCGCGCGGTTGAGGCGTTCGACGAGCGCGGACGAGGCTGCGAAATAGGTTTCCTCGCGCAGTCCCGAGCAACTGCCGTGCCTGGCCCACTGGTAGCGGTCCAGGCAATCTGCCGTTCCGGGCATGGCACGGCCGAGCCGGGCACGGGCATCGGCAGACAAGCGGATCGCCGGCAGACGACAGAACGGGCCAGCCGCCCCGCCTGCGCAATTCGCCGGGTGTCTGCGATCGAGGCGATTCGGCCACAGGCCATGCAGGGTAAGCGGCGTCGCCTTGAAGCCTTTCTCCGACAGTAGCCGGCACTGTGCAAACCCGCGTTTGCGCGCCGGGTCGTCCTCGCAGAAAGCCGGTGCGACAGACAGCGCCAGCAGGTAGTAATCGAAACGCGCCGGCACGGCATGCGCTGTCAGCGGCCACAGGGCCAGCAGCAGGAACAGTCTCAGCCAGGGCATTGTTCTTCCTCCATCCGGCCATCCTGCCACAAAGCCGGCAGCGGCCGGAATCCGGTAAAATCCGCTTTCCCCGTTTTTTCGCAAAGAAAGAGACTTTCCACCATGTCCATGGCCGACCGCGACGGCGTCATCTGGTACGACGGCAAACTCGTCCCCTGGCGCGACGCCACCACCCACGTCCTCACCCATACCCTGCATTACGGCATGGGCGTCTTCGAGGGGGTGCGTGCCTACAAGGCCGAACAGGGCACCGCGATCTTTCGTCTCAGGGAACACACCGACCGTCTCTTCCGTTCCGCCCATATCCTCGGCATGAAGATGCCCTACGACAAGGACACGCTCTCCGAAGCGCAGCGCACCGTGGTGCGCGAGAACAAGCTCGAATCCGGCTACCTGCGCCCGATGGCCTTCTTCGGCGCCGAGGCAATGGGCATCTCGGCCAAGAACCTGTCGGTGCACGTCATCGTCGCCGCCTGGCCCTGGGGCGCCTACATGGGCGACGACGCAATCAGGAACGGCATCCGCGTGAAGACCAGCTCGTTCGCGCGCCACCACGTCAACATCACCATGTGCAAGGCCAAGGCCAACGGCAACTACATGAACTCGATCCTGGCGCACAAGGAAGCCGAGATGGACGGCTACCAGGAAGCCCTGCTGCTCGACGTGGACGGCTTCGTCGCCGAAGGCTCCGGGGAAAACATCTTCATCATCCGCAACGGCAAGCTCTACACGCCGGACCTCACCTCCGCGCTGGAAGGCATCACGCGTGACACCATCATCCAGCTGGCTGCCGAGCTTGGCCTGCCGGTGATCGAGAAGCGCATCACGCGTGACGAAGTCTATTCAGCCGACGAAGCCTTCTTCACCGGCACCGCCGCCGAGGTCACGCCGATCCGCGAGCTCGACAATCGCGCCATCGGCGAAGGCACGCGCGGCCCGATCACGGCGAAGCTGCAGGCCATGTATTTCGACTGCGTGCACGGCCGCGCGCCGGCGCACACCGGCTGGCTCAGCCCGGTCGCCTGAGGATCCGTATGAACGAGCGGCACGACAACACGCAACGCGTCATCGAGGTCACCGAGAGCGACCTGCCCCTGCACTGCCCGATGCCGCAGCACGCCGACTGGAACGCACACCCGCGCGTCTACCTGCCGATCGAGTCGCGCGGCGACGCGCTCTGTCCGTATTGCGGCACGCTTTATCGCCTGAAAGGCAAACCCAGCGGCGGCGCACACTGAGCCCACCGCATCGACACACAACAAGGAGATCGCCATGAAACGCCTCGCCCCGCTCGCCGCCTTTCTCTTCGCCAGCGCCACGGCCTTTGCCGCCAGCCCCCAGGTCGACATGCAGGCCGAAATGAAAAAAATGCAGGAAGCCCAGGCCAAGCTGATGGCCGCGATGATGAGCGAGCAGAAAAGCCGCCTCGGCTACAAGGAAACCATCGCAGCCCTGCAGGATGCCGCCAGGAAGCGCGGCTGGGAGGTCGGCCCCGCGATGGACATGCAGCAGGCGATGCTGAAGGCCGGCCAGAAGGACGCCAGGCCCTTTACCATGCTCACCATGTGCAAGAAGGATCTCGCCGAGAACCTGCTGAAGGCGCAGATGGCGAACAAGGCCATGCCCTTCGCCCCCTGCCGCCTCAGCGTGTTCGAGGGGACGGACGGCAAGACCTACATCGCCAAGCCCAACACCGAGATGATGGCGCAGATGGCCGCACCCGCCTTCGCGCCCCTGCTGAAGAAATTCGTCGAGGAAGAAAAGGCGGTGCTGGCCGGCATCGTCGCCGAGTAAACGCCTCGTGTCCTTCGCAACCCCCGAGGCCGCCGAGGCCGCGTTTTACAGCGCATTCGAGTCGCGCTCGCTCGACGACATGATGCGCGTCTGGGCGCACGCCGATCACATCGCCTGTGTCCATCCGCTGGCCGCGCCGCTGAACGGCCGTGGCGCGGTCGCCGCCGGCTGGCGCAGCATGTTCGAAGCCGCCGGCAAGTTCAGCGTGCAGGTCGAACTCGCGCACGAAATCCGCGAACCCGAGCAGGTCCTGCACATCGTGCGCGAATACCTCACCATCGGCAGCGAAACCGAACCCCGTCCCCCGATACTCGCCACGAACCTCTTCCGCAAGGAAGCCGACGGCTGGCGCATGGTATTGCACCATGCCTCGCCACTGCAGGTCGGTGGCGAGCCACCGGCACGCACAGCGCCGCCGGTACTGCACTAGGGCCTGTCTGACAGACGGCCTTCCGTCCCGTTCTCTCCCAGATTGTCCAGCACATAGCCATTCGGATAACTCCGATGCGACATCTGCGTCCGCAGGCGAGGCCGGCGGCGCTTCGGCAAAATGCGCAGCGCCTGTGCGCGTAGCCTCAACAGACCGGGTGCCAGGGCCTGCGCCAGTCGGCCGGGCTCTGGAAAGTCGAAGGCTGTACGCAGGGGATAATCGAGCAGGGTATGGATGTTCGCGCGCACCAGCGGCCGTATTACGCGCGGAAACCAGGATGCAAACAGTTCGCGCGTCGCCAGCGCCACTTTCTGGTTGGCCGGCGTCGGGCGGAAGTACCGGGCTTCGTAGCGCCGGCTGAAGGTTTCGAACGCCGCGCGGCTCTCCGGCAGCTCGGCCAGCCCCATGCCGCGTCCGACTTCCCGCCAGAAAAGGAACCAGTCCATCGCTTCCGCTTCGGTCAGCGGCCGCCAGCCGAAGCGCGCAATCCAGCGCACCGGTACGAAAGCAAAGGTCGACAGTACATACAGGAAGTCCTCGTTGCGGATAGCGAAGCACGCATGGATGGCGTTCATGCGCGCGATCGCGCGCCTGCCGCGTTCGGAGGCGAAGCCGTGTTCGACGATTTCGGACACGATGAGGTCGGTGTCATCGTAGCGTTTCTGCGGCCTGGCCTCGAATTCGCCGGTCGCATGCAACAATCCGCCGATGCGCGGGCTTGCGAAGGTGCGGAACAGCGCCAGCTCCAGCGAACGCGTCACATCCCAGGGAAAATCGAAACAGGCAAGGCGGTACACCGTCGCCTGTATGCGTTCCGTCTCATTCATCCAGTTTGCACGCCCGCGCCCCGCACCTCACTCTCCCGTGGCGCAAAATCCATTCTCAGGCAAGGACTCCAAGGGTTCTCGATCACCACACGCCACGCGCCATCCATGCCCTTGCGAAACAGGGAACTGGCGCAGGATTCTCTCAGCACCGACCGCCCGGAGCGGTCTTGCCATTCGACGCGCCAACGCGAAACCCACAGCGCAAGATCGCCACACGCCATGACCTGGCTCGCCAGTTGGGTTACCTGCGCCCCGGAGGCGATGATGCCTTGCATCGCCGTGCGCAAGGCGTCACGGCCCTGTAGGGCCTTTCCAGGCTCGACCATGATGAGCACATCCGGCTCGTAAGCATCGAGATAGGTTTCCAGATCGCCGCGATTGAACGCCACGTCGGCGCGCGCGACGACGCGGCGAACCTCCTCCTCGTCATCGCCCATGTGCTCGTGCTGCCTCGTACTCCGATACGCGCGCGACAAAATCGGTATCCTTCATCGGCACGTGACAGCCCCGGCAACTGCTCGCATCCTTGCCCAACGATTTTCCGCTGCCGTCGAACGCGGCATACGCCCATTCTCCCGTTCTCAACTCGGGTGCCACGGCCTGACCCCAGCCCGGCCCCTTGCCCATGACGAAAATCTTCGACAGCCCCTGTTTCTGCAATTTGCCGTTTGCATCCAGGACGGGCTGGCCATCCGCGCCGGTTTTCACAGAATGCAGTTCCATCACCATGGTCGTGCCGTAGGCAAAGGGGCGGCTCGACTGCTGCCCCTGCGGGTTGATGTAAATGTCGCGGATCTGCTTGAGATCCGGGCGCTGCACGTTCTTCAGATAGACCGGCCAGCTGTTGTAGTCCGCCGGCAAGGCCAGCTCGCCGTCGTTCTTCGCGCCCGCCTCAGTCCCAGCCGATGCATACATGTCGGCCAGCACCGCACCGCTTGCCGCCATGCAGATGGCCATTGCCACAAGAATTCTTTTCATGTTCGCTCTCCTACAAGGGTTGTAACATGCAGCCCGCCAGAGCGTGGGCCGCGACCAGTTTCTCGTCCCAGTCTCCGGTGCAATAGACCGCGAGGCTGACGATGCCGCCAGGACCGGTTTGACACCAGGCCATCTCGCGGCAATACCATAGCTGTCCATCGTTCCTCCAAACCTCTTCCCACTCGATGACGAATCCATTGGGAATGGGCGCACTACGCCAATGCGGTACCTCGCTCGGCCACGGGTGACCCTCGTGCCTGACCCTCACGGCATCGTCCCGACCAAGCGACTGCAGCCGCCAGTGCGGCGGGGTGAAATCGAGAAAAACATCCTGGTCGAACAGGCCCGGCAAATCCTCGCCCGTGCGGATGAAATGGATGAATTTTTCGGCGAGGACGCTAGGTTGAGCGACATCGCCGGATTGATGGATTGCGATCTTCATCTCCCCCCTTAAGACTTGAGCGTTCTGAGATACGCAATGATGTCCTGCCGCTCCCGCGCCTCGGGCACTTTGACGAACATGCGCTGCCCCGGGACGAACTTTTCCGGGTCGGTTAGCCAGCGATCGAGCGTCACGGCATCCCAGGTGTGTCCTGCCGCCTTCAGCGCGGGCGAATAGTTGAACCCGGGCACCGAGCCCGCTCGACGGCCGAATACGCCACCGTGGCGAGGGCCAACACGGTCCGCGTTGATCGCATGGCACGTTGCGCAGCGCGCGCTCCATTCCACCTGCCCGCGCTGCGCGTCCCCGTCCGCATACGCCGAAGCGGCGAGCGCGGCCAGGATGAGAAAGCCTGTCATACGTTTCATGGCACCCCCTCAGCGCGTAACGATGTCGCGTTCCATCGGCGCGAACACGGCGAGCATCTTGTTCTGCGAACGAAAGGGAATGCCGGCCTTGTTCATACTGGTTTGCAGCACTTCGACCAGTGCATTGAATTCCGTACGACTGATGCCCATGCCCTGATGGGTGGCGCGCATGGGGCGGCCTGTGTATTCGCACGGCCCATCGAGCGCGTAGCAGAGCTGGTCGGTGAGCTGGAGGATGATGCGTTCCTTGTTCTGCCCCTCGAAGAAGGGCCGGGTGCGCGGGTCGGCGAGCAGGCCTTCCATGAAGTCACGCATCAGGCGCTCGATGCCGGCCTTCTCGCCGAAATCCTTGTAGGGCCCAGTGTCGCCGCCGCAGCAGCGTTTGAGCGGCGCGCTGTCGCCGGTGGTGTCGGCGAATGCCGGCGCGGCGGGGAGTGCGAACAGGGCGACCAGCATCAGGCCGCGAACGAGTGAGGGTTTCATATGGGTCTCCGGTTCAGAATCCGATTTGCGCTGAAATGTAGAAGGCTTTCTGGTCGTCGCGAATGACGATGTTGCCGAGATCGACGTAAGCCGCAGTGAGCGAGACGTTCTTGGTCGGTGCCCAGGCGATGAAGACGTCCTTCCAGTCGTCTTCCTTCGCGATGCCGAGGTTGTCGGGTTTCATGCGGTATTCGGCGCCGATGGCCAGATTGCGCGACAGCAGGTAAGCCACCGAGCCTTCGAACTGCGCCTTGTAGCTGTCGTCCTTGTCGCCGCCAAAGCCGAGGATGCCGATCTGGTTGGCCTTGGTGGCGCGTACCGTGGCGTTCACCAGCGTGCTCTGCGCGAGAAACAGCTTGGTCGCCGACACGTAGTAATCCGTGCCCTTGTCGTCCTTGGCACCAACCGCGCGCACCACCGCGCCCTGATCGTTGCGCTTGTGCTGCAGGCCGATGGAAACCTGCGGCAGCCAGCTGTCCTGGTCATAGACGACGTCGCCGACGAGCTTCACCTTCACGCCATAGATATCCTGCTTGAACTTGAAATCCTGCCCCAGCCCCAGCAGCGCACCGACGTTCTCGGTGTTGAAGCTCTGGCGCGCGACGGAGATCTCGACGCGGTCGTACAGCCCAACCAGCACGCCGTAGCTGTCGAGCGCGTAGTCGTCGGCCTCGACACGGGTATAGAAGGCGTTACCGCCGATCTGGTCGCGTGTGCCGTAGCCACCGATCACCGCCCAAGGTGTAAGCCCGCCGCCCGCCGCGCCCTCGACCTGCGACACGCCGCCGGTCAGCAAGAGCTTGTCGCCGGACGGCAGGGGTGACGCCGACCACGCGGCAGACGACGCCAGCATGAGCGCGGCGACATAGACTTTCGTTTGAAATTGAATTCGATTGGACATGCCTGTTTGAACCTCCCGATTGAAAACTTTGCGATTGAACTCATGCGCTATACGCGAACAGGCGACACACTGGATGCACTCTGCTTGCGGGAGACTCATCCCAGCGTCACGCCGTTGCGCTCAGCCACTGCACACACGGCCTCGAACGATGGCGGCGGAAATGGAATTTCCCGGTGCATGGTCTCGAAGAACCCGCTCGCCGAGCGACCTGCCTCCTCGGCAGGCAGGGTCAATGCGAGAAAGCGCGCCTGCGGCGTGGTCACACGAAAGGTGTGCGTGGTATGCGCGGGAATGCGCACGTAATCGCCGGCTGCAACGTGCGCACGGATTTCGCCTACCTGCACGTCGAGTTCACCGTCGGTGACGAAGAACGCCTCTTCCCATGGATGGCGGTGCGGCGGCGGGCCGCTCCCTTCAGGGCCGTCGACAACGAACAACTCATACTGTCCATCGGTCTGCGCCAGCGTCGCCAGCACGCGCAGGCGGTCGTCGAGCACGCGCCATTCCGGCTGCGACTCGGCGGGGCGGATCAATGCGTTTTCATCACTCATACATGCTCCTTGTCTTCAGGTTGTTCAGGGACCAACAGATCGGAAAAATAGAGGCGAACACTCTCCTGTTCGTTCGGATCGTTCCTGGCCACGATGGCGAACGCAGGTTCGGTGACGCTCAGATTGACTGGCTGATGGGGAAGATTGGCCGGAATGAAAATGAAGTCCCCTGCCTCATGAATCGCCGTTTGGCGCAAATCCGGCCCGTAGCGGGTCTCGACGCGCCCTCTCAACATGTAAATGGCGGTTTCGAACCCACGGTGATAGTGCGGCTCGGCCGCCTTTCCGGGTGGAATGACCACCAGATTCATGGAGATGCCGGTGGCGCCGGCCGTTGCGGCGGACACACCGACGAAGTTCTCCAGTCGTTGCAGCCCCAGCATGGAAACGACAGGTCGTATGGTCCTGATTTCTCTAGTCATGCGCATTCCCTTTGATGCATTCGAACCGACCCAGTCCCGGTGCGGGCAAGGCCTCAGCGCTTCTCGCGCACGACCCGAAACCCGATCACCGAATAGCGTGTGTCGGGCGTGTCCGCCGCGCGGTAATTGACGCGCACCAGATGCGGCGCGCAGTGGTGCGAGCCGCCGCGCCGCACGCGGCGCTCGCCGCGCGCTGGCCCCGTCGGATCGACCATGGGGCTTTGTGCGTAATAGTCCGGCTGGTAGCGGTCGGCGACCCACTCCCAGGCGTTGCCCAGCATGTCGTGCAAGCCCCAGGCGTTGGCGGGCAGTTGCCCAACGGGATGCGGCACGTCCCCGGAGTTGCCCAGGTACCAGGCATGGGCAGCGAGTTCCGCATCGGGGAATGGTCGGTTTCCGGTGCTGCCGGCGCGCGCGGCGTATTCCCATTCGGCTTCGGTAGGCAGGCGGTAGCGCGCGGTTTTTTCCCGTGCATTGAGCGCGGCCATGAAACGTTGCGCGTCGTGCCAGGTGACGGAGACCACCGGCAGCTCGCGCCAGTCGCGTCGCTGCCAGTAGGCCGCCGGGCCAGGGCGCGTCTGCATCAGGTCGAACCACTGGCCCTGGGTGACTTCGGTGCGGCTCAATCCGAAGCCGCGCGAAATTTTCACCCAGTGCGCTGGCCGCTCGTCGGCGATCATGCTCGCGTCGCCATCCGGCAGTTCAAACACCGCCGCCGCCTCGTCGGTGGCGCCCATGACGAATTCGCCGGGCGGAATGTCCACGAAGTCGAGGTTCGTCGCCCAAGCCGGTGCGGCCAGGAGACACAGCGCAAGCCAGGCCTTCACGCCATCGCCGCAGCGAACACGGGCGCGGGATTCCAGAAACCGGAGATGCGGGCAAAGCGCCCGTCGGCCCCGGCGGCGAACGCGACGATGCCTTCGGCCTGTGCCGCCCGACCGTTGGCCCCGACAACGCTGAGCCTGAACACGGCCGCGGCATGCGCCCCCGCGACATTCACGCTGACCAGATCGAAGCGGATCGACGCGAACAGCGCGGCGATGCGGTCAAACAGTTCGGACAGCGCCGCCTGCCCTGCCACCGGCGGCTCGTGGGCCGGGCCGCCGAGCACAACGTCGGGCGCGCACAGCCCCACCCACGCCGCGCGATCCTTGCGCTCGAAAGCCTGAAAATAGGCCCGCACACTCTGTTCAATGCTCATGCTGAATGTCCTTTCCGATAATCGATCAATTCCACGCCCAGCCGATGTGCCATGCCGGCGGCACCATCCCGCATCACCGCGTGATGGTTCCATGCGAACAACGGCGCGAGTAGCGGCGCCAGCCAGCGCATCCAGCCCTTGTGCGGATGCACCTGCCAGACGTAGCGCACGCGGGTGCCGACCGGAATCGCGGCGATTTCCCAGCGCCCCATGCCAGCCAGATCGCCGCTCGCCTCCACCACCAGCAACTGCGGCTTTTCCGCCGCGCGGGTGACGAAGTCAATGACGAATCCGTAGGGCAGACGGCTCGTCCACCAGGTGCGGCGCACCGCGCCTTCGTCGTTGTCGCCGCCGGGCGTCAACAACTCCACGCGGCGGACTTCCGGCCACCACTGCGGCCAAGCATCGCTCTCTTCGAGCACGCGCCATACCGCCTCCGGCGTTGCGGCGAGATGCCATTCGCTCACCAGATCGAAGCGCATCACATCATTTGGCGACAATGTCGCCCTTCATCGAGGCCAGTGCGGTGAGCAGTTCGTTCTTCTCTTTCTCGGGCACGTTGAACTTGTTCAGCGATTTCACCAGATCGTCGACCAGGGCGTTGAAGTGCGAATCGGTCACGCCCATACCGGTGTGCGCAGATTTCATGTCGCGCCCGGTGTACTTGCACGGCCCGCCGGTGGCTTCGCAGATCTGGTTGACCAGCATGCTGTTCAGGCGCGGAATGTTGGTGTTGGCGAAGAAGCCGTTGATGCGGGTATCGGCGGCGACGTTGCCGATGAAGTCGTCCACCACGGCCTGAATGGCGGGCTTGCCGCCCAGACGCTCGTAGAGGGATTTTTGCGGCGCGGGCTGCATCGAAGTGCATGCAGCCAGAACGGCCACGAGCGAAAATGCGGTCAGGCCGCGCACCACAGGGCTTGAATTCTTGAAGCTTGGGTTCATGTCGATCTCCTTGTCGAGTACGGGAAACGCTCCCTGCCCCGTTTTACGCATGCCGACCGGGCTTCGGATGCATGCATCCGACCGGCTCCTGGCTGCGTATACGCGTGAACAGCCGCATTACAATGGACCCGACATGAATCCACCGTTGAATCTGTTCGACCCCGATGCCCTGCCGGGAATCATGCCCGTAGAACCTGCTATCGCCGAAGGACATCCGGACGCAGCAATCGCGCACCTGATCCAGCGCATGGCCGCCGGCGACGAGGCCGCGCTCGCGCGACTGTACGACCTCACACTCGCACGCGTGCATGCATTGGCGTTGCGCATCACCGGGCGACGCGATCTGGCGGAGGAAGCCTGCGTCGAGGCCTACTGGCAGGCATGGCGCGAGGCCATGCGTTACGACGCCGCGCGCGGCCAGCCGCTGGCCTGGCTGATGGTGATAGTGCGCAGCCGCGCGATCGACACCCTCCGACGGCTGGATCGCGCGACGAGTTGCCCCGACCCCGAAACGCATCTTGATGAAGCACTCAACCCGGACGCCTCGCCGCTCGACCAATTGATGGCAAGCGAAAGAGCCAGCGCACTCGGTCGAGCCCTGGCCGATCTCACACCGGTACAGCGTCAGATGGTGGGACTGGCCTTCTACAAGGACCTATCGCACCAAGAAATCAGCGACCAGACCGGGCTGCCGCTCGGTACCGTGAAATCCCACCTGAAGCGTGCACAGAACGCTCTGCGTATCGCCCTTTACCAGGCATGAGGCCCGCCATGAAAAACAACGAGACTTCCACCCCTCTCGACTCCGCCCTGATCGAAGCGCTGGCTGCCTCCACCCCACCAGAAGCCCCGTCGGACGATGCCAAAGCGCGCATGCGCGAGGCGCTGTTCCAGCGCGTGCACGCCGCCGCACCGGATTACCTCTTCGTGCACAGCCACGAAGGCGAATGGGTCCGCCTGCTGCGCGGCGTGGAACTCAAACTCTTGCGGCAGGAGGATGGCCAGCGTTCCTATCTGATGCGGATGGCACCCGGCGCACGCATCCCTCCGCACGAGCACGCACTCGATGAGGAAGCACTCGTGCTCGAAGGCGACGCCACCATCAACGGCGTCCTGTGCCTCGCCGGCGACTACCATTTCGCGCCGCGCGGCAAACCACACGGCTGGCTGAGCTCCGAGAAGGGTTGTCTGCTGTTCGTGCGCGGCGAAGCCGAATTCCAACCGACGCGCTGATGATCCGGGCTTGGATGATGCTACTCGCCGCCGGCATCATGGCTGGCATGCCCGCGTTCGCTAGCCCGCCCGGCCATTATGCCTCCCCTGCCTGGCTGCCAGGAGGCCACCTGCAAACCATCTACACCAGCCTCTTCATCCCGGTGCCGCGCGTGAACTACCGGCGCGAACGGGTCGAACTCGCCGATGGCGATTTCCTCGATTTCGACTGGGTCGACGGTACCCCTGGCCAGCCCGTCGTCGTGCTGTTCCACGGGCTCGAAGGCAGCTCGAACAGCTTCTATGCGCACGATCTCATGCATACGCTGCGGCAACGCGGCTGGTCCGGCGTGGTCGCGCATTTCCGCGGCTGCTCGGGGGAAGACAACCGCCTGCCGCGTGCCTACTTCGCCGGTGACTCGGCCGACATCGAGACCATGCTGTGGCACGTGAAATCCCGCCATCCCGATGCGCCACTCTACGCTGTCGGCGCCTCGCTCGGCGGCAATGCCCTGCTGAAATGGCTGGGCGAGCGCGGCGAGGCCGCCTCGGCGCTGGTCACGCGTGCCGCCGCGGTTTCCGCACCGCTCGATCTTGCGGCTGCAGGCAATGTGCTGGACCGAGGCTTCAATCAGACGGTCTACACCGCACGCTTCCTCACCACGCTTAAGGCCAAGGCCCTGCGCAAGGCAGAGAAATTCCCCGGCCTGCTCGATGCCGACGCCATCGCGGCCGCCACGACCTTCCGCGAATTCGACACGCTCGTCACCGCACGCTTGCATGGATTCGTCGATGCCGACGACTACTGGGCGCGCGCATCGAGCAAACCACTGCTGAAAGCCATCGCGGTCCACACGCTGGTGATCAACGCCAAGAACGACCCCTTCCTCCCCGCCGAGGCCCTGCCAGGCCCTGCCGACGTTTCACCGGCCGTGACCCTCGACCTGCCCGATACCGGAGGCCATGTCGCCTTCCCCTCGGGTCCCTTCCCCGGCAATGCGGACTGGCTGCCGGCGCGCATCCTCCATCATTTCGACACGCCGGGCAGGTAGAATCGGCACATCCGCCAATCAGGGAGCGCGTTGTGGAATACCCCAAGGAAATCTTCAAGGCCTACGACATCCGCGGCATCGTCGGCAAGACCTTCACCGCTGAAATCGTCGAGGCCATCGGCCATGCCATCGGCTCCGAAGCCGTGGCACGCGGCCAGAGCGAAATCTGCATCGGCCGTGACGGCCGCCTGTCCGGCCCCGACCTGGCAGCGGCCCTGGCGCGCGGCATCCAGAAGGCCGGTGTCGGCGTCGTCGACCTCGGCATGGTTGCCACGCCGATGACCTACTTCGCCGCCTATCAACTGAAGACGAACAGCGCCGTCATGGTCACCGGCAGCCACAACCCGCCCGACTACAACGGCCTGAAGATGGTGCTGGGCGGCGAGACGCTCTCCGGCGACACCATCCAGAAATTGCGCACACGGCTGCTGAACAATGATCTGGTACACGGCGCGGGTGGCTACCGTCAATACGACATCGCGCCCGAATACCATGCGCGCATCGTCTCCGACATCAGGCTCGCCCGGCCGATGAAGATCATCGTCGACTGCGGCAACGGCGTGCCCGGCGCCTTTGCCGGCCCGCTGTACCGCGCGCTCGGCTGCGAAGTCGAGGAAATGTTCTGCGAAGTCGACGGCAATTTCCCCAACCACCATCCCGATCCCTCGCAGCCGAAGAACCTCGTCGACCTGATCGCGCGCCTGAAGACCAGCGACGCCGAACTCGGGCTGGCCTTCGACGGCGATGGCGATCGACTGGGCGTGGTGATGAAGGACGGCACGATCATCTATCCCGATCGCCAGCTGATGCTGTTCGCCGACGACGTGCTCTCGCGCAACCCCGGCGCGGAGATCATCTTCGACGTGAAATCCACGCGCAATCTCTTTGACTGGATCCGCGCGCGTGGCGGCAAGCCTACGCTGTGGAAAACCGGTCACAGCTTCATCAAGGCCAAGATGAAGGAAACCGGGGCACTGCTCGCCGGCGAGATGTCCGGCCACGTCTTCTTCAAGGAACGCTGGTACGGCTTCGACGACGGCCTCTACGCCGGCGCGCGCATGCTCGAATACCTGTCGAAGCAGGCCGATATCAACGCCACGCTGCACGGCCTGCCCGACACCGTGAACACGCCCGAACTCAACATCAAGATGGCCGAAGGCGAACACTACGCACTGATGGACACGCTGCAGAGAACCGCGAAGTTCCCCACTGCGCGCGAAGTCATCACGCTGGACGGCCTGCGCGTGGAATACGCCGACGGCTTCGGGCTGGCGCGCCCGTCGAACACCACGCCGGTGATCGTGCTGCGCTTCGAGGCCGACGATGCCGCCGCGCTGGAAAGAATCCAGGCCGATTTCCGCGAAGTGATCCACGCTGCGGCCCCTGAGCTCGCCCTGCCCTTCTGAGTCCTGATTTGGACACGCGCCCGAAGAGCCTGCACGTCATCGGCGGCAAGGGTTCGGGGGGCGCCGAGCGTTTCGCCGTGCGCCTCATCAACGCGCTCGCTCGACGTGGCGAGCCGGTCGCGGCAGTCACCGTGGCGGGCGGCGAAATCGCCGGCACGATCGATCCCGGCGTTCATCAATACCACGCGCCCATGCTCGGCAGCTGGGACCGCTGGTCACGCTGGAAGATCAATCGCGCGATCCACGATTTCCGCCCCGACGTCGTGCAGACCTACATGGGCCGCGCCACCCGCATCGTGCACCTGCGGCGCGGACGACTGCCGGTACATCTCGCGCGTCTGGGCGGGTTCTACAACCTCAAGGGTTATCGCCATGCGCACGCCTGGGTCGGCAACACGCGCGGCATCCGCGATTACCTCGTCGAGAACGGCTTGCAGGCATCACGTGTATTCCACCTGGGGAATTTCGTCGACCTGCCCGGGCGCCTCCCCCCCGACCGGCTCGACGCCTTGCGTGCGCGGCATGGCCTGGCGGGGTGCTGCGTCGTCCTCGGCCTGGGACGCCTGCACCCCAACAAAGGCTGGGACGATCTGCTGCAGGCCTTTGCGCAGCTTCCGGAGACGATCCAGGGCAGACCCCTGAAGCTGGTCATGGTGGGCGACGGCCCGCTGCGCAGCGAACTCACGCGGCGCGCGGCCGGCTGCGGCATCGCCGACCGCGTGCTCTGGGCAGGCTGGCAGGACGATCCCGCCCCCTGGTACCAGCTTGCCGATGTGTTCGTGTGCGCATCGGTGCACGAGCCGCTGGGCAACGTGATACTCGAAGCCTGGGCCAACCGCACGCTCGTGGTCTCGACACGCGCGCAGGGCCCGCTGGAGCTGATGCGCGACGGCGAGAACGGCTTGCTCGCGCCGGTGGGCGATCCGGAGGGCCTGGCAGCGGCAATCCGCCGGGCCCTGGCCTTCGGCACAAGCGAGCGCACCCGTCTGGTCGAAGCGGGTGCCGCCGAAATCGAGCGCCACTACTCCGAACAGGCGATCGTCTCCGCCTACGTCGACCTGTACGCCGCGCTGCGCGATCAGAGCGGCAAGGGTGCGGGTTTGTCCAGCAGATAGCCCTGCACGAAATCCACCCCCATGCGCTTGAGGCAGGCCAGTTCCGCCTCCGTCTCCACCTGCTCGGCGATGGTCTGCTTGCCCAGTTCGTGCGCCAGCGTGTGCATGGCTTTGACGATGGCGAGCTTCTCGCGGTCGGTATCGAGGCCGCGCACGAAGTCGCCGTCGATCTTGAGGCTGGCGACCGGCAGGCGCTTGAGATAACCGAAGGAAGACTGCCCGCGACCAAAATCGTCGAGTGCGAACTGGATGCCGCGCGATTTCAGCGTGAGGATCAGGCGTTCGCAGGCGTCCAGACTGTCGATCGCCGCCGTCTCTGTGACCTCGAAGCTGATGCGTGCGGGATCGAAGTGGTAGCGTGCGATCTCCTCCAGCAGGAAGTCGGCAGTACTTGGATCGGAGAGGCTGCGGCCCGACAGGTTGAGGGCGTAGCTGGCGGTATCTTCCGGATGCGTATCGAGATAGGCGAACACATTGCGCACCACCCAGCGGTCGAAGCTCGGCGCCAGGCCGTAGCGTTCGGCGGCCGGCAGGAATTCACCAGGCGAGATGATCGCGCCGTCCTCTCCGCGCATGCGGATCAGGATTTCGTAGTGCTTGCCGCAGGGGTCGTTGCCCAGCGCGACCTTTTCCTGGCGGAACAGCGCGAAGCGATGCGCCTCGAACGCACGGGTGATCACCGCGATCCACTGCATCTCGTCGCTGATCTTCTGCAGCGCAGGATGCGTCTTCTCGTAGACCTGGATCGCGTTGCCGCCGAGCGATTTGGCGTGATAGCAGGCCGTATCGGCCTGAGCGAGGATCTCGCCCACATCGCTCATGCCGGCATGCAGTTCGGTGATGCCGAAGCTCACCCCCAGGCGAAACATCTTGTCCTCCCACTCGAAGCGGAAGCGGCCGATCTCGTCGCGCAGTGCCTGCACATGATTCAGTGCCTCGGGCAGGCTGGCATCGACGAACAGCAGGCCGAACTCGTCGCCGCCCAAGCGGGCCAGATAATGGTTCTCGCCTTCGACGCGCCGCGCCATGATTGCCGTCAGACGCTGCAGCAGGGCATCCCCGGCGCGATGGCCGCAGGTATCGTTCACCAGCCTGAAGCGGTCGAGGTCGATGTAGCAGAAGATGAAATGGCGCGGCGCGTGCTGCACGCCGTAGAGCGCGGCAGCCAGCTTGTCCTCCATCGCCCGGCGGTTCCACAGCCCGGTGAGATGATCGCGCTCGGCCTGCCAGGCCAGGCGCTGCATCAGGTGACGACGCTCGCTCTCGTCCTGGAACACGAGCACGCCGCCCTGCACCCGGCCGTCCGCCGAATGGATGGGCGCCGCGGTATCGCTGATCGCGATGGTGGTGCCGTCGCGACGACGGATCAGGGTGTGGTTGTCGAGCTCCGCCACCGTATTGCGACGCAGGGCCGTATCAAGCGGATTGGCAACCGGCTCCCGGGTGCCTTCGTCGATCAGCGGCATCACCTCGGATGCCGGGCGGCCGCGTGCCTGCTGGCTGGTATGGCCCGTCAGTTCCTCGGCCTTGGGATTGAGGAACTCGACCCGCCCGCCCGCATCGGTGACCATCACGGCATCGCCGATGGATTCGATGGTCACGCGCAGGCGTTCCTTCTCCACCAGCAACTCATCGTGTTCGTGCTCGAGCGCAGCCACCAGCTTGCCGACGTGATCCGCCATGTGGTTGAAGGCGAGCTTGGTTTCGCGCACCTCGGGCGGGGAGCCTGCCACCAGCCGTGCACGCGCGGAGAAATTGCCGGATTCGATTGCGCGTGCGGCGCTGCGCAATTCGTACAGGCCGCGCAGGCTGACTTTCAGCAAACCGCGCATGAGCACGACCATCGCGGCCAGACTTCCGATCGCCAGCAGCGTGAAACGCAATGCCAGCGACCACAGTGCCTGTACCGTGGCGCCTGCATCGAGCACGACCTTCAGCGTGCCGTAGCGGGTGCCGCCGATCACAACCTCGGTTTCGGCCTGCGCCGAACGCAGATCCAGCAGCGCAGCGAACCAGTCCGGATGATTCGGCGGCCGGGGCGGCATACGTGCCTCGATCCATACCTGGCGCGACGCAAAACTGGCCTCCAGGATACGCGCGCGCGCCACGCGGCTACGAAGGGTCTGCTCGATCGCGGGATAATCGCGCAACAGCACCTGATCCAGAATGGCCGACTGCAGGGCCGACAGCTCGCGCTCCGCACTGCCGTCGAGTTGCGCCCGCGCGCGATCCAGCAGCGGCACGCCGAGGACGCCCATCGCTATGCCGTACATCAGCAGGACCAGCACGAATACCGCCGTCAGGATGCGGCCGGTCAGGCTGAAACGGGCTTGTCGAGCCGCATCACTCATTCAGCGGAACCAGGGTGTTCTTGAAGAAATTCCTGTAGTTGGCGTAGTCGCGGTCGTCGGCATGCGCGAACCCGCGCGCACGTTCGAGCCCGATGGCCTGACCCGCCTGCTGCAGGACACGTGCGCCCTCCGGGTCACCCGCCATCTCGACGAAGGCGCGTCTCACCTTCTCGCCGTCTGCTGCGCTGACACGCGGCGAAGCCATGACCGCAAGATCGAAATACGGCTCCGACTCGTGGAGTACGCGATACCTGATGCCGCTGCGCCGGGCGAAGTCCATCATCACCTGGTGATTCACGCCGGCCGCAGCGACCTGGCCCGACATCAGCTGCCCCATCGCTGCTTCCTGATTGCCTGAAAACCGCGGCACGACCCGGATACCCGCACGCACCAGCGCATCCATCGGCACGTAGTAGCCAACGAAGGCATAGGGGTTGGGGAAAGACACCGCTTTGCCATCGAGTTCGGCGAGTGTCCTGATCGGCGAATCCTCCAGCACCACGATCTGTCCGCGTATGCCGGGTGAATCCTGTCGCGCGAGCACACGCCAGCCAAGTTGCGCGCGCCTGGGCGTGAACAGGTGGTTGGTGTAGGCGAAGTCGAGTCTGCCTGCCACCACGCGATCAGTGGTTTCGTTGGCGGTGCGGCCGATATGCAGTTCCAGCGGCACGCCGGAGCGCGCGAAAATGTAGTTGAGGATGGGATTCCAGTAAGCCGCCGTGGCTTGCAGGCTGCGCTGGTTGAGTACGCCGAAGGCATGGGGAACGCCTTCACCGGCGTGGGCAAGGGGGCTGAAAAGCATGATCAGCCCAAGGATGATGCGATTCATGTCGACTCCGGCCGTCTGGTTGATAGCGTTATCGGACCGCAACCTTGTTGGATTTATGCGCGCCAGTTTACCCGCTTCGGCCCGGATGCCCAATCGGACAGCATGCCCCGCTGCTAGAATCCACGTACCTTCCGCCCCGCCCGGAGACCATCATCGACTGCCTGCTCTTTCTCGACTCGACCGCGCAGACGATCGCCTTCGAAGACATCAGCGAGCACGTCGGAAAATCCGACCGTTTTCTCTGGGTCGAACTGAAATCGCCGGACAGCCAGCTGATCGCCCGCCTCGGCGACGAACTGGGCCTGCATGCCCTGGCGCTGGAGGATGCGATTTCCACCCACCAGCGCACCAAGCTCGAGGAGTACGACGCGCATCTCTTCATCGCCGCGCGCACGGCGCAGCTGTGGGATGCGAAGCTGGAACTCGGCGAGACGCATCTTTTCATCGGCGGCAACTACGTCGTCGCCATCCGCCACGACAGCGGCGCCGGCTACCAGCGCGTCGCCGAACGCCTCAATCGGCGTCCCGCCGGCGTACCCGCCGCCCCGCCCTATGCGCTGTATCTGGTGCTCGACCTCATCGTCGACCAGTTCAGACCCGTGATCGACGGCATGCAGGACCGCTTCCTCTCGCTCGAGGCACAGCTGATCGGCAATGCACGCACCGGACGCGGCACGCTCGAACACCTGTACGGAATGAAACGCGATCTCGGCACCCTGCGCGACGCGGTCGAGCCGATGCAGGACATCACGCAGAACCTGATCCGCCTGCATCCGGAACTGTGCAACAAGGAGCTCAAGGCCTATTACCGCGACATCCACGACCATGCAGTGCGCGTGTCCGACGCCATCGATCGCCTGCGGCTGGCGACATCCGACGCGATGCAGTTTCACCTTGCCTCGCTGTCGGTCAAGCAGAACGAATCGGTGCAGAAGCTTGCCGGCTGGGGTGCCCTGCTCGCGCTGCCGACCGTGGTGTTCAGTCTCTACGGCATGAACTTCGAATTCATGCCTGAACTGACATGGCCCTGGTCCTACCCGGCCCTGCTGGTGCTGACCGGAATCGGCATGGGCGTGCTGTATCGCCGGCTGAAGAAGCGCGGCTGGATTTAGGGGCCAGGATCTAGGGACTGGGGGATGAGCGGCTTCGCCGCACCTCATGAATTCATGCAACGCGGCGAAACCGCACAGCCTCCCTAACCCCCAGGTCCTAGCCCCTGGCCCCTGGCCCTCTGACCATCACCTCCACACGGCCCGCGCATAGCGCACGCGTGCGCCATCCCGATCGTGCGCCAGCCAGGCCACATGCAGCGCCCCCGCTTCGTCCAGCGTGGCCACCGGATCGCTTTGCGCATCGGGCCCGGACGCCGCCGGCACCGCGAGGTTGTCGCCGAAGGATGCGCCGCCCCAGTTCGCCAGCCAGACATCGGGGGTGCCGTCGCGCGCGTCGTCCCACACCGCCAGCAGGCGGCCGCCGCCCGAGACGACGCGCGCATGCCATTGCGCCATGTTGTCGCCGAAGCTGTCGTGCACGCGCTGATTCCTGCCGAATCGACCTTCGCCAGCATCGAAGGCAGCATAGACATCGTAGCCGGAGAGAAAATCGCGCTTGTCGAGCCACACCGCGACTGCGCCGCGTGCCCCCCAGGCCGCCAGCGTCGGCCGCATTGCCCCCAGCCCCGCGCCGAGTCCGTCGACGCGTCCGCTCTTCTGGTCGCTGACGCGCACGGGCGACGAGAAATCGAGCCCGGCCCGGGCGCGGCTCGCATAGGGCACGGTATGCCTGTGGCGGCGATCCTCCCAGATCACGACGACCGCGTCGTCGCCTGTCACGGCGAGCGCCGGCCAGGCTTGCTCGTCGGCCGGCGCCGCAGCCTCGACCGGCCGCATCTCCCGCACCGAAACACGGTCGCCCTCCACCGCCAGCACGGCGACGACGATGCGCTTGAAACGTCCCGCCTGCTCGGCCCACGCGGCATAGGCGGTGTTGCCCCGTGTCGCCAGCGTGATCTGGACGGCATCGAGCGCGCTCAGTCGCACCGGTTCGCCCTCCGGCAGCACACGCGCCCATACCCTGCCCGCCTCCTCCCAGGCCGCGAGAAAGCGGCCCTGCCCGAGTGCCGCCACCACGGGCTCGTAGCACTCCCCGGCATCGAAGGTGCGCTCCGGCTGGAACACGACTGCACCCGCCGGCCTGATTGCCACCTGGCAACGTGGCACCCCGCTGCGATTGTCTTCCCAGACGACAGCCACTGCACCCGACGAAGCCGCGATGCCCTGGCGGTTGGCGGATTCGAGATGCGGGAAGATGTTTGTCGCCTGAACCGTCGAAACATCGAGCGGCGCATCCCATTGCCAGCCGGCCCAGGCCGGCAGCGCCAGCGCGCCCAGCAGGAGCAGCACCGCCCTCACGACTTGCCGCCCAGGAACTCGAGCAGGGTCTGCTTCTTGTAGAACCCGCCACGCACGTAGCGGTCGTAGTCGCGGAAATCCTGCACGGTCTTGAAGCCCGGGATCTGCACGATCTTCTCGCCCTGCGGCGTGAGATAGACGAACAGCGGCGTGGCGAACGCATTGAGGCGCACGCCGAGTTCGGCCTCGGTGATGCGCTCGCCGCTCGGCAGCGTGACGCGCCTGCCGGACTCGGCGTCCACGTAGACGAGGATGTAGTTTTCACTGTACAGCGTCTTCAGCGCGGCATCGGAAAACGTCTTCTTGTTGGTGTGGTCGCACCACGCGCAACCGTATCGCCCGAAGTAAAGGAAAACCGGCTTGCCGCTCGCGCGCGCGGCCTTGAGCCCGGCGTTGTAATCGACGAAAGGGTAGCCGGGGGGCGGGTCGGCCCACGCGGTGGAGCCGAAAAGAACACAGGCGGCGAACAGGGCACTCAGCTTCACGGCATTTCTCCTCTTGTACTGCCCTTCATTCTGATAAATTCCCGGCTTGCCACAATCCTACATTCCGACCATATGTCCAACGACCCCGTACTCATCGGACTCGTCTCCGTCAGCGACCGCGCCAGCAGCGGCGTATACGAGGACCAGGGCCTGCCCGCACTGCAGGCCTGGCTCGACACGACACTGCTCAATCCGGTGGAGTACCTGACCCGGCTGATCCCGGACGAGCAGCCGCTCATCGAATCGACGCTGATCGAACTGGCCGACACGGCGGGATGTGCCCTCGTGCTCACCACAGGCGGCACCGGCCCGGCACCGCGCGACGTCACGCCCGAGGCCACGCTAGCAGTCGCGCACAAGGTGCTGCCCGGCTTCGGCGAGGCGATGCGCGCGGTGTCGCTGAAGTATGTGCCGACGGCGATCCTGTCGCGCCAGGTCGGCGTCGTGCGCGGCGGCTGCCTGCTCCTCAACCTGCCGGGCCAGCCCAAGGCCATCAAGGAAACCCTGGACGGCATCTTCGCCGCCGTGCCCTATTGCATCGACCTGATCGGCGGTCCGTATCTGGAAACGCGGCCGGACACCGTTGCGGTGTTCCGGCCCAAGTCGGCCGTGCGCAGATAGCGGCTCAGTCGGCGGTGCCGAAGCGCCGCGCAAAGGCCGCATCGAGATTGATTTCGTGCGCGGTCGCGGCACCGACCACGCATTGATCGAGGCTCGCCGGCATGACCAGTCGGCCGGCCGCACTGACGTAGCGCCCCGCCATGATTTCCGCCGCGCGCTGTGGCGTCCCTTCCCCCAGCTCCGGATCGGCCACGCCATCCGGATAGACCGGATAGCCACCCGCGCCGTACTTGTCCGTCGCGCCCAGCGTATGCAGGAGCTCATGGGCGATGACGAGGTTGTTCTGCCCCTGCTGGCGCGGGTCGGCGAACGCATGCACCACGCCGATCAGCCCCTTCTGCAGCCCGAGCGAATGCTCCAGGACCACGCCGTCACCGGGTGCGTGGTAGAGCACGAAGAGCTTGATCGTCCCGAGTTGCGGCAGCAGCCGCCCGGACTGCCGGTACACCCACCCGCGCAGCTTCAGGCTCCACCATAGGGTGGCGAGCGGATTGCCCCCATGTGGCGGGGCGGGCGGAACCGCCTGCGATGCCGGCATCAAGCTCAGGCGCATCGCGGGCGCCACGGGCGCACCGTAGCGCGCGACCTCGCGTTCGAGAAAGGCATTGATGTCGGCAAAGCTGTCCGTCGTGAGCGACGCGAGCATCTGCGCCGCCGCGTCCGAACCGTCGCCGTTGATCGGCGTCAGCTCGACTTCCAGCGGGGCGCTCCAGCCGCGCACCATCCACTGTTCCAGCCAGGTCAGCCCAGCGGCACCGAAAAAAATACCCAGCAGGATCAGGATGCGAATGCGGCGGAATGTCATGGCGGCAGGCAGGAAAGGAACACCCTACTAGCGGCCCTCCCCCTGCGCGGCTTGAGCCGTGCGGGCGGACCAGGCGCCTGTCGGACTTGTGACCGATCTGCTGCGCCAGTGGCAAGAGCGGTCCATTTTTTGCCCGATTTCTCGTTACCCAGGTCCACTATGCGCTTCGAAATCGGGCAAAACTGTCCTCGCTCTCCCAGTCGGCCACTACGATCACTCAAGTCCGACAGGCGCCTAGGGTACGGCTGCCGGCTCGGGGGCAGCCGCAGGCCTGCCGGCGCCGAGCGTCATCTTGCTGCCCACGAACTTGTCCTTCAGGGTTTGCATGGCCGGGGCACCGATCGAGACGCGGGCCGGATCGAGCCCAAGTTTCACCAGCGCATCGCGCATCGCCTGTCCGCGTGCCTGTGCAAGCTTGACCAGCGCATCGTCACCGATCTGGGTCCGCTGCGTCAGGCGTTCCAGCAACTCGGCGTGGAAGGCCGAAGCCGGACCCTCTTCGCGCGTCTTGAAGCGACGGGCGAGGCGTTCGACCACCTCGCTTTCCATCACGCGCGCTGCGGCGCCGGCGTTCTTGTCCTGGAAGCCGGCGCGCAGCTTCTGATAGTCCTCCTTGCCTGCGGCCGTCTTGTAACGGTCTTCCAGCCAGGTCTGGATCTTGTAGTGATTCACATCCACAGGGCCAGGCGCCTCGCCTTCGGCAAGCTTGATGCCGGCAACGGTGACGGCTTCGCGGCGCATCGCCAGCTCCTGCAGGGCGCGCCGGTCGGCTTGGGGGTCGTAACCGGGTTCCAGGGCGAGCGTCAGCGCCGGCCGTATGGCAAGCGCGTCGGACAGGGTCTTGAGCTTTTCCTGCTCGGGCGGCAGCAGGGTGCTGCTGCCCGGGTCGAAATCGACAGCCTCGAGTTTTTCCGAACTCACGCCAAGCAACTTCCCGAGCGCACGGAAGGGTGCGGTGACGAGCTTGGTGAGCACGTTGACGATGGCCTTCCAGATGATCCTGCCGTAGCTGAACTGCGGATCGTCGAGGCTGCCGGACACCGGCAGGTCGAGGTCGATGATGCCGTTGCTGTCTTCCAGGAGGGCAATGGCGAGATCAAGCGGCAGGTTCATCGCATCCGGGCTCTCGACGCGCTCGCCGAGCTTCAGCTTGTTGACGATGAACTTGTTCTCGCCTGCGAGCTGGCGCTGCTTGATCTTGTATTCGAGATCGACAGACAGTTTGCCGGAATCGATACGCCGCCCGGCAAACTTTCCGGAGTAGGGCGTGAGATTCGCCATCTCCAGGTTGCGAAAGGCCAGCACGAGGTCGGTGAACTCGGTCGCCTGGAACGGCTGGATGGCACCGCGCACCCGCGCGGAACCATAGTCGTCGACCTTGCCGTCGAGTTCCACCTGCGCGGTGGTTTTCGCGTCGGTAGACAGCCCCGTGATCACGCCGGACAGGTCATGCATGCGCGTGCCGAACTGCGGCGTGAGCGAGAAATCGGCGAATTCGGCATTGGCCCCCACGATGCGCACACGCTCTACGGCAATGGGGAAAGCGGGTTCAGCAGGTTTGGCGGCCACGGCAGGTTCGGGTTTGGGCGCCGGTTCGGACCCCGAAGCCGGAAGAGGCGCCTTGGCTGCGGCATCGGCAGCCGGCACGTGGCTGCGCAGGATGCGCTGCAGGTTGATCGATTTGTCCTCGAAAATGATCACCTTGCCGAAGGGATTCTGCGCGACGAGCTCGTTCATGCGCAGGCGGTTCGGCGCCAGGCTGAAATCGAGCGTATTGGACGACAGCTTCTTCCAGCCGAGGAAGGCCTCGGAAGTTTCTTCCTCGATGATGGCGAGATCGTCCACGGCGAAGCCGCCGTCGTAATCCAGCTTCAGGCCAGACCTGGCCTGCGCAAACACGAGCTTGCCATGCGTGCTCGCAGCGCCCGACTGCAGGTCGAGGCGGGCGAACTGGTTGACGTAGGGCGCAAAGGGCTTGAGCGAGAGCGCGGAGAGCCGCAGATCCAGCCTGCCCTGCGACTTGCCCGGCACCACGCTGCCCTTGGCGGAGAAACGACCGCCCTGCTTCAGGGTAAAACCCGCTTCCACCGGCACCGGCTTGTCCAGGGCAAGGCTCAGGTCGCGCAGTGTCACGCTGCCCTTCGTCACGTCGAGCTGCACGGGCCTGGGCGGGGAAGCATCGACAATGCCGATCTCGATGCCATCGAGCGCAAAGCGCGCGAGATTGAGCTTGAACGCGGATGCGTCCGTGCTGGCATTGGCTGCCGGAGTCGGCGCGGCGGCGGCACCTGGCGCTTTCTTCAGGATATCGATCCAGTCGAGCTGCCTGTCCTTGTCCAGACGTACCGTGGTGCGCGCCCCGTTGAGTTCGACGGCCTCGACGTCGAGCTGATTGTCCGCGAGTTTCAGGTTCGCGTTGACCAGCGCCGCCCGTGCGAGCGACGCGATTTCACGCATGCCGGATTGCACGCGCACCGCGCCGAGAGCCGCGTTGACGGGACCAACGACGATGGCCGGTGTGGCGCCGATCTCGCCGGCAAGCGCAGCCGTCAGGCCGAAACCTTCAGCCGACACGCCAAGCGGGGCGGCAAATCCGCGGTCGGTGAAGCGCGCCGCCCAATCGTCCATCCGGATCTCGCGCACGGCGAGCTTCCAGGGCGCCGCAGCGGCAGCCGGTGCAGGTACGGCTGTGTCCGGCGTCGGGGCGGGGCCGCCTTCCTGCGCGAACAGCGTCTGCCAGTCGAGCGTGCCGTTTGCTGCGCGCGTGGCGGCAAGCCGGCCGCCGGACAGGCTGACCCGCGCCACCTCCACGCTTTGCGACGCGAGATCGAGATTGGCGTTGTCGACACGCGCCTCGTTGAGCTGCAGTACCGGTTCCCCGCCGCCCTTCGGTCCCAGCGTCAGGTTCTGCACAATGAGATTGGCGCCCGACACGCGCACCCAGGGCACGTCCTTGCCGGCCTTGTCGCGCACCATGGCGAACCGGTAGTTGAGCCCGGCAGCCAGGATGCCGGCGGGGATATCGAATTGGCGCGGGCTCTTGATCACGTGCAACAGCTTGGTAATGCGCACGCCTTCGAGTCCCACCTGGCCTTTCGAGGCGACCGGATTGAGTCCGACGTCGCCCTTCCACTTCAGCGTGCCGCCATGCTCGGGCAACTTCGCCGCGATAAGGTAATCGCCGCGGTCCTCGGGCAGGGTCGACAGCCCGTCGAGCTCAATGCCCAGCGGCTGCAGCGATACCTTGAATGGCGGCCCTGCACGGTTGGCGTCGGTGTAGTCGATGTCGCCATCAGCGATCTTGATGCGATCGATCAGCACCCGCGCGATGGTGTCTGACGGCGGTTCCTTGTCTTCGGCCAGCTTGTCGAGCAGCGCCTGCCAGTTGAGTGCGCCGCCACGGCGCACTTCGACCGTGGCGCGCGGCTTGTCGAGCCGGATGTCCTGGATGCGCCAGGCCCAGCGGAACAGCCCCGTGGTGCCGACGTTGACGTAGAGCTGCTCGAACCCGGCCAGCGGCTTGCCATCCGGCTCGGCAAGCTTGAGACCGCGCACCGTCGCCTCCAGCGTGAGCGGGTTGAACTTCACTTCCTCGGCAGACAGTCGGCTCGCGAGTTTTTCCTCACCCACCCAGGGCAGGAGTTTCTGCGCCAGCGGATTCACCAGGAAGAAACCGAACATCAGGTACATGCCGAACAGCCCAGCCCCGATCAGGAACGGCAGGCTCAGGGCAATTTTGACGATGCGGCTCCACATGGCGGACGTCTCCCGTATTCGGATTTATTCGACTTGCATGATGTCGCGCACCGCGCGGAACAGTTCGCGGAAGGCCTTGGGTGGCTTGCCGCGGGCTGTCTCCTCGCGCGCATTGCGGATAAGCTGGCGCAGATGAGTCGCATCCGCTCGCGGGTGCTGGTTGAGAAACAGCGTGAGCGCCTCGTTGTCGGCGATAAGTTTTTCGCGCCATTTCTCGGCCTGATGCAACCTCGCATTCTCCGCCACGGACACGCCGTTGAACACGTCGAGCTGAGCCTGGATGGGCGCCGGGTCGATGTTGCGCATGAGCTTGCCGATGTACTGCTTCTGCCGGCGCAGGGCGCCGTTCTGGGTGATCCTGCGGCAGTCGGCGACGGCAACGCGCAGTTCGTCCGGCAGTTCGATGCGCCTGAACTGCGCTTCGGGCAGTTTCACCAGCGTCTCGCCCAGCGCCTGCAGGGCCTCGGCCTCGCGCTTGACCTGGCTCTTGCTGGGGCCGTCGTAGACCTCGTCGGGGTCGAATTTCTGCTCGGCATCGGGGTCGATCAGGCGCACGGTCGGGCTTTCGGTTGCTGTTATCATCGTCATTGTAGTTTCACGGCATAAAAAAATTCACCCGACCTGCCCGATCCGATTTGTAAATTTCCCATGTCCAACGCCCAGTTCAGCTATACCCGCGACCAGCTTGCCGCCCTCTCGCAGATCGTCATCGCGCACGCCATGCAGCATGGCGCAACCGCCGCCGATACGGAGATTTCCGAGGGCGTCGGCCAGAACGTGTCGGTGCGCAAGGGCGAGATCGAAACCATCGAATACAACAAGGACAAGGGCGCGGGTGTCACCGTGTATATCGGCCAGCGCCGCGGGCACGCCTCCACCTCGGACCTCACCGAAGCCGCCCTGAAGAGCGCGGTGGACAAGGCGCTCAGCATTGCACGCTATACCGCCGAAGACGAAGCCGCCGGCCTGCCCGACGCCGACCGCCTGGCGAAGAATCCGCCCGACCTCGACCTCTACCATCCCTGGGCGCTGTCCGTGGCGGAGGCCGCCGAGCGCGCCCGCGCCTGCGAGGCATCTGCACTGGCCGTGGACAGACGGCTCACCAATTCCGAAGGGGCGAATGTCTCGACGCATGCCTCCCATTTCATCTACGCCAACAGCCTCGGCTTCTGCGATGGCTACGCCGGCTCGCGCCACGGCCTGTCGGTCGCGGTGATCGGCGAGGATGGCGGCTCGATGCAGCGCGACTACTGGTACAGCAGTGCGCGTGCCGCCGACCGGCTCGACGCGCCGGAAACCATCGGCCGCATCGCGGGCGAACGCACCGTGCGCCGTCTCAACGGCCGCAAGCTCGACACCCGCACCTGTCCGGTGATCTTCGAAGCGCCGGTCGCCACCGGCCTCATCGGCAATTTCGTCGCCGCGGTCTCCGGCGGCAGCCTTTACCGGAAATCATCCTTCCTGCTCGGCAGCCTCGGCGAGAGCGTGTTCGCGCCGCACGTCAGTATCCGCGAGACGCCCTTCGAACGCTGCGGACTGGGCAGCGCGCCCTTCGACTCGGAAGGCGTCGCCTGCCTGGAGCGCGACGTCGTGAAGAACGGCGTGGTCGAGGGCTACTTCCTCTCGACCTACTCGGCAAAGAAGCTCGGCATGGCGACCACCGGCAACGCCGGCGGCAGCCATGGGCTCGCGGTATCGCACGGCGACTTCGACCTGGCGGGCCTGTTGCGCGAGATGGGCACAGGCCTGCTCGTCACCGAACTGCTGGGCCACGGCGCCAACCTGGTCACCGGCGATTACTCGCGCGGTGCGGCCGGTTTCTGGGTGGAAAACGGCGAGATCCAGTACCCGGTCGAGGAAATCACCATCGCCGGCAACCTCGCCGAGATGTTCCTGGGCATCGTTGCCATCGGCAAGGATGTCGAGCGACGCGGCTCCAAGCAGGTCGGCTCCATCCTGCTCGACCGCATGACGGTGGCGGGCAACTGAGATGGCGGGCGCGAGCCGCTTCGTTCTCGCGCTCGGCCTCGCCCTTTTCCTTGCAGCCTGCGACAGCGGGCCCGCGCTGTCCAAGCTCGATCCGCACGACGTCATCGTCGCCTTCGGCGACAGCCTCACCCACGGCACCGGCGCGAATACCGACACGGCCTATCCCGCCGTGCTGGCCGCACTGACGGGGCGCACCGTCGTCAACGCAGGCATGCCGGGCGAAACCACGGCCGAGGGACTCGAACGCCTTCCAGAAGTGCTGGCCGAGTACAAGCCCCGTCTGGTGCTGCTCTGCCTCGGCGGCAACGACATGCTGCGCCGTCTGCCGGAGGCCGACACCGAGAACAACCTGCGCGTGCTGGTGCGCACCGCGCGCGCCAGCGGCGCCGAGGTCGTGCTGATCGGCGTCCCCGAGCCCAGACTCTTCGGCGGCGCGCATGCCGTCTATGAAAGGCTCGCCGAGGAATTGAAGGTGCCGCTCGAAGACGAGGTCTTCGTCGAGGTGCTGAAGGATAACCGCCTCAAGTCCGACCCCATCCATGCCAACGCCGCCGGCTACCGTGTGGTGGCCGAGCGCCTGGCCGAATTCCTGCGCGAGGCGGGTGCGCTGTGAAGGCCCTGCTCGCACTCGCCCGCCTGATCGACGCCCTCACCGAGCGCGTCGGCCGCCTCGTCATCTGGATCGTGCTCGCCGCCACGCTGATTTCGGCCGGCAATGCGCTGGCACGTTACGCGCTGGGCGAAAGTTCGAACGCCTGGCTGGAAATCCAGTGGTATCTCTTCGGTGCGATGTTCCTGCTGGCCGCGGGCTACACGCTCAAGCACAACGGGCATGTGCGCATCGACGTGTTCCATGCACGCCTCGACCCGCGCGGCCAGGCCTGGATCGATCTTGCGGGCGGACTTCTCTTCCTGCTGCCCATGGCGCTGCTGCTGATGTGGCTTTCCTGGCCAATGTTCCTCGAAGCCTGGCAGACGCGCGAACTGTCGCCGGACGCGGGCGGGCTGGTGCGCTGGCCGGTGAAGCTCCTGTTGCCGACCGGCTTCGCCCTGCTTGCCCTGCAGGGCCTGTCCGAAATTATCAAGCGCATCGGGGTGCTCTCTGGGCGTCTGACACTCCCGCGCGAGACACCCGAAGCGGAGCCGTGATGGAAATCCTCGCGCCGCTGATGTTCCTCGGCCTCGTGATGTTCCTGCTGCTGGGATACCCCGTGGCCTTCGCGCTCGCCGCCAACGGACTCCTGTTCGCGGGCATCGGCATCGCCTCGGGCTTCTTCGACACTGCGCTGCTGCACGCGCTCCCCGAACGCGTCTACGGCATCGTCGCCAATCCGACGCTGCTCGCGATTCCCTTCTTCGCCTTCATGGGCCTCATTCTCGAACGCTCGGGCATGGCCGAGGACCTGCTCGACACCATCGGCCAGCTGTTCGGTTCGCTAAGGGGCGGCCTCGCCTATGCGGTGATCCTGGTCGGCGGCCTGCTCGCCGCCACCACCGGCGTGGTTGCCGCCACCGTGATTGCCATGGGCCTCATCTCGCTGCCGGTGATGCTGCGCTACGGCTACGACAAGCGGCTGGCCTCGGGCGTGATCGCCGCCTCCGGCACGCTGGCGCAGATCATCCCGCCGTCCATCGTGCTGATCGTGCTGGCGGACCAGCTGGGTGCGTCGGTCGGCGACATGTACAAGGGTGCGCTGCTGCCGGGCCTTGGCCTGTTGGGACTCTACCTCGCCTTCGTGTTCGGGCTTGCGCTGTTCCGCCCGCAGCTTGCGCCCGCCATGCCGGCGGAAGCGCGCACGCTGCATGGCGCAGATTTGCTGCTGCGGGTGCTGACCACGCTGGTGCCGCCGCTGGTACTGATCTTCCTCGTGCTCGGCACCATCTTTCTCGGCGTCGCCACACCGACCGAAGGCGGGGCGATGGGCGCAACCGGGGCGCTTCTGCTCGCCTGGTCGCGCGGCCGGCTGTCGCGCCTGCAACTCACGCAAGCGATGGACAGCACGACGAAGCTCACCACCTTCGTCATCTTCATCCTCATCGGCTCGACCATCTTCACCCTGGTGTTCCGCGGCGTGGACGGCGACGTCTGGGTGGAACACCTGTTCAGCCACCTGCCCGGCGGCGTGCTTGGCTTCCTGATCGCGGTGAACCTGCTGGTCTTCGTGCTCGCCTTCTTCCTAGACTTCTTCGAGATCGCCTTCATCGTCGTGCCGCTGGTCGGCCCGATCGCCTACAAGCTGGGCATCGACCCGATCTGGTTCGGCGTTATGCTCGCGGTGAACATGCAGACCGCCTTCATGCACCCGCCCTTCGGCTTTGCATTGTTCTACCTCAAGAGCGTCGCGCCCAGGACCATACGCACCACCGATATCTACTGGGGGGCCATTCCCTTCCTCGTCATCCAGCTCGTCATGGTCGCTGCCGTGCTCGCCTTTCCGCAGATCGTGCTGCGCGACGCACCGGCCGAAGCCAGCAGCATCACTGAAATTCCTGTCGACGTCGATCCCGACCGCAGCTATCTCCCGGCCGAGTGGCGCTGACACACAACATTTTGTCATGGACAAATGCGTGCCACTGTCCACTTTCCGTCTGCCTTTTCCAACATCGTCATGGACAAATATTTTGCGGCCGCGAAATTTTCGTTGACACACTATCGACATAACTAATATTCTAATATTCAGTTTTTCGATTCCCTTTATCCCGTCGTCAACCTCCGGAGTCCCGCATGAAACCCGTCCACGCCCTCACTCTTGCCGCCCTCGTCGCCTCCACCTCTGCCTTTGCCGCGGGCGACCCCGTCGCCGGCGAGCGCAAGGCTGCCGCCTGTGCCGCCTGCCATGGCAGCGCCAGCTTCCCGGGCATGTTCCCGCTGGTGCAACTCGCCGGCCGCGACGCCGACAAGCTCACGATCAAGACCAACAAGTACCGCACCGGCAAGCTCTTCTCGCCGCTGATGAACCTAGCCGTGATGGGCGCGAGCGATCAGGATGTCGAGGACATCTCGGCCTATTACCAGAAGCTCGCCAAGCCCTTCATGCCGATGCCCGGCATCCGCGGCGACGAGGATTACCAGGCTTCGCTGAAGTAATTGCGCGCATGCCGGCGCAGCCCAGGCTCGTCGCGCACCGCGTCTACGATCCCGTGCTGCGTCTGCTGCACGGTACCAACGCGCTGCTGATCCTGCTGCTGGCCGCGAGCGGCCTGGTTGCGGACAGGCTGTCGCCGGGCGCGGTCACGGCGTGGCTGCATGACTGGCATGGCGTGCTTGGCGGCGCGCTGATCGTGGGGCTGGCCGGACGTCTGCTCTGGGGACTCGTCGGTCCGCGCCATGCGCGGTGGAGCGATTTCTGGCACCCCACCGAATGGCGCACACTGCTCGCACGCGGCCATCTGTTCAGGGCACCCGAGCGGCTCGGCCACCACCCGGTCGCCAGCCTGGTCTACCTTGCACTGTATGGCTTGTTGCTGGGGCTTGCCGCCAGCGGCCTGTTGCTGCTTGCCAGCATGCAGGTACACGGGCCGTTCGCAGCCCGTTTCGGCGGCGACGCCGCACTATCGGCGCTGCTGACCGATCCTCACACCCTCGCCGGCTGGCTGGTCGCCGCCTTCGTGCCCGCCCATCTCCTCATGATTGTGCTGCATGCGCGGCTGCATCGCCATCCCGTCGCGCAATCCATGCTCAACGGCATGCAGTATCTGGAGTCGAAATGAAATCCGCAGCATTCCTCCTGGCAGGCGGCCTCCTCGCCCCGGCCGCATGGGCCGAGACGCCTCAGCGCATCCTCGCGATCTACCAGCAGCAGGCGGGGGGCGCATCCGCCGCGCGCGGCGAGGCCTTCTTCTTCGCCCGGGTCGCGCGCGACGGCAAGACCGAAAGCTGTACCGGCTGCCACACCGACAACCCCAAGGCCACCGGCAAGACGCGCGCCAACAAGGTCATCGAACCGCTCGCCCCGGTGGCGAATCGCGAACGCCTCACCGACCCCGCCAAGGTCGAGAAATGGTTCAGGCGCAACTGCAGGGATGTGCACGGACGCGAATGCACGGCTCAGGAAAAGGCCGATTTCGTCGCCTTCCTCATTTCGGTGAAATGACATGGGCCTCACCTGGAAAAACCTCGGCCTACTTGTTGCCGCCCTCGCCGGCAGCGCCTTCTGGCTCGGCGCAAGCTGGGGCGACGGCGGCCCCGTGCCCACCTTCGCGCCGATCACGCACAAGGCCACGGCAGCCGAATGCGCGGCCTGTCACATGGCCTATCCGGCCGGCCTGCTGCCTGCGCGTTCGTGGACCCGCATGATGCGCGAACTGGACAACCACTTCGGCGAGGATGCGAGCCTGTCGCCGGAAGAAACCCTGGCCATCACCCGCTACCTGGTGGACCACGCCGCCGACAGCCCGCGCGCCAACGAACGTTCGCGCCGCATCGCAGGCGGCATCGGACCGGGCGAATCGCCGCAACGCTTTTCAGAAACCCCCTATTTCCGCTACCTGCACGACGAGGTGCCCGCCGGCGTGTGGAAACGTGCGAAAATCGCCAGCCGCGCGAACTGCATCGCCTGCCACATGCGCGCCGAATCCGGCAGCTTCGCCGAACGCGAAATCAAGATTCCCAAGGACTGAAACCATGAGCGAACTCATCATCGAAGACCTCGTCGTCGGCAACGGCGATACCGCCGCCGCCGGACAGTACGTATCGGTGCACTACACCGGCTGGCTCACCAACGGCCAGAAATTCGATTCCAGCGTCGACCGCAACGACCCCTTCGAATTCAAGCTCGGCATGGGTCAGGTCATCCCCGGCTGGGATCAGGGCGTGGCGGGCATGCAGGTCGGCGGAAAGCGCAAGCTGACCATCCCGCCGAACCTCGCCTACGGCGCGCGCGGCGCGGGCGGCGTGATTCCGCCCAATGCCACGCTGGTGTTCGAAGTGGAGCTGCTGGGGATCGGCTGAACCTTTCCGTATCCGATGCATGCAGGCGGGCCGGCGACAAGCCGCCCCGCCTGTGTCTTTTTCACCCGAGTAGAATGCGCGCATGATTGCCCCGCTGTTTTCCCATCGCAAGCACTGGGCCGCCCGCCTCGGCACCGCGCCCTTCCTGCCGATGTCGCGCGCCGAGATGGATGCACTCGGCTGGGACGCGTGCGACGTAATCCTGGTGACCGGCGACGCTTACATCGATCACCCCAGCTTCGGCATGGCCTTGGTCGGCCGCCTGCTCGAAGCGCAGGGTTACCGGGTTGGCATCATCGCCCAGCCCGACTGGCATTCGGCCGAACCCTTCCGCGCCCTGGGCAGGCCCACGCTCTGCTTCGGCGTCACCGCGGGCAACATGGATTCCATGGTCAACCGCTACACCGCCGACCGGAAGATCCGCTCCGACGACGCCTACACCCCCAACGCCGAGCCGAACAGACGCCCCGACCGTGCAGTGACCGTGTACGCACAGCGCTGCCGCGAGGCCTTCCCAGGCGTGCCGGTCATCATCGGCTCCATCGAAGCCTCGCTGCGCCGCATCGCGCACTACGACTACTGGTCCGACACCGTGCGCCGCTCGGTGCTGCCGGATTCCAAGGCCGACCTGCTGATCTTCGGCAACGCCGAGCGTGCGCTGCTCGACGTGATCCACCGGCTGGCCCAGGGTGAAAAAATCCAGGATATCCGCGACGTGCGCGGCACCGGCTTCATGGTGACGCGCGACTGGAAGCCGGAAGCCGGCTGGATCGAAGTCGCCTCGACCGAACTCGACACCCCCGGCGCCATCGACGCCCACGTCGATCCCTACGCGATGGTTTCACCCCCCTCCCCCGCAAGCGAGGGAGGGGTTGGGGGAGAGGGAAAAGCGCCCGCGCCAGCCTCGCTTCTCCCTCCCGAATTGCTTCTCCACGCCCGTGAGTTGCGTGCCAGTCAGACCGACGCCGAGCAATTGCTCTGGGGACTTTTGCGCGCCAAACGATTTCTCAACTACAAATTCCGTCGCCAGCATCCGGTCGAGCCTTACATCCTTGATTTCTACTGCGACGAATTGAAGCTTGCGATTGAACTTGATGGCGGCCAACACGCCGAGCAAGCGCAATACGACGAGCACCGCACACAGGCGCTGGAAACGCAGGGCATACGCGTCCTTCGTTTCTGGAACAACGAGGTGCTGACACAAACCGAGTCCGTACTCGAAGCGATACGGCTGGCAGTGCAATCTCCCTCTCCCCCAGCCCCTCCCCCGCTTGCGGGGGAGGGGAGCAGTGCACCACTCCGTTTTCTCAGCAAAACCGAGCGCCTGCAACTCAAACAGGCCGTCCGCGCGCGCACCGTGATCCGCCTGCCCGATTACGACCAGGTGAAGAACAACCCGGTGCTGTACGCGCACGCCTCGCGCGTGTTCCACCTCGAATCCAACCCCGGCAACGCCCGCGCCCTGCGCCAGGCTCACGGCGAACGCGACGTGTGGCTGAACCCGCCGCCGATTCCGCTTTCCACGCCGGAGATGGACGCGGTCTACGACCTGCCCTACGCGCGCGCGCCGCACCCAAGCTACGGCGACGCCAGGATTCCGGCGTGGGAGATGATCCGCTTCTCGGTCAACATCATGCGCGGCTGCTTCGGCGGCTGCACCTTCTGCTCGATCACCGAGCACGAAGGCCGCATCATCCAGAGCCGAAGCGAGGACTCGATCATCAAGGAGATCGAAGCCATCCGCGACAAGACGCCCGGCTTCACCGGCATCGTCTCCGACCTCGGCGGCCCCACCGCGAACATGTACCGCATGGCGTGCAAGTCGGAAAAAATCGAGCAGGCCTGCCGCCGTTTGAGCTGCGTGTTCCCCGACATCTGCGACAACCTGAACACCGACCACGCGCCGCTCATTCACCTGTACCGCCGCGCGCGCGCGCTGCCCGGCATCAAGAAGATCCTCATCGGCTCGGGCCTGCGCTACGACCTCGCCGTGCGCTCGCCGGAATACATCCGGGAACTCGTCACCCACCACGTCGGCGGCTACCTGAAGATCGCGCCCGAGCACACCGAGGCCGGGCCGCTGTCGAAGATGATGAAGCCCGGCATGGGCGCCTACGACCGCTTCAAACAGATGTTCGAAGCGGCGTCGCGTGCGGTCGGCAAGAAGCAGTACCTCATCCCCTACTTCATCGCGGCGCATCCCGGCACCACCGACGAGGACATGCTGAACCTCGCGCTGTGGCTGAAGGCGCACGACTTCCGCCTCGACCAGGTGCAGACCTTCCTGCCGACGCCGATGGCGCTCGCGACCGCGATGTACCACACCGAAAAGAACCCGCTGAAGAAGGTGCTCGGCGGCAAGGCCGAAGCCGTGCCCGTGGTGAAGCAGGGCCGCGTGCGGCGCCTGCACAAAGCGTTTTTGCGCTACCACGACCCGGACAACTGGCCGCTCCTGCGCGAAGCACTCAAGGCCATGGGCCGCGAAGACCTCATCGGCAACGGCAAGAAACATCTGGTCCCCGCCTACCAGCCCGCCGGCACCGGCAGGCAGCCGGAAGGGACGCGCTCGCCGCGCGCCCCGGCCGGCCGGGGCAAACCGGCGCCAGGCAAGCCCGCCGCCGCCAAACCGCATGCGGGCAAGCCCGCGCCGGCCGAGCGCGGCCGCCCGCCCCAGGTGCCCAGGCACCCCTTGAGCCAGCGCCGCGGTGGCGGCAAGGTCCGCTGAGCTTTTCCCCGGCCACCCGTATCACGTAAGCAGCCTTCGGCATGACCCCCCGCGACCTCCTCCGCGCCAAGCTCAATCTCGAAACCGCCCGGCTCGCCTGGCCCGAGCTCGAACGCCACTTCGCGCGCGGCGTGGTGATCAAGGTCGCCGCCGGCATGGACCTGGTCGACGCCGCGCTCGAGATCGCCGAGGACAACACCGCGCGCGTGCAGGCCTGGCTCGCCGACGGCTGCATCGCCCGCGCCGGCGCGCGCGACGCCGAGGACTGGCATGCCCGCCAGCCGAGGTTCTGGGCGGTGGTCGTGGCGCCGTGGGTGCTGATCCAGGAAACGTCCGGGGAACGGGCGTCGTAAGCGCCGCCACGGGCCGCGGCCGGCGCGGACGGCGCGCGCGCCGGGCCCTGCCCGGATTCACTCGGCGCGTATGCCGGGCAGGCGGGCAAAGCTCTCGCGTTTGACGGTGTCGATGAAGTCGACGACAAAGGCGCGCGCCGCGTCGGCCGCGCGCACCGCCGCGTAAAGCTCGGCCCACAGGCCGTGCCTGCCGATGGGGCGCGCGACGATGTAGCCGCGCTCGAGATAGGGCGCGACCGCCCACGCGGGCAACGCGGCGAGTCCACGCCGGCTGGCGACGAGCTGCAGAATCGCGACCGTCAGTTGCGCCTCGCGACGCGGCGGCCGCACCCCGGCGGGCGCCAGGACGCGACGCACCAGATCCAGGCGGTCCTCCGGCACCGGATAGGTGATCAGCGTGTGGTCGGCAAAGTCGGCCGGCGCGAGCCACTTCTTCGCGGCGAGCGGGTGGCCCGGCGGCAGCAGCGCCAGCATCTCGAAGCCGAACAAGGGCAGCATGACCACGCCGGCGCGCGGCGCACTTTCCGAGGTGATGACCAGGTCGGCCTGCTGGTCCAGCAGCAACCCGACCGGATCGTCCTGGAACCCGCCCAGCAAATCGAGCTCCACGCCGGGCCACACGTCGCGGTAGCTGTCCATCGACGGCATCAGCCAGTCGTAGCAGGTGTGGCACTCCACCGCGATGCGCAGCTCCCCCGCGTCGCCGTCCTTCAGCTTGGCCAGATCGCGCAGCGCCGCATGCACCTGCGGCAGGGTCGCGTGCGCCAGCGCCAGCAGGCGGCGGCCGGCGGCCGTCAGGCCCAGCGGTCGCGCGGCGCGCTCGACCAGCGGCAGGCCCAGCGCCTCTTCCAGCGCCTTCAGCTGATGCGACACCGCCGATTGCGTGAGATGCAGGCGCTCGGCGGCGGCGGTCAGGCCGCCCGCTTCGGCCACCGCCTGCAACAGGCGCAGATGACGCAGCTCGATATGAGAATCGTTCATGGAATTTATGAGAAATATTCGTTTGTCTCATGATAATGGCAGCGGCATCATGGCGTCCATCATTCACTGGGAGCACACACATGGCACGGGCACACGTATTGGGCGTACCTCGCATCGGACCGCAGCGGGAGCTGAAATCCGCACTGGAGGCCTACTGGCGCGGCGACATCGACGAGGCGGCGCTGCAATCGGTAGCGAGCGGCATTCGCCAGGCCAACTGGCAGCGGCAGCACGCGGCCGGGCTCGATTTCGTCACCGTGGGCGATTTCGCGTTCTACGACCAGATGCTCAACCACGTCGCGCTCCTGGGCTGCGCCCCGGCGCGCTTCGGCTTCGGGAGCACGCTCGGCCTGGCCGAGTATTTCCAGCTGGCGCGCGGCAATGCCGCCTCCCCTGCGATGGAAATGACCAAGTGGTTCGACACCAACTATCACTATCTCGTCCCCGAACTAAAACCCGATACGCAGTTTTCGCCGGGCACGGCCTGGCTGTTCGACGAAGTGGCCGAGGCGCGGACGGCGGGTTTCAATCCCAAGCCCGTGCTGATCGGCCCGCTCACCTTCCTGTACCTGGCCAAGGAAAAAACCGCGGGCTTTTCCCGCCTCGACCTGCTCGACCGTCTGTTGCCGGTCTACGGCGCGATCCTGGCGCGGCTGAAAGCGCAAGGTGTGGAATGGGTGCAGATCGACGAACCGATCCTGGCGCTGGACCTGGACGCCGACTGGCGCACCGCGTTCGAGCGCGCCTATCATCAACTGAATGCCGCCGGCGTGAAGCTGCTGCTCGCCAGCTATTTCGGCCCGCTGCGCGAGAACCTGCAGGTGGCGATGAAGCTGCCCGTGGCCGGCGTGCATGTCGACTGCGTGCGCGGCGGCGACGAACTGGCGCAGGTGATCGACTGGCTGCCCGTCAGCAAGGTGCTGTCGGCGGGGGTGATCGACGGGCGCAATGTCTGGGCCACCGATCTGGCCGCCGTGCTCGATCGTTTCGAGGAAGTGCATCGACGCCTCGGCGACCGGCTGTGGGTCGCGTCCTCGTGTTCGCTGCTGCACGTGCCGGTGAGCCTGACCGGCGAAACCCGGCTCGATCCCGAGCTCAGGCGCTGGCTCGCGTTCGCCGACGAGAAAATCACCGCGCTCGCCGTGCTCAAGACCGCGTTCAATGCCGGCCGCGCGGCGGTGGCCGCGGCGCTGGCCGACAACCAGCAAGCGCTGGCGTCACGTCGCGCCTCGACCCGCGTGCACGACGCGGCGGTCGGCGAGCGGCTGGCCGCGCTCACCGCCACGCACGACACGCGCAACCAGCCGTTCGCGGCTCGCCAGGCGGCGCAGCGCGTACGCCTGAAGCTGCCGCCGTTCCCGACCACGACCATCGGCTCGTTCCCGCAGACGGCCGAGATCCGCAGCGCCCGCGCGCGCTTCAGGAAAGGCGAGCTGAGCGAAGCCGAGTACACCGCGACGATGCAACGCGAAATCCGGCGCGCCGTCGAGAAACAGGAGGCCCTGGGACTCGACGTCCTGGTGCACGGCGAGGCCGAGCGCAACGACATGGTCGAATACTTCGGCGAACAACTCGCGGGGTACGCGTTCACGCAGAACGGCTGGGTGCAGTCCTACGGCAGCCGCTGCGTGAAGCCACCGGTGATCTACGGTGACGTGTCGCGTCCACGCCCGATGACGGTGGAGTGGACACGCTACGCGCAGTCGCTGACCGACAAGCCGATGAAGGGCATGCTGACCGGCCCGGTGACGATGCTGCAATGGTCCTTCGTGCGCGACGACCAGCCGCGCTCGACGACGGCGCTGCAGATCGCGCTGGCGATCCGCGACGAAGTGAACGATCTCGAAGCGGCCGGCATCGGCATCATCCAGATCGACGAACCCGCCTACCGCGAAGGGCTGCCGCTCCGCAAGGCGGACTGGCCGGCGTATCTGGACTGGGCGAGCCGGGCGTTCCGTATCAGCGCGTCCGGCGTGGCCGACACCACCCAGATCCACACCCACATGTGCTATTCGGAATTCAACGACATCCTGCCCGCGATCGCGGCTATGGACGCCGACGTCATCACGATCGAGACCAGCCGCTCCGACATGGAACTGTTGCGCGGCTTCGGCGACTTCAACTACCCGAATGAAATCGGTCCGGGCGTCTACGACATCCACAGCCCGCGCGTACCGACCGCGGCGGACATGACGCGACTGCTGGAAAAGGCCGCGCAGGTCATTCCGCCCGACAACCTGTGGGTCAACCCCGACTGCGGCCTGAAAACGCGCGGCTGGGCGGAGACCGAAGCCGCGCTGGCGAACATGGTGGCGGCGGCCCGGACGCTCCGGCACACATACGCGCGTCCGCTGGCGGCCACGACAGCCCAGGCATGAGGCACGCCCCGGGCGAAACCCGCGGCACGGGCTTCGCCCGGCCGCGTCCGGCTCAGGCAGCCAGGCTGTCCTTCACCCGCATCAGGCGCGCGCGCGCTTCGTTCGCCACCCCGTGCACCGCGGGGTTGGACACCAGCTTCACCATGATGCCGGGGTCGAGGAAGGACACGGTGATCTTGCCGTCGGCCTCCTCGCGCACCACCACGTTGCACGGCAGCAGCATGCCCACGTCCGGCTCCGCGCCGATTGCCTGGTTGGCCAGCGGCGGATTGCACGCGCCGAGAATGCGGTAGGGCCGCATGTCCACGTCCAGCTTCGCTTTCATCGTGGTCTTCACGTCGATGTCGGTGAGCACGCCGAAGCCTTCGGCTTTCAGCGCGGCGGTGACCTTGTCGATGGCCGCGTCGAAGGGGCCGCTGATCTGGGTATCGAATCCGTAGTCGCTCATGGAAATGCTCCTGGTAGAAAGTTGCTGAGTCTATCCCAGCCCGGCGCGTAAACAGAAGACCGCTTCCGCCGGACGCCGAAACCCCGCCCTATTCTCAAGCCTGTCGAATGGCAGCGCACGTTCCGCAGGCCCCGGATGCAAAAACGCCACCGCGAAGGTGGCGCTTGCGCTGGCTTGCCCGGCTCAGTGCCGGGCTTTCACCGGATTGCCGGCCTTCACCGGCGTAATGAACGACCCCACCGGGACGACAACCTGTTTCGGCTTCTTGGGTTTCTTCGCTTCCTTGTTGCCACGTACCTGGCCTTTTGCCATGGGGATTCTCCTTGCAATGGCTGCAGAAGTGCCGGGCCCGGGTCCGTTCCCCAGGCAAACACGGCACGGCTTGATCATAGGCCGATGCGCGGGAATGGGGGATTTATATCCATGCAGGCACCAGAACTGGCAAAAGCATATTGATGATTCGCCTGGCCGCTTGCCGGCAAGAAGCGGAAGTTCGGGGCCATGGTGGTGGCCTTCGGTTCATCGGCCATTGTCGCCGGTGGCGACGTCGAGGTTGAGTGGCTGCCTCTGTCCAAGATGCGGACGGGGATCCATGGCGGATTAGAACAGGAATCGCCTGCAGTTTATTTCCTGAATAACAGAGTGGGAAGTGACTGCTGGATGCTCCAACCAGGATCAGTCTTTCAGATGCGCGAGCAACAGTATGAGTTTGTGCACCCCGGTGTAGGGTTCATTGCCGTCGTAGGCGGTGGTGACCGCAGCACGGGTTTCAGCTCGGGCAACTGCCTGTACGAGTCGGTCTTGGGTGGCCACCCAGTAACCGCGCTGGCCTTTGTCATATTCCGGCAGGTGGTGCTTAAGGCGCGCATAGACTTCGTCGCGGTGAATCGGTGCGTGGATGTCTTCGAAGTGCAGCAACAACCACAGCTCGAAACAGGGAACGGAAGCGATTGCCTGGAAGGAGACATGCTCGCCGGAATCATTTTTGAGCTTCCCGTTAAGGGCATCGGCTTTTGCCAGTGCCTGTCGATAGGCGTCGTGGTCGTCGCGGTCGAAAACGGCGCATACGTGATCGAAACACTTTGGCAGTATGCCTTTGCCGCGGTCGCCCTCGCGAAATAATAGCTCGGCGTATTCAACCACTTGGAGAGGCTGTGTCCCTAGTGCGCTCGGCCATACCTGCACGTTGGCTGTTGCCAGCCGGTGTTCTTGGCGAATCTCCGCGAAGTAATGCGGTTCGGTCTTTTCGCCCTCACACACGATGAGTACGCGTTTGTACGGCGCCCGCTGTGCAGCGCGACGTTTGAGGTCACGTGCTCTCTGGCGGTGCTTTGGCTGGTTGTCTTGTCCCATGCGGCTATCTTGTAGCTCTGGCTTAACCCCTGGCTGGGCTGGTTGGCTCAGAGCCAGGGCTGCCAGGCTGGGGAAGCTTGTGCTTCAGGATGTCCGGCAATTCGCTAAAAAATGGGACTGCTCCATATCTGCCCGTTAGATAACCGTGTTCCCAGGCTTCACGCTTGCGCGGGCTGAAATCGGTAAGTGGGTAAACCCTAGTGGCCTGGTCGTTGTCCTTCTCTGTGAACCATATTTGGTCGCGTCGGAACAAGGTGTGATCCAGCAGCGAGGTGTCGTGGGTGCTGAAAACGAGTTGTGCCCCGGCTTTGTTCATGGATGGATCGTGGAACATCGAGATGAGACACCTTACCAGCAGGGGATGGAGGCTGCTGTCGAGTTCATCGACTACTAGGATGCGGCCACGTTTTAACACGTCGATGACCGGGGCAGCCAAGCCATAGAGGCGCTGGGTGCCATCAGATTCCTCGTGCAACTCGAACTTGGCGCTACCCTTAGCAGTGGTGTGCTGAAAAACTGGAACGAGGAGTTCGCGTTCTTCAGGGCTACTTGGCGCCAAGCCACCGGCATGGAAGAAGATTTGTTGGCGGAGTCCCTTACGCGCAACAGCTTGTACGTCCGCGATGCTGATATCCGCCGCAACGAGAAAATCTCGAATAGCGGCGCGCCCCTCCTCAGTGGTTAGCAAGGAGGTTGTGACGTCCGGGTCAAAGGCGGAGCCTGCCGGAAGGTACGCAATGCTGTCCACGATCGCGCGGAATACTGGACCCAGCGACTCGCTGTTGAGCTGCGCTGCTGTGGAGAGGAAAAGCGCATTGGGGCGCGTGCTGTCTTGCCAGAGCTTGCGCGAGCCGGTGAGGTAGGCGCTGAACTCGTATTCGTAGGTTTCGCCATCATCCATCAATCGCCGGCTGTACCACCTGGTCGGCTTGGCGGTGCGATATACGACGAGGGACTCGCTCACGAACCTCTGCGGTGTCATCTCGAAGGCATACTGGTGCCGCACACCATCGACAAGGAAAGTCATCTCGAACGTCGTGGGCGCCTTGGCGAAGGCTTGATCCAGCTTAAAGGGCTGGACGTTGTAGGTCTGCCCCGGCTGAATGACAGCAGCCGACTCTGCCACCACAGCGCGCATGTAATTCAGCGCAAACAACAAAGTTGACTTGCCGCTGGCATTGGGGCCATACACCACGGCACTGCGCACAGCGCTCGGAAAGGCCTTGAGTCCCGTAGGCATTAGATGGGTGTCTGCCAACTCAACATCAGTTGAGGCGACGAGACTCAGCACCTGCTCATCGCGGATAGAGCGGTAATTCCCGACGCGAAACTCCAGCAGCATGACGGCCCCAGATTCAAATATTATGTAAATTATCGTACAAAAACTGCAAAACTGTAGAACATATTTTAATGGTTCGGGTTTTTGCGTTTGCTGGGCACCAAGCTTTCAGAGTCGCGTCGGTGTCGCTATGCGCCATTCAAAATGATGGCAGCCAAGGGCACTCATGGACGTCGGGCCGAGACCAGCGTCAACATCTGCAAACCCTCATATTCCAGACGTCCATAGGCGATAACTGCAGAGACCGCTTTGGCCGAGATGCAGCAATCGCAGCACCCTTATCCGGACGACTCTTTTGAGCTGATTTGAGCCATTTCTCTGTCCTTTGGCAGCGCGTTCCAAGCAGTCAAGCCGGACGCCCTGGAAATGAGGCCAGGATCGCCATCGTGCGCACCCGGCACGTCAGACCCGGCTCGCCGTCTTCCGCATCACATCCGCCGCGAAGCGCATCGCCAGCTTCACCGGCATGGGCAGCGGCGCACCGCCGTGGTCGACGGCAGTCTGGGCGTGCTTGATCTCGTCGGTCTTCATCTGCTCGACGACGGCGCGGCTGCGGGCGTCGGCTTCGGGGAGTTTCTGCAGATGGCCGTCGAGGTGGGCTTCGACCTGGCGCTCGGTTTCGGCGAGGAAGCCGAGGTTCCACTTGTCGCCCAACAGGCCGGCGACCACGCCCAATCCAAACGCGCCGCCGAACCACAAGGGATTCAACAGGCTCTTGCGGCCGCCCAGTTCGTTGATGCGCTGTTCGCACCAGGCAAGGTGGTCGGTTTCCTCGCGCGCGGCCTGTTCGAGTTCGCCGCGCACCTTCTCGTTCTTGGCGGTGAGCGCCTGGCCGGCGTAGAGCGCCTGGGCGCAGACTTCGCCGACGTGGTTGACGCGCATGAGCGCGGCGGCGTGGGCCTTGTCGGCTTCGCTCAGGTCGGCTTCGGCCGCGGCGGCCGCGGGATAGGGACGGCTGGCGTGCGGCGTGGCGAAGACGGTGCGCAGCCCCAGGTCGAAGGTGGTGATGAGTTGGTCGAGTGTGTTCATGGGGGCCTCGTGGTGGGTCGGCGGTGGTGTTCGATGGGCTGAAATCCCCCTCCCCCGGCCCCTCCCCCGCTTGCGGGAGAGGGGAGTTTGGCGGGCGAGCGTGCTTAGGTTAGCGCCAAATCACTTCACGTAGTAATTGAAATTGGCATAGGCCGCTTCGTTGACCTTGAACCACTGGAACTCGGTGTCGCGGAATAGCTTCCACGGCCGGTAGATGGCGGCGAAATCCGGGTTGATCTTCGCCTCTTCCTCATAGAGTTCGAAGGTGGCGCGGCGGGCGGCGAGCATGACGTCCTTGGGATACGGGTGCAGCTGCACGCCCTGCCCCACCAGACGCAGCAGCGCGGGGGGGTTCTTGGCGTCGTATTGCGCGAGCATCATCTGGTTGGCTTCGGCGGTGGCGACTTCGAAGGCCTGGCGATAGATTTCAGGCAGGGCTTTCCACGCCGCCTGGTTCGCATAGAAACTCAGTTGCGGCCCGCCTTCCCACCAGCCGGGGTAGTAGTAGTGCCTGGCGATCTTGTGGAAGCCCAGCTTCTCGTCGTCGTAGGGGCCGACCCATTCGGCGGCGTCGAGCGCGCCACGTTCGAGCGCGGGGTAGATGTCGCCGCCGGGCAGGGTCTGCGGCACGGCACCGAGCCGGGCCATGATCTTGCCGCCGATGCCGGGGATGCGCATCTTCAGGCCCTTGAGGTCGGCCAGCGACTTGATGGGCTTGCGAAACCAGCCGCCCATCTGGGTGCCGGTGTTGCCGCCGGGAAATTGCAGTACGTTGTATTGGGCGTAAAGTTTGCGCAGGGCATCGATGCCGCCGCCGGCGTACATCCAGGCATTTTGTTGCCGCGCCGTGAGGCCAAAAGGCACGGCGGTGTCGAAGGCAAGCGCGAGGTTCTTGCCGACGTAGTAGTAGCCGGCGGAGTGGCCGCACTCGGCGGTGCCGTTGCCGACGGCGTCGAGCACCTGCAGGCCGGGCACGAGTTCGCCGCCGGCGAAGACGCGGATCTGGAAACGGCCAGCGGTGAGCGCGGCCACGCGCCTGGAGAGGGTTTCGGCTGCGCCGTAGATGGTGTCGAGGCTCTTGGGGAAGCTGGACGCCAGGCGCCAGCGCACGGCGGGCAGGTCCGCGGCGTGTGCAGCCAGCGGCAGCATCGCCGCAATGCCGGCACCGCTCAGAAAATCGCGTCTTTGCATGCTCTATCCCCGGGGTTTGCCCGATTATACGGGCACGGTGCCCCCATGGGCTGCATGGTAAAATGCGCGGCTTTCCAGTCCCTGTTCCCATTCGAGCGCGCCATGTTCAATCGCACCCAGACCCTCGCCCAGACCGACCCCGACCTGTGGGCCGCCATCCAGCAGGAAGACCGCCGCCAGCAGGACCACATCGAGCTGATCGCGTCGGAAAACTACACCAGCCCGGCGGTGATGCAGGCGCAGGGCTCGCAACTCACCAACAAGTACGCCGAGGGCTACCCCGGCAAGCGCTACTACGGCGGCTGCGAATACGTCGACATCGTCGAACAGCTGGCGATCGATCGGGTGAAGGCGCTGTTCGGCGCCGAAGCCGCCAACGTGCAGCCCAACTCCGGCTCGCAGGCCAACCAGGCGGTGTTCATGGCCTTCCTGAAGCCCGGCGACACCATCATGGGCATGAGCCTCGCCGAAGGCGGCCACCTCACCCACGGCATGGCGCTCAACATGAGCGGCAAGTGGTTCAACGTGGTGGCCTACGGTCTGAACGAAAAGCAGGAAATCGACTACGACAGGATGGAAGCGCTCGCCCGCGAGCACAAGCCCAAACTGATCATCGCCGGTGCCTCGGCCTATGCGCTGCGTATCGACTTCGAGCGCTTCGCCAAGGTCGCCAAGGAAATCGGCGCCATCTTCATGGTCGACATGGCGCACTACGCCGGCCTCATTGCCGCGGGCGTCTACCCCAACCCGGTGCCGCATGCCGACGTGGTGACCTCGACCACCCACAAGACCCTGCGCGGCCCGCGCGGCGGCATTATCCTGATGAAGGCCGAACACGAGAAAGCGATCAACAGCGCCATCTTCCCCGGCCTGCAGGGCGGCCCGCTCATGCACGTCATCGCAGGCAAGGCCACCGCGTTCAAGGAAGCCGCCACCAAGGAATTCAAGCACTACCAGGAGCAGGTCGCCGCCAACGCGCTGGTGATGTGCAAGGTGCTGGTCGAACGCGGGCTGGCCATCGTTTCCGGCCGCACCGAGAGCCATGTGTTCCTGGTCGACCTGCGCGCCAAGAACCTCACCGGCAAGGAAGCCGAAGCCCTGTTGGGCCGTGCCCACATCACCGTCAACAAGAACTCGATTCCGAACGACCCGCAGAAGCCCTTCGTCACCAGCGGCATCCGCATCGGCACCCCGGCCATGACCACGCGCGGCTTCAGGGAACTCGAAGCCGAACAACTCGCCCACCTCATCGCCGACGTGCTCGACGCGCCGAGCGACGACGCCGTGATCGAGCGCGTGAAGGGCGAAGTGGCGAAGCTGACGGCAAAGTTTCCGGTTTATGGGTGAACGGTAAGGGGTGAGCGGTAAGCGGTTAAACCCGCTCACCGCTCACCGCTCACCGCTCACCGCTCACCAGCATGAAATGTCCCTTCTGCGGCTCCCTCGACACCCAGGTCATTGACTCCCGCGTCAACGAGGCGGGGGACGCGATCCGCCGGCGGCGTCGCTGCGTGGACTGCGAGAAGCGCTTCACCACCTGGGAAACCGCCGAGCTGCGGCCGCCGCAGATCGTGAAGAGCAACGGCACGCGCGAGGACTTCTCCTCGACGAAACTGCACGAGGGCTTCCGCCGCGCGCTGCACAAGCGGCCGGTGCCCACCGAGCAGGTCGATGCGGCGGTGGAACGCATCCGCCAGAAACTGCTGACACGCGGCGCGCGCGAGGTACCGTCGCGCGAGATCGGCGAACTGGTGATGCACGAGCTGAAACGGCTCGACAAGATCGCCTATATCCGTTTCGCCTCGGTGTACAAGAGCTTCCAGGACCCGGACGATTTCCGCGAAATGCTTCAGGACCTGGAGCGCGCGCCCCAGGCCGGCGTGGACGATCTGTTCGACCCGAAATGAACTACAGCGCGGCCGACCATGCCCACATGGCGCGCGCCCTGCAGCTCGCCGAGCGCGGTCTGTTCACCACCCCCCCCAACCCGCGCGTCGGCTGCGTGATCGTGAAGGACGGCCGTGTGATCGGCGAAGGCTGGCACGAACGGGCCGGCACGCCGCACGCGGAAATCCACGCGCTGGCGCAGGCCGGCGACGCGGCGCGCGGCGCCACCGTCTACGTCACGCTGGAGCCCTGCTCGCACCACGGTCGCACGCCGCCCTGCGCGGAAGCGCTGATCAGCGCCGGCGTCGCACGCGTGGTCGCGGCGATGACCGATCCCAACCCGCTGGTCGCCGGCGGCGGCATTTCGATGCTGACCTTGGCCGGCATCCGCGCCGACGTCGGGCTGATGGAAGCCGGCGCGCGTGCACTCAATCCCGGTTTCATCTCGCGCATGACACGCCAGCGTCCCTGGGTACGCCTGAAGACCGCCGCCACCCTGGACGGCAAGACCGCGCTGGAGAACGGCGCCTCGCAATGGATCACCAGCGAGGCTGCACGTGCCGACGTGCAGCGCCTGCGCGCACAGGCTTCGGCGATCCTCACCGGCAGCGGCACCGTGCTTGCCGACGACCCGAGAATGACCGTGCGCGACTTCGAGATCGGCCGCCAGCCGCTGCGCGTGGTCGTCGATTCCGCGCTGGCCACGCCGCCCAAGGCCGCCATCCTGCCCGCGCTCGTGGCATGCCACACGGCCGATCCAGCGCGCCGGGCAGCGCTCGAAGCCGCAGGCGCGGAGATCCTCGAACTGCCGGCCGGCAACGGCCGCGTCGACCTCGACGCGCTGCTGACGCTGCTCGCGCAGCGAGGCGTGAACGAGTTGCACGTCGAAGCCGGTGCAGGCTTGAATGGCGCACTGCTCGAAACGGGTCTCGTCGACGAATGGATCGCCTATGTTGCACCGATGGCCGTGGGTGACGCCGCGCGCGGCCTCTTCGCGACATCACCGCTGACCACGCTGGCCCATGCTTCGCGTTTTCGCCTCGCCGATGTGCGGCAAGTGGGGCCGGATCTGCGGCTGACGCTGCTGCCGCAATGAGCGGTTTCAAGGACCACTTCTCCACCGCGTCCGAACGCTACGCGGCGTTCCGCCCCGACTACCCCGCCGACCTCTACGCCTGGCTCGCCGGCCTCGCCGCCGAACGCGAAACGGCCTGGGACTGCGCCACCGGCAGCGGCCAGGCGGCGCTCGGGCTGGCGGCACATTTCAAGCACGTCGTCGCCACCGACGCCTCGGCGGAGCAGATTCGCCACGCCGTGCCGCACGCCGGGATCGACTACCGCGTGGCCCCCGCCGAAGCAAGTGGGCTGGCCGACCATTGCGTCGATCTCGTCACCGTCGCGCAGGCCGCGCACTGGTTCGATCTGCCGCGCTTCTACGCCGAAGTACAACGCGTGCTCAAACCCGGCGGCGTGCTCGCGCTGTGGGGTTACGGCCGCATGGTGCTGCCCGGTGAACTCGACGCCCCTTTCCAGCGCTTCTACAGCGAGACGGTCGGGCCGTACTGGCCGCCGGAGCGTGCGCTGATCGACGACGGCTACAGGCATCTGGCATTTCCCTTCGAAGCAATCGCCGCGCCGCCCTTTGCGATCCGCGTGGAATGGACGCTGCCGCGCCTCGTCGCCTACCTCTCGACCTGGTCGGCAGTGAAACGCTACCAGGCCGCGCACGACGACGACCCGCTGCCGGCACTGCAGGCAGAACTCGCACCGCGGTGGGGCGATCCGGAAGCGGCGCGACAACTCGACTGGCCGCTCTTCCTGCGCGTCGGCCGCTAGGCCCTGTCAACGCTATTTCTTGCGCAGGAAGGTGTTCCCCACCAGGTCCTTCACCTCGGCCTGCGGCGTGTGACACTGCGTGCAGTTGTAGCGGCCCATGTAGAGCGCGTTGTGCCGCACGTCTGTGTAGTGGCTCTTCGGCAGCGCGGTCGGCTGCCCCTTCACCTTCTTCTTGCCGACCTGCTCGGGCAGCTGGTGGCAGCTCAGGCAGGCGTTGGCATCGCGGGTAATGGGCGTGAGGCCTTCCAGGCTGTGCGGCACCTGCGGCGGCGCACCGAGGTAGGCGCGCGGTAGCACGCCGCCGCTGTAGGGATCTTCCTGGCGGTACTCGAATGGCGCCGGATCGGGATCGGCGGTCACGTCCGCTTTCGACAGGCCCATCTGTTCCGCGGCAAGGCCGCTGTCCGCGGCCGGCGCCGCGCCCGTTGCAAGCAACAGCGCCAGCATGGCCGCGCTCGATATCGGTGTGTTCATTTCATCCTCCTAGTTTGGGTTGTCGGTGACGGCCGCTTTGGCCAGGGTTGCAGTGTGGCGCGAGCGGATCAAGGGACGCAGATCGAAGTTCAGGCTGTCCTCGGGGCACAGGGCGGTGCAGCGCCCGCAGTTGCTGCATTCGCCGGAAGCGACCCAGCCCGTCTGCTCCAGCTTCTTCAGATTCAGGACCTGCGGCTCGGGACAGACCCGCGCGCACTCGCCGCAGTGGGTGCACGTCGACTTGTCGAAACGGACGCGCAAGGGCGCGACGAGCCCGACCAGCGACCAGAACGCGCCGAGCGGACACAGGTGGCCGCACCAGCCGTTTTTCAGGATCAACAGGTCGAACAGGAAAATCGCCAGCAGGGCGAGAACCCCCAGCCCCATGCCGAAGACGATGCCGCGCTGCAGCATGCCGATGGGGCTCACCCATTCGAAGGCCGCCACGCCAGACACGACCGAAAGGATCAGTGCCGCGGCAAGCACGAAGTAGCGCACGCCGCGGTGCAGCGAGAACAGCGCGGGAACCGGTAGTCGCTGGCGCAACCAGCCGGCGAGATCGGTCACCGCGTTCACCGGGCAGACCCAGGCGCAGAACACGCGTCCGCCGACGAGCGCGTAGAAGCCAAGCACGATGGCGGCACCGATGAGGGATTCGGTTTGCAGCACATGTCCGGCGAGGAAAATCTGCAGCGCCGCAAAGGGGTCGGTCATGGGCAGGATCCCGGCGAACTCCGAGGCGGAGAGATTGCCGTTCAGAAGCGGGACGTCCTTCGCCGCTTCCCATCCCCAGTGCGCGGTGCCGAAGAACAGCAGCAGCACGCCGAACTGCACGAGGCGGCGCAGCACCAGATAACGCCATGACCACAGCCGGGCCGACAGCGACCGCGCGTGCAGCTTGTCGGTGGACCCGAGCGCGGCGGAACGCGGATAGGCAGGCGGCGTGCTCACAGATCCTCCGCATTCAGGTAATCCAGGCCCGGCGCCTTGCCCGGCTTGTCGGGCACGGCCGGCGGCGGCGCCTCGAACGGCTTGAAGTCGCGCGTGATCTCGCCCGTGTCCTTCCAGCCATAGCGGTAGTGTTCGCCCATTTTGCCCTGCACCAGGCTGTGCGGCAGGATACGGATCGCGGCAATCTCGGTTGGGCAGGCCTTCTCGCAGATGCCGCAGCCGGTGCAGGCGTCGGAATGCACCAGCGGGATGAACATCGCGTGCTTCGAGGTTTGCCGCGGGTGCGTTTCCAGCGTGATGGCGTGGCCCTTGAGCGGGCATTCGCGGTGGCAGATTTCGCAGCGCAGACCCTGGTAGGACAGGCAGTTCTCGATGTCGATCACCGCCAGGCCCATGCGCGCATCCTCGATCCGCTCGAGCTCGGGCGACAGCGCGCCGGTCGGGCAGGCTTTCATGCAGGGGATGTCCGGGCACATGATGCAGGCGCCGGTGCGCGGTTCGTAGAAGGGCATGCCGATGGGCAGGCTGCCGCCGGCCGGCTGCAGCCTGAGAATATCCGGCGGACACACGTTCACGCATTGGCCGCACTTGATGCAGGCGGCATTGAAGTCGGCTTCAGCCAGCGCGCCGGGCGGGCGCAGGGCATAGGGCGACGCCCGTGCCTCGTTGCGCAGGATGTATTCCCACAGCAGGCCGCCGGTGCCGGCGAAGGCGGCACCCTGCGCCAGCTTCACCAGGAAGTCGCGGCGCTGCGGGTTGCCTGGAGCACGCTCAGCCATGGGGTCCGCCTTCGCGCGGCCTTACGCCTTGTAGAGCTTCACCGCGCACTTCTTGTAGTCCGTCTCTTTCGAAAGCGGACACGTCGTGTCGAGGGTGACCTTGTTGATGAGCACGCTTTCGTCGAACCAGGGCACGTAGACCAGGCCGCGCGGCACCCGGTTGCGGCCGCCGGTTTCCAGCCGCACCTTCACCTTGCCGCGGCGCGACTCGACCCACACCAGGTCGTTGCGCTTGAGCCCCTTGGCGGCGGCGTCCTTCTCGTTGATCCAGCACACCGCATTGGGCACGGCGCGGTGCAGTTCCGGCACGCGCCGCGTCATGGTGCCCGAGTGCCAGTGCTCCAGCACACGACCGGTGCACAGCCAGAGATCGTACTTGCCGTCCGGCTTCTCCACCGGCGAGGCATAGGGCCGGAAGTAGATCTTGGCCTTGTGCGAGATGTCGATCTTGTTGGCCGGATCGCCCGGCTTGTCGAGATCGCCCATCACCAGCGCGTTGCCGTTGTTGCCGTAGAAGTCGATGCCCATGCCCTTCTTCACGTAGGGATCGTATTGCTCGTTGTTGCGCCAGGGGGTCTCGACCCACTTGCCGCCCTTCTGCACCACCGGCCACTTGAGACCGCGCACCTTGTCGTGGTGATACACGTCGAAGGGCGCGAGGTCGTGTCCGTGACCGCTGCCGAACTGGCGGTACTCCTCGAACATCGCCTTCTCCGGGAACCAGCCGTCCTTGAGCAGTTCGGCGGTGACGTTCGGGTGACCCTTTGCGATGGGGTCGGGCCATTTGACCTTCTTGTTCTGCGGTGTCGCGAACAGGACTTCGTACAGAGTCGATTCCGGCGTGTAGCCCATCGCCACCGCGCCCGGCAGCACGTCGGGCAGGCCGCCTTCAAGCCCCGGAATCTTCTGTGCGCCCCACACGTCCTTGAGCTTGAAGCGCTTGGACAGCTCCAGCATCATCCAGATATCGGGACGCGCCTGCCCGGGCGGCTGCACCTGCTGCCGCCAGACCTGGGTGCGCCGCTCGGCGTTGCCGTAAGCGCCCCATTTCTCGTTGATCATCGCCGCCGGCAGGATGAGATCGGCCACCTTGGCAGACACGCTGGGATAGGCATCGGCGACGACGATGAAGTTGTTCATGTCGCGCGCCGCCTTGATCCAGTGATTTGCATTCGCGGTGTTCTGCCAGGGGTTGTTCACCTGCGTCCACGAGAACAGGACCTGGCCGTCCTCCAGGTCGCGCATGATCTTCACGAAGTGGCTGCCCATCTGCGGGTTGATCGTGCCGGCGGGCAGCTTCCATATCTTCTCGGCGATGGCGCGGTGCTTGGGGTTCATCACCACCATGTCGGCGGGCAGGCGGTGCGCGAAGGTGCCGACCTCGCGCGCGGTACCGCAGGCCGAAGGCTGCCCGGTAAGCGAGAACGCGCCGTTGCCCGGCTTGCACTGGCGGCCGGTGAGCAGATGGTTCATGTAGGCCTGCTCGTTCACCCAGGTACCGCGCTGGTGCTGGTTGAAACCCATGGTCCAGTACGACACCACCTTGCGGTTGCGGTCGCAGTAGTAGTCGGCGAGCAGCTTCAGCTTGGCCTTGAATTCCTCCATCGGCTCGTCGGGATCGCCCTTGGCGATCTCGGCGACGAAGTCCAGCGTGTAGGGCTCCAGCGCCTTCCTGAAATCCTCGAAGCTGATCGCCCAGTCCTTCATCGGCGTGGCCGCGTTCTTCTGCGGCACCGCCTCGCCTTCCTGCCTGCGCTGGGCGATGGCCTCGTGCTTGTCAAGCACGCGCACCTGCTCGTTCTTGTAGATTTCCATCTCGGCCGCGCTGGCGTACTTGTCGGCCGCCTTCGGGCGGAAGCCGTAGCCGATGTCGTAGGGGCCCGTGGCGAACACGGTATGCTTCTTTACGAAATCCCAGTCCACCGCATTGCGCGTCACGATCTCGCGGGCGATGTAGTTCTGGATCGCGAGGTCGGCGCTGGGCGCGAACACGATCTCGGTGTCGGCGATGTCGGACGACATGTTGCCGTACACCGTGAGGTTCACCACGCGCATCTTGTCGTGGGTGAGACGGCGGTTGGTGATGCGCGACCACAGGATGGGGTGCATCTCGGCCATGTTGGCGCCCCAGAGCACGGCGGTGTCGGTGTATTCGATGTCGTCGTAGTTGCCCTGCGGTTCGTCGATGCCGAAGGTCTGCATGAAGCCGACCACGGCCGAGGCCATGCAGTGGCGGGCATTGGGGTCGAGGTTGTTGGAGCGGAAGCCGGCCTTCATCAGCTTGGCCGCGACGTAGCCTTCATGGATGGTGTACTGGCCGGAGCCGAAGATGGATATCCCGGCCGGGCCCTTTTCCTTCAGCGCCCAGCGCATCTTCTCTTCCATGATGTCGAGCGCCTGTTCCCAGCTTACCGGATGGAACTTGCCCTTCTTGTCGAATTTGCCGTCGGTCATCCGCAACAAGGGTTGCGTCAGGCGGTCTGCACCGTAGATGATCTTGCCATTGAAGTAGCCCTTCACGCAGTTGAGGCCGCGGTTCACCGGCGCATCCGGATCGCCCTTGGTAGCGACGATGCGGCCGTTCTTGGTGGCGACCAGAATGCCGCAGCCGGTACCGCAGAAGCGGCAGACGGACTTGTCCCACTGCCAGCCCTTTTCCAGCTCCTTCGCGGCGGCTTCGGCCAGACGCGTCAGCGGCAGGCTCATGGTGCTGGCGGCAACGCCGGCGACGGCGGTCTTGAGAAATTCGCGACGGTTGACGGTCATGACGGTCTCCTTGAATGGGGCTTACTGGCAGGCAGCGGTGTCGAGACCGGGCAGTGCGGCGATCTCGGGCGGCAGTTCGGACAGGGATTCCTCGTCGTCCTCGAAATAATGGAAGACCATCTCGGCCATCAGCACGCCGGGAATGGTCTTGATGCGGCGCAGGCCATCCGCCTCGGCGCGCACGCTGTCGGCTTCGAGCACCGCCACCAGACGGCCGACGGGATCTTCCAGATGGACTTCCACCCCGGGCAGGGCATTGAGTTCGGCCGCCACGGCAGGCAGGTTCTCCGGGCGGGCCATGACGAGAATTCCGGACAGATTCATGATGATTTCCCTCGTATCGTGTCGCACGGGAAAAGCCCGTGCGTCTTTTATGGATATTCTTGTCCTCGATATCCTGACCTGCCTTGACGCAGGTCAAGCCGCCCCGACACGCCGCGCCGGATCATGCTTTCATGCTTGCGCCCCTGACTTCACGATGACGCCCGGACTCTCCTATGCGCAGGCGCCGCCGTTCTCGCTGCCGCTGCGTTTCTTCCTCACCGCACCCCTCTTCCTGCTGGCTGCGGGGGGCCTGATCGCGTGCGCCCCCGAGGCGCTCGCCTCGCGCTGGACGCCTGCCGCGCTCGCGCTCGCGCACGCCCTCACCCTGGGTTTCCTCGGTCAGACGATGCTCGGTGCGCTGACGCAGGTGCTGCCGGTAGTGGCCGGTGCACCCCTGCCCTTCGTGCGTCCCGTTGCGCGTTTCGCCCACGTCGCACTGGCCGGCGGCACGGCGGCGCTGCTCGCCGGCTTCCTTACTGCCGCGCCGCTGGCAGCCGGCGTCGCGCTGGTCCTGCTCGGCGCCGGGATCATGGTCTTCCTGGCCGCACTCGCCGCCAGCCTGGTCCGCGCAGCGCGCGGCCCCACCACCGCGGGCGTGCGCCTGGCGAGCCTCGCCCTCCTTCTCGTCGCGGTGCTCGGCGGGATGCTGGCCTGGCCGCGCGCAGGCGGCGCGTACCCGCCGAATCTCCCGCTTCTCATCGACACCCATCTCGCCTTCGGCCTGCTCGGCTGGATCCTGCTGCTGGTCGTCGCGGTCGCCCTGCAGGTAGTGCCGATGTTCCAGATCACGCCGGTCTACCCGGCGTGGCTGGCGCGCGGCCTGCCTGCGCTCCTGTTCGCGCTGCTGCTCCTGCGCAGCGCGGCGCAGGCGCTGCCGGCATTCGCCGGGGCGGCGCTCGACGCCGGCATCGCGTTCGGCGTGCTGGCGTTCGCGCTGGTCACGCTCGATCTGCAGCGGCGCCGGCGGCGCAGGCTGGCGGACACGACGCTGGATTTCTGGCGTCTCGCCATGGTGAGCCTGATCGCCTGCGTGGCGGCGTGGAGCGTCGCACGCGCCGTGCCGGCGTGGGCGGCACACGATGCCTATCCGCTGCTGCTGGGCGTGTTGTTTCTCGGCGGCTTCGCCACCAGCGTGGTCAGCGGCATGCTCTACAAGATCGTGCCCTTTCTCGCCTGGTTCCATCTCCAGTCGCAGCTGCAGGCTCGCGCGGGCAGCATCCCCACCATGAAGGACATGATCGCGGAAGGCCGCACGCGTCTGCACTTCCGCCTGCATCTCTCCGCCTGCCTGCTGCTCGCACTCGCCACGGCATGGCCGCAGCTCGTGCGCCCTGCGGGGATTGTGCTCGTGCTGTCGGCGGCGTTGCAGGGTGCCAATCTTCACTCGGCGGTGGCGCGCTTCAAGCGCCACGGCGGGAGACTGGGTGCCTGAGGCCTCAAATTACCGTACGCAAGCGCCAGCCGTAGGTCGGCAATACCTTGCCGACGCATCACAACTACTTT
>JBFMCW010000010.1:0-100536 GCA_040754275.1 Pseudomonadota bacterium
ACCGGATCAGTAAGCTGCCCTTCAACATGGTTATCTGCTGAACGGCTGGCTACCAGCACATTGCCGCCCGAGTTTGGCCAGTGGCTCAAGGTCACCTTCGGCCGAACACCAGCCTCACCCGCTCACCCCGGATGCAACAAAAAAGCGGCCCCATCCGGCGGGCCGCTTTCGTTGGACGCTTGATGCTCAGCCGAACAGGCCCTTGAAGAACAGCCGGAGGCTGTCCCACATTCTTCTGAAGAACCCGCCTTCCTCGACCGCTTCCAGCGCGACCAGGGGCGCCTGCGAGACGATCTTGCCGTCGGCGCCGACGAGTTCGACGTGGCCGAGCGAAGCGCCTGCCGCGACGGGAGCGATGAGATTTCCCTCCTTCAGCACGATGCGGGTCTGGTAGCCCTCGGCGCCACGCTTGGGCAGGGCGGCGGCGAAGTCGCTGGCGACGCCGGCCTTGACGCTGCGCGCGGCGCCTTTCCAGACATCGAGGGTCTGGATGGCCTCGCCCTTCTTGTGGAAGACGCGGCTCTCGAAGAAGCTGAAGCCGTAGCCCAGCAGCTTGGCGGTTTCCTGGGCGCGCGCTTCCTCGCTGGCGGTGCCGAAGACGACGGCGATGAGGCGCGTGGCGTCGCGCTGGCCGGAGGCGACGAGGCAATAGCCGGCTTCCTCGGTATGGCCGGTCTTGAGGCCGTCGACGCTGGGGTCGCGCCACAGGAGCAGGTTGCGGTTGGGCTGCTTGATGCCATTCCAGACGAATTCCTTTTCCTTGTACAGCGAATAGTGCGCGGGGTCTTCGAGGATGATGGCGCGGGCGAGCTTCGCCATGTCGAGTGCGCTGGAATGGTGGCTGGGGTCGGGCCAGCCGGTGGCGTTGGCAAAGTGGGTGTCGGCCATGCCAAGGCGTCGCGCTTCCTCGTTCATCATCGAGGCGAAGGTTTCCTCGCCGCCGGCGATGTGTTCGGCAAGCGCAATGCTGGCGTCGTTGCCGGACTGCACGATGATGCCGCGCAGCAGGTCGCTCACGGCGACCTGGTTGCCGACCATGACGAACATCTTGGAGCCGCCCATGCGCCAGGCTTTTTCGCTGATGAGGACGCGGTCGCTCTCCTTCAGCCTGCCGCGCTGCAGTTCCAGCGCCGCGACGTGGGCGGTCATGAGCTTGGTGAGGCTGGCGGGCGGCAGGCGGGTGGTGCCTTCGTGGTTGACAAGCACGGCGCCGCTGGCGGCGTCCATGAGCACCCAGGATCTGGCGGCCAGTTGGGGGGGCGGCGGAACGGCGACGCTGGCCGCCGCGGGCAGGGCAAAAACGAAAGCAAGAACGGGAACGAGTGCGTACGGGCGACGGGATAGGGGCATACGGGCAGGCTGGGATGAAAGACGGCGGATGAGGATGCGGCAGGCGCGGAACGCGCGCCGGTGCAGGATACCATCCGGCGGCGGCCCGCGTCAGCCCGTATGCCGCCCCTGCTACACTCACGGCATGTTCCTGTCCTCTTCTTCCGCATGGCCGCGCCGCACCCGCACCGCCTGACCCGCCGCATCGTGATCGCGATGCTCGCGGGCATGGCGCTCGGCGTGACGATCAACCAGCTTGGCTCCCCGGCGTGGCTGCAGACCTTCGTGCTCGACGGCGCGCTCGACGTGATCGGCACGCTGTTCGTTTCGGCACTGAAGATGATGGTGGTCCCGCTGGTGTTCGTGTCGATCGTGGTGGGCGTGACAGCGCTCGGCGATCTGGCGGCGCTCGGCCGCATCGGCGCGAAGACGCTGGGACTCTATCTCGCCACCACGGCGCTGGCGGTGGCGATCGCACTGTGCCTGGCCGGGGCCGTCGGCCCCGGACACGGCTTCGACGCAGGCCCGGCCGATGCCGACTTCCACGGCAAGGACGCGCCGCCCCTCACCCAGGTGCTGACCGACATGGTGCCGACCAATCCGGTGGCGGCGATGGCCGAGGGCAACATGCTGCAGATCTTCGTGTTCGCCCTGCTCTTCGGCGTGGCGGTTACGATGTCGGGTGCGCGCGGCAAACACGTGCTCAATCTCTTCACCGATCTCGACGTGGTGATCATGCACATGGTGGAGTGGATCATGCGGCTCGCGCCCTGGGGGGTGTTCGCGCTCATCGCGCGCACTTTCGCCACGCAGGGGCTCGACCTGCTGCTGCCGCTGGCCGCCTACTTCCTTACGCTGGTGGCCGCGCTGGCGACCCAGTTCTTCCTGACCTATCCGCTGCTGCTCCGCACGCTGGCCCGGCTCGATCCGCTGATCTTCCTGAAGAAGATGCGCGACCCTGCGACCTTCGCGTTTTCCACCGCCAGCTCGGGGGCGACCATCCCGGTCACGCTGCGCACGGTGGAAAGGAAGATGGGCGTGAACAACAGCATTGCCGCGTTCACGGTACCGCTCGGTGCCACCATCAACATGGACGGCACGGCGATGATGCAGGGCGTGGCGACCGTGTTCATCGCCAACGTCTACGGCGTCGACCTGTCGCTGGCCGATTTCCTCATGGTGGTGCTCACGGCGACGCTGGCTTCGGTGGGCACGGCGGCAATTCCCGCCGTGGGCCTGGTCACGCTCACCATGGTGCTGGGCCAGGTGGGCCTGCCGGTGGAAGGCATCGCCCTCATCATCGGCGTCGATCGCCTGCTCGACATGCTGCGCACCACGGTCAACGTCACCGGCGACTGCGCAGTGAGCTGCATCGTCGCCCAAAGCGAACGTGCGCTCGACGAGACGGTCTACAACGACCCGCACGCGGGCTCCATCGAAGCCGCCACCACCGCCCCTTCACCGCATCCGGTCTGATCCATGTTCTATTCCCTGCTCCGCCCTGCCCTGTTCTCGCTCGAACCCGAGGATGCGCACCGCCTGACCCTGGCGGGCCTCGACGCCGCGCATGCGCTCGGGCTCCTCGGATTGCTGCCGCGTGCCGCAGGCAAGCCGGTGCGCGTGATGAACATCGATTTCCCGAACGCCGTGGGCCTCGCTGCAGGGCTGGACAAGGACGGCGCGCACATCGAGGCGCTGGGCGCACTCGGTTTCGGTTTCATCGAGATCGGCACGGTGACGCCACGCCCGCAGCCCGGTAACCCGCAGCCGCGCCTGTTCCGCCTGCGCGAGGCCGGGGCGATCATCAACCGCATGGGCTTCAACAACCTCGGCGTCGACAACCTGGTGAAGAACGTGGAGGCGAGCGCCTACCGGGGCGTGCTCGGCATCAACATCGGCAGGAACAAGGACACGCCGAACGAGCAGGCGGTGGACGACTACCTCGCCTGCCTGGACAAGGTGTACGCGCACGCGCATTACGTCACGGTGAACATCTCCTCGCCCAACACGCAGAACCTGCGCGAGCTGCAGAAGGACGAAGCGCTCGATGCGCTGCTCTCGACGATCAAGCTCAGGCAATCGGAACTCGCGCAGCGGCACGGAAAATACGTGCCGATCGCGCTGAAGATTGCGCCCGATCTCGACGATGCGCAGATCGCCGCCATCGCCGCGCTCTTGATGATGCATCGCATCGACGCCGTGATCGCCACCAACACCACGCTCGCGCGCGAAGGGGTGGCCGGCCTGCCCTACGCCGACGAGGCCGGCGGCCTCTCCGGCGCGCCAGTGCGTGCGGCCTCGACGCGCGTGATCCGCGAACTCGCCCGCCACCTGCAGAGCGAAGTGCCGATCATCGGCGTGGGCGGTATCCTCTCGGGTGCGGATGCGCAGGAGAAGATCGACGCCGGCGCCGCGCTGGTGCAACTCTATTCGGGCCTGATCTACCGCGGCCCGGAACTGGTGAACGAATGCGTGACGGCGCTCGCGCATTCCTGACGGCACTGCTGTCAGGCCTGGTGCTCGCGGCCGGCGGGGTGCGTGCCGCGCCCGACCGCCCCGTGCTGGCCGGCTTCGACCAGCCCGCACTGACGGCCGCGCAGCTCGGCGTGATCGTCAACGAGGCCGATCCCGACAGCATCGCCATCGCAGACTACTATCTGAAGAAGCGCGGCATCCCAAAAGACAACCTCATCCGCGTGCGCTTCAAGCCGGGCCGCGCTGCGCTCTCGCGAGAGGAATTCGTCAATCTCGAACGGCAGGTCGGGCGCAGGACGCCGAAGGCCGTGCAGGCCTACGCGCTTGCCTGGACGCAGCCCTGGCGCGTGGACTGCATGTCGATCACCAGCGCCTTGGCCCTCGGTTTCGACCCGGCGTATTGCGCAAGCAGCTGCAAGCCGACGAAGACCAGCGCCTATTTCAACAGCGGGGCCAGCCAGCCCTGGGACCGCTACAGGATCCGCCCGGCCATGAGCCTCGCCGCATCCAGCGTGGCCGAGGCGAAAAAGCTCATCGATCGCGGCGTTGCCGCCGACGGCAGCCATCCTGCCGGCACGGCCTATCTCGTGAGCACGCCGGACAAGGCGCGCAACGTGCGCGCAGCAGACTACGCCAGCGTGCGCCGTGCGCTGGGCAGCGCGATTCCGGTCGAAGTCGTCGAGGCTGCCGCGCTGGAAAACCGGCGCGACGTGCTGTTCTATTTCACCGGCGCCACCCGCGTTCCGGCGCTCGACAGCAACCGCTTCCTGCCCGGCGCCATCGGCGACCATCTCACTTCGGCCGGCGGCGAACTCTTCGGCGGCAACCAGATGTCGAGCCTGGAATGGCTGGAGGCCGGGGCCACAGCAAGCTACGGCGCGGTGGTCGAGCCCTGCAACTTCCCTTCCAAGTTCCCCGTACCGGGCATCGTCATGGCGCACGTCCTGCAAGGCGAGACGCTGATCGAGGCCTACTGGAAAAGCGTGCAGATGCCCGGCCAGGGGCTCTTCATCGGCGAACCGCTGGCACGGCCCTTCGCCGGCGTGCGCCAGCGCACCGACCTGCCGGGACTGGCCCTCGAAGCCGCGCTGTTCCCGCCCGGCGTCTATGCGATCCGCGCCGCACCGTCGATGATGGGCCCCTATCGCATCGTCGGGCGCGCCCCCGTATCCGCCGGCACCCGCATGATCCGCCTGGACGACGCCCCGCCCGCGTATTACCGCTTCGAACGCATCGAACCGCCGGCGGCGAACTAGGTCTGAGCCGCACATCCACTCACAGCGAGGTGCCCCATGCTGATCGGCCTGCCCAGGGAAACCAAGAACCACGAATACCGCGTGGCGCTGACGCCGGAAGGCACGCGCCGCCTGGTCGAGGCCGGTCACACGGTCCGGGTCGAGGCCGGCGCCGGAATGGCGGTGGGGTACACCGACGATGCCTACCGCGCTGCCGGGGCCACGTTGACCGATGCCGCCGCTGCGTGGGCGGCCGATCTCGTCGTCAAGGTCAAGGAGCCGCAGCCGGACGAGGTCGCGCACCTCCGCCCGGACCAGATGCTGTTCTGCTATCTGCATCTCGCCGCTGCGCCGCAGCTCGCCCGCGAGCTGATGGTGCGCGGCGTCACCGCCGTCGCCTACGAAACCGTGCACGACGCGGCTGGCCGCCTGCCGCTGCTGGCACCCATGTCCAACATCGCAGGCCGGCTGGCGCCGCAGATGGGCGCACTCGGCCTGCACAAGACGCACGGCGGCAACGGCAGGCTGATCGGCGGCCTGCCGGGCGTGGCGCCGGCGCATGTGGTGGTGATCGGTGCCGGGATGGTGGGCCTGGGCGCGGCACGCGTGGCGAGCGGGCTCGGCGCGCGCGTGACCCTGCTGGACCGCCAGAGTGACAAGCTCGCGCATGCGGAAGCCCTGTTCGGCGGTCGCGTGGCGACGCGTTTTTCCTCGCCGGAAGCGATTGCCGATTGCCTGAGAGACGCCGATATCGTCGTCGGTGCCGCGCAGATTCCCGGTCGCCACGCGCCGCGCCTGATTCCGCTCGACCTGCTGCGTCGCATGCCGCAGGGGTCGGTGCTGGTGGACGTGGCCATCGACCAGGGCGGCATCGCCGAGAGCTCGCGCCCCACCACGCACGGCGCGCCCTTCTTCGTCGCCGAGGGCGTGGTGCACTACTGCGTGACCAACATGCCCGGCGCGGTGGCACGCACCGCGACCGAAGCCCTCACCCACGCCACGCTGCCCTACATGCTGGCACTGGCGAACCTGGGACTCGGCGCCCTCGACTCCGATGCGGGCCTGAAGGCCGGTCTGCACGTGCATGCAGGCCGCATCGCGCATGCGGGGCTGGCCGAGGATCTAGCCGCTGCCTGATCCAGCCGTCGCAGGCTCGATCCACACATGCCCCTGCACACGCAGGTGTGCGTCGAAGTCGTAGACACAGGGCACGCCGGACGGGATTTCCACGTGTTCCATGGCCTCGGGCGACAGGCCGTCGAGATGCATGACCAGCCCGCGCAGGGTATTGCCATGACTCACCACCAGGAGGCGCTGACCGGCGCGCAGCGCGGGTGCCAGCACGTCTTCCCAGTAGGGCAGCATGCGCTGCTGGCAGTCGCGCAGGCTCTCGCTCGCCGGGAGGTCGGCCGGGGCGAGTGCGCGATATGCAGGATCGAAGCGCGGATGGCGCGGGTCGTCCAGCGCCAGCGGCGGCGGCGCTTCGAAGTATCCGCGCCACCAGCGCCGCGACGCGGCCTCGCCCCAGGTGGAGAAAATCTCCTGCTTCTGCATGCCCTGGAGGGCACCGTAATGGCGTTCGTTGAGGCGCCACGTCGAATGGATCGGCACGTCGGACGTGCCCAGCGCGTCGAGCACGGCTTCCGCGGTCTGGCGGGTACGGACCAGCATCGACACGTGCACCGCGTCGAAGCCAAGACCGGCCTCTGCGAGCACCTCGCCTGCCGCCCGCGCTTCGGCCAGACCGACTTCGGTCAGCGGAATGTCGGTCCAGCCGGTGAAACGATTGGTAAGGTTCCACTCGCTGTGGCCGTGGCGCAGCAGCACGAGCTTCATTCCGGCGCCCCGGTCAGCACGCTGGAGAGATGATGGCGGTCGGCCCAGGCTTCGAGATGCCAACCCTGCGCATCGACCTGGAACCAGTTGAGCGCGCAATTGGGAATCTCGAAGTCGCGCGGGGTCGAGAGCGGGCGTCCGGTGGCCCGGCGATAGACGATGTCGAGCACCCCGCTGTGACACACCGCCGCGACGGTCTGGCCTGGATGATGGCGCGCCAGCCAGTCGATGCCCGAAGCAACGCGCTCGGCAAAGGCGGTGAGCGATTCGCCGGTTTCGAAATCGTAATCGGGATCGCGTGCGAGATAGCGCGCGTAGGCTGTAGGATGGCGTTCGGCTGCCTCGGCCGCAGTGAGCCCCTGGAAGATGCCGTAATGGCGCTCGCGCAAAGCCGGCAGCGGCAGCACCGGCTCGTCCTCGCGTGCTGCCAGCGCCTGCGCCGTTTCGCGCGCGCGGGCCAGATCGCTGCTGTAGATCGCGGCGAAGCGCTGGTGCGCCGCGTTGTAGGCCATCGCCAATGCCTGTGCGCGGCCGGTGGCGTTGAGCGGGACGTCGGTATGTCCCTGGATGCGCCTGTCGGCATTCCAGTCGGTCTCGCCGTGGCGGATCAGGCAGAGCCTGGTCAGAACGGGGCTGTGCGTGTGGCGCATATCTATACGTGAAAATTTAGGCTATATAAAATCTTGCACAAAAAGATGAGGGTGTCAGGTTTGCAATGGCGCAACACCCGGCGGGCCTTGTTTACGGCCCGATCTGCGTCAAGTTGACACATCCTGACATAAGAAGATATATTTATCCATATATGTGAATCCGCTCCTCGGGTTTGCGTATGTTCATCCAGTCATCAATCACGGGAGACGTGTATGGAAGCGACAACCTATAACTACAAGGTCGTCCGCCAGTTCGCCATCATGACGGTGGTGTGGGGGATTGTCGGTATGCTGGTCGGGGTCATCCTGGCTGCGCAGCTGATCTGGCCTGATCTGACCTTTGGCATCGAGTGGCTTTCATACGGCCGCCTGCGCCCGCTGCATACCAATGCGGTGATCTTCGCCTTCGGCGGTTCGGGCCTGTTCGCAGTGTCCTACTACATCGTGCAGCGCACCTGCCAGACCCGCCTGTTCGCTGAAAAGCTCGCGGCGTTCACCTTCTGGGGCTGGACGACGATCATCGTGCTGGCAGCCGTCACGCTGCCGCTCGGCTTCACCAGCTCGAAGGAATATGCCGAACTGGAATGGCCGATCGACATCCTGATCGCCGTGGTGTGGGTGTCCTACGCGGTGGTGTTCTTCGGCACCATCATGAAGCGCAAGACCAAGCACATCTACGTCTCCAACTGGTTCTTCGGCGCCTACATCCTGACGATCGCGCTCCTGCACATCGTCAACAATCTCGAGCTCCCGGTGACCCTGACCAAGTCCTACTCGCTGTATGCCGGCGTGCAGGATGCGATGGTGCAGTGGTGGTACGGCCATAACGCGGTGGGCTTCTTCCTCACCACCGCCTTCCTGGGGATGATGTACTACTTCATTCCCAAGCAGGCCGGTCGCCCGATCTACTCCTATCGCCTCTCGGTCGTGCACTTCTGGTCGCTGAACTTCGTGTACATGTGGGCCGGCCCGCACCACCTGCAGTACACCGCTTTGCCCGACTGGGCCCAGAGCCTCGGCATGGTCTTCTCGCTGATCCTGCTGGCACCCTCCTGGGGCGGCATGATGAACGGCATCATGACCCTGTCCGGCGCCTGGCACAAACTGCGCACCGACCCGATCCTGAAGTTCCTGATCACCGCAATGTCTTTCTACGGCATGTCGACCTTCGAAGGCCCGATGATGTCCGTGAAGACCGTGAACGCCCTGTCGCACTACACCGAATGGACCATCGGCCATGTGCACTCCGGCGCACTGGGCTGGGTGGCGATGATCACCATCGGCTCGATGTACTACCTGATCCCCCGCCTGTTCGGTCGCGAATCGATGTACAGCACCAAGCTCATCGAATGGCACTTCTGGTGGTCGACCATCGGCGTCGTGCTCTACATCGCCGCGATGTGGATCGCAGGGGTGGCGCAGGGCCTGATGTGGCGCGCTGCAAATGCCGACGGCACGCTGACCTACAGCTTCGCCCAGGTTCTGAACACGATGTATCCGTTCTACGGTATCCGTCTGCTGGGCGGCGGCCTGTTCTTCGCCGGCATGCTACTGATGGCCTACAACGTCTGGAAAACGGTCCGCATGGGTCGCGTCGTCAATGACGCCGCCATCCCGCAAGCCGTTCACGCCTAAGGAGACCGAAACATGATTTCGCATGAAGCAATCGAAAAGAACATCGGTCTGCTGATCGTGCTGACCATCCTCGTGGTCAGCGTAGGCGGCCTGGTGCAGATCGTCCCGCTGTTCTTCCAGACCTCCATGACCCAGGCGGTGACGGGCCTCACGCCCTACACCCCGCTGCAATTGGCCGGACGCGACATCTACATCCGCGAAGGCTGCGTCGGCTGTCACTCGCAGATGGTGCGTCCGTTCCGTGCCGAGACCGAACGCTACGGCCACTACTCGGTCGCCGGCGAGTACGTCTACGACCGTCCCTTCCTGTGGGGCTCCAAGCGTACCGGTCCCGATCTGCAGCGTGTCGGCGGCCGTTACTCCGACGCCTGGCACTATGCGCACATGATGAACCCGCGCGACGTGGTGCCCGAGTCGAACATGCCCGCCTACCCCTGGCTCGACCGCCCGCTCAAGGACGCCCACATCCAGAAGAAGATGCGCACGCTCAACCTGGTGGGCCATGGCTACACCGACGAGCAGATCGCAGCCGCGCCGGGCGAACTCGAGGGCAAGACCGAGATGGACGCGATCATCGCCTATCTCCAGGTCCTGGGTACGCACGCGCCGAAGAACTGAGGCATAGACCATGGACAGCGGAACCGTCAGCGGCATCGTCACCGTGATCTTCATCGTGGTGTTCGTGGGCATCGTGTGGTGGGCGTACAGCCGGGGCAACAAGGAACGCTTCGAGGACGCCGGCCGCCTGCCTTTCGCCGAGGACGACCATCCCGCTCAAAAAGGAGATAAGCAATGAGCGATTTCACCAGCGGCTTCTGGCCGATCTACATCAGTGTCATCACCATCGTCAGCATCATCGGCACCTGGGTGTTCGTCAAATCCCACACCACCCGCAAGCTCGCCCCGGGCGAAAAGGCCGAACTGATCGAACACACCTGGGACGAGGACCTGCAGGACCTGAACAACCCGTTGCCGCGCTGGTGGCTGGGCCTGTTCTACGGCACCCTGGCCTTCGCGCTGATCTACCTGGTGTTGTGGCCCGGCCTCGGCAACTTCGCCGGCGTACTGGGCTGGACATCCCTCGGCGAATACGAGGCCGAGGTAAAGGCCGCTGAAGCCAAGTTCCAGCCGGTGTACGAAGGCTTCATGAAGCAGGACATCGCGACCGTCGCCGCCAACCCCGAGGCGCACGCCATCGGCCGCAACCTGTATCTCACCTACTGCTCGCAGTGCCATGGTTCGGATGCGGCGGGTGCCCGCGGCTTCCCCAACCTGACGGACGGCGACTGGCAGTACGGCGGCGACCCCGACACCATCAAGGCGACCATCACCGATGGCCGTGCCGGGGTGATGCCTGCCCTGGGCGCCGCGCTGGGCGACGATGGCACCAAGGCCGTGACGCAGTACGTGCTGTCGCTGTCGGGCCGCGAGCATGATGCCGCGCAGGCTGCCATCGGCAAGACCAAGTTCGAGGAAAACTGCGCCGCCTGCCACATGCCTGACGGCACCGGCATGGCCGCCCTGGGCGCGCCCAACCTCACCGACAAGGTCTGGCTCTATGGCGGCAGCGAAGCCGCGATCATCGAGAGCATCGCCAAGGGACGCAACGGCGTGATGCCGGGGGCCGCGCAGACTCTCGGTACCACGTCCAACAAGGATGCCAAGCTGCACCTGCTGACAGCCTACGTGTACGGCCTGTCACAGAAGAAGTAAGCTGTAGGCGGCGCACTCGCCGGGCACGCCCGGCGAGCCGCTCGAGCGCATTGATTCCAGTGCGTTCCAGCGGCTCGAAACGACAGACACCATGGCATCGAATGACGACAACAAGGGCGCTTCGAATGAAGCGCCGATCGAGCAGCAGCTCTACGCGATCCGGCAAACCATCCAGACGCGTTCCGTGCACGGCGTATTCGCCAACTGGCGCATTGCCCTGGTGCTATTCACCCAGATCCTCTATTACGGGCTCCCCTGGCTGAAGTGGGACGACCGCCAGGCAGTGCTGTTCGATCTTGCCGCGCGCAAGTTCTACGTCTTCGGGCTGGTGTTCTGGCCGCAGGACTTCGTCTATCTCACCGGCCTCCTGATCCTCTCGGCGCTGGCGCTGTTCCTGTTCACCGCCGTGGCCGGCCGCCTCTGGTGCGGCTACGCCTGCCCGCAGACGGTATACACGGAAATCTTCATGTGGGTGGAAAGCTGGCTCGAAGGCGACCATGTCGCGCGCAAAAAGCTCGACGCCTCGCCCTGGAACGCCAACAAGATCCGCAAACGCGGCGCCAAGCATCTGGTGTGGTTCCTGATCGCGCTCTGGACCGGCTTCACCTTCGTCGGCTATTTCACGCCGATCCAGACCCTGGCTGCCGAGGTCATGACCTGGACGCTCGGCCCCTGGGAAAGCTTCTGGATCCTGTTCTATGGCTTCGCCACCTGGGGCAACGCCGGCTTCATGCGCGAGCAGGTGTGCAAGTACATGTGTCCCTACGCGCGTTTCCAGAGCGTGATGTTCGACTCCGACACGCTGACCGTCACCTACGACAGTTCGCGAGGCGAGCCGCGCGGCTCGCGCGGCAAGAAGGTCGACTACAAGGCCGCCGGCCTCGGTGCCTGTGTCGATTGCGGCGTATGCGTTCAGGTCTGTCCCACCGGGATCGACATCCGCAACGGCCTGCAGTACGAATGCATCGGCTGCGCCGCCTGCATCGACGGTTGCGACCAGATCATGGACAAGATGGGCTATCCGCGTGGCCTCATCCGCTACACCACGGAAAACGTGGTGAAAGGGAAATACCCCGACAGCGGCATCCTGAAGCACATCCTGCGGCCGCGCACGATCATCTACAGTGTACTCATGCTCGTCATCGGTGGTGCCTTCCTCTTCAGCCTGGCGACCCGCGTTCCCCTGCGCGTCGACGTCGTGCGCGACCGCGTCGCCCTGTCGAAGGAAACCGACGAGGGCCTGATCGAGAACGTCTACCGCCTGCAGCTCATCAACAAGGACGCCCAGACACATCGCTACACCATCGAGGCGAGCGGCATCGAGGGCCTGCGGGTCGTTTCCGCCACCGGGGATACCGTCGACATCGCCGCCGCCCCGCTTGAGACAGTCGATGTGCCGGTCAGCCTCATCGCCGATCCAGCCGTGCTGAAGGGCCGCTCCATCGAGGTGACCTTCACCATCCGTGCCGTGGACAATCCCGCTATCCGCGACGATGTCGAAACCAAGTTCTTCAACCGCTGATCGAGACAGGAAAGCCGACATGAACACGCTGGCCGCGCCACCCCGCAAGCCCTGGTACCGCGAGCCCTGGCCGTGGTTCCTCATCAGCCTGCCTGCCACGGCCGTGATCGCAGGTCTCGCAACGGTATGGATCGCCGCAACCAACAGCGACGGGCTGGTGGTCGGCGATTACTACAAGGCCGGCCTCGCGATCAACCAGACCCTGGCGCGCGACGAGGCGGCGCGTGCCATGCATCTTTCCGCCGCCATCCAGAATCGCGACGGCGCACTGACCTTGACGCTCACCGGCAAGGTTGAGGCCTGGCCCGAGCAGTTGACGCTCACCCTGGCGCACCCCACACGCCCCGGCATGGACCAGACGATTGCACTCAACCATGCGGGCGGCGGCGAGTATCGTGCGCCCCAGCCCGCCATCGCTGCCGGCAAGTGGCACGCCCAGCTCACCGACCATGCCTCGATCTGGCGCCTGGCTGGCGTGCTGATCACCCCGTTCGATGAAGCCGTCACGTTGGCAGCTTCCGAATCCCCCCTCCATCAACCACAGGGAGAATGATATGGACGTCGTCCTGAACCTGCTGTTCACACACCCGATCGGTATCCTGAGCCTGTTCACCATCGTGTTCATCATCGGGATGGGCTTCTACCTTTCTGCCTGGTTCAAGCGCAAAATGAACAATCCGGAAGAGTAAGCCCCTGCCCCAGCCGACGAGGAGGACCCGACATGTTGCAGCGTCTCATCCACATCCTGTGGCCGTCCTTCCTCGTTGCCGGGGTGGCCGACATCATCTTCACCAGCCTGTTCGATCCCCTGGAAATCATGTACCGCGGCGAGGCGCTCATCGAGCACCGCATCGCAGCCTACACCGTCGGCTTCTTCATATTCTGGCTGCTCGGCATTGCGTCGAGCATGATGACCTGCTACTTCCAGCGCAGCGCAGACGAGATCAACCGCTGCCCCCTGCCCCCGCGCAATCGCCCCGAAGGCTGCCCCAAGCGCGAGGACGGCAACGACTGCTGCTGACGTCGTTCAATCTCCGCACCGCTTGGCATCGACCACCTGCGGCCGGCACTCATGGCATGCCTGTGCAGTTGCAATCGTCCCGGCCGGCGGACCGTCTCAGGCCTGGCCGGCCTGAGACAATCGTCTGCCAGCCACGGATACGCGATTACGCCCCGCATGCTTGGACTGGTAAAGGGCGTGATCCGCCTGCCGCATGAGTCCATCGAGATCCTGTGCCCCGTCGGACCCGAGCACGGCGATGCCGATGCTGACCGTGATGCCTTCCGGGCACTTGGCGAACTTCAGCGATTCCGTCATCTCGCGCATGCGTTCCGCCAGGGCGCAGGCATCTTCCTGTTTCTGTCCCGGCAGCAGGATGATGAATTCCTCGCCGCCCAGGCGGGCGAAAATATCGCTCGAGCGCAACGTCGAATGCACGGCATTGGCGAAAGTCTGCAACACCCGGTCGCCGGTTTCGTGTCCATACTTGTCGTTGACCTGCTTGAAGTAATCCAGGTCGAGCATCATTGCAGCCACTGGCAGTCCCAGACGCTGGGCACGCTCCACCTCGATACGTGCGATCTCCAGAAAATGCCGGCGATTGCTCGCCCCCGTCAGGGCATCGACAGAAGCGAGCGCCTCGAGCAGCCGGTTGGCCGCCTCCAGTTCCTCTGTGCGTGCCTGGACGCGTGATTCCAGTTCGAGATTGAGCTGCCGGACGGCAGCCTGCGACAGGCGAAGCTCACGCTCCCGCGCCTGCAGGTTTTCGTTCCGGTCGCGCAGTTCCTGCAATAGCGCAGCCAGCACGAGCGCCGCGAACAGCAGGGTGGCCAGGTATCCCTGCACCTTCAGGACGGTCGCCTCCGGATAAGCCGATACGAAGGGCCCCAGCCCTTCGAGATTGGTCAGGATGGCGACGACCGCGATCAACAGCCCGACGCCCGCGGTTTCATGCACACCGAAGCGAATCGCCGGCCAGAGCAGCACCAGCAGCATCAGGATCGGGCTGTCCACCAGCCAACCCGTTTCCTCGCCAGTCTGGGCAAAAATCATCCAGGCCAGCGCAAGCGCGGTTGCCACCACCGCCGACGCCTCCAGTGCACTCCACCAGCGCACCTTGCGCCGGTCGGACAGCCAGCCCAGCACCAGCGGAACGACCATGAGCACGCCCAGACTGTCGCCGACCCACCAGATTCTCCAGTATGACCAGAACGATATCTGGGCACCCGCAGCACTCGCATGAATTGCGGCGCCCGGCAGGGCAGCCAGCCCGGGCGCCAGGAGCAGCGCGATCACGCCGAACCAGACCGCATGCCGCAAGCGGTTGAAGGTGAACGGCGAGGCCACTCGACGCAACAGGATCGCTGCCAGCAGGCACTCGGACAGGTTGATCGCCGCGAACCCCAGCGCCTGGCCCAGCGTGAACCTGTGCATGTCGGCCAGGACTTCCGCAAGCACGGCGGCGAAAAGATAGACCGGCCAGTCGCGCTTGGGGGCGAGCAGCAGCGCGGCCAGCAGAATGCCGTTGGGCAGCCAGAATATCGCGATGCCTTCGGACATCGCGGAGGCCGTCATGCCGAGGAGTGCCCCTGAAAAATACAGGAGGCCCACCAGGACAGGTGGGAGGAGTCGCCGCAGTATCATGATTATTGTTCGCACTCTACAACAAGCCGGGGCCAATGGCCTGCCCTGTGCGCATGCAAGTGACCACACGGCCCTGCTAGGCCGGTTGCAGCAGATCGATCCTGAATTCAGCCTCGTAGGGCGGCACGTTGCATTCGACGATGTCCGGGGGTGCCACGTCGAGGCGCACCCCGACGATATCGGCACGCACCGGCAGTTTCGCCGCACCGCGATCCACAAGTACCACGGTACGCATCTCGGCCGGCTGCCTCGCAGCGAGGTATTCGACCGCGCGCAGCAAGGAGTGGCCGCGATACATCACATCATCCACCACCAGCACGGTCCGTCCGGAAAGATCGAGTGACGCGTGCTCGGGATTTTCGGTCAGCCGGGTTTCCGGATGCAGCAGGGTCAGATCGTCCGCGTAACGCTTGATCTGCAGATCCAGGCGCACGCAATCTGCGAAACCGTAGTCGCGCATCAGCCGTGCGTGCAATCGATCCGCCAGCGGCGCGCCGCGGCGCAGGATGCCGACAACGACAACCCGGGTACGGCCGGTGAGCAGCCCCGCAGCCTGGCGGGCCATGTCGGACAGAACGCCATCCAGTTGCGACGGGGAGTAGAGGCAGGTGCGTCGCCCTTCAACCGGACTCATGCGGACGTCAGGCCGTACGCGAATAGCGTGGCTTGTCGCTGGCGGCGTCCTTCAGGTAACGGTCGAAGCACATACCGATGTTGCGCAGGAAAAGCCGCCCGGTCTCGGTGACGGCGATGCGCTCGCTACCGAGTTCGACCAGGCCGTCGTCGGCCAGTGGACGCAGGTCTGCCAGCGCGTCTGCGAAGTAGTCGGCAAAGCCGATATCCCATTCGCGGCCGAAGGCGGCAAAGTCGAGCTCCATGTCGCACATCACCCGGGTGATCGCATCGCGGCGGATCTGGTCGTCGCGGGACAGGCGGATGCCGCGCTCGACGGCGAAGCCGGTGTAGCCGACACGATCCTGATAGCGCTTGAGATTCTTCTCATTCTGCATGTACACGTCGGCCGTCTGGCTGATGCTGGACACGCCGAAGGCGAGGATGTCGCTGTCCTTGTGCGTGGTATAGCCCTGGAAGTTGCGCCACAGCGTCTTGTTCTGCTGCGCGCGCACCAGTTCGTCTTCCGGCCGCGCAAAATGATCCAGACCGATGTTCACGTAACCGGCATCGCCCAGCATCTCGTTCACGGCCTGCTGCAGGCCCATGCGCGCTGCGGCATCCGGCAGGTCGGCATCGCGGATGAGCTGCTGGTGCTTCTTCATCCAGGGCACATGCGCGTAGGCGAATACCGCCAGCCGGTCGGGCGCCCAGCCGATCACCTGGGCCAGCGTGCGGCGGAAACTTTCGACGGTCTGCTTCGGCAGGCCAACGATGAGGTCGAGGTTGATGCTGGAAAATCCGAGTTCGCGCGACCAGTCCATCACTTGCTGGATCAGTTCGGCGGACTGGATGCGGTTGACCGCCTGCTGTACCGTCGGATCCATGTCCTGCACGCCGAAGGAAACGCGGTTGAAACCCGTTTCGCGCAGCGCTTCGAGATGGGCGCGCGTAAGCTCGCGCGGGTCGACTTCGCAGCTGATCTCCGCATCCGGCGCGATCCTGAAATGCTGCTTCATGGTCGCCATCAGCCGGCGGATGTCGTCCGGGTTCAGATAGGTGGGCGTACCCCCGCCCCAGTGCAACTGGTGCGCCACGCGCGTGGCATCGGTGCGCGAGGCGGTCTCGGCGATCTCGCGCTCGATCGCGGAAAGGTAGGGCACGGTCTTGCCGTAGTCGCGGGTTGCGATCATGTTGCAGCCGCAGTAGTAGCAGAGCGAATCGCAGAATGGAATGTGCGCATAGAGCGACAGGCCTCGGCCGGCGGCCGGGGCGCCGAGCGCCTCGGCCCATTCGGCCTCGCCGAACCCCGTATGGAAATACGGTGCGGTCGGATACGAGGTGTAGCGCGGGCCCGGTACGCTGTATTTGCGCAGCAGGTCCAGAGTCGTCGCGGTCATGTCGCGCCCCTATGAAGACAGGGATATCTTTTTATCACATCCCGGGACATAAATCCAGCCGAGAGCGGGTTCAGGGTACGGTCAGACGGATCGCTGCAAACTCGTCGTTGAAGATCGCGACCTCGTCGCCGGAGGCGAAGCGCCAGCCTTCGAAATGCCCGAAGTCGGCGCTCGACTGCGGTTCGAGATCCAGCTTGAAACGCTTCACGGTCGACAGCGTGGGATTGCGCACCGAAAGCACCACCGTGAGATAGCGGTCGCTGGTGTTCTGCAGCACGGCGACCAGGCCCCGGCCCAGTATCGATTCGCGGAAATTGACGACGACGGGCAGCGCGGGCTTCGCCGAGATGGCTGCCTGGTAGTCGGTTTCCTTGTAGGCCAACTGCTGCCTCAACTGCTCCACCTCGCGCCGGCTGGCGGTCAGCAGGTTGCGCGTTTCGGCCAGGTGGCGCTCGGCCTGCTGGCGCACCTCGACTTCCTTCGACAGGCGGCGCTTCACCTCGTCGAGATCGACGTTCAGCATGAAGGCATACAGGGCCAACCCGCACGCCACAACGAAGAGCAGCGCCGAAACGGCAAGCGCCGCGACAAGGCCGCGCCGTCTCGGCGCGGGAGCGGCCGGCCCGTTCATCCGGTGTTGCGCATGCCTGCCGCGATGGCGTTGATCGAGCGCTTGAGCGGCGTCAGCCAGGTGTCCTGCTCGGCCTCCCACACCGTGCCGGTACGGTAGCGCTTGAGCATGCGCACCTGGATATGGTTGATCGGGTCGATGTAGGGTCGGCGGCGCGAGATCGACAGTGCCAAGAGCGGGTTGTCCTCGAGCATGTGGACGATGCCGGCCACCTGCCTGACGGCGTCCACGGTGAGCGCGAATTCGTCAGCGATAGCACGGTAGATCGTCATGGCATTGGGGTGGTCGCATAGGCGCGCATATTCCTCGGCGATCTCGATGTCGGCCTTGGTCAGCGCCATCTGCACGTTGGACAGCAGGCTGCGGAAGAACGACCAGTCGCGATGCATGGCCTGCAGGTGCGCCAGACCGTCGGGATGCGCGTCGATGTAGCCCTTGAGCGCGCTGCCGATGCCGTACCACGCCGGCAGCGTGTGGCGCGACTGCGCCCAGCCGAACACCCAGGGAATCGCGCGGATCGAGCCCAGGGAGCGGTCGGCCTTCTTGCGGTGCGAAGGCCTACTGCCGATGTTGAGCGTGCCGATCTCGGATACCGGCGTACTTTCGTAAAAGTAGTCGATGAAGCCTTCCATGCCGATGAGCGCACGGTAGGCCACCTCGCCCGCCGCGGCAATGTCGCGCATGCGGTCCAGGTATTCCTGCGGGTAGCGCACGTCGCTGTGGGCCAGTGCGGTGGCGCTGGCCTTGAGCAGCCCGGTCGCCCCCATGCCGATCTCGTAGTTGGCTGTTTCGGGGTTGCTGTATTTGTAATAGAGCATCTCGCCCTGCTCGGTGAACTTGATTTCGCCGTTCACCGTGCCCGGCGGCTGCGACAGGATCGCGTCGTGGGTCGGACCGCCGCCGCGCCCAACCGTGCCGCCACGCCCGTGGAACAGGCGACATTCGACGCCGTAATGCTGGGTCAGCGCGATGATGGAGAGCTGCGCCTGGTAGAGATTCCAGTTCGAGGCGAGGATGCCGCCGTCCTTGCACGAATCCGAGTAGCCGAGCATCACTTCCTGACAGTTGCCATTGGCGGCCACCAGCGCGCGATATACCTTGTTGGTCAACAGCGCATCGAGAATGTCCTCGCTGTGCTGCAGATCGTCCACCGTCTCGAACAGCGGCGCCACCAGCAGCCTGCAGAACCACTCGCCCCCGGTGTGGCCGGCCAGCCCGACCAGGCGAGCCAGCAACATCACTTCCATCACATGGCTGGCGCTGTGCGTCATCGAAATCACGTAGGCGCCGAAGAGCTCGTCGCCCACCTCGGCCTGCAGCTTGGCCATGCGGCGGAATACCGCGAGCGCCTCGCGCGCCTCGTCGTCCAGCACCGCATCGTTGATCTGGATGGGATCGATATGGCCGATCCATGCGGCCAGGCGGGCCAGTCGTGCATCTTCCGGCGCGCCCATGTAGTCGAAATCGGGGTCGATCTGCTGCAGCACAGCCGCCACGGTGCGCGTGTGCACGGTCGATTCCTGGCGGATATCGAGCTGCAGCAGATGGAAGCCGAAGCTCTCGACCAGGCGGATCAGCGCCTGCAGGCCCTGGTTCGCCACCAGGCGGTCGCCATGGCTGATCAGCGAATCGCGCAGCAGGTAGAGATCATCGAGGAAAGCTGCCGCATTGCCATAGGCGAGGTGTGGCTTGAAGCTCGGCACGTCGGCCAGCGCCTGGTGCACGTAGGACAGGTTGGCATCCAGGCGCGCCAGCATGATCGCCGTCATGCGGCGGTAGGGCTCGCGACTGTAGATCTGCACCGCCGTGCCGCGGAACACCTGCTCGCCGTATTCGTCCTCGTATTCGGCCAGGCGCGCCTGGAAGGCCGCGGAGGGCGTGCACCAGCCGCTGCTGTGGGTGAGCGTCTGCCGCAGTTCGAGCACGCGCGCGCGGTATTCGTCGAGCGCGGCCTGCATCTGCGTGTAGACCGTCCATTCGGTCACGTCGGCGGTGACGAAGGGATTGCCGTCACGGTCGCCGCCGATCCAGGAACCGAAGCGGATGAAGCTCGGCACCGCCACGGGCGCCACGCCGTCGGCATTCACGCCGTAATGCTTGCGCAGGGCCTTCTCGAAGAAGTGATACGCCTTGGGCACCGCCTCGAACAGCGCCTCGCGCACGTAGTACAGGCCGTTGCGCACCTCGTCGCGCACCTCCAGCTTGGCGCTGCGCAACTCGTCGGTCCTCCACATCACCTGGATCTCGGCGGCGAGTTGCGCCTCGAGTTCACGCTGGTCGTTCACCCCCAGCGTCGGGTTGTAGAGTTCGTCGCAGATCAGGAACACCCGGCGCATGCCTTCCATTTCTGCGCGACGGCGCGCCTCGGTCGGGTGGGCGGTGAACACCGGCGCGTAGTACAGGCGGTTCACCATTTCCTGCAGGGTGCCGGCAGAGAGGCCTTGCGACTTCAGTTCGCCCAGCGTGCGGTCGAACGACCCCTCCCACAGCGGCATGCCGTGCGACAGCATGCGACGGCGGTTGCGGTGGGCGAAGGCCTCTTCCGCCACGTTCACCAGCTTGAAGTAGCTGGAGAATGCGCGCACCACCAGCTCGACCTTGTCGGCCGGCATGGCGTCGATCATCGACATGAGTTCGGTACGGCGCTGCTGGTCTTCCTGCTGGTGCAGTTCGGCAAAGCCGCGGCGCAGCGTCTCCACCGTGTTGAACACATCCTCGCCGGCAAACTGCAGCAGAACCTGACCGAGCAGCGTGCCCAGAAGCTTGACCTGCGCGCGCAGGTGGTCGTCGGTGAGGAGATTGTGCGGTGCGTTCATGGCAGGCGGCGGGCTGGCTGCAGCACGCGTCGAATCGTGAAACCCGCGTATTTTCTCACAGACAGGCCCATCACCCAACCGCACGGCGGGCATTGCGGAACATGCGCATCCACGGACTGTCGCCGGCGAGCGCTTCCGGCTTCCACGACATCTGCACCGCACGCACCACGCGCTCGGGGTGCGGCATCAGGATGCTGAAACGACCATCGTCCGTGGTGAAACCGGTAAGACCACCGGCCGAACCGTTGGGATTCATGGGATAGGCCTCGGTCGGCACGCCACGGTGGTCGACGTAGCGCAGGGTGGCGCGCGCATGCGCGGCGTGGGTCGGATCGCGGAAGTCCACACGGCCCTCGCCGTGCGACACCACGATGGGCATGACCGAGCCCGCCATGCCTGCGAAGAAGAGCGAGGGCGAATCGAGAACTTCCACCAGGCTGAAGCGCGCCTCGAACTGCTCCGACAGGTTGCGTTCGAAGCGCGGCCAGGACGCCGCGCCCGGAATCAGCTTGTGCAGCTGGCTCATCATCTGGCAGCCGTTGCACACCCCCAGCGCGAACGTGTCGGCCCGCTGGAAAAAGGCGGCGAACTGGTCGCGCGCGCGGGGGTTGAACAGGATGGACTTGGCCCAGCCGCCGCCCGCACCCAGCACGTCGCCATAACTGAAGCCGCCGCACGCGGCCAGGCCCTTGAAGTCGCCGAGGTTCACGCGGCCTTCGAGGATGTCGCTCATGTGCACATCGAAGGCGGCAAAGCCGGCAGAATCGAAAGCCGCAGCCATTTCGACATGCCCGTTGACCCCCTGCTCGCGCAGGATGGCGACGCGCGGCCGCGTTCCGCTGGCGATGAAGGGCGCGGCGATATCCTCGGCGGGATCGAAGCTCGGCACACAACGCAAACCGGGATCGGTTGCATCAGCGTGGGTCGCGTATTCCTGTTCAGCGCAGGCCGGGTTGTCGCGCAGTTTCGCCATTTCGAAGCTGGTCCGTGCCCAGACACGCTGCAGTTCCTCGCGCGGCGCATCGAAAATCGTGCGTTCGCGACGCGCGACGCGGATGCGGTCGCCCCTGCCCGGCTCGCCAATGATGTAGAACTCGCCGCGCAGGCCGGCGGCGAAGAAGGTTTCCATCACCGCCTGGGTGTCGCTGCGGCGTACCTGCAGAACAGCGCCCGCTTCCTCGCTGAACAGCACGCTGAAGATGCGCTCGGAATAGCCACGCGGGTCGTCCATGTCGGGTTCCGGCACGCCATCGTCCTCGGCGTCGTGGCGGATTTTCTCCGAGCACAGTTCGTCGACGTCGATCTCGACACCGCAATGGCCGGCGAAGGCCATTTCGGCCAGGGTCGCGAACAGGCCACCGTCGGAGCGGTCGTGGTAGGCGAGCAGTCTGCCTGCCGCGTTCAAGGCCTGCACGGTGTCGAAGAAGGCCTTGAGCGCACCGGCTTCCGGAGCGTCTGGACAGCGGTCGCCGACCTGCTTGTAGGCCTGTGCGAAGCTCGATCCACCGAGGCGGTTCCTGCCCAGCCCCAGGTCGATGAGGATGAGGTCGGTATCGCCGCAGTCGATGCGCAGTTGCGGCGTGAGCTGACGCGTCGCGTCGGGCGTGACGGCAAAGGCGGACACCACCAGCGAGATCGGCGCGGTCACCTGCTTTTTCTCGCCACCGTGCTGCCACACGGACTTCATGCTCATCGAGTCCTTGCCGACCGGAATGGCAATTCCCAGCGCCTGGCAATACCGCGATACGGCGGCGACGGTGTCGAACAGCGCCGCGTCCTCGCCGGGGTGGCCGGCCGGGGCCATCCAGTTGGCGGAAAGCTTCACGTCCGAGAGTTCTTCCACGCGCGCGGCGGCCAGGTTGGTGATCGCCTCGACGATGGCCATGCGGCCCGAGGCCGGCGCGTCGATCAGCGCCAGCGGGGCTTTTTCGCCGATGGAGAACACCTCGCCGCGCAGGCTCCGGTAGCCGGCGAGCGTGATCGCGCAATCGGCCACCGGAACCTGCCACGGTCCCACGCACTGGTCGCGCGCGGTGAGTCCGCCCACGCTGCGGTCGCCGATGGAAATCAGGAACATCTTGGACGCCACGCCCGGCATCGCCAGTACGCGCTGGATCGCGTCGGCGAGATCGATACCGTCGAGTGCCAGCGGCACCGTCGGGTTCTGCCGGTGCGCCACTTCGCGTGTCATCTTCGGCGGTTTGCCCAGGATCACATCCAGGCTCACGTCCACTGGCGCGTTCTGGAAGTGGCTGTCGGTCACCAGCAGGTGATTGTCCGCTGTCGCCTCGCCCAGCACCGCAAACGGGCAGCGCTCACGGTTGCAGATGGCGCGGAACTCGCCGATACGGTCTGGCGGAATCGCCAGCACGTAGCGTTCCTGCGCCTCGTTGCACCAGATCTCGCGTGGCGACATGCCGCTCTCCTCCGACGGCGCGGCGCGCAGTTCGAAACGCCCGCCACGGCCGCCTCCGTGCACCAGCTCGGGGAGCGCATTTGACAGCCCGCCCGCGCCAACGTCGTGGATTGACAGGATGGGATTCTTCTCGCCCAGCTGCCAGCAGCGGTCGATGACTTCCTGCGCGCGCCGTTCCATTTCGGGGTTGCCGCGCTGCACCGAATCGAAGTCGAGGTTGGCCGCGTTCGCGCCGGTGTCCATCGACGACGCGGCGCCGCCGCCCAGGCCGATCAGCATGCCGGGACCGCCCAGCTGGATAAGCAGCGTGCCGACCGGCAGCAGCTTCTTGTGTACGTGATCGTCACGGATCATGCCGACGCCGCCGGCCAGCATGATGGGCTTGTGGTAACCGCGCCGCTCGCCGGCGACGGTTTCCTCGAAGGTGCGGAAGTACCCCGCCAGGTTGGGCCGGCCGAATTCGTTGTTGAACGCCGCCGCGCCGATGGGGCCTTCGAGCATGATCGCCAGCGGGGTGACGATGCGGTCGGGCTTGCCGTAGGCCTCGCTTTCCCACGGCTGTTCGCAGCCGGGAATGTTCAGGTTCGACACGGAAAAGCCGCACAGCCCCGCCTTGGGCTTGGAGCCGGTACCGGTCGCGCCCTCGTCGCGGATTTCGCCGCCGCTGCCGGTGGCCGCGCCGGGGAAAGGCGAAATTGCCGTAGGATGGTTGTGCGTCTCCACCTTCATCAGCACGTGGGTCAGCTCTTCGCTGTAGGCGTAGGCGCCGTCGGCGCGCGGGTAGAAGCGGTCGATGGCTGCACCCTCGATCACCGACGAGTTGTCGGAATACGCCACCACCGTGCCCTCGGGATGCGCAGCGTGGGTGTCGCGGATCATGCCGAACAGCGACTTCGATTCGCTCTTGCCGTCGATCACCCAGCTGGCGTTGAAAATCTTGTGGCGGCAGTGTTCCGAGTTGGCCTGCGCGAACATCATCAGTTCGACGTCGGTGGGATTGCGGCCGATGCGGCTGAAGTTCTCCACCAGGTAATCGACCTCGTCATCCGACAGCGCCAGGCCGAGGTCGCGGTTGGCGGCGACCAGTGCGGCCCGCCCGCCTGCCAGCACGTCCACCGAGGTGAGCGTGCGCGGCGGCACATGGCGGAACAGCACGGCGGCCTCGTCCAGCGAGGGCAGCACGGCCTCGATCATGCGGTCGTGCAGCACGGGCAACAGGGTTTTGAGGGCGGCTGCCGCCAGCGGCGCGCCGGCGGTATCCAGCAGCCGGTACGCCACACCGCGTTCGATGCGCTTCAGCTGGGCAAGCCCGCTGTTCCTGAGAATGTCCGTCGCCTTCGATGACCACGGCGAAATCGTGCCCGGACGCGGTGTCACCAGAATCTGCACCGCACCTTCCGCAGGTGCCTCTGTCGGAGCGCCGTAGGCCAGCGTCGCCTCAATCTGGCGCTCGGCAGCGGCGTCGAGCGCGCCGTCGATCTCCAGGAAATGCCAGAAGCGGGCCTCGACGGTAGACAGCGTCACCCCCAGACGGGCGGCCTCCTGGCGGATTTTGTCGATGCGGAAGGGCGACAGCGCGGCGCTGCCGGGGCGCGAAACGATGGAAGACATGTGCGTCTTTGCAGTGGGAGCAAAGGCGCTATTTTACCCGGTTCGCTCAGCCGCCCGGAGCCCCGCGTTTACCGGGTGCTTCGCCCTGCCGACGCCAGATGTCGAGGCATTCCAGCCCGCAGAAATGGTGCACATAATCCTGCGCGTCGGCGACGTCGATGGCATCGGGGGGGACTTCCTTCAGGCACACCTCGCAGCGTGTCACTGTGCAACCTTCTTCGTCGGCGCACTGCGCAACCCTCGCGCCGCCCGGGGTGAGATGCAATTTATCCATACCGACCTCCAGAGTGGATGGACTGCTTTCACATTAGACCCCAGGGCGGGAATGGGAAGGCGGCGGAGGCGACGAATGTCCCCTGCAGGCGGCGTGCACAGGCAGGACGAAGCGACGCTTCGCCCTGTTCAATGGCAAACCGCACGCTGACCCCTTGTGCTGAAGCCATTGCGGGCGCAGTGTTCTAACTACCGTTGATCGATTTTTCTGCAACATGCCCACCCCGCTCGCCGCCCTGACTTCCCCCCCCCTCTACCCCGCCCCTGCAATCCGCGCGATGGAGCAGGCCTGGCAGGCTGCCCATCCGGACGACGCGCTGATGGAGAAGGCGGGTGCGGCGGCGGCGGACTTTGCGGCCACGCGGGCACAGGACACCGGCGCGCCGGTGCTGGTCCTCGCCGGGCCCGGCAACAACGGCGGCGATTCATTTGTCACTGCGCGTCTACTGACGGCACGCGGCTTTCGAGTGGTCATGGCAAGCCGTGCCGATCCGACGCAGCTGCCGCCGGACGCGGCACGCGCCCATGCAGCCTGGATCGCGACAGGCGGCCATTGCATACCGGCGTTTCCGGTTGGCCAGAGTTTCTGCCTGGTGATCGACGGCCTCTTCGGCGTAGGACTCACGCGCGACGTGTCGGGCATCGAAGCACAGTGGATCGCGCAGGCCAACGCGCTCGCCTGCCCGCGCCTGGCGCTGGACGTGCCGAGCGGGCTGGACGCGGACACGGGCCGGGTGCGCGGCATTGCCTTGCGCGCGGACGCGACGCTGACGTTTCTCGGCGCAAAGCCGGGACTCTTGACCGCCGACGGGCCGGATCATGCCGGCGAGGTGTTCGTGGATACGCTGGGCGCGGACGCAACCGATGCCCCCGGCTTCGCGCTCACGCGGCTGGAGCCGCGCCACCATCTGCTGCCGCGCCCGCACAACAGCCACAAGGGCCTGTTCGGCCACGTCGGCATCGTCGGCGGCGCGCCGGGCATGGTGGGCGCGGCGCTCATCGCCGGCCGGGCGGCGCTGGCGCATGGCACCGGCCTCGTCACGCTGGGGGTGCTGGATGCACGCGTGGCAGTGGACTACGGGGAGCCGCGCCTGATGTTCGCGCCGCCGGAGAACCTGGTCGGCCAGGCGCTGACGGTACTGGCCATCGGCCCGGGGCTGGGGCAGACCACGCACGCCCGTGCGCTGCTGGAAACCGCGCTTGCCGCACCCTGCCCGCTGGTACTCGATGCCGACGCGCTGAATCTGCTGGCGGGCGACGCGGCGCTGGCGGGCGTGGCTGCGCGGCGCACGGCACCCACGCTGCTCACGCCGCATCCCGGCGAGGCCGCGCGTTTGCTGGGTTGCGACACCGCTGCCGTGCAGGCCGACCGCATCGCAGCAGCGGCCGCACTGTCCGCACGCCTTGGCGCACACGTGGCCCTGAAGGGCGCGGGTACGGTGATCGCGCATCCGCAGGGCCGCTATGCGATCAACACCACGGGCGGCCCGCATCTCGCCCAGGCGGGCTCGGGCGACCGCCTCACCGGGCTCGTCGCCGCGCTGCTGGCGCAGGGCATGGCACCCGGCGACGCGCTCGAAGCCGCCGTGTGGCGGCACGGCAGCGAGCCGCTTATTCCAGCAGCGCCTTGACGATGCGCTTCAGCGCATCCAGCGCCGCGTCGGGCGTTTCGTCGAACTGCGCACGCACGATGGCGCCGTCGATGGCCAGCGCGATCGCCTGCGCCAGTTTGCTGCGCTGGCGTGTGGCCGGCAGCACGGCAGCGATAGCGGCAGCCACGTCGGCCTTGTGCGTGCGCGCGATCTCGACGACCTCGGGCAGGCTGCCGGCCAGTTCACCCACGCTGTTGATGAAGGCACAGCCGCGGTAACCCGGATCGCGCAGCCACTCGCCCACCGCCGGCACGATGGCGTCCGGACCGCCGCCGTGACGCGACAATGCGTCCGCGAACCAGGCCATCCAGCGCTGGTGGCGGTAGTCCAGATAGGCGCGAATCAGGTCGTTCTTGCTGGGGAAATGCCGGTAGAAGGTGAGCTTGGCCACGCCGGATTCGGCGATGACGCGGTCGATGCCGGTGGCGCGCACGCCGTCGCGGTAGAAGAGGTCGTGCGCGGTCCGCAGGATGCGGTCGCGGGCGGAGGGTGCGGCTGATGCCTGAGTGCTGGATGCCATGCAGGCATTGTAGACAGATCTGTCTACACGGGCTAGACTGAGCGCATGTAGACAGATCTGTCTACAACCATCAAGGAGAGCCCATGGAAACCAAACCGCCCCTACCCCCCTTCACCGAGGACACCGCCCGCCAGAAAGTGCGCATGGCCGAGGACGCCTGGAACACGCGCGATCCCGCGCGCGTGGTGCTGGTGTACACGGAAGACACCCGCTGGCGCAACCGCGCCGAATTTCCGGTCGGCCGCGCCGAAGTGCAGCGCTTTCTCGAACGCAAGTGGGCACGCGAACTGGACTACCGGCTGATCAAGGAACTGTGGGCTTTCACCGGCAACCGCATCGCGGTGCGCTTCGCCTACGAATGGCACGACGACTCGGGCCACTGGTACCGCTCCTACGGCAACGAGAACTGGGAATTCAACGAGCAGGGGTTCATGATGCGGCGCTTTGCCAGCATCAACGACCTGCCGATCGCGGAGGCCGACCGCAAGTTCTTCTGGCCGCTGGGCCGGCGCCCGGACGAACATCCGGGGCTTTCCGATCTGGGTTTGTGAAACGGCGGCGCAGGGGCCGCCGTACACCTCAGCACATGCGCGCCTTGAGGTAGGCCGCGAAATCCTCGCTGACCTCGCTGTGGCGCAGCGCGTATTCCACGGTGGCCTGCAGGTAGCCGAGCTTGCTGCCGCAGTCGTAGCGCACGCCGTCGTAGGCGTAGGCCAGTACCTGCTGTTCCTTGAGCAGCGCAGCAATGGCGTCGGTGAGCTGCAGCTCGCCGCCGGCGCCGGGCTTGAGGTGCTGGATGTGATGGAAGATGCGCGGCGTGAGGATGTAGCGGCCGACCACGCCCAGGGTCGACGGTGCCTCCTCGGGCCTGGGCTTCTCGACAATGCCGTTGACGCGCGAGACGCGCTCGGCCATGGGTGTGGCGTCAACGATGCCGTAGGCGGCAGTGTCCTCGCGCGGCACCTGCTGCACGCCCAGCACCGAGCACTGGTAATAGTGATACTGGTCGACCATCTGCTTCATCACCGGCGGCTCGCCGTCGAGCAGATCGTCGGCGAGGATGACGGCAAAGGGTTCGTTACCCACCACCGGCTGCGCGCACAGCACGGCATGCCCCAGGCCCAGCGCCTCGGCCTGGCGGATGTAGATGAAATTGACGCCGGTCGGGCGGATCGACTGCACCAGATCCAGCACGCGGTTCTTTCCGCGCGCGGCCAATTCGGTTTCCAGCTCGTAGGCCTTGTCGAAGTGGTCCTCCACGGTGCGCTTGGTGCGGCTGGAGATGAAGATGATGTCGGTGATGCCGGCAGCCATGGCCTCCTCCACCGCGTACTGGATCAGCGGCTTGTCGACGATGGGGAGCATTTCCTTGGGACTTGCCTTGGTGGCAGGCAGGAATCGAGTGCCTAGACCGGCGACCGGGAACACGGCTTTCTTCACTTGTTGCATACGTTTCTTCCCTGAAAACCTGGTTAAAAATCGAAGTTCTTCTGCTCCGCTCGTGTATTCGTTTCCAGCAGCGCCAGGAGACCCGCTTCGTCGAGGATCGCCACGCCGAGTTCCCGGGCCGTTGTCAGCTTGCTGCCCGCTTCGGCGCCGGCCACGACGTAATCCGTCTTCCTCGACACCGAGGCTGCGACCTTGCCGCCGGCCGCCTCGATCCGCTCCCTGGCGGCGTCGCGCGTCAGCGTCGGCAGCGTCCCGGTCAGCACCAGCGTCCTACCGGCAAGGATACCGGCCGATTGTTGCACGCCCGTGGACTCGGGCCAGCGCACGCCCGCCCTGCGCAGCCTGGCGACAACCTCCAGATTGTGCGGCTCGGCGAAGAACTGCCGGATCGATTCGGCGACGACGGGGCCCACGTCACGTACCGCCAGAAGGTCTTCCTGGGTGGCGGCGATCAACGCGCCGAGCGTGCCGAAATGCCGCGCCAGGTCCTTGGCCGTAGTCTCCCCGACATTACGGATGCCCAGCGCAAAAATGAAGCGCGCCAGCGTGGTGGCCTTGCTGGCCTCGATGGCGGCAACGAGCCTGGCCGCGGACTTCTCAGCCATGCGGTCGAGCCCGGCCAGCGTGTCCTGGTCGAGGCCATAGACGTCCGCAGGCGAGTGGACCAGACCACGCTCGACAAGCTGGTCGACCACCTTGTCGCCCAGGCCCCCGATGTCCATGGCGCGGCGCGAAGCGAAATGCAGCAGCGCCTGCTTGCGCTGCGCCGGGCAATACAGGCCACCGGTACAGCGCACAGCGGCCTCGCCTTCGAGCCGCACGACGTGGGAACCGCATTCGGGGCACACTGGATAGCTCTGCACGATATCGAAGCGCGGCGGTTCGGGCAGCGGGCGTCGTTCCATGACCACCGAGACTACCTCCGGGATCACGTCGCCGGCGCGGCGCACGATGACGGTATCGCCGACGCGCACATCCTTGCGATCGATCTCGTCCTGATTGTGCAGGGTGGCATTGGTGACGGTGACGCCGCCAACGAAGACAGGCGCAAGCCGCGCCACCGGGGTGAGCGTGCCGGTGCGACCGACCTGTACTTCGATGGCCTCGACGATGGTCATTTCCTCCTGCGCGGGATACTTGTGAGCGACGGCCCAGCGCGGTTCACGCGTGACGAAGCCAAGTGTGCGTTGCAGATCGAAACGGTTGACCTTGTAGACCACGCCGTCGATGTCGAACGGCAACTGGTCGCGCCGTGCTTCGACGTCGTCGTGAAAGGCGACGAGCGCATCGGCACCAACGCCGACAATCCGCTCGCCGCATACAGGTACACCCATCGCAGCGAGCGCGTCGAGCGTGTCACTGTGCGTCGCGGGTGCATCGCGCCAGCCCACCACCTCGCCCAGGCCGTAGGCGAAGAACGACAGGGGACGCTGCGCCGCAAGCCTGGGATCGAGCTGGCGGATGCTGCCGGCCGCGCCATTGCGCGGATTGACCAGCGCGGGCTTGCCGGCATCGCGCTGTTTAGCGTTGTAGCGTTCGAAATCGTCGCGCCGCATGTAGATTTCGCCGCGCACTTCGAGCACCTCGGGCGGCGCATCGAGCGCGAGCCGCAACGGCACGGTATGCACAGTGCGGACATTCCGCGTGACGTCCTCGCCCGTTTCGCCGTCGCCGCGGGTGGCAGCCTGCACCAGCACACCCTGCTCGTAACGCAGGTTGATCGCGAGCCCGTCGAATTTCAGTTCGGCGGCATATTCCACCGGAGGATCGCCCTCGGCCAGCCCCAGTTCCTTGCGCACCCGCGCGTCAAAGGCGCGCGCACCGGCGGCCGTGGTATCGGTCTCGGTGCGGATCGACAGCATGGGCACGGCATGGCGCACCGTCGCAAAACCGTCGAGCGGCCTGCCGCCGATCCGCTGCGTGGGCGAATCCGGGGCGGCAAGTTCGGGGTGTTCGGCTTCGAGCGCCTGCAGTTCGCGAAACAGGCGGTCATATTCCGCATCCGGGATGGTTGGTGCGTCGAGGACGTAGTAGGCGTGATTGTGACGCTCGATTTCCTGGCGCAGCGCGGTCGCGCGCGCCAGCACCTCGGCTGGAATCATCAGGAAAACAGTCGCAGGGCGCGCCGCGATCCGGACGGCACGCCGCGCGCTTCCATGCGTTCGTAGATGTGCATGAGCTGGGTGCGGATCTTGTCGATGCCGGCGTCGGTGAGCGGGCGCAGATTGTCGTCCACCAGGATGCCACCGACTTCGTTGGCCAGCCGCCGGCCGAAAGTGACCATGCTGTCGAATACCTTGATGCCATCCGGTACGCGCGGCACGTCGAACTGCAGGGTCACGCCCTGCGAGACCTGGTCCTCGTGCACCTCGCCGACGAAGGGCTCCGCGTCGTGATTGCACAGCGCATACAGTGGCTCGCCGCGACTGTCGAGCAACTGGAACACGCCGTCCGCACCGAGCACCATGCCGCCGCCCTCGGCCTCGCGCACGATGCGCCCAAGATTGATCGAACCCTCGCCGCGCGCCACCACGTTCAGTCCGATGAGCACGTCGACGTCGACGCAGAAGCGGTCGATGGACTGCGCACGCTCGATCGCATCGGCCATCTCGTCGCAGGCGACACGCAGGCCGTGCGCATTCGCCACCGCAGTGAGGGCGCTGCACAGTCCTGCCAGCTGTTCTTCGGTGGCGGCGCCATTGCGGTCGGCCAGTTGCAGGGTCACGGTGACCTGCTGATAATGCGCATCCCGCCAGGGATGCACCTCCTCCCACTCGACCGCTCCCACGGGCAGACCATGCCAGCGCACGGCCTTGCCAAGGCCACGTACCTGATTGAAGGTATCGGCGAACACACTGGCCAGGATGCCGTCGCCCTGCAGGCGTACCCGGTACTCGATGAGTTCGTCGTAGGGGGCCGGGGCCGCCATGGCGGGAATGCCCGAGGTACGCGGCGCGGCCGATGCCGCGGGCGCTGGACGTGCAGGCTGAGCCGGCTCGCGGGGTGCCGCAGCCGGGACTTCCACGGCCGGCACAGGCGCGCTCGCCGGCTCATGATCGAGATGCAGACGCGGCTCGCCGATCTCGACCACCACACCGGGATCGTCGGATTCGAACACGGGTTCACGCAGGGCCGGCTCGATGCGGTCGTGGCGCTCGTGCGGCACCGCGGCGGCATGGCCGCCGGTACCCTGCAGCGGGTCGGCAGCGGGCGGCTGGAAGGCGGCATCGGCCTGTTTGCGGAAACGCCGTTCCTGGTACTGGTTGAATGCGAATACCGCCACGACGACGATCACGCCGATCACCAGCAAGCCGATTTGCAGTTCACTCATTCGTCACTCTCGCCTGAACGGATTGTGCGGCCACGACCCGGACGAACCATTCGTCCGGAGCGATCATGCCCAGTTCGTTGCGTGCGCGTTCCTCGATGGCCTCGCGTCCCTGCTTGAGGTCGCCGAGTTCGGCCTGCAGGCCGGCATTGCGGATCTGCAGGGAACGGTTGAGCGCCTGCTGGGCATCGATCGCCTGCGCATGGGCACGCACCTTGAGCCAGCCGCCCTCGCCCCCCCATAAGGGAATCTGCAGCGCGAGGATAGCTGCAAGCAGCGCCCCGGTCAGGCCCCGGGTGCGCAGCCACGCTACCAGCCGCGTCCATCCGGTATCAGCCGCGCTGGCGGAACGCATCGCGTCCGGGGTAGCTTGCCGTGTCGCCGAGTTCTTCCTCGATGCGCAGCAGCTGGTTGTACTTGGCCATGCGGTCGGAACGCGACAGCGAACCGGTCTTGATCTGGCGTGCATTGGTGGCCACGGCGAGGTCGGCGATGGTGCTGTCCTCGGTTTCGCCCGAACGGTGCGAGATCACCGAGGTGTAGCCGGCCTGCTTGGCCATCTCGATGGCCTGGAAGGTTTCCGACAGCGTGCCGATCTGGTTGACCTTGATGAGAATGGAATTCGCGATGCCCTTGTCGATGCCTTCCTTGAGGATCTTCGAATTGGTGACGAAGAGGTCATCACCGACCAGCTGCACCTTGCTGCCGAGCTTGTCGGTGAGCAGCTTCCAGCCGTCCCAGTCGCCTTCGCCCATGCCGTCCTCGATGCTGATGACGGGATACTTGTCGCACCAGGCGGCAAGATAATCGGCCATCTGGGCGGAAGTCAGCTTCTTGCCTTCGGATTCGAGGTGGTAGACGCCGTCCTTGTAAAACTCGGATGCCGCACAGTCGACGCCGATGGCAACGTCGATGCCAGGCTGCAGGCCGGCCTTCTCGATCGCCTGCACGATCAGCTTCAGCGCGGCCTCGTGGGATTCGAGGTTGGGCGCGAAGCCGCCTTCGTCGCCGACGGTGGTCGCCATGCCGAGGTCATCGAGCAGCTTCTTCAGCGCGTGAAACACTTCCGCACCGTAGCGCAGGGCTTCGCGGAAGCTCGGTGCACCGACCGGAATGATCATGAATTCCTGCATGTCGATGTTGTTGTTGGCATGCGCGCCGCCGTTGATGATGTTCATCATCGGCACCGGCAGCTGCATCGGCGCGGCACCGCCCAGGTAGCGGTAGAGCGGCAGGCCGGCCTGCTCGGCGGCGGCACGCGCGCAGGCCATCGATACGGCAAGCAGGGCATTGGCGCCCAGGCGCGATTTGTTCTCGGTCCCGTCGAGGTCGATCATGGTCTTGTCGATGAAGGCCTGGTCCTCGACGTCGAGGCCAATGATGGCTTCGCAGATTTCGGTATTGACGTGCTCGACGGCCTTCAGCACGCCCTTGCCCAGGTAACGGGATTTATCCCCATCGCGCAGTTCGATCGCTTCACGCGAACCGGTGGACGCACCGGACGGCACGGCCGCACGGCCCATCACGCCGGATTCCAGCAGCACGTCGGCTTCAACAGTGGGATTGCCGCGGGAGTCGAGAATTTCCCGGGCGACGACATCGATGATTGCGCTCAATTTGTTTCCTTAGGGTTCAAGTCCTGGAGAAGACGGACGCGCGGCCCGCCGGCTCCTCCGTTCAGATTTTCATCAGTGTGTGTTCTGCGAATCCGCGCTGCTTCACCAGCGCGTCGATTTCCTTCAGCGTTTCCAGCAGTTCCTGCATCATGCCCAGCGGCCACGCATTGGGGCCGTCGGACAGCGCGCATTCGGGATTGGGGTGCGTTTCGGCGAACAGCCCCGCCACGCCGGTGGCCACCGCCGCGCGTGCCAGCACCGGCACGAACTCGCGCTGGCCGCCGCTTTTGGTGCCCTGCCCGCCCGGCTGCTGCACCGAGTGGGTGGCGTCAAACACCACCGGACACTGGGTGGCACGCATGATCGCAAGGCCCCGCATGTCCGACACCAGCGTGTTGTAGCCGAACGAGACGCCGCGCTCGCACACCATGACCTGCTCGTTGCCGACGGCGCGCGCCTTGTCGACGACGTTCTGCATGTCCCACGGCGCGAGGAACTGGCCCTTCTTGATGTTGACCGGTTTGCCCATCCTCGCCACGTTCTGGATGAAGTTGGTCTGGCGGCACAGGAAAGCCGGGGTCTGCAGCACGTCGACCACGGATGCGACCTCTTCCAGCGGCGTGTCCTCGTGCACGTCGGTCAGCACCGGCACGCCGATCTGCTTCTTCACCTCGGACAGGATGCGCAGGCCTTCTTCAAGACCCAGACCACGGAAGGACTGGGTCGAAGAGCGGTTGGCCTTGTCGAACGAGGATTTGTAGATGAAAGGCACACCGAGCGCCACACACATTTCCTTCAGCTGGCCAGCGGTATCCATCGCCAGCTGTTCGGATTCGATCACGCAGGGGCCGGAGATGAGGAAGAGTGGCTGATCGAGGCCCGCCTCAAAGTGACACAGCTTCATAACGCGTTCTCCTTCGTTCCAGCACGCATTCGGGTGGCCTCGACACGCGCGCCTGCAGGGTTGCATCCCCGCTCTACGGGGCCCCTGTGCCGCCCAACGGCGCACAGCCCCGCTTCGAAATGACAGCGTTTCATGCACGCTTCTCCTGTTGGAAGGCCAGTGCGGCCTTGACGAATGCGCTGAACAGCGGATGCCCGGTACGCGGGTTGCTGGTGAATTCGGGATGGAACTGGCAGCCGACGAACCAGGGATGCACGTCGGTCGGCAGCTCGACCATTTCGCACAGGTCGGTGCCCGGCGCACGTCCCGCCACCACCAGGCCTTTCTCTTCAAGCTGCGACAGCAGGGTGTTGTTCACCTCGTAGCGATGACGATGACGCTCGACGATGCTGTCGGCACCATAGACCTGACGCGCCAGCGAGCCTGCCTTGAGGGTGCATGGCTGGCCGCCCAGGCGCATGGTGCCGCCAAGGTCGGATTGCTCGCTGCGCTTCTCGACCTGTCCGGTGCGGTCCAGCCATTCGGTGATGAGGCCGATCACGGGATGTGTCGTCATCGGTTCGAATTCTGTGGAATGCGCATCGGCCATGCCGGCCACGTCGCGCGCATATTCGACCACGGCAAGCTGCATGCCGAGGCAGATACCGAGGTAGGGCACGCGGTTTTCGCGGGCGTAGCGGATCGCGGCGATCTTGCCCTCTACCCCGCGCTTGCCGAAACCGCCGGGTACCAGGATCGCATCCATGCCCTTCAGCACGTCGATGCCGGTTTTCTCGATCTGCTCGGAATCGATGTAGTGGATGCGCACGCGCGAGAGCGTGTGCATGCCGGCGTGGATCATCGCTTCCGACAGCGACTTGTAGGATTCGGTGAGATCGACGTACTTGCCGACGAAGGCGATGTCGACGGTGTGCTGCGGATGCTCCAAGGCCTCGACCAGCTTCTTCCACACCGACAGGTCTGCGGCACGGGCGAGGATATCGAGCTTGTGGCAGACGATCTCGTCGAGCATCTGCTCGTGCAGCATGGCGGGGATCTTGTAGATCGAATCGGCGTCGCGCACCTCGATCACCGCCTCGGGACGCACGTTGGTGAAGAGCGCGATCTTGCGGCGTTCGTCAACCGGAATCTCGCGATCGGCGCGGCACAGCAGGATGTCGGGCTGGATGCCGATCTCGCGCAGTTCCTTCACGCTGTGCTGCGTGGGCTTGGTTTTCAGCTCGCCGGCCGTGGGAATGTAGGGCAGCAGGGTGAGGTGGATGAAGCAGGTGTTGCGCGGTCCGTCCTCGAAGCCCATCTGGCGGATGGCTTCAAGGAAAGGCAGCGACTCGATGTCGCCAACCGTGCCGCCGATCTCGACCAGCGCGACGTCGGCACCGCTCGCGCCGTCCCTGATGTGACGCTTGATTTCGTCGGTGATGTGCGGGATGACCTGCACCGTACCGCCGAGGTAGTCGCCGCGGCGTTCCTTGTCGATCACCGCCTTGTATATCTGGCCGGTGGTGAAGTTGTTGCGCTTGCTCATGCGTGCGCTGGAGAAGCGCTCGTAATGCCCGAGGTCGAGGTCGGTCTCGGCCCCGTCGTCTGTGACGAACACCTCGCCATGCTGGAACGGGCTCATCGTTCCGGGATCGACGTTGATGTAAGGATCGAGCTTTAACAGGGTGACGCGGATACCGCGCGATTCGAGCAGCGCAGCGAGTGAAGCGGAGGCGATCCCTTTCCCGAGGGAAGAAACCACCCCACCTGTGACAAACACATACTTCGTCATGTTGTGTGGCGGGGGCGGGTGATGACGGATTCTACTCCATCGTCAAAGTCGGCTCAATGACGCCGGCGGCAACACCTGCCTCCGCCCGAGGCAGCAGACTGTCGAGCGGACATCGTCATCCCCAATGCGGATGAACGTGGTCACCGTGGATATGATTCGCTACCTGAACGATTCATGTCATTTCCCGGGCACGCTTGAAATCATCCTCATCTACAGCACCCCCATGCAGGATGCATGACTGTGCCGACAATATTCTGAAAGCTGTCCAAGAGGATAATGTCGCAGCAAAACAGCTGACCGGGCCCGCCTCTGGCCATAGATTTCGTCAGTATCGGCAAAATCCTCGGCCAGCCTGGCAGCAGGGGCTCAGCCAAGACCTGTCGATCCCGCAGCCAGCCGTTTCCACGTCGCCAGCACGGTATCCGGGTTGAGCGAGATCGAGCCGATGCCCTGCGCTACCAGCCAGTCGGCAAGGTCGGGGTGGTCGCTCGGCCCCTGGCCGCAGATGCCGATGTACTTGCCTTGCCTGTTGCACGCGGCGATGGCCTCGGCGAGCAGTTTCTTCACGGCCGGGTTGCGCTCGTCGAAGCCTTCGGCAACCAGGCCGGAGTCGCGGTCGATGCCGAGCGTGAGCTGGGTGAGGTCGTTGCTGCCGATGGAAAAACCATCGACGTGTGCGAGAAAGTCGTCGGCGAGCAGCACGTTGGACGGAATCTCGCACATCATGATCAGCCGCAGGCCGGCCTCGCCGCGTGCGAGGCCGTTGTCCGCCAGCAGGCCGACCACCTGCGCACATTCCTCGACGGTGCGCACGAAGGGGATCATCACCTCGACGTTGGTATAGCCCAGGGTTTCGCGCACCTTCTTCAGCGCACGGCATTCCAGCTCGAAGGCGGGACGGAACAGTACCGACACGTAGCGCGCCGCACCGCGCAGGCCCAGCATGGGGTTCTCTTCCTTCGGCTCGTAGCGGTCGCCCCCCACCAGGTTGGCATACTCGTTGGACTTGAAGTCGGACAGGCGCACGATCACCGGTTTGGGCCAGAACGCGGCCGCCAGGGTGGCGATGCCTTCGGCGAGTTTGTCCACGTAGAAGCCGACCGGATCGGCGTAGCCAGCGATGCGCGCGTCGATTGCCGTGCGCAGTTCACCCGGCAGCTTCGCGTATTCCAGCAGCGCCAGCGGGTGCACGCCGATCATGCGCGCGATGATGAACTCGAGCCGGGCGAGCCCCACGCCGCGATTGGGAATCTGCGCGAATTCGAAGGCGCGTTCGGGGTTGCCCACGTTCATCATCAGCTTCACCGGCGGCTCGGCGAGCGTCTCGCCCGCCAGTGTCTCGACGCTGAACTGCAGACGGCCGGCGTACACCTTACCCATATCGCCCTCGGCGCAGGACACGGTTACCGGCTCGTCGTCCTGCAGCACCGTCGTTGCGTAGCCCGCCCCCACGACAGCCGGAATGCCCAGTTCGCGCGCGACGATGGCGGCGTGGCAGGTGCGTCCGCCGCGGTTGGTGACGATGGCTGCGGCGCGCTTCATCACCGGCTCCCAGTCGGGGTCGGTCATGTCGGTCACCAGCACGTCGCCGGGCTGCACGCGCTGCATCTCGGCCGGGCTGGCGATCACGCGTACCGGGCCGGCGCCGATCTTCTGGCCGATGGCGCGCCCGGTGATGCGCACCTCGCCGGTTTCCTCCAGCACGTAGCGCGCATCGCTGCCGGCGCCGCGCGCCTTCACCGTCTCCGGCCGCGCCTGCACGATGAAGAGCTCGCCGGTCTCGCCGTCCTTCGCCCACTCGATGTCCATCGGCCGGCCGTAATGCGCCTCGATGGTCATCGCCTGCCGCGCGAGGTCGAGCGCGTCGGCGTCGGTCAGCGCGTAACGCTGGGTCAATTCGAATGGCGTGTCCTCGATGACGTTGCCGCCATCCTTCCACACCATGCGGATCGCCTTTTCGCCGCGTTCGCGCCGCACGATGGCCGGGAAGCCGGCGGCGAGCAGCGGCTTGTGGACGTAAAACTCGTCCGGGTTCACCGATCCCTGCACCACGGTTTCGCCGAGACCGTACGCCGCAGTGATGAAGACGACATCGCGGAAGCCGGATTCGGTATCGAGCGTGAACATGACGCCGGCACTGGCCAGGTCGGAACGCACCATGCGCTGGATGCCTGCCGAGAGCGCCACGTCGGCATGCGCGAAGCCGTGATGCACGCGATAGGCGATGGCGCGATCGTTGTAGAGGGAGGCGAAGACCTTCTTCACATGCAGCAGCAGGTCGGCCTCGCCACGCACGTGCAGGTAGGTTTCCTGCTGGCCGGCGAAGGAGGCGTCGGGCAGGTCTTCCGCAGTTGCGGACGAGCGGACGGCGACCGAGACCGTGTCGCCCAGCGCACGGTAGGCGGCGATCAGGCCGGTTTCCAGCGCCGGCGGCAGGGCGCCTGCCTCGACCCATGCGCGGATTTCCGCGCCGGCCTGCGCCAGCGCGCGTACGTCGCCCACATCGAGTGTGGCCAGCCGCGCCTGGATGCGTGCACGCAAGGCGTTGTGATCGAGGAAATCCCAGAAGGCCTGCGCGGTGGTGGCATAACCGCCCGGCACCTGCACGCCCGCACCGGCAAGATTGGCGATCATCTCGCCGAGCGAGGCATTCTTGCCCCCCACGCGCGGTACGTCGGCCATCGACAGGCGCTCCAGGGGAACGATATAGTCGGGCGACTGCTGTTGATTCAAATCGGGCATCTCCACCTCTCCATGAACACGCGTGTTGCCTACTGCGTATCGGACCACACCGGCGTCACCGTCGAAGCGGTGGCGAAAAGCGTGCTGTCGCAGTTTCCCGCCTTCGAGTTTAGCCGGATTGTGCTACCGTTCGTGGACAGTACGGAGAAAGTCCATGCGGCTGCGCAGCGTATCGGCGCCTCGCCCGGTGCCCTGGTGTTTTCCACCCTTACCGACCCTGCGCTGCGGACCATCCTGCGCGATGCCGGAGCACCGGTATTCGATGCCTTCGACCTGATCGCGCCCGCAGTGGAAGCCGCGCTCGGCCATCCTGCTGTGCCCGGCCCCGGCCTGACCCACGGCATGGCGCCGGACTACGAGGCACGCATGGAAGCCGTGAATTTCAGCCTCGCCCTCGACGACGGCCTGCAGCCGCAGCACCTCGCACAGGCCGACCTCGTGCTCGTCGGCGTGTCGCGCGTCGGCAAGACGCCGACCGCGCTTTATCTCGCCCTGCAGTACGGCCTCGCCGCCGCCAACTACCCGTTGACGCCGGACGATCTCGCGCACGACGTACTGCCGGCCTGCCTGCTCGATCACCTGCCGCGCCTGCGCGGACTCACGCTCGACCCCGCGCGGCTCGCCGCGATCCGCGAGGCGCGCTATCCGGGCAGCCGCTATGCCAGCCTGGCGCAGTGCCGCAGCGAACTTGCCGCCGCTTCCGCCCTGTTCGCGCGCCACGCCGTGCCGGTGCTCGACACCACCCGCATGTCGGTGGAGGAAATCGCGGCCCGGCTGCGCCATACCCTCAAGTAACAGCCGGTTCCTGCCGAAACAGCAGCAGGAACCCACGACGGGAGTACGGACATGCCGCAGGACGATCTGGTCATCACGGGCGTGATGGAAAACGGGAAGACGTTCCGGCCGTCGGACTGGAGCGAGCGGCTGTCGTCCACCCTGGCGAGCTTTCTGGTCGATCACCGCCTGCGCTATTCCGCCGGCGTGCAGCCCTGCATCCTGGACGGCGAACGCTGCCTCGTCGTGGCGCGCTGGCTGGAGGAAGCCGACCCGGCCGCCTATGCCTACGTGATGGGCTTCGCCCGCGACAACCAGCTGCGCATCCAGCTCGACCGCCGCAGCGGCGAACGCGCCCTGCAGAAATTGTAGGGCCTGCTCAGGCGCCGCGCTGGCGCGCAGCCTCGAACACCGCGACAGCCAGCGCCGCTGCAGCGTTCAGCGATTCCACCCTGCCCCGCATCGGAATGCACACTCGCACCCGCGCGGCAGCGCGCACCTCCGGTGTAAGCCCTGCGCCCTCGTTGCCGACGACGATCGCCAGCGGCCCGGTGAGGGTCTGCCCATACAGGCTCCCATCCTCGCCCAGTGCGAGCGCGAGGCTGTCGCCCTCGAACCGTGCGAGCCACGCCGGAAGATCCACGCCGGTATCCAGCGGCAATACGAACTGCGCCCCCTGCCCGCCGCGCAGTGCCTTGGGCGACCACGGATCGTGACAGCCCTTCGACAGCACCGCGCGCGTTGCGCCGGCCGCCGCCGCAGTGCGCAGCATCGCGCCGACGTTGCCCGGGTCCTGGATGTCTTCCAGCGCCACCACGAAAGGCACGGCGGCGATGGCCGGCGGTGCCAGCCAGGCCGCTTCGGCGAGGAGGCCACTGGGGGTGGCCACCGGCGAAAGTTCGGCGAAGAGCGCATCGGGCAGCACCAGCGATTTGGCCTGCGTGCAGCGCGCGACGAGCGGCGCCAGCTTCGCCGGGTCGGACGACGCCGCACGCATCAGAGTATGCGGCTGCCCCCCCGCCTCCAGATACGCCACCAGCAGGTGCTCGCCATCGAGCAGCGTCATCCGCGCCTCGCGCCGGGCACGCGCCGATTCGGCCAGTTTCTTCAGCCGCCTGAAAATGGGGTTGTCGCGCGAGGCAATGGCAGTTTCATGCATGGCCCGATTATCCCACTCCCCACAAAGCGTACACTCGCGCCATGCGCATCTTCCTCATCACGCCTTACGGCCGCGAGCATCGCAACGGCAACTGGCACACTGCCGCACGCTGGGCGCGCTTTCTGCGCGACGCCGGTCACACGGTGCGGGTGCAGGTGGAATGGGACGGCCGCGACGCCGACCTGATGCTGGCTTTGCACGCGCGTCGCAGTTTCGCCGCGATCCGTGCGTTCGCCGACCGCCATCCCACCCGCCCGCTGCTGCTGGCGCTGACCGGCACCGACCTCTACCGGGACATTCACGAGGACGCGAATGCGCGACAGGCGCTCGCGCTCGCACACCGCCTCATCGTGCTGCAGGACCGCGGCCTCGACGAACTGCCCGCCGAGCTCGCCGCCAAGGCGCGCGTGGTCTATCAGTCATCTCCCGACATTGCACGCCTGCCTGCACGCGAAGCGGTCTTCGACGTGCTGGTGATCGGTCACCTGCGCGCGGAAAAGGATCCCTTCCGCCCGGCGCTCGCCACCGCCTACCTGCCGGAACGCTCGCGCATCCGCGTCACGCATCTGGGCGAGGCGCTGTCCGAGGAGATGGCCGAAACGGCGGAACTGGCCGAACGCAAGCTGCCGCGCTGGCACTGGGCTGGCGCCGTCACCCACAACGCGGTACTGAAGCAGCTGGCGCGCGCCAGGCTCATGGTCATCAGCTCGGTACTGGAAGGCGGCGCCAATGTGATCTGCGAAGCGCTCGCGGCCGACGTGCCGGTGCTGGCGTCGCACGTGTCGGGCAACGTCGGCATGCTGGGCCCGGACTATCCCGGTTACTTCCCGGTAGGCGACGAGCGGAAGCTGGCCACCCTGCTCGCACTGGCCGAAGACGACCCGTATTTCTATGCCAGCCTGCGCGAGCATGCACGCGTGCGTCGCGCCCTGATGCGGCCGGAACAGGAAGCCAGCCGGCTGCGCCAGGTTGTTGCCGAGTTCGAACAGAGCCTGGCCTGACGCCCGTCAGCCACCACCGCCCGTGTCAAACAGGATGCCGAACATGCGCGCGCGTTCGGGCGCCCCCAAGCCGCGCAGCACCCGCACCGCCTCGTGCGCCACACGGGCATCGCGCGTCATCGAATATTCCACGGCCAGCCGCCGCCACACCTCGGCAAGCGCCGGGTCGGTGGCGCGCAGCCTGTCGAGTGCCTGCGTCACGCCGGCCTGACCCCTGGTCAGATAGAAGGTCAGCCCCAGGTTGTGCCAGGCCTGGATGTAGTCGGGGTCGCGCTCCACCGCCGCGCGGTAGGCCAGCATCGCCTCGCGCGGGCGGCCGCTGTCGCGCAGCACGTTGCCGAGGTTGTTGCGGGCCTGCACGTCGTCGGGCGCGAGCTGCAGATTGCGCTCATACGCCGCGACGGCTTCCGCAGGCCGCCCCAGCGCCGACCACGCCCGCCCCTGGACGAACCACGCCAGCGGATTGTTCGTCTCGGCTCGCGCCCAGGCCTGCCCCAGCGCCAAGAGGCCCGGCCAGTCGGCGCGCCGTTCCAGCCCGCGTGCCTGCACCACCCAGTCGGCGCGGGCCGCCTGCGGCGCAGGCTGGCCGTCCAGCCCGAAGGTTTGCGCGCCTGCCCGGGCCGCGCCGGACAAACTGACCAACAGCGTGCAGACGAGGCCTGCTGAAATGAATCGATCCATGGGCCGGATTCTACGCGGCGTGATGCCGCATCGCGTATGCTGTCGGGTCTTTCAGCCCGCCGCGCGTCCATGTCCGCCACCGAACATTTCATTCCCGGCAAGGACGCTTCGCTCGAAGCCTCCATCGCCACCCTGCAATCGAAACTGGATGCCCTCGGCTTCCATATCGAGGAGCGCTCCTGGCTCAACCCGGTGGAAGGCGTATGGTCGGTGCACATCCGCGACCGCGACTGCCCCATCCTCTTCACCAACGGCAAGGGCGGCACGGAACTGGCCGCACGGGCGAGCGCGCTGGGCGAGTATTTCGAACGCCTGTCGACCAATTACTTCTGGACGCACTTCTATCTGGGCGAGACGATCGCCAACCGCCACTACGCGCACCATCCGGACGAGCGCTGGTTCGAGGTGAACGATGACGCCTGGCCGCAAGGCCTGCTCACGCCCGAACTGCACGCCCACTACAACCCCGATGAAAGCGTGCGCGCCGACCAGCTCATCGATCTCAATTCCGGCAACGCCGAGCGCGGGATCTGCGCCATCCCCTACCAGCGCCTCGCCGACGGCGAAACGGTGTATTTTCCGGTCAACCTCATCGGCAACCTCTACGTGAGCAACGGCATGTCAGCCGGCAACACGCTGATGGAGGCGCGCACGCAGGCGCTGTCCGAAATCTTCGAGCGCCACATCAAGTTCCGCATCATCGAAGAGGGCTTGTGCCTGCCCGGCGTTCCGGAAGCCGTCATCAACCGCTATCCGCGCATCGCCGCCGGCATCCGCGGCCTGCGCGAAGCCGGCTTCGGCATCCTGGTGAAGGACGCCTCGCTGGGCGGCAACTATCCGGTGATGAACGTGACGCTGCTGCATCCGCAGGACCAGGGCTGCTTCGCCAGCTTCGGCGCGCATCCGCGTTTCGAGGTCGCGCTGGAGCGCGCGCTCACGGAACTGCTGCAGGGCCGCGCGCTCGATGCGCTGGCCGGCTTTCCCGCCCCCGGCTTCGACCCGGCCGAAATCGCCGATCCGCAGAATCTGGAAATCCACTTCGTCGATTCCAGCGGTGTGATCAGCTGGCAGTTCCTGCGCGACACCCCGGACTACGACTTCGTCGACTGGAATTTCGGCACCACCACCGAAGAAGACTACCAATGGTCGGTCGATGCGCTGCACGCCGAAGGCCGCGAGGTCTACATCGCCGACTTCGAGCACCTCGGTGTCTATGCCTGCCGCATCCTCGTGCCGGGCGTGTCCGAAATCTACCCGGTCGAAGAACTCGAATTCGAGAACAACAGCGTCGGCAACCTGATCCGCCCCGCGCTCGCGCGCCTGCCCGAGCTCGACGACGACGCATGCGCCGAACTGCTCGACCTGATCAACGAACTGGAGCTGGCCGACGACCGTCTGGTGACCGTGCTGATCGGCCTTGCCCCCGACGCCGATTCGCCGTGGACCGACCTGCGCGTCGGCGAACTCAAACTGCTGCTCGCGCTGGCGCTGGGCGACGACGAGGCCATCCTCGAAGGCTGCACCTGGATCGCACAGTACGGCCAGCGCAGCGAGGCGCGGCTGAAGGTCTACCGCTGCATCGCGGACCTCGTCCAGCTCGACGATCCTGGTCCCTTCGAGACCGCGCTCGCGCTGATGTATGGCCGCGAGACGCTGGCACAGGCGTTCGCCCTGTTCAACCAGGACGAGCGCTTCTTCGGCCTGACCACACTCGGTAGCAACTTCGAAGGCAGCACGATGCACCAGCGCCTGCTGGAGGCGTACCGCAAGGTGCGCGGCTAGAACCTCTGCCGATGAAAATCCCCAAGCGCCTCCAGCCCCTGCTCGAAGACGGCCTCATCGATCGCGTCGTGCGCCAGCTCATGAGTGGCAAGGAAGCCATGGTCTTCGTCGTCGCATGCGGCGACGACATCCGCTGCGCCAAGGTCTACAAGGAAGCCAACAAGCGCAGCTTCCGCCAGGCCGTCGACTACACCGAAAACCGCAAGACCCAGAACAGCCGCCAGGCGCGCGCCATGGCCAAGGGCAGCAAGTACGGCCGCGAGATGCAGGAAGCCGCCTGGCAAAGCGCCGAAGTCGACGCGCTGTACCGGCTGGCTGCCGCCGGCGTGCGCGTGCCCACGCCGTACAACTTCCACGAAGGCGTACTGCTGATGGAACTGGTGGCGGATGCCGACGGCAACGCCGCGCCCCGGCTCAACGACGTGTCGTTGACCGAAGACGAAGCCCTCGCCCACCACCGCACCCTCATCGGCGAAGTCGTGCGCATGCTGTGTGCCGGCGTTGTCCACGGCGACCTGTCCGAATTCAACATCCTCGTCGGCGCCGACGGCCCGGTCATCATCGACCTGCCGCAGGCGGTCGACGCCGCCGGCAACAATCACGCCCAGGCCATGCTGGCACGCGACGTGAACAACCTGCGAACCTACTTCGGCCAGTTCGCGCCGGCGCTACTGGAAACGCAATACGCCGAGGAAATCTGGTCACTGTATGAACACGGCAAGCTGAATCCCGAAGTCAAACTTACCGGCCGCTTCGAATGCGACAAGCCGCCGGTCGATCTGGAGGGGGTGATGCGGGAGATTGACGACGCGCGGGAGGAAGAGGCTGCGCGGTTGTTGCGGTTGCAGGAACTGGCGTAATAACTTCTAGCAATTAACCGCCAGAAGAAGGGGCTTATTGTCGATAACCTACGGAGCGAGACTTACGAGCGCTTTTCCGTCCCAGCTTCAATGCAAAAACGAGGCATAAGCCAGCGGTCAAATACCAAAGCACCCCCAATGCCGTTTGGCCCCCATGCTCGCCAAAGAATGCATACAAGGAATAGTTCAGCCAACATCTTTGGCACAAGGAACGCTAAGGGTCATCGGTAACAAGAATTCCGGTTCCGACCATAAACCCTATGGCCGAGAAGACCATCATAAGTAAGGAAAATCTGGATGCGTTCATCAGCATGATCTCCCTTAACCGAGGAACAACAAGGTGCAGACCATGGTTTCTCCATTCATCCCTGAATGATGGCAATCAACGCGTTGCGCACTTCGTCCAACCGGCCTTGCGAGATCAGGCCTGCCGCGGCAGCGAACAGGGAAGTGTTCGCCGTGAACAATTTACCCGGACGCGCATAGCTTGCGCGCTGCAAGCCGCCCGACGTGAAATCCTCGGGCGCAAGCAGAATGGCATGCGGGTCGGCGTAGGGGTTGCTGGTGATCTGGCAGGCGATCCAATCGTCGCGACCGGCATCGGCCAGAAGAAGGGCGGGACGCAGCTTGCTGCGTGTGAGGTCTGAAAACGGGAACGGCAGGAGGACTACTTGGCCGGCTGCAAATGCGCCCATGCTGCCTCTTCCTCGGGTTTCAGCCAGTCTTCAGCGAGCGCGCCTTCGGCCAGTTGCAGCGCTTCGTCAACCGGCGGCGTCAGGAGCGTGAGCAATGCCCGCCCAGCGGGAATCGTCTGCACGGGCTCCAGCGGGTGGATATGTCCCGTTGCGTCAATTTCAACTTCGATGGTCTGCAACATGTTGGCCTCCTTGGGGCGGTGCATCCATTCTATGCCTGCGAGCGGGTTCGGTCATGCACCCCGCTGTCTCACCGTCTCGTACAAACACAGCGCCGCCGACACCGACACGTTGAGGCTTTCCACCGTGCCGCCGATGGGGATGCGCGCGACTTGATCGCAGCTCTGTTTGACCAGGCGGCGGATGCCCGCGCCTTCGGCGCCGAGCACCCAGGCGATGCCGGTCTTGGCGTCGATGCCGGACAGGGGCTGCTCGCCGTCCATGTCGGCGGCGATGACCCAGATGTTGTGTTCCTTCAGATCCTCGATGGTGCGCGCGAGGTTGGTGACCATGAGGTAGGGCACGGTTTCGGCGGCACCCGAGGCGACCTTTTCCACGGTGGCGTTGATGCCGACGGCGTTGTCCTTGGGCGCGATGACGGCGTGGACGCCGAAGGCGTCCGCGGATCGGAGTATCGCGCCGAGGTTGTGCGGGTCGGTGACGCCGTCGAGGATGACGAGCAGCGGCGCGCCCTGGATGTTTTCCAGCACTTCGTCGAGCGAATGGGTGAGCGCGACCGGCTTGACGCGGGCGACGACGCCCTGGTGCTTGGCGCTCTTGCCGACCAGGCGATCCAGACGATCGGCTTCGACCTGCGCAAGCTTGACGCCGTGATCCCTGGCCTGATGTACCAGGTCGCGCGCGCGCGCGTCGCGGCGGGTGAGATCGAGGTAGATTTCGAAGATGCCCGCCGGGTCCTGGCGCAGCCGGGCCAGCACGGGGTGAAAGCCGTAGATGAGTTTTTCGGCGGCGTGCCTGTCGCCCGGCTTGTCGCTCATTTCTTGCGGCCGCCCGTCCTCGCGGGCTTCTTCTTCGGCATGGCGAATTCTTCGGCCGATTCGACCTGCTCGATGAGGCTGAAGTCGATCTTGCTGGTCTCGATGTCGGCGCGCATGACCTTGATGCGCACACGGTCACCCAGGCGATAGCGCTTGCCTGTGCGTTCACCCAGCATCCAGTGCCTAGCCTGGTCGTAGTGGAAGTAATCCTGTCCCAGTTCGGAGACGTGCACCAGGCCTTCGATGAAGATGTCATCGAGGGCAACGAAGATGCCGAAGCTGGTCACCGCGCTGACGGTGCCGTCGTACTCGTCGCCGATGCGGTCCTGCATGAAATAGGTCTTCAGCCAGGCATCGACATCGCGCGTGGCGTCGTCGGCGCGGCGCTCGGTCATCGAGCAGTGCAGGCCGATTTCCGAGAGTCCCTTGCCGGGCAGTTTTTCGCCCACAAGCACCGCCTTGATCGCGCGATGGACCAGCAGATCCGGATAGCGGCGGATCGGCGAGGTGAAGTGGGTGTAGGCCTCGTAGGCGAGACCGAAGTGCCCCTTGTTGTCGGGACTGTACTGCGCCTGTTTCAGCGAACGCAGCATCACGGTCTGTAGCAGGCCGTGGTCGGGGCGATCCTTGATTTTTTCCAGCAGCGCAGCGTAGTCCTTGGCGTGCGGCTTGTCGCCGCCGCCGAGGTCGAGGCCGAATTCGGCGAGGAAACCGCGCAGCGCGGCAAGTTTCTCGGGCGTGGGGCCTTCGTGCACGCGATAGAGCGCAGGCTGCTTGTGCACATGCAGGAAGTCCGACGCGCAGACGTTGGCCGCGAGCATGCACTCCTCGATGATGCGGTGGGCATCGTTGCGGATCACCGGCATGATCTCCTTGATCTTGCCCTGGTCGTCGAAAATGATCTGCGTCTCGGTCGAACCGAAATCGATGGCGCCGCGCTTGGCGCGTGCCTTCAGCAAGGTGCGGAAGAGCTTGTCGAGCGCCTGCAGGTGGGGCATCAGTGCGGACTGCTTCTTGTCCGGCCTGGCCGTGCCCGAGAGCCAGTCCCATACTTGGTTGTAGGTAAGGCGCGCGTGGGAAAAGATCACCGCGGGATAGAAGCGGTAGTCCTTGATGCTGCCGGTGTTGCTGATCTGCATGTCGCACACCATGGCCAGGCGATCGACTTCCGGGTTGAGCGAGCACAGGCCGTTGGACAGCGCCTCGGGCAGCATGGGAATGACGCGGCGCGGAAAGTACACCGAGTTGCCGCGGGTGTAGCCTTCGGTGTCAAGCGCGTCGTGCGGCTGCACGTAGTGGCTGACGTCGGCAATGGCGACGACGAGGCGGAAGCCGCTGCGGCCCTGCGGCTCGCAATACACGGCATCGTCGAAGTCGCGCGCGGTTTCTCCATCAATCGTCACGAGCGGCAGGTGGCGGATGTCCTCGCGCCCGGCCATGTCCTTCTTCAGGACTTTCTTCGGCAGCGCCTCGGCCTGTTTTTCCACGTCCGGCGGGAACATGTAGGGCAGGTCGTGCTTGCGCAGCGCGATCTCGATTTCCATGCCGGGGCCGGTGAAGCTGCCGAGAATTTCGACGACACGGCCCACCGCCTCGTTGTGCGCGCCGGGCTGGGTGAGGATTTCCACCGTGACGACCTGGCCGGAGTGCGCACCGCCGGCGTGTTCCGCAGGCACCAGGATATCCTGGTTGATGCGGCGATTTTCCGCGATCAGGAAGCCGACACCGCCTTCCAGGTAGTAGCGGCCGACGACGGTCTTGTTGACGTGCTCCAGCACCTCGACGATCTTTGCCTCGCGCCGGCCACGCTTGTCGAAACCTGCGACGCGCACCAGAACCTTGTCGCCGTGCAGGACGCGATGCATTTCCTTGGGCGAGAGGAAGAGATCGTCGCCGCCTTCCTCGGGAACGACGAAGCCGAAGCCGTCTGGATGCCCCTCGATACGGCCCTTGATGAGGTCGAGCTTGTCCGGCAGGCAGAGCTGCTGCTTGCGGTTGAGCATGAGCTGTCCATCGCGCTGCATCGCGCCCAGCCGCCGCTGGAACAACTCGTACTCGGCCTCGGTGATGTGCAGGTGCTGGGCGAAGGATTCGACGTCCACCGGACAACCGGCCTCGGCCAGCAGCTGCAGGATGTATTCGCGGCTGGGCAGCGGCGATTCGTAGCGCTCGATTTCGCGTTCGTAGAACGGGTCGGCCAGCCGGATGGCGGGTATTTTCTGCTTGCTGCCGCGTCCGCGGCCTTTCTTCGTTGACAAGTTAATCTCGCCTCTCTAAAATGCGCGCCTTCATTGCCCAGATGGCGGAATTGGTAGACGCACTAGGTTCAGGTCCTAGCGGTGGCAACACTGTGGAGGTTCGAGTCCTCTTCTGGGCACCAGACGCAAGCAAAAAGCCGACTTTGTGTCGGCTTTTTGTTTTTGTGATGTCTAGCGGCATCACGCTTCATAGGGATGGCGACGCACGATGGTCTCCACCCGGTCGGGGCCGGTCGACACCACATCGATCGGCACTTCGCACAGTTCTTCCATGCGCTTGAGATAGGTCTGCGCCTTCTGCGGCAGCCTGTCGAACTCCTGGACGCCGACGGTGGTGTCGCTCCAGCCCGGCAGGTCTTCGTAGATCGGCTCCACATTGGTGATCGATTCGGCGCCCACCGGCAGGATGTCGCAGGTTTCGCCGTCGATCCTGTAGCCCACGCAGACACGCACGGTTTCCAGGCCGTCCAGCACGTCGAGCTTGGTCACACACAGACCCGACACGCCGTTGATCTGGATCGAGCGCTTGAGCGCGGCGGCGTCGAACCAGCCGCAGCGCCGCTGGCGACCGGTGGTGGCGCCGAATTCGTGGCCCTTCTCGCCGAGGTACTTGCCCACGTCATCGAACAGCTCGGTGGGGAACGGCCCGGAACCGACGCGCGTGGTGTAGGCCTTGGTGATGCCCAGCACGTAGTGCATCGCCGACGGGCCAACGCCGGACCCGGTGGCGGCGCCGCCAGCAGTGCAGTTGGAGGATGTGACGAAGGGATAGGTGCCGTGGTCGATGTCGAGCAGCGTGCCCTGCGCGCCTTCGAACAGCAGGTTCTGGCCGGCCTTGTTGGCTTCGTAGAGGCTGCGCGGCACGTCGGCGACCAGCGGCTTGATGCGCTCGGCCATGCGCATGGCCTCGTCAAGGGTCTGGTTGAAATCGACCGGCTCGGCCTTGAAGTAATTCTTCAGCATGAAGTTGTGGTGGTCGAGCACCTCGCCCAGCTTGGAGGCAAAACGCTCGCGGTGGAACAGGTCCTGCACGCGAATGGCACGGCGTGCGACCTTGTCCTCGTAGGCGGGGCCGATGCCGCGGCCGGTGGTGCCGATCTTGCCGGCACCCTTGGCAATTTCACGCGCGCGGTCGAGCGCGACGTGATGCGGCAGGATCAGCGGCGCGGCCTCGGAAATCTTCAACCGGCCCGCCACCTCGACGCCTGCCGCAGCCAGCATGTCCATTTCTTCCAGCAGCGCGTCGGGCGCGAGCACCACGCCGTTGCCGATATAGCAGGTGACGTTGTCGCGCAGAATGCCCGAAGGAATCAGGTGCAGCACGGTCTTCTTGCCGCCGACGACCAGGGTATGGCCGGCGTTGTGGCCGCCCTGGAAGCGCACCACGCCCTGCGCGCGGTCGGTGAGCCAGTCGACAATCTTGCCCTTGCCTTCATCGCCCCACTGGGTGCCGATGACGACGACGTTCTTTGCTGCCATGCTGCAATCTCCCGTGTTGATCTCGTTACGCGCCGGCCACCGCCAGTTCGCGCAAATCCAGACTGAACCCCGTGGCCGGACGCGCCCGGCCGAACACCTTGCCCACTTCGTCGTAGCGCCCGCCCTGCGCGATGGCGCGGCTGCGGCCCGCGGTGTAAGCCGCGAAGACCACGCCGCTGTGGTAGCCGTAGCCACGCAGTTCGGCCAGGTCGTAGGCTGCCTCCACACCGGCGAGGCCGGCATCGATGGCTTCCAGCGTATCGAGCGCGGACGCGACAGCCGGCAACTGCGGCAGGCGCGCACGTGCCTCGATGAGCACACCACGGTCGCCATACAACTGGGGCAAGGCAGCAAAGGCTTCGGCGAGCGCCACCGGCAAGCCGGCGGTCAGCACAGCCACCGCGCTGCCATCCTTGGCCTGCAAGGCGCCGAAGAGCTGGTGCTCGATCTCGCCGGACAAGCCGGCTTCCTGCGCTAGCGCACGGTACACGCCGACGTGGCCGATGTCGAGCTGTGCCGCGCGCACGCCGCACGCATCCAGGCCCTTCAACATCAGGGTGAGGATTTCCCGGTCGGCCCCCGCACTGGCGTCGCCATACAGCTCGGCGCCGATCTGGATCGGCTCGCGCGAACGATGGAAGCCGTCGGACTGCGTATGCAGCACGCTGCCGGCGTAGCACAGGCGGTTCACCGCATTGGCCGCAAGCAGATGGGCGTCGATGCGCGCGACCTGGGGCGTGATATCGGCACGCACGCCCATCAGGCGTCCGCTCAACTGGTCGACGAGCTTGAAGGTCTTGAGATCGAGGTCTGCGCCCACGCCGGTGAGCAGGGAATCGACGTATTCCATCAACGGCGGAATCACCAGCTGGTAGCCGTAGCTGCGGAACAGGTCGAGCAGGGCACGACGCATGTCCTCCATGCGCCAGGCCTGCGGCGGCAGCACGTCCTCGACGTTTTCGGGCAACAACCAGGCAGTCATTTCACTTCAGCCACATCAACACAAAAAGGCCGCCCAGCATGGAGGCGGCACCGATAAAACGCAACTGGCCATCGGTCAGTTCCATGGCACGACGGAAGGCTTCACGCCACATCGCCGGCGCCGCGAACGGCAGGATGCCCTCGACCACCAGCAACAGTCCGAGCGCGGCGAGCCAGTCTGCCCCGGTCATTGCCCGCCGGCACGCGGGTTCTTCATGTACTTGAAGAAGTCGGCACTGGGGTCGAGCACCATCACGTCACTCTTGTTCTTGAAGCTCTCGCGGTAAGCCTGCATGGAACGATAGAACGCATAGAACTCGGCGTTCTTGCCGTACGAAGCGGCATAGATCGCCGCCGCCTTGGCGTCGCCTTCACCCTTGACGCGTTGCGCGTCGCGGTAGGCTTCGGCAACGATCACATCCTTCTGCTTGTCGGCATCGGCCTTGATCTTTTCGGCCTCGGCCGCGCCGGTCGAACGCAACTCGTTGGCAACCTGCTTGCGCTCCGCCTCCATGCGGCGATAGACGTTCTCCGACACCGTTTCCGGCAGGTCGACGCGCTTGATGCGCACGTCCACCACCTGCACGCCGATCTTGCGCGCATCCTGGTCGGCCTTGACCTGGATCGTGCGCATCACATCGTCACGCTTGCCGGATACGACATCGTTGATGGTGCGCTTGCCGAACTCGGCGCGCAGGCCGTCGTTGACGGTCTGGTTCAGACGGATGGCCGCCCGCACCTCGTCGCCGCCGACCGAAACATAGAACTGCTTGGCGTCGATCACGCGCCACTTGATGAAGGAATCCACCAGCACGTTCTTCTTCTCAGAGGTGATGAAGCGCTCGGGATCAGCCGAATCCAGCGTCAGGATGCGCGTATCGAAATACCGCACGTTCTGGACCAGCGGCAGCTTGAAATAGAGACCGGGCGTTTTCTTCACCGACACCACCTCGCCCAGCTGGAAGACGATGGCGTTCTGCCGCTGATCGACGGTGTAGAGGCTGCCTGACAGCACGACCAGCATCACTACGAGGCCGATCAACAGGGGACCGAGGCGGGCGTTCATGGACGATCCTCCCTGTCACGGCTGCGCAAGGCATCACGCGACCGCGGGTCGGTCGCCGTCATCGGGGAAAACTGCTGAGAAGCGGGCTGCTGCGACAGCACTTCCGGCGCGCCACTGTAGGGCTGCGTCACGATCTGCTGCAGCTTGTCGAGCGGCAGGTACAGCAGGCTGTTGCCGCCTTTCTGGTCGACGACGATCTTGCTGGTATTGTTCATCACGGTCTGCATGGTGTCGAGATACAGGCGCTGGCGCGTGACCTGGGGCGCCTTCTGGTATTCGGTAAAAATCTGCGCGAAGCGGCTTGCCTCGCCCTCGGCGTTGGCGATCACCGCGAGCTTGTAACCTTCCGCTTCCTCCTTCAGGCGCGACGCCAGACCGCGGGCACGCGGCACCACGTCGTTGGAGTAGGCCTCGGCTTCGTTCTTCAGGCGTTCACGGTCCTGGCCGGCCTTCACGGCATCGTCGAACGCTGCCTGCACCTGCTCGGGCGGCTGGATGTTCTGCAGGGTGACCTGGCTGACGCTGATGCCGGTCCTGTATCGATCCAGGATGTCCTGCATCAGCACCTTGGCACGCGCGGCAATGTCGGCACGGCCTTCGTACAGTACATAGTCCATCTTGTTCTTGCCGACGATCTCACGCATCGCGGTCTCGGCCACCTGCAGCACGGTGTCTTCCGGCGCACGGTTGACGAACAGGAAATCCTTGGGATCCTTGAGGATGTACTGCACCGCGAACTGCAGATCGATGATGTTCTCATCGTCGGTGAGCATGAGCGATTCCTTCAGCACCTTGCTCTTGACGTTGTTGCGGTAACCGATCTCGACCGTGCGCACCTGGTCGACGTTGACCACTTCGCGCGCCTCAATCGGCCAGGGCAGATGCCAGCGCGGGCCGGGTTCGGTCGTCTCGAGGTATTTGCCGAAGCGCAGCACCACGCCGCGCTGGCCGGTATCGACGATGTAGAAACCGCTGGCGATCCACACGAGCAGCGCAAGGCCGACGAGCAGGCCGAACAGACTGCCGCCGCCAGGCAGGCGGGTGACCGGCCCCTCGCCATCCCCGCCCCCGGATTTCCCGCCGAACATGCCGTTCAGCTTCTGGTTGAGCTTGCGCCAGATCTCGTCGAGGTCGGGCGGTCCGCTGTTCTTGCGGTTGTCGCGATTACCCCACTGCGGGTCGTTCCAGGCCATGTCGTCTGTACTTATGTGGAAAAATTGATAGTCGGGACAGCGGTTTCGACGGGTGCGTCATCGTCGCCGGCAGCCTGCGCACCACGCAGGATTTCGGACAGCGCATCCCGTAAAAGTTCAAGACCGGCGCCGGTTTGCGCGGATACGTACACGCTCTGGAGTTTACCATATTCGTCGCGCACGACTCCCGGTGCAACGCCCGTCAAATCAAGCTTGTTGTAGACCCGAAGCTGCGGTACGGCGTCTGCGCCGATCTCCTTCAGCACCTTTTCCACTGCCTCGATCTGACGCGCCCGCGCCGGGCTCGCGGCGTCGATCACGTGCAGCAGCAGATCGGCTTCGGCAGTGGCCTCGAGCGTGGCGTGGAAGGCCGCCACCAGGTCGTGCGGCAGCCGCGTGATGAAGCCGACGGTGTCGGACAGCACGACCTCGCCGACCGCCGGCAGGTAGATTTTCCGTGTGGTGGTGTCCAGCGTGGCAAAGAGCTGATCGGCAGCATAAGCCCCTGCGCGCGTCAGGGCATTGAAGAGCGTGGATTTGCCGGCGTTGGTGTAGCCCACCAGCGCCACCGACAGCACCTGCTGACGACTGCGGGCACGGCGCTGCGTGCGACGCTGCTTGCCCAGTTTGGCCAGGCGCCCCTGCAGCGCCTTGACCCGCACGCCGATGAGCCGGCGGTCGGTTTCCAACTGCTTTTCGCCCGGGCCGCGCATGCCAACACCACCGCGCTGCCGTTCGAGGTGGGTCCAGCCGCGTACCAGCCGCGTGGACAGATGTTTCAGCTGGGCCAGTTCGACCTGCAGTTTGCCCTCGGCGCTGCGCGCACGACGGGCGAAGATATCGAGAATGAGGCTGACGCGGTCGATCACCCGGCACTGGAAGCGGCGTTCGAGGTTGCGTTCCTGCGCAGGGGACAGCTCGTGATTGAAGATGACGACCTCGGCGCCGGTGGCGGCAACCAGGGCAGCGATCTCATCGGCCTTGCCGCTGCCGACGAAGAGCGCAGCGTCGGGGCGTGCCCGCTTGCCCAGCACCTCGCCCAGGATATCGAGGCCGGCGCCGGACGCCAGCAGACGCATTTCCGCGACACTTTCCTGGAAATCCGGGTCGCCGAAATCGACCGCGACGAGCACGACGCGCTCGCCCCCCTGGTGACGTTCAAACAAGGCGAGGGCTCCGCCCGTGGCGCGGTTGTGGGAAACGCATGGCTCGGTCTTGGGAATGGCAGTACAAGACCGGTATTGTAGTGTGTCAAACCAGTATGGGCTTCCCGAAATGCCAGCCTTGCGCATAATCCACGCCCATGTCGGCGAGGATGCGTGCGGTTTCCGCGTCCTCGACATGCTCGGCCACCGTGCGCACGCCTTCCTTGCGGGCAAAGTTCGCCAGACTTTCGACAATGCCGGCAACCTTGCGGTCGGTACGCATGTGGGTGACCAGCCAGCCCTCGATCTTGAGAAAACTCACCGGCAGATGGGCCAGATACAGGTACGACGAATACCCACTGCCGAAATCGTCCAGCGCCAGCCGGAAACCGAAGTCGATGAAGGGCTGGAGGTCGGCACGCAGTTTGTCCAGGCTGACGATGCGCTGGCGCTCCGTGAGTTCCAGCACGAGCGGCTTGACCGGCCCCATGGTCACGCCACAGGTCTGGCAGTAGTTCATTGCATTGGCGAGCATTTCCTCGACCAGATCGCGGCGTGCGAGGAATTGCGGCGAGACGTTGACGAAGTGGGCAAAATCGGGCGTGCCGCCCCCGACCATGCGTGTCACGCAGCTTTGCATCACGGTCCGGATCACCCGACGGTCGATCTCGGCCATCAGGCCCAGTCCTTCGGCGATGTCGACGAACTGCCCGGCCTCGACGACGTCGCCGGACGTTGTCTGGATGCGCGCCAGCGCCTCGTCGGCAACAGCCTCGCCGCTTCGCAGGTCGACGATGATCTGCGAGGCATGCCGGATGCGCTCGCCCGTCAGTGCCTCGCGCAGCACAGCGCCGTTCAGCCTGGTGCGCACCCCGTCCGCTGCCAGGCACACCCGGTCGCGGCCGGCCGCCTTGGCGCGATAGAGGGCCTGGTCGACATGTTCCAGAAGGGAGGCGGAATCGCCCTCGTCCGTGCCGTATGCGGCAACGCCGGCAGAAAAACTCAGCGGGATGTCGCCCACGACTGTCCGCACCGGCGTCGCGCGCGCCTGCCGCGCCAGGCGCTCGATGATGCTGCCGGCTTCCTCAGCCGTGCAGCCGTGCAGGACGAACAGGAACTCCTCGCCGCCCCAGCGCGCCACCCAGTCGCCCTCGCGCAGGCCCGCCTCGAAGTGCCTGGAAACCGCCTTCAGGACTTCGTCGCCGACTGCATGACCATAGCGGTCATTGATCGACTTGAAATGGTCGAGATCGACCAGCGCCAGGGCAAAGCCATGGCCATCACGTGGCATGCGTGCTTTCTCTTTCTGCAGGCGCTCCTCGGCGGCCCGGCGATTCGGCAGGCCGGTCAGCAGATCGGTCAGCGCAATGCGCTGCAGCAGGTCGGTTTGTGCGGACTGGTACAGGGCATTGCCAAGCCAGTCGACAATGAGTTCCATGTAGGCGATGTCCACGGCATTGACGGCATCGTTCGCGCACTGGCGCAGGAACGCCAGCACCCAGCGGGACTCGTCGCCGACCACGACCGGCAGGCCGGAGTAACTGAGCAGCCCCATCCGCGTCACGGTCGGGTGCCTGGCGTAATCGGGGTGCGCACGCAGATCGGGAATATGCAGGGATTCTCGCCTGGCAAACACATCCCGGCAGAGCGTGGATTCGACGGCAAGCACCGTTCCTTCGGGAAAGATGCCCAGCCGGTCGCAGACGTAACGTGCAGTGTAGTCCTCGCCGAATTCGCCGAGGACCACCAGGTCCATGTCGAGCACCTCTGCCGCCATCGCCAGCATGGCGCGGATGCGCTGCGCGTCGGTCAGACCGCCCTGCACCGACAGTTTCCACAGCGCCGTCAGACGATCGACATGGATATCGCGCGGCGATTCGACGGAAAAGGGCAGATCATTGGCGCGCATGGGTGTACGCTTTGGACGCGATGAGTCTTTATCGATCCGCCCCACAGAAACTTGATAGGGCGGGCTGGCGTGTCCCTTACAGTTCGACCGCGCGCAGCCGTTCAGCCGCCTGTTCCGGATTGATGGTGTTGACGAACAGACCCGAGCCCAGTTCGAACCCGGTCGGGATCGAGGTGCGCGGGCAGATCTCCAGGTGCCAGTGGTAACTGGCGGCATGCTCGCCGCGGTCCTTGTCGTGCGGAACGGAATGCAGGAAGAAGTTGTACTGCGCGCCGCCGATCACCGCATCGAGCCGGGCCATCGTGCGCTTCAGCACCCGTGCGAGATCGTCGAAGTCGGCCGTCGGCGCATCGAGGAAATCGGCCTGGTGAACCAGCGGCAGGATGTGCACTTCCCACTCGTAGCGGCTGGCGAAGGGCTTGATCGCGATGAATTTCTCGCCGCGCTCGATCACGTACTGGCCGACGTTGATCTTGCGACGCACCGCACCCGAACTACGGTCGTAAATGGTCGCCTCGAAGGTCAGTACCTCGTCGATCAGGGCGCAGAAAATGCAATGGTGATGCTTGGCGTAGTGAAGGGCGCTGTTGCGCACCTCGGCTTCGACGTTTTCCGGCACCACCGGCATGGCGATGATCTGGCTGTGGGTATGCGGGATCGACGCACCGGCGGCCGGGCCAAAGTTCTTGAATACCAGGACGTACTGCAGGCGGTCGTCGGATTCGAACAGCTGCTGCATGCGTTTCTGGTAGACGCCGAACAGCGCGGCCAGATGCGATTCGGCCATTTCGTGGATGGCAATGCCGTGTTCGAAGTGATCGATGATGACTTCGTGGCGACCGTAGCCGTCGATGGTCTGCTGCAGGCCGAAGCTGAAGTTCGACTGCGCGCGGTCGTCGCCGAGCACGGGGTAGAGGTTCTCGACCATGCGGATCTGCCAGTCGCCCTCGGCCGGCCAGGTCATGATCGCGGGCGGCGTCTTGTGCTCGTTGCCGCGGCAGAACGGGCAGGTTTCGACATGCTTGCGGGTATCGCGCGGCGCGAGCTCCTCGGCCTTTTTGGGGCGCATGGAACGCGCGGTGGCGACCAGCACGGATTCGGTCGGCACGATGGGGTTGAGGCGGATCTCGCGGATTTCGCCGGTATCGGCAGGGGTGTCTGGCATGGCTGTCTTTCCTCCGCCGGCAAGCATAAATCAGCCGCTCGGTACCGGCAGTTCAATCTGCTTATGCCCCCACTCGGGCTTTTTATCCCCTGCGGCAGCGGGGATTCGCATTGACGCACCCAGCCGCGCCGCCGACAATGATGGCCTTGCCGCATCCCCCGGAGCCTTCCCATGGACAACGAAGACAAAGCCCTGCACGACGAGCAGCGCCTGATGCGCATGATGCGCAAGACGCTCACGTCCATCGTGCGCGATACCGCGCCGCGCGACGGCAACCCCAGCCCGCTGACGGAGGCCACCATCATGAACATCAAGGACTGCCTGATGGTGATCTCCAGCCGCGAGACCGAGCTCGCACGCCTGACCGGACGCACGCTGGACGAAAAACCGCGTTTCAGCGACGAAACGCCCACCTCGCACGCCGTCAAGATCAGCAGCATCTCCAAGAAGCCGCATTAGGGCATGTTTGCTCCGATTTCTCGCAGCAACCCGGAAGGGCGGCCCGGCAGAGGTTCAATCCAGCCAGGCGCATCCCTTTGTCGCAGTCCGCTTGCTGTGCGCGCAGCGGCGCGGCCCAGCTTCGCAGGGGCCACCCTACGCGAGCCACCCCGAATCGGCCTTGCCGCAGGCGTGCAATCGGAGTAAACAAGCCCCATGCCGCAAGCGACCAGCCTGTTCACCGACGTCGAATCGAAGGTCGTCGGCACCTCGGCCGTGGTGATCTACTCGCCGTCCGGCAAGCACCGCACGCGCTTTCCCGAGGGGGTGGTCGAGGTCTATGCCAGCGAGGAGGCGGCGCGCGCGCACGCCGACCCGGACAAACACCGCCACGCGGCACTGGCCAGCGGGCCCTCGCGTTCCTCAGAAGGGTTCAGGCTGTTCTATCTGGTGCGCTGGCTGGACTGACCAAGGCCAGCCGCTCACGCAGCCCGGTTTCGTCGAGCGGCGCCGCAAAATAGTACCCCTGGACGTCGTCGCATCCCAGCGCCTTCAGCAATTCCACCTGCTCGGCAGTTTCCACCCCTTCCGCCGTCACCTTCAGGCCGAGCGCACGCGCCATGCCGATCATGCTCGCGACGATGGCCCGCGCCTCGGCATCCTTGTCCATGTCCGCGATGAAACTGCGGTCGATCTTGAGGCGTGCGGCGATCAGCTGCCTCAGGTAGGCCAAGCTGGAATAACCGGTTCCGAAATCGTCGATCGCCAGTCGCGCGCCTTCCTCCGCCAGGCGCTGCAACACGGCCGAGCCGGCAAGCGTCTCCTGCATGATGGTCGATTCGGTCAGTTCGAGTTCGAGCAACGCGGGGGCAAGCGCGGTTTCACCCAGCACCTCGGCGAGACGCACCTCGAATCCGGGACGGCGCAGCTGCAGGGCAGATACGTTGACCATCACCGGCAGGCCCGGCACCACCGCCTGCCAGCGGCTTGCCGCGCGACAGGCTTCGGCCAGGATCCACTCGCCCAGCGCCACGATGAGCCCGGAATCTTCGGCCACGGGAATGAAGCGCGCCGGCGGTACCCAGCCCCATTCGGGATGCTGCCAGCGGGCCAGAGCCTCGACGCCGACCGGCCTGCCGTCCGCGAGCGAGAACACCGGCTGGTAATGCAGCAGGAATTCGCCACGCGCCAGACCCTGGCGCAGACCCGTCTCGATCGCAAGCCGGTCGCGCGCGCGCGCATTCTGCAGGGGGTCGGCGAACTGGTAGGTATTGCGGCCGCTGTCCTTGGCCGCATACATGGCGCGATCGGCGCAGGCCAGCCAGCCAGCGGCGTCGAGCGCATCGTCGGGGTAGAGCGCGATGCCGATGCTCACCCCCACCGAAACGCTCTGGCCGCCGACCGGAATCGGCCGGGCGAGCTCGTCGATGATTTTCTGGGCCACGTGGCGCGGATCGTCATCCTGTCGAATCTCGGGCAGCAGGATGACGAATTCGTCTCCCCCCAGACGCGCTACGGTGTCGTCCTCGCGCACCAGGGCGCGCAGGCGGCCGGCCACGGTACGCAGCAGCGCGTCGCCCATCGCATGGCCAAGCGAATCGTTGACGTTCTTGAAACGGTCGAGATCGAGGAACAGGATGGCCGCGCGGCTTTCCATCCGGTGGGCATGCGCCAGCGCCTGCTGCATGCGGTCGGCGAGCAGGCGCTGGTTGGGCAGGCCGGTCAGGCTGTCGTGGTGCGCCTGCACGTAGAGACGTTCCTCCGAGGCCTGCAGGCGCGCATGTTCGGCGCGGGTCCGGGTACGCATGCGCAGCAGCAGGATCGCCGCCGCCACGAAAGCCAGCGTGGCACCCAGCGGCAACAAGGCGGCGCGCGCAAGGTCGGCACGCCAGTCCCGCGCATCGACGTCCACCCCCAACACCGCAAGCGTCCTGCCGCCATGCGGGTCCGGCTGCGCGACGAGTGCGCTCACCCAGACCCCCCAGCGGTCCTTCACCGGACCCTCGGTCATGGGAAGCTGATCGTCGAAAAGTGCCAGCAGTTCGGGCGTCGCCTCCGCGTATGCCATGCCCGGGGGTGAATAATCCTTCGACCCGACAGGCTCGGAATCGACGAGAAACCGCACGACGCCGTCGTCTCTGCGCGCGAGGAGATAGGCGAAACGGTACTGCGTCCCCACGGACCGCAGATTCTCCAGCTGCCGCTTCAGGCGGGCATACTCCGGACGCATTGCATCGGCGGCTTCGCCGCGCAGGGCACGCACCGCTTCCCAGTCGATCGCACGCGCCATCAACCGTGCCTCGGTCAGCCACTGGGCGCGCATCGCGTCATCAGCGGAACGCACAGCCTGCACTGTCCAGACAGTACCGGCCAGTACGCCCGCCAGCACGATCAGCCCCGGCCAGAATGCACGCATTCTGCGGAGCATGCTCAGTCGGCGCCGTAAACCTTGCGACGGATACGCTTTTCGCGACGCCTTCGCGTATCCTCGCTCGCCGTCAGCGGGCCGCGCTTCCTGCCCTCGAACGGATTCCGGCCTTCGTCTTCCCTGATCTGGATGCGCAATGGGGTACCCTGCAGCTTGAAGGCCTTGCGGAAGCTGCTTTCGAGATAGCGCTTGTAGTCGTCGCGCAGCCCTTCCAGGGCGTTGCCGTGCAGCACGATCACCGGCGGGTTCTTGCCGCCCTGATGTGCATAGCGTGGTTTCGGCCGGAACAGGCCGTTCTTCGGCGGGGCATGCTGTTCAACTGCCATCTGCAGCACGCGCGTGAGTTTGGGCGTCGGCATCTTGATGAAGGCGGCCGCGTGCGCGGCCTCCACATCCTTCAACAGGTTCTCCAGGCCCTTGCCCTTGAGCGCCGAAATGTAATTGAAGCGGGCGAAATCGAGGAAGGCGAGCTTGCGGCCGATGTCGCGCTTGATGTCGTCACGACGCTCGGGCGCCAGGCTGTCCCACTTGTTGACCGCGACGACCAGTGCGCGTCCGGTCTCGAGCACGAAGCCGGCGAGATGGGCGTCCTGCTCGGAGATGTTCTCGCGCGCATCGAGCACCAGCACCACGACGTTGGCATCCTCGATGGCCTGCAGGGTCTTGATGACGGAAAACTTCTCGACCGTCTCGAACACCTTACCTCGGCGGCGCACGCCGGCGGTGTCGATAAGGATGTAGGGTTTGTCGTCGCGCTCGAATTCGACATAGATCGAATCGCGCGTGGTACCCGGCTGGTCGAAGGCGATCACGCGTTCCTCCCCGACCAGGGCATTGACCAGGGTGGACTTGCCGACGTTGGGACGGCCGACCAGGGCGATCTTGGGCACGCCGAATTCGTCGGCCTCCTCCAGGGCTTCCGGGAACGGCGCCAGCGCTTCGGCGACCAGGTCGTTGACGCCGTCGCCATGCGCGCCCGAGATCGCCAGCGGCTCGCCCAGTGCGAGCTCATGGAACTCCGCAGTGACGACCGCACGGTTCATGCCCTCGGCCTTGTTCACCACGAGGAAGACCGGGCAATGCGCGCGCCGCAGGCGGTCGGCGATCACCTTGTCCTGCGGGGTGAGGCCGCTGCGCGCATCGACCAGGAAGATCACGGCGTCGGCCTCGTCGATGGCCTGCAGGGTCTGTTTCGCCATCTCGGCCAGGATGCCGTCCTTGGCCACCGGTTCGAGACCGCCGGTGTCGACCACCAGGTACGGCTTGCCGCCCACGCGACCGCGACCGTAGTGGCGATCGCGCGTCATGCCCGGCAGGTCGTGCACCAATGCATCGCGCGTACCGGTCAGGCGGTTGAAGAGCGTGGACTTGCCGACGTTGGGACGGCCGACAAGAACCAGGGTAGGCAGCATGGGGGCGATCCGGAAAAGAATTACAAAGAAGACGGCAGGACACGCAGCCGGCGCACCGCTGAAGGCCGCGCGATCCGGCATGTTTCCCATGTACCCGCCCTCATGGCTGACTCTTCACTTCAGCCGGAACGCGACGACCGTGCCCTTCACGGTCTGCACCGCGAAGCCCGGCCCGATGTCCACGGGGGCCACGCGCACCGCAGCATCGACCCTGGCGCGCGCGACGAAGCGCCCGTCGTCGGCCGACAGCACGTGCACATAGCCTTCAGCGTCGGCAACGACCACCCGGTCGCCGAGCGCAAGCGGCGCGGTCACCTGCCGGCGCGCCAGCTTGTCCTGGCGCCAGCCGGCACGCCCGCTCGCCTTGTCGTAAGCCGTCACGGCATCCTTGTCGTCGGTGACGTAGACGTTCTGCCCGTCCATCGCCAGGCCGGTATTGCTGGAGGTTTCGCGCGCCCACAGCGGCGCTCCGCTGATGCGGTCGAAACAGGCAAGCCGTCCCTGGTAGGCGACGGCACACACCTGGCGCGCATCCACCGCGGGGTTACCCATCACATCGGCCACGCGTTCGAGTTCGGTCGCGCCGCGCGGCAGGGCCACGGTCGCCTCCCACAGCTGGGCACCGTTGGCGGGGTTGAGTGCGGCCAGCTTGCCGCCGGGGAAACCGGCATACAGCACGTCGCCTGCAAGCGTCATGCCGCCCGAACCGCGCAGCGAAAGCGCCGGCAGATTGCGGCTGTACAGCCACTTGCGGCTGCCGTCGGCCAGCGCAAGACCGTGCACGCGACCGTCGCCGGTGCGCACGATCGCCATGTCCCCCGCCACCAGAAGCTGCCCGGCGACTTCGGACGACAGCACGACCTTCCAGCGCAACTGGCCGGTGGCAGCGTCGAGCGCCACCACCTCGCCCTTGCCACCGCCGGCCAGCGCCAGCCCGCCGCCGGCACCGGCACCGGCAGACAGTTTCATCTCGGTATCGGTGCGCCAAGCCACATTGCCGGTGGCCACCGCGACACGCACGATACGCGCGCCCCCGGCGGCGACCACGTCCGCACCATCAGGCTGCGGGTAAAACAGATAGGCTCCCGCATCGCCGGTATCGGCCTTCCAGGCCTCGGCGAGACTGGCCGAGGGCTTGAATTCAACCAGTTCTGCGGGCTTCGCCTTCGAGGGGCCGGCACCGAACCATCCTCCGACCGTGCCGCACCCGGACAAGGCCAGCGCAAGGCCGGCCAGGAAAACGCGCATCCTCACTTGGTCTCTCCTCCGCCCAGAGCGTCGAGCTTGAGTTCGACGATGCTGCGATAGGGATCGTCTTCGCTCATCCTGCCGAATGCGGCCTGATAGGCGGCACGCGCCTCGGCGGACTTGCCCTGTGCCAGCAGCACGTCGCCCTTCAGGTCGTCAAAACGCGGCGCAAAGGCGTCGCTATGGCTCGCCGCCAGGGTTTTCAGCGCGGCATCGTACTGCTTCTGGTCGAGCTGCACCCCGGCCAGCCGCAGGCGGGCAAGATCCTTGACCGCAGCCTCCTTGCTGTTGGCCGCTGCCCATTCAAGCTGGGCCTGCGCGCTCTTCAGGTCGCGCGCACCGGCATTCAGCTTCGCGAGCAGCAAGGCCGCGCGGGGGGCGAATGCGGTATCGCCGTACTGGTCGATCAAGAGCCCGCCAGCATCGCGCGCGGCTTTTTCATCGTTGCTCATCAGCGACTGCGTCAGTTTCTCGTAGACCGCGGCCGCCTCGAGACTCTGCGTGAGCGTGCGGTTCTGCCAGTAGCGCCAGCCCGCCGCCGCGGCAATCACGATTGCCAGACCGAACATGACCAGGTTGCCCCAGCGCTTCCACCATGCCTTCAGTTCGTCCAGCCGTTCCTGTTCATCGAGATCGTAGGTTGCCATCTGCGTGTGCCTTTACTGTTTCAGGATTTCAATTGCCTGTGCCGCATCGACGCGCACCTGTCCGGACGCGTCGCGCAACGGCTTCAGGGTGAGTTGTCCGGCGGCCGCCTCCTCGTCACCGATGATCACCGCATAGCGCGCGCGACTGGAATCGGCCTTCTTCATCTGCGACTTGAAGCTGCCGCCGCCGCAATGCAGCACGGCTGCAAGCCCCGCGCCGCGCAATGCGGCCGCCACGCGCCATGCATGCGTCTCCGCTGCCGCACCGGCATGGACGATATACGCATCTGCGGCCGGTGCCGCGGGCACGCTGCCGGCGACCTCCATCAGCGCCAGCAGGCGTTCGATCCCCATCGCGAAACCCGCCGCCGGCGCCGGTTTGCCGCCGAGCTGCTCGATAAGGCCATCGTAGCGGCCGCCCGCACAGACCGTGCCCTGCGCACCGAGCTGGTCGGTCACCCATTCGAACACGGTCCGGTTGTAGTAGTCCAGCCCGCGTACCAGGCGCGGGTTGATCTCATAGGCAATGCCGCTGGCGGCAAGCAGGGCCTGTACGCCCTCGAAATGCGCGATCGCTTCATCGCCGAGTTCGTCCATGAGCCTCGGCGCGGCATCGTTGACGGCGGTCATCGCCGGGTTCTTGCTGTCGAGGATGCGCAGCGGGTTGGTATGCAGGCGCCGCCTGCCGTCCTCGTCGAGCTGGTCGAGATGCGCCTCGTAATGGGCGATGAGCTTCGCGCGGTGGCGCTGGCGTGCCTCGTGGTCGCCCAGCGTGTTGAGCTGCAGCGTCGGCCTGATGCCGAGCGCCTTCCACAGGTCGGCACACATCACGATGAGTTCCGCGTCGGCATCGGGTCCGGCGAATCCCAGCGCCTCGACACCGACCTGGTGGAACTGCCGGTAGCGGCCTTTCTGCGGCCGCTCGTGGCGGAACATGGGCCCGGCATACCACAGGCGCTTGCCGCCGTCATACAGCAGGTTGTGCTGGATCGTCGCGCGCACGGCGCTGGCAGTGCCTTCTGGACGCAGGGTCAGCGACTCGCCGTTGAGCTCGTCGACGAAGGTGTACATCTCCTTCTCGACGATGTCGGTAACCTCGCCGATGGCGCGCTTGAAGAGGCCGGTATGTTCAAGGATGGGGGTGCGCAGTTCGCGGTAGCCGTAGCGGCGCAGCCAGTCGCGCACGATGGCCTCGAAGGCCTGCCAGGTCTCCACCGCATCGGGGAGACCGTCGTTCATGCCGCGCACGGATTGAATGGTGTTGCTCATGGTTCGATCGAATGGGATGGAATCACACCGCGCCGTAACGGGTACGCACATAGTCCTCGACGATGGCCTGGAAGTCGGCCGCGATGCGTTCGCCCTTCAGCGTCACCGTCTTCTCGCCGTCGACGTACACCGGCGCAACGGGCACTTCGCCGGTGCCGGGCAACGAGATGCCGATGTTGGCGTGCTTGGATTCGCCCGGCCCGTTGACCACGCAGCCCATCACGGCGACCTGCATGGATTCGACACCAGGATACTGACTGCGCCACACCGGCATCTGCGTACGCAGAAAGGTCTCGATATCCTGTGCGAGTTCCTGGAACACGGTCGAGGTCGTGCGCCCGCAGCCCGGACAGGCGGTGACCTGCGGCGTGAACGCGCGCAGGCCGAGCGCCTGCAGGATTTCCTGCGCGACCACGACTTCCTTCGTCCGCTCGCCGCCGGGCTCGGGCGTGAGCGAGATCCGGATGGTGTCGCCGATGCCTTCCTGCAGAAGCACGGCCAGCGCGGCGGTCGAGGCAACGATCCCCTTGCTGCCCATGCCGGCCTCGGTCAGCCCGAGGTGCAGCGGGTAGTCGCATTGCGACGCAAGGTCGCGATATACCGCGATGAGATCCTGCACGCGGCTCATCTTGCACGACAGGATGATCCGGTCGCCGCCGAGCCCCAGTTCCTCAGCCTTCTTCGCCGATTCCAGTGCGGACACGACCATCGCGCGGCGCATCACCACCCCGGCATCCTCAGGCTGCGCGCGCTGTGCGTTCTCGTCCATCATGCGCGCGGCGATAGCCTGGTCGAGGCTGCCCCAGTTGACGCCGATGCGCACAGGCTTGTCGTAACGGCAGGCGATCTCGATCAGGGTGGCGAACTGCTCGTCGCGCCTGGCACCGCGCCCGATGTTGCCGGGGTTGATGCGCAGCTTGGCCAGGGCCTGGGCACATTCCGGGATCTGGGTCAGGAGCTTGTGGCCGTTGAAATGGAAGTCACCGATCAGCGGCACGCGACACCCCAGCACGTCGAGCCGTTCGCGGATACGCGGCACTGCTGCCGCAGCTTCGAGCGTGTTGACGGTCAGCCGAACCAGTTCAGAGCCTGCTTCGGCGAGCGCCTGAACCTGCTTCACCGTCGCGGTGACGTCGACGGTGTCGGTATTGGTCATCGACTGCACCGCCACGGGCGCATCGCCGCCGACACGTACGGAACCGATCCGCACCTGGCGGGTTGGACGTCTGACGATCTGGGACATGGGTTCTTCCGGGCGTGCCTATTCTTCGAGGGTGAAACGTGCAACCGTCACGTCGATGAAGGGCGCGAGGTCAATGGGGCGCCCGTTGTAGCTTAGGCGTGCCTGAGCCGCATTGCCGATGACGATTTCGAACGGTGGCCGGCCGGCGACATCGATGCTGCTGCCCGGCGGGTTGAGCTGGCGCAAGAGCATGCGGCCGCTGGCGTCCCTGATCTCGACCCAGGATTCACCGCCAAAATCCAGATGCAGTTCCCCGCTTCCGACGGCCTGTTCCGGCGTCGTCTGGGCAACCGCCCCGGTGGCGGACGGCGACACCGCTTCCGCTTCTGCTGCCGCGTTGATCGCAGACGGGTGCGGCACTGCGGCGGTGGTGGGCACGGTAGCCAGGATCGGCTGCGCCTCCTCTTCCGCGTCCGTGTTGAGCCACCAGTACAACGCGACGGGCACCACAGCCGCCAGCAAGACACCAAACAGCAACAGGAGCAGCCAGGGCGACGTCAACCAGTGCGTCGGAGGGCGCGGTGCATCGTGACTGACCGGCACGGCATCGGTGGGGGCGCCAGCCATGCGCGCAAGCAAGGGCTCGGGAGCGATGTTGAGCAGGCGCGCATAGTTGCGAACGAAACCGCGTGCAAACACCGGTTGCCCGAGGCTCGCGAAATCCTCGGTCTCCATCGCTTCGATCTGCCGGTGCATGAGACGCAGCCTGCTGGCCGTCTCCTCAACCGTCAGGCCCTGCGCCTCGCGCGCTGCACGCAGGGCCTGGCCGACCGAAGCGGGCGTGGCTTCGCTCATTCGTATTGCCCGGACAGGAGAAGGCGCGCTTCGTTGGAATCCGGGAAACGCTTGCGCAATTGCAGGCCATAGGCGGCTTCCTGCGCACGGTCGCCCAGTTTGCGCTCGATCCGCACGCCCAGCCAGAGGCTGGCGGCGGATGGCGGCGACAGTTCGTCGTGGCGCACCAGCAGGCGTTGTGCATCGGGCAGCCGTCCCTGGCGGAAACGCAGCGCCGCCATGCGCAGTATGGTGCTGGCGTTATCGGGCTGCAGCTTGAGCGATTTGACGAGATTTGCCTCGGCCTGCGCAAGATCGCCCTTCATCTCGGCGCACTGCCCGGCATTGGCCATCGCCAGTTCGGGCTGTGCATAGAGCGGATTGCGCAGGGCGGCGGCGAACTGCTCCAATCCCTCGTCGTAGCGCCCGCGTGTGCAGAGGAACCAGCCGAAGCTGTTGCGCGATTCCGAATCGGCGCGATCGAGTTCGACCGCGCGCCGGAAGTTTTCCTCGGCCAGCTTGTCTTCGGCAAGCTCCATGTAGATGAGGCCGTAGACCTTGTAAGCCGGGCCATAGCGGCTGTCGATGGTGATGGCCTTGCGCAGTTCGTCGAGTGCGATCCTGTACTGGGCACGCGCGAAGTACGCCGCCGCCAGTTCGGTGAACGTGCGTGCGCGCTGGCGGGCGTCGCTTTCGGGGGCGCTGCCCCCGCCGACCATCCCCGACCCCATGTCAGGCCCGGTGCCCGGCTGCGCCGCACACCCTGCCAGCAGCAGGGCTGCTGCAAGCACATTCGCTAACTTCATGCCGCCTCCTTGTGGATACGTCTGATCACCCGCCCGCTCTTGTCGGCCACGCGTCCTGCAAGCTGGCCGCACGCCGCATCGATGTCGTCGCCGCGTGTCTTGCGCGTGGTCACCACCAGCCCCGCATCCTGCAGGATCTCGCGGAACGCACGCTGCGTATCTACTCGCGGCTTGTCATAGCCCGAATCGGGAAAGGGGTTGAAGGGAATCAGATTGAACTTGCACGGTACGTCACGCACCAGGTCGACAAGTTGCCGCGCATGCGCCGGGGTGTCGTTTACCCCGGCCAGCAACACGTATTCGAAGGTGATGAAATCACGCGGCGCGTGAACCAGGTAGCGCCGGCACGCTGCCATCAGCTCGACCAGAGGATATTTCTTGTTGATCGGCACGATCTGATCGCGCAACGCGTCGTTGGGCGCGTGCAACGACACCGCAAGCGCGACAGGGCAGCGCTCAACCAGCCGGTCCATTGCCGGCACGATACCCGAGGTGGATACGGTCACGCGCCGCCGTGACAGGCCATAGGCATGGTCGTCCAGCATCACGTGCAGCGCCGTCACCACGTTCTCGAAATTCGCCAGCGGCTCGCCCATGCCCATCATCACCACATTGGAGACCGGGCGCGGATCGATCACACCGGTGGTGCGGTTCGGCTCGGTCTTCAGGCTGTGCTGCGCAACCCACAGCTGGCCGACGATCTCGGCAACCGAAAGGTTGCGATTGAAGCCCTGACGGCCGGTCGAACAGAAGGTGCATTCGAGCGCGCAGCCCACCTGCGACGACACGCAGAGCGTGCCACGATCGTCTTCGGGTATGAAGACGGTTTCGATGCCATTGCCGACCCCCACATCGAACAGCCACTTGCGTGTGCCGTCGGAGGATGCATGGGCAAGCTTGATACCCGGCGCAAGGATTTCCGCTGATCCTGCGAGCTTTTCGCGCAGGGATTTGGCTATGTCGGTCATCTGCGCAAAATCGGCCACGCCTGACTGGTGAATCCAGCGGAACACCTGTTTGGCGCGGAAGGGCTTTTCGCCAAGTTCTGCGAACCAGGCGGTCAGTCCTTCGAGATCGAAATCGAGCAGGTTCTGCGGCATCGATGGGGGCTCAGCGGCCCGCGTAGACTTCGCAGGCAGGGAAGAAGTAGGCAATCTCGATCGCCGCGGTCTCGGGCGCGTCGGAACCGTGGACGGCGTTGGCATCGATGCTCTCGGCGAAGTCGGCGCGGATGGTCCCCGGTTCGGCCTTCTTCGGATCGGTGGCGCCCATCAGCGCACGGTTCTTGGCGATGGCGTCCTCGCCTTCCAGCACCTGCAGCACGACCGGTCCCGAAATCATGAACTCGACCAGATCCTTGAAGAAGGGGCGGTCCTTGTGCACGGCATAGAAACCTTCGGCTTCCTGGCGCGACAGGTGCTTCATCCTCGACGCGACGATCTTGAGGCCGTTGGATTCGAAACGGCTGACGATCTTGCCGACCACGTTCTTCTTGACGGCGTCGGGCTTGATGATGGAAAAGGTGCGCTGAATGGCCATGCGTGTGCTCCAGACTGATGAAGGATTGGACAAAAAACGATGAAAATCAGCCCGCTAGCATAACACGCCCCGCCCGCCCCTGTCTCCGGAACGCAGCCGCCCACGCATGCCTTCAGGCATGCTTTGCATGCCACACCGGCACCCAGCCCGGCTCGCCCGCACCCGCGACCCAGTCTGCGTTGCAGCCGAACCCCGACACCCACAGCACGGCGTCGCCCTGACGCAGCACAGCCACGCGGTCGCGTGTCCAGGGCGGCACCGCGCGCGCCTGCAGCAGCGTCTTCAGGCTGCGGAGCGGGCCACCCGATGCCAGCCGCACGCGCTCGCCGCCGGAACGCGGCACCAGCACAGTCACGCCAGCCTGCAGCGCCTCTTTCCGCAGGCCTTGCCCGACCGCTTCGCGCAGGCGCAGCGTACCGAGTCCCGCCAGGCAAAGTTCGGCCTCCCCCCGCCATACCATTGGTTCGGGCAGGGTATGCGCGGGGACGACATAGGCGCCGCCGCGATAGCGGCGGATCTGCGCACCACCGAGTTCCACGCATACGCGCGCATCGACGCGCGCACTGGTCAACTGTCTCAGGGCTTCGTCAAGCCGGTGCACGCCGGGCAGGCGCACGCCCTGCCCGGCAATGAAATGGCGCAACAGATTGCGCGCACGCGCCGGCGTCAGACGCGCAAGGGCGGTGCAGTCGAGGCGCTCGCCGTCGAGCGCCTCGCGGGCATCGAGGCGTGCAAGTTCGTCTAGAAGCGCAGCGGCTTCGGCCTGATGTGCTGCTGCGCGTGCCAAGGTCGTGGCCGCTGCGGGGACGTGCAGCGCCAGTCGCGGCAGAATCTCCTGGCGTAGCGCGTTGCGCCGGTAGCGCGTATCCAGGTTGCTCTCGTCCTCGACCCAGGCAAGTCCGGCTGCGCGCGCCGCTTCGAGAAGATCGGCACGCGACACTCCCAGCAGGGGACGCAGGCGCACCATGCGCTCGCCGGACCGATGCTGGCATTCGGCCATCGCCGCCAGGCCTCTCGGGCCGGCGCCGCGCAGGGCCTGCAACAGGAAGGTTTCGGCCTGATCGTCCAGATGATGCGCGGTCAACAGGAAATCCGCTTCGCAGCGCTCGAACGCGCGATGCCGCTCGCGCCGGGCGGCAGCCTCGATCCCGGCGGGATCGGCACGGTCGACCTGAACATGCTCGACCCTCAGGGGCACCTCGTGCGCAGCACACAGCCGCGTGCAGAAATCTGCCCAGGCGTCGGCGTTTGGCGACAGGCCGTGATGCACATGCACGGCAGCGAGTTCGAAAGCCTGCTCACTGCGCAGGGGTGCGAGGATGTGCAGCAGCGTCGTGGAATCGAGTCCGCCGGACAGCGCCAGCAGCAATCGCGAACCGGGCGGGACATGACGTGCAAGCACGTCCCGCACGCAGGTTTCGACCTTACTTGACAGCGGCTTCCTTGAAGCTGCCATACGCCCGCAGGCGCTGGTAACGCGCGGCCAGCAGGTCGTCCAGTGGCTGCTTGCGCAGTTCGGCCAGGGTATCGGTCAGCGCCCGCCGCATGCTCTGGAACATGGCGTCCCAGTCGCGCTGCGCGCCGCCGAGGGGTTCTTCGACGATGCGATCGACCAGGCCGTTGGCCTTCAACCGGTCGGCGGTGATGCCAAGCGTCTCGGCCGCGACCGAAGCCTTGTCGGCGCTCTTCCACAGGATGGATGCACACCCCTCCGGCGAGATGACCGAGTAGGTGGAGTACTGCAGGATCAGGGTACGATCGCCTACGCCGATGGCCAGCGCGCCACCCGAGCCGCCTTCGCCGACGACGGTACAGATGATCGGCGTCCGCAGTTCGGCCATGACGTAGAGATTGCGCGCGATGGCTTCGGACTGGCCGCGTTCTTCCGCACCGATGCCAGGATAGGCACCCGGAGTATCGATGAAGGTCAGGATCGGCATGCGGAACTTCTCTGCCAGCCGCATCAGCCGCAGGGCCTTGCGGTAGCCCTCGGGACGCGGCATGCCGAAATTGCGATGGATCTTTTCCTTGGTGTCGCGTCCCTTCTGGTGGCCGATGACCATCACCGGCTCGCCGTTGAAACGTGCGATGCCGCCGACGATGGCGGCATCGTCGGCAAAGGCGCGGTCGCCATGGAGTTCGGAAAACTCGGTGAACAGCCCCTGTACGTAGTCGAGCGTGTAGGGGCGCTGCGGATGGCGCGCCACCTGCGACACCTGCCAGGCATTGAGCTTGGCGTAGATGTCCTTGGTCAGCGTCTGGCTCTTCTTCTGCAGGCGGCGGATCTCTTCCGAGATGTCCAGTGCGGAATCGTCCTGCACGAAGCGCAGTTCTTCGATCTTGGCTTCGAGCTCTGCGATCGGCTGCTCGAAATCGAGGAAAGTGGTCTTCATCACGCGGTCATGAAAATGCGGTTAGCCGGGCATTCTAGCAGCCAGACCGGACCCGGCGATCAGTGATGATGGTGGCCGTGCGCACCGTGCGCGTGTCGATGCGCCACCTCATCGGGCGTTGCGGGTCGCACCTCGGTGACCTGGCACTGGAAGTGCACGGCCTGACCTGCGTAGGGATGGTTGCCGTCGACCACGACCTTGTCCTCGGCAATGTCGGTCACGGTGTAGAGCATCTCCTCGCCGCCGTCGACGGGCGAACCGACGAACTGCATGCCGATCTCGACGTTGTCGGGGAAAGCCTCGCGCGCCTCCATGCGCACGAGCTGCTCGTCGTAGTCGCCGAAGGCATCGGCCGGCTGCAGTTTGAGATCGACGTTTTCGCCCACGGCCTTGCCTTCGAGTGCAGCCTCGACTGCCGGGAAAATGTTGTCGTAGCCGCCATGCAGGTAGCTTACCGGCTCATCGCTTTCTTCCAGCATGCGCCCGTCCAGGTCGCGCACGATGTAGGTGATGGTGACGACGGTATCCTTGCCAATGTTCACTTGAGGTCCTTTACCAGTTGAAGCACGTCCGCCGCATGGCCGCGGCTGGACACGCCGTACAGGGCATGGCGGATGATGCCCTGTTTGTCGATGACGAAGGTCGAGCGCACCATGCTCTTGCGCATGACACCGTCCACCTCCTTATCCTGCAGCACGCCGTAGACTTCGCAGGTCGCTTGTTCCTTGTCGGCCAGCAGACGCACGCTGATGCCGTGCTTGTCGCGGAATTCGCCATGCCGGATGCAATCGTCGCGCGACACGCCGAGCACCACCGCCCCCAGCTTCGCAAAATCGCCCTCGAGTTCGGAAAACTCGATGGCTTCCGTGGTGCAGCCGGGCGTGTCGTCACGCACGTAGAAATACAGCACCAGCGTCTTTCCCCGGAACTGGGATAGTTCGACGATGTTCATGTCCGCGTCCGGGTTGGAAAAGTCCGGCGCACGGTCTCCTGATTTCAGCATGGCGACTCCGCTCTCGTTTTTTCGGCGCATTCTACAGGGCAATTCCATTCGCATCGCTATAATCTTTTCATGAAGAATGTCCTGCTCGGCGGGCTCTCGCCCGGCCGTTTCCTGCGCGAATACTGGCACAAGAAGCCACTCCTGGTCCGCAATGCGATACCCGGTTTCTCCGGACTGCTCTCGCCCGCCGACATGCAGGCGCTGGCGCGGCGCGACGATGTCGAATCCCGCCTTGTCCAGGGCAGCGGTCGCCGCTGGACACTCGACCACGGTCCCTTCCGCGCCGCCGATTTCAGGCGCCTGCCGAAAACGGACTGGACACTGCTGGTGCAGTCGATCAACCACCATCTGCCCGAAGCCGACGCCCTGCTGAAACGTTTCGACTTCATTCCCCACGCTCGGCTGGACGACCTGATGGTGAGTTACGCCGTTCCCGGCGGCAGCGTCGGCCCGCATTTCGATTCCTACGATGTATTCCTGCTGCAAGGTCGGGGCCATCGCCGCTGGCAGGTCGGCACCCAGACCGACCTCGGCCTGCTGCCCGATGCGCCGCTGAAAATCCTGCGCACATTCGAACCGGAAGCGGAATGGGTGCTCGGCCCCGGCGACATGCTTTACCTGCCGCCGCACGTGGCGCACTACGGCATGGCGGAGGACGCCTGCATGACCTATTCCATCGGCTTCCGTGCTCCCACGGCCGAGGAACTCGCCCAGGCCTTCCTCATGCATCTGCAGGATACGGTTGCGCTCGACGGGCGCTACGCCGACCCCGACCTTGCACTGCAGCGCCACCCGGGCGAGATCGGGCGTGCCATGCTGGACCGGATCGAAGCCATGATCGCACGCGTGCAGTGGAGCCGGCGCGATATCGCGGAATTCGCCGGTCGTTACCTGTCCGAACCCAAACCGAACGTGTTCTTCGATACGCCGGTGTCGCCGCTCGCGCCGGCGGCCTTCCGGCGCCAGGCCGCGCGCTGCGGTGTCGCACTGCACGCGAAATCGCGCCTCCTGTTCACCGGCCCGCGTTTCTACATCAACGGCGAAGCGTTCACGCCTGAAGAGGACGAACGGCCTGCGCTGCGCGTTCTGGCGGATGCCCGTGCGCTGTCCGCGCCCTTTCCCCCTTCCCTGCTTGACCGCTTTCTCGACTGGTACGAAGCCGGCTGGCTGGTGATTGCCGCATGAATACGACCGAACTCGCCACCCCCTCCGAATGCCGCGCTGCATTCGATGTCCTGCTCGCCGGCGCACATCGCCAGCTGAGACTCTACGATCACGATCTGGGTCTGTGGGCGCTCGACGAACCGGCACGCCACGCTGCACTGCGCGCTTTCTGCGTGGCGGGCGGCGGACGCCGCATCGAATGTCTGCTCGACGAGATCGATCACGTGGCGCGCGCGCACCCGCGCCTGATGCAACTGGTGCGCGACTTCGGTCACGTGCTGGAAATCCGTCAGGCCGCTCCCGCCGTGCCGCGTCCGGACCAGGCTTTCGTGCTTGCGGACGCGCGCGGCGTACTGCTACGCGCCGACAAGTCGGCGATACACGGCACGCTGCACCCGGATGATCCGGGCCAGGCGGCGCCGCTGCAGCAAAGCTTCGAGGGGATGTGGCAGCGCGCCCAGACGCACGTCTCGGCGACCACACTCGGACTCTAGAGCGAAGCCAGCCAGTCCAGCTCGGGTTCGCAGAATCCCGCCAGGCGGCGGGCCGCCAGATTGAACGGTGGCTTCAGGGGCGGGGCATCGTACGTGCGCAGCAGTTCCCGGAAGGTCGAGACAGGGTCCACGCTCCGTTGCCCGCACAGCCAGCCGTACCAGCGATTCCCGATGGCGACATGTCCGATCTCGTCGCGCTCGATCACGGCGAGGATCTCGATCAGGCGCAGGTCGTTCGCCGTTCTCAGCTTCTCGACGATGAGCGGGGTGGCATCCAGCCCGCGCGCTTCGAGCACACGCGGCACCAGTGCCATGCGTACCAGCGGATCGTGTGCGGTTTTCAGCGCCATGTCCCACAGGCCACGGTGCGCCGGAAAATCCCCATAGGCATGTCCCAGGCTGCGCAGATGCGTTTCGAGCAGTTTGAAATGCCGTGCCTCCTCGTCGGCCACGCGCAGCCAGTCGTCGTAGTAATCGCGCGGCAGCCCGGAAAAGCGATGTGCAGCGTCGAGCGCCAGGTTGATGGCATTGAACTCGATGTGCGCCAGCGCGTGCACGAGCGCAGCCCGACCGGCAAGCGTGTCCGTGCGTCGTCGCGGCACCTCGTGTGGCGACACCAGCTCGGGCCTGTCGGGAAGCCCCGGGCTGTCGATGCCCGTGCGCACCACCGCCTCCGCCGGGTCGATGCGGCCGGTCAGCCAGTCTGCACGCAGGGCCTGCACGCACGCCACTTTGCCGGCAGGCTCTGCGACACGGAGACAGGCGACAAGTCGTTCGGGAAGGGTCAGCGCCGATCCACCCACCGGATGCCCGCCAGCGCGATGGCAAGGAAGATCGCCAGCGGCAGGCTCGCGACCACGACCGCCGGCCAGTCGTTGAGCAGGCCGAGATGACCGAACAGGCGGCTCAGGAGATGGAAACCCAGCCCTGCCAGGATGCCGAGGAAAAGCTTGCTGCTGGTGCCGCCCGCACGCGGCCCCTGGATGGCGAAAGGCATGGCGATCAGCATCATGATCGGAATGACGAAGGGGCTGATGAACTTGGTCCACAGCGCAAGTTCATAGCGCGTGGCCTTCTGCCCGTTTCCCTTGAGGTGGGCGACGTAGCGCCAGAGCGTGCGTGCCGACATCTTTTCCGGCGCAATCAGCAGCACGCTGAGTATGTCCGGACTCAGAACCGACTGCCAGTCGAGTCGGGGCATGCGGGTTGCACGGGTGCCGTCCGCTTCAAAACGTGTCTCGGTCACCTGGCGCAGGTTCCAGGTCTGGTTGCCACGCCAGCCCGCTTCCTCTGCAGCCCGGATCCAGCCCAGCCGCCCATCGGTGTCGAACCCGTAGATTTCGATGCCGCGCAGGGTGTTGTCCGGCATGACCTCGCGCACGTTGACGAAACTGGCACCATCCTTGACCCAGAGCCCGGAGCGGAATTGCTGCGCCACCACCGAACGCGTCGCCGACAGCTTGTAGCGCTGCGCCGCCTGCTCGGACCAGGGGGCGACATACTCGCCCAGCAGCAGCACCAGCAGCGAGAGCGCCACGCCAATGAACCCGAAGTAGGCGGCCATGCGCCAGCTCGACAGGCCCGAAACACGCATGACGGCATACTCGGAATTGCCGACTAGCCGCGACAGGGCGAACAGGGTACCGATCAGCGCTGCAATGGGCAGGATCTCGTAGAGATGCCCCGGCACGCTCAGCAGCACCACGACTGCCGCCTGCCCCAGCCCGTAGTTGTTGCGTCCCAGGCTGCCGAGTTCCTGGATGATGTCGAAGAACGCGAACAGCACCAGCAGGGCCAGCAGGACGAAGCCCGATGCAATAACGACCTGTACGCCCAGATAGCGCGCCAGCAGGCTCATGCACGCCCCCAGCGCAGCGGGCGCAGGCGGGTGCGCAGATGGAACAGGCCCCAGACGGCCAGCAGCATGAGCACATGTGACGACAGCATGCCCAGCCAGGGATTGAGCTTGTCCTGCGCAACCCAGGCCTGCGAAAGCGAAAGCATGTTGTAGTAGACGAAGTACAGCAACAGGGCCATGACCAGCCCGTAGGACCGGCGCGCGCGCGTGTTGACGAAGCTCAGTGGAATCGCCATCGCGGCGAGCACCAGTGCCGACAGCGGCAGGCCCACGCGCCACAGCAGTTCCGCCCGGGCGGGCGGCGAGGCATCCGTCAGCAGTTCGTCGAGCGGCGCCTGGCGTATGCCGGTTTCCTTGCCCCTGACGATTGCCGGGTCGATCCGCATCCAGTAGCGCTCGAACTGCACGATGCGGTAATCGAGCTGTCCCGGCACGCCCTCGTAGCGGCGTCCTTCCTTGAACACCAGGTAGCGCGAACCGTCGGCAAGCTGAGTGTAGTTGCCCTCCTTGGCCACGACGAGCCCGAGCTGGCCGTCGATGCGCGACTGCATGAACACGTTGCGCACGATGCCGGTGAGCGGATTCAGCGACTCGATGTAATAGACGCGGCGACCGGCGCTCGATTCGGCGAAGAGCCCCGGCGCGATCAGCGTGCTGTCACTGCGGCTCTTGAGATCCTGGCGATATTCGCTTTTCTTGGTCTGCGCCCAGGGGTTGAGTACCAGGGTCAGCAGCAGGGTCACCAGGACGAAGGGAACCGCGAACAGCAGTACCGGCCGCAACCACTGGATAAGCGAAAGACCGGCGTTGAACCAGATCACCATCTCGCTGTCGCGCCACATGCGGGACAAGGGCAACAGCACGCCGGCGAAAAGCGCAATGGTCATCAGCACCGGCAGGAAATAAAGCAGCGAAAACCCCAGGTAGGCGAACACGGCCTCATTGGCCAGTTCACCGCGCGCAACATCGCCCAGCAAGCGGATGAAAAGCACGACCAGCGCAATGGCCACCAGTACCGTCAGCACGGCACCCGTGGTCAGCCCCATCTCGCGGGTCAGTGCGCGACGATAGAGCATGCGATGCGGCCTGGCCCTGCCGGCTCACGAACGGACTTTTGACATTCCATTGCACCCGCGCCAATAATCGACGCATCGGCCGCAACGCGCGTCGGCACATCTGCAAATTGGACTTTTTTGGGCACGGACATGGAAAACAGGGAAATCGGCATCGAATTTAGCATAAAAAGCGGAGCCCCCGAAAAGCAGCGCACCGCCTGCGTCGTCGTCGGCGTATTCGAACACCGCAAGCTGTCGGCACCCGCCGTCGAAATCGATCGCGCAAGCGACGGCTATCTGTCGGAGATCCTGCGTGGCGGCGACATGGACGGCAAGGCCGGCAGCACGCTGCTGTTGCACCGCGTGCCCAACATCCTCGCCGACCGCATTCTGCTGGTCGGTCTGGGCAAGGAACGCGACTTCCACGAAAAGGCCTATCGCGATGCCATCGCCTGTGCGATCCGCACCCTGCGCGACACCGGCTCGATGGAAGCCACGATCACCCTGTCCGAAATCCCGGTAAAGAAGCGTGATGTCACCTGGAACGTCGAGCAGGCCGTCATCGCCGCCCACGAAGCGCTGTACCGCTTTGACCGCATGAAGAGCAAGGCCCCTGAGCCGCGCCGCCCGCTCAAGCGGGTGACGTTTGCGGTATCGCGCCGTGGCGAACTCAAGTTCGGCGACGTCGGCCTGGCGCGCGGCCTCGCGATCGCGCACGGCATCGGCCATGCCAAGGATCTCGGCAACACGCCGTCGAACATATGCACGCCGGAGTATCTCGCCGCCGAGGCGCGCAAGCTCGCAAAAACCTGGCGCTTCGGCTGCGAAATCCTCGACCAGGCCGCCTGCGAGAAGCTCGGCATGGGCGCCTTCCTCTCGGTCGGCAAGGGCAGCGACAAGCCGCCGCGCTTCATCGTCCTGAAGCACGAGGGAGGCGCGAAGGGCCAGAAGCCCGTGGTCCTGGTCGGCAAGGCGATCACCTTCGATTCCGGCGGCATTTCGCTGAAACCGCCCGCCGAAATGGACGAGATGAACTACGACATGAGCGGCGGCGGGGCCGTACTCGGCGCCTTCCAGGCGATCGGCGAACTGGGCCTGCCGCTCAACGTCGTCGGCCTGATCCCCTCGTGCGAGAACATGCCGGATGCCTCGGCGAACAAGCCGGGGGACATCGTCACGTCCATGTCCGGCCAGACCATCGAGATTCTCAACACCGACGCCGAAGGCCGTCTCATCCTGTGTGACGCCCTGACTTATGCCGAGCGTTTCGAGCCGGATGCGGTGATCGACCTCGCCACGCTCACCGGGGCCTGCGTGATCGCGCTCGGCGCGCACCCCAGCGCGCTCTACGCCAACCATGACCCACTGGCTCGTGAAATCGAGCACGCCGCCGACGAGGCCTGGGACCGCGTATGGCGCATGCCGCTGTGGGACGACTACCAGGAACAGCTGAAAAGCAGCCTTGCCGACATGGCCAACATCGGCGGCCGGCCGGCCGGCTCGATCACCGCAGCCTGCTTCCTGTCGCGCTTCGCCAAGAAGTACCATTGGGCGCACCTCGACATCGCCGGAACCGCCTACAAGGGTGGCCGCGACAAGGGCTCGACCGGCCGGCCGGTGTCGCTCTTGGTGCATTTTCTGATCAACCGTACGGAAAAGTGACAGAAATTCTTTTCTACACCTTCGCCGACAACCCGCTCGACGTCGCACGCCGCGTCGCGGCCAAGGCGCACAGCCAGGGCAAGCAGGTGATGATCCACGCCTCCGACCCGGCCACGGCCGATGCCATCGACCGCCTGTTATGGACCACACCCGCCCTCGGTTTCGTGCCGCACTGCCGCGATACCGACGCGCTGGCCGGCGAAACGCCGGTGCTGATCGGCACCCATCCGGATGCGCTCGCGCACGCCGACGTCATGATCAATCTCGATGCCGGCCAGCCGCCGGCCTTTGCACGTTTCGAACGCCTGGTGGAAATCGTCGGCGCGGACGACGCCAGCCGTGCACGCGGCCGCGATCGCTACCGTTTCTACCAGGCGCGCGGCTATGCCCTGACCACCCATGACCTTCGCCAGCCGGGCGGTTGACCATGAGCGACAACGATCCACTGCTTTCCAAGATGGATGCCCTGATGAAAAAGCATCGTGGCGAGGACACTGCCCAGGCCCCGGCCGAAAGCGCAAGAGGCGTGCCTGCCGCCACCCCGCCGGGGTGGCTCCCGGTCCTGACTCAGGTGATCGAACGCGGTGCGCCACCCGAACCCGCCGCGCCACCCGAATCCGAACTCCATGCGTCACGCATGCCGGCCGGAAGCGCCGAAGCAGTCCCGCAGACTTCGGGTGAAGGGCTGGCTGACCAGCTGATGCGCGAACTTGTCCCCCGTCTGTCCGAAGTCGTGGAGAAGCAGCTCGCAATCGAGCTGCGCAAGAACCTCGATCAGACCGTCGCCAGCCTGCTGGCCCAGATCGAGGTCAACATGCGCGAGATCGTCTGTGCCGCGGTCGCCGAAAAGCTCAAGCAGCCGCGCGACCCGTCCTGACCCCCCGCATTTTTGAGATGTCCGGAAAGTGACGCGCCCCGGGCTTCTGGGATAATCGCGTTTTCGCATTTTTTGCACGTGCCCCATGGAACTCGCCAAATCCTTCGAACCCGCCGAGATCGAGAATCGCTGGTATGCCCGTTGGGAGGACGCAGGCTACTTCCGGGCCGGCAATCGACCCGATGCTCCAGCCTATTGCATCATGCTGCCCCCGCCCAACGTGACCGGCACGCTGCACATGGGCCACGCCTTCCAGCACACCCTGATGGACGCGCTGACCCGCTTTCACCGCATGGAGGGCGACAACACGCTGTGGCAACCCGGCACCGACCATGCCGGCATCGCCACGCAGATCGTGGTGGAACGTCAGCTCGATGCGCAGAAGATTTCGCGCCACGACCTCGGCCGCGAGAAATTCCTCGAGAAAGTCTGGGAATGGAAAGAGCACTCGGGTTCGACCATCACCCGCCAGATGCGCCGGCTCGGCACCAGCCCGGACTGGAGCCGTGAGCGCTTCACCATGGACGAGGGCCTCTCGAAGGCTGTGACCGAGGTATTCGTGCGCCTCTACCGCGAAGGCCTGATCTACCGCGGCAAGCGTCTGGTCAACTGGGATCCTGTTCTGGGCACCGCGGTGTCGGACCTCGAAGTCGTCTCGAGCGAAGAAGACGGCTTCATCTGGGAAATCAATTACCCGCTCGAAGACGGCTCGGGCCACCTCACGGTCGCGACCACGCGCCCGGAGACCCTGCTCGGCGATACCGCCGTGGCGGTCAATCCGGCCGACGAACGCTATGCGCATCTGGTCGGCAGGACCGTACGCCTGCCGATCGCGGAGCGCAGCATTCCCATCATCGCCGACGATTACGTCGACCGCGCCTTCGGTACCGGCGTCGTCAAGATCACACCGGCGCACGACTTCAACGACTGGCAGGTCGGCCAGCGTCACAAGCTCGTCGCGCTCAGCGTACTCACGCTCGACGCGAAAATGAACGATGTCTGCCCCGCCGAATACCAGGGGCTGGACCGCTACGCTGCACGCCAGAAGCTGCTCGACGAACTGCAGTCGAAAGGCCTGCTCGTCTCCGCCAAGCCGCACAAACTGATGATTCCGCGCGGCGACCGCACGCATGCCGTGATCGAACCCATGCTCACGGACCAGTGGTTTATGAGCATGGAAGGCCTGGCGAAGCGCGCGCTCGGTGTCGTCGATTCCGGTGAGCTGAAATTCGTGCCCGAGAACTGGACGACCACCTATCGCCAGTGGCTGGAAAACATCCAGGACTGGTGCGTGTCGCGCCAGCTCTGGTGGGGGCATCGCATCCCGGCCTGGTACGACGAAGACGGCAACTTCTACGTCGCGCACGGCGAGGTCGAGGCCCGCAAGCAGGCCGGCGGCAGGCCGGTCACGCAGGACAACGACGTGCTCGACACCTGGTTCTCTTCGGCGCTGTGGCCCTTCTCAACACTGGGCTGGCCCGAACGGACGCCGGAACTGGAACGCTATCTGCCGACTTCCGTGCTCGTCACAGGCTTCGACATCATCTTCTTCTGGGTCGCACGCATGGTGATGATGACCCTGCACTTCACCGGCAAGGTCCCCTTCCGCGAAGTCTACGTGACGGGTCTCGTGCGCGACGCCGAAGGCCGGAAGATGAGCAAGTCCAAGGGCAACGTGCTCGACCCGATCGACCTCATCGACGGCATCGGCATCGATGCCCTCGTCGCCAAGCGCACCAGCGGCCTGATGAAGCCGGAAGACGCCCCGAAAATCGAGAAGCGCACCCGCAAGGAATTCCCCGAAGGCATCGCGGCATTCGGGACGGATGCACTGCGCTTCACTTTCGCCAGTCTCGCCACCCACGGCCGCGACATCAAGTTCGACCTGCAGCGCTGCGAGGGCTACCGCAACTTCTGCAACAAGCTGTGGAACGCGACCCGCTTCGCGCTGATGAACCTCGAAGGCCACGATTGCGGGCTCGATCCCGGCGCAGCGTTCGAATACTCCGATGCCGACCGATGGATCGTGTCGCGCCTGCAGCAGGCCATCGCCGATGTGCGCGAGGCCTACGCCGCCTACCGCTTCGACCAGGTTGCCCGCGCGGTGTACGAATTCGTCTGGGACGAATACTGCGACTGGTATCTGGAGCTTGCCAAGGTCCAGCTCGGCGAGGACAACGAAGCCCGGCAGCGTGCAACCCGGCGCACGCTTGCAACCGTACTCGAGGCCACCCTGCGCCTCGCACACCCGGTGATTCCATTCATCACCGAGGAACTCTGGCAGAAGGTCGCCCCGCTGGCGGGTGTACAAGGCGACACGCTCATGCACGCGGCTTATCCGAAGCCCGACCCCGCAGAGTCGCATCCGGACAGCGTGGCCAGAGTCTCGATGCTCAAGGAGCTCGTCAACGCCTGCCGCACCCTGCGCAGCGAGATGAACCTGTCGCCCGCACAACGCGTGCCGCTGGTCATCGAGGGCAATGCGGAGCTGATCGGCCCGCTGTCCCCCTACATCCGCATGCTGGCGAAGCTCTCCGACGTCAGCGCGGTCAGCGCACTCGAAGAAGCCGAAGCGCCTGTCGCGCTCGTCGGGGACATGCGCCTGATGCTGGTCGTCGAGATCGACCGCGATACCGAACGTGCGCGACTCGCCAGGGAAATCGAGCGCATCCAGGGTGAAATCAGGAAAGCGGAAGGCAAGCTCGGCAATGCCAGTTTCGTCGATCGTGCCCCCGCTGCCGTCGTAGAGCAGGAACGCGCTCGCCTCACCGACTTCGGCACCATGCTGAAAAAACTCGAAGCCCAGCACGCGCGGCTCCGCTGAAACGGTGGTCCTGCGCGAATGAAAAACGCGGCCTGTGCCGCGTTTTTCATGGTCCCACAACACAAATCAGTTTGCGCCCCCAGCCACCGTTTTCAGCGTCGTGCGGATATCGTCCGGAGCAAAGACGATGCGCATGAACTGCCCCATGCTCAGATCCGGAAATGCAAGCGCCAGGCGGTAGCGCCCGAACAGCGCATGCACCTCGTTGTCCAGGATGAAGAGCTCATAGGGAAAACCCGCGATGCGCTCCTGTACTCCGAGTTTGCCGAGAAGTACCGCGTCGCCGTTCGCCGGGCTATTCATCGCCACGCCGATCACGGCGATCTTCTTTTCGGATATCACCAGTTCGTAGACCTTCGACGTCCCCGCCACACCCCTGGCCAGATTATCCTGCACGACCTGCAGCGCCGTGGCGAAATCCGCGTGCACGGCCAGCTGGTTCTTGTCGGTATCGAAACGCTCCATGCCGGCAATGTAGCGATACCCGGGCAAGCTTGCGGCCTTTTCATCCCCGCCGAAGCCCGGCCCGGCCCCCAGCGCCCTGGCCAGGCGAGACTGCAGCGCGCGCGCTGCCGGCTCGGCCTTGGGAAACTGCTGGCGCAGGAAAGCGCGGTACCAGTAGTCCGGATTGCTGTAGGACACCACACCCTCCGTGGTAATCCCCACCCGCACGGGCGCTGCCACGATGGTATCGCCGCCCATTGCACGAATGCGGTTCAGCATGTCCGGATCCGTCACCACCAGCACGCCATGCGTCGGCAGGAAACGCGGCGTGTACAGACCCAGAACCTGGAAACCGGCAGCCGTGAGCTTCTTTTCGACCTCGGCCGCCACCGCAGGCAATTCGCCGGCCGTGACGCGGTCCGCCGATATGTAGGGCGAAATCGCCCAAGCCATCAAGGAATGGGCACTCAACAGACAGGCCATCAGTAAACGTTTCATCGTATCGATCCAGACATAAAAAAGCCGGGGCAGACCCCCGGCTTGATTGTAACAACCCCAACCCTTGTAGGCTTACATTTTCCAGCTGTACTGGATGCCCAGGGAATTCTGGTACATCTGAATCGTGTCAACATTGGTACCGAATGGCGGACCGGGGCGGGCCGCACTCACGTCATTTTCGAATGCGTGCATGTAGGACATGGTCACCTCGTCGCCTGAAGCGAGGGTGTAGGTGAAACCGAGCGTGACATGATCCTCAATCACGGCAGGCGCGAGAATGTTGAACAGGACTTCGCCGAGGTCAGAACCACTGATCGGATTGTCGTTGTGGCTATAGCCTGCACGCAGGGTCAGCTTCGGGCTGTACTTGAACTCAACACCCAGTTTCCAGATGGAGATGTCATCCCATCCGAAACCAGGGCCATTGGCGGATCCCAGCGGCTGTCCGAGCACCAGCAGATTGGTCACCGGGTTACCCACCGCGGCAACATCGCTGTAGTTGATACGTTGATAGTCGAGCGCCAGCTTTACGGCAGGGGTCGCCTGCCAGGCAAGGCCGATATTGTAGTTTTCAGGAATATCGAAATCGCCCTGCTCGGCAAACAGGCCCGAATACTCGCTAAACTCCTCGAAGTCGATCTTCGAGGCATATGCCAGGCCGATCGTCACCGTGGGTGAAATCTTGCCCATGTAACCAAGTCGTACGCCGTAGCCAAATGCATCGTCGTATCCATTCTCGGTAACATTGCCGGGCGATGCGGAGAAGCCCGTAAAGGGTTGAATACCTGACGCAGCAAAGCGCTGATAACCAATCAGGGGCGAAATGCCGATAGAGTGTTCCGGGGCAAGCTTGTAGGCAACCGTGGGGGCGACGATCAATTGCATCAGGTCAACGCCCAGACTGCCGGTACCTCCAAGAAGGTTCACACCACCGAAACCTGCGAGTGCAGGGTAATCGGTATTCATGCCACCGTTGCCATAAACCGTCACCCCGAGGGCAAGCTGGTTGCCCATCATTCGGTTGTAGCCAAATTCCGGAATCGGGAAATAATTCGAATCGCTTTCGGAAGAGACCGGTCCGCCAAAATCACCCGCATTCGAGGCTTCACGAATCGGGCTAAACAGGTCCATGCCCAAATCCAGGCGATTACCAGCGAATGCCGCGGCAGCGGGGTTGTTCGCGCCGAAGAAGGCGTCGTCATGGTTCGCAGTGGAGGCGCCGGCCATACCCTTGGCTTTCATGCCGTAGCCATGCGAAAAGTAGCCATTGGTTGCAAGCGCGCTGCCGGTCAGTCCGGCCAATGCCATGCACGCGAATACGCGGGTCAATCTCATTGAATTCTCCTTGGGCTTGATTGTTGCTGATAAGTTTTTTGGATGGCCTGTCCGAAGGCTACGCGCCATGTTGTTGCCCCACAAGTCAATCCACACGAATGAAGCAACATGACAGACCCGATGTGGTACAAATGACACATAAAAAATAAGCCGGATTCCTCCGGCTCATTTCAGCGGAAACAGCAATCTGCTTCTTTAGATGAACAGGCAGATATCCGTCTCGCCGGCAAACTCGAAGAAGGTCGCGGCACCACCATATTCGAGACCATCGATGAAGTCGGAATGTTCGAATCCGAAGAGTTCCACGGTCATCTGGCAGGCAATGAACTTGACCTCGGCTTCCTGGCACAGGCTGCGCAGGTCGGGGATGGTCGCCACGCCGTTGTTGGCGATGGTCATTTTCATCAGGCCGGTTGCCACGCTTTCGTAACCGGGCACAAGAGACTGGATGGCATTCGGGATATTCCAGTTGATGCCCTTGAACCATTTGGGGCCAAACGGCATTTTCATCGGCATACCGGGGTTGCCGAGCGGGCTGACCTTCAGGCCGGACAGGTCTTTGCGGACAAGCTGGAGGCCATAGAAGGTGAAAAAGATCTGGGTTTCATACCCCAGCGCTGCCGCGGTCGACGCCAGGATGAACGGGGGGTAAGCCCAGTCCAGCGTGCCCTTGGTAGCGATGATGGCCATTTTTTTGGTATCCATGCTTTGTCCTCCTGTTCAAGTTAAAAAAACAGCGCCGTGTGTTCGTTCGAACAGACGGCGCTTGTTGGGGTTCTCTGCTTATTTCTTCTTCATGAAGAAGGTGAATTCACCACCTGCTTCGGCAGTGGACAGCAGCTCGTTGCCGGTCTGCTTGGCGAAAGCTGCGAAGTCCTTTACCGAACCCGGATCGGTGGACAGGATTTTCAGGACCTGACCGCTGCCGACTTCCGCGAGAGCCTTCTTGGCACGCAGGATGGGCAAGGGACAGTTCAGACCACGTGCATCGAGTTCTTTATCGAAATTCATCTTGTTCTCCTAACATTGAATCGGCAAGCACAAAAAAATGCTGCGGTACCTTAAACCAGATGCCCTGCTATTGCAACCAAATTTACACGGCAATCAGCTTTGCTTATGACGCACAGCACCAGTCGTTCAGCGGGGCTGCGCGAGCGCGTTGCCGGAACGCGCCCAGGCCATGATGCCGCCGGCCAGGTTGTGCATGTTGCTGTAGCCTCTGGAGGCCATGAAGGCACAGGCCTGCGCGGAGCGCGCACCCGAGCGGCAGTAGATGACGACCGGCTTGTCCTGCGGAATATCCGCAGCACGCAGGGGCAGGAGGTGCAGCGGAATGTGGATCGCGCCATCGATCACGCCCTGGGCGACTTCTGCTTCGGTACGCACATCGATCAAATGTGCACCCTTTGCTGCGATTTCGGCAACGTAACTCGGGTCAACTTCCTTGAAACCAGACAATCCGAACATAGGCTCGATACTCCCATCGCGGAAAAAATTAGAATTTTCTAATATACAGCAAACTCGCCCTGCAGCCAAACCGCCATCAAGCGCGGCAATCAGCAGCGCTGGGCCCCGTGGTAGAGGTTCACCACATGGCGCGCCTCCGCGAAAAACAGCCAGCGTTCCATCGCGGCGCCCACCAGACCAGCCAGCGCGGCGACCAAGGCGGCAATTGCTCCCCCTTGCTGCTCGAATACCCAGACCATCATTACACCCGGCAATCCGAACCCGACGATAAAAACCAGGCTCTTGATGAGGCCGGCCTTCCTGCGCGCGAGCTGATAGCCGAACTCCTGGGTCAGGAAGGTCCCGTGGGTATGCCCTGTATCCAGCAGTTTCACCTTGGCGCGGGTCAGTCCGGTGGCGGTGTTGATCGTGGGGGTGAGGCCGGGGCTGCGTATCCAGAAGTAATAGATGGCCTTCAGCACGGCCGCGATCGACACGATGAGCGCCGACATCGCGATGTAGGGCGTGGTGTCGAGGCTCGCGAGAACGGCCCCCAGCAAGAGCAGCAGGCTGCCGCTGGCATAGCCGAGGGCCAGGTAATTGGCCGGTACCAGAGGCGTATTCCACTGGCGGATGGTTTTCAGGCAGGCGTAGATCATCCCGGTGGAAAACACCGTAACCCATGCCAGTACGGCGGTGAGAAAGCCGCTGACCTGGCGCAGCCAGAGCGGTGCGTCGAACATGATGCTGGCGAGATAGACCAGCGCAAGCGGCATGAACAGCACGGCAAACACGCCCTCGCGCGACAGCCAGGACGTACGGAAACGCGAGAATGCACGCCAGGCATTCCTGGGGTTGGCGAGGTGGAAGGTCGAGGACAGCAGGCCGAAGACGACCAGACCCATCGCCATCAGGCCGCCTGCGACGAGCTGGTCCTGGTTGAAACCGCCGCCCAGCTTGAAGATGTCGGCGATGAAGAGCAGCGAGAACAGGCCGAAGCCGGCACCCGATGCCACGGTAAAGAAGATGACGGAAAAGGCGGGATGCATGTGAGCTCCTGGGTTGCTATCGTCGCACCAGCCTGTTGGCGAACTGCTTGATGCTTTCCTTCAGGCCACCCCTGGGTTTCGCATCCAGTTCGATCACCGGCTTGCGGCGCGGCGGCAGGTACTGGTTGGTCGGGTTGTAGTTGAGTTCGGGCATGAGGCCGTAGCCGCCGCGCTCGCGCACTACGCGCGACACCGCGGAATCGGGATCGTCGAAATCGCCGAACATGCGGGCATGCGCCGGACAGGTCAGCACACACGACGGCTGGCGTTCCTCGACCGGCAGGTTCTGGTCGTAGATGCGGTCCACGCACAGGGTGCACTTCTTCATCGTGCCGCTGGAACGATCGAGTTCACGCGCGCCGTAGGGGCAGGCCCAGGAGCAGTAGTTGCAGCCCATGCACTTGTCCTGGTCGACCAGCACGATGCCATCTTCCGCGCGCTTGTAGGAAGCACCGGTCGGGCACACGGTCACGCAGTCGGCGTCCTCGCAGTGGTTGCACGACATCGGAAAGTTGACGGTCTTGTTGTTCGGGTATTCGTCCATCTCGAAATGGCGAATCCGGTTGAACCACACGCCCGAAGGTTCCGCACCGTAAGGCTGGTAATCGGACAGCGGGCCGATGGTGCCGGACGCGTTCCATTCCTTGCAGGCGATGGCGCAGGCATGGCAGCCCACGCATACGTCGAGGTCGATGACCAAACCCAGTCTCATGATTGCTCCAGCCTCATGTTCTCTCTCGTCTTCGTATTCATTTGAAACGGTTCAATTTTTCTCGTGGCTGCGCGCGTCGTAGCGCAGCACGCCGGGGCGCTCGTAGCGCTCGTCGCCGGGATACGGCTTCAGCACATCGAACTGCGGCCAGGAGCCGGTCTCGCCCGGCTCAGCCTTCCAGATGCGCACGCGCAGGTCGAACCAGGCCGCCTGGCCGGTGACCGGATCGGAGTTGGTCACACGACGTTCGCCGGACTTTTCGGGCAGCAGTTCGGAAATCAGGTGGTTGAGCAGGAAGCCCTTGGTCGCCTCGGAGGCGTTCTCCTTCAGGCCCCAGGCGCCCTTCTGCTTGCCGATGGCGTTCCAGGTCCAGATGGTGTCTTCCTGGGTGCCTTCCATGGTCTTCACCTGGCAGCGAATCTTGCCGTTGTGCGACTCGACCCAGATCCAGTCGAAGTCCTTGATGCCCATCTCGGCTGCCTTGCGCGCATTCATGTACATGAAGTTCTGCGCCATGATCTGGCGCAGCCAGACGTTCTGCGAATCCCACGAGTGGTACATGAACATCGGCCGCTGCGTCAGCGCAAAGAAGGGATACTGTTCCTTGTCCACACGCTGCTGCTCCAGCGGTTCGTACCACATCGGCAGCGGATCGAAGTACTTCACCAGCCGTTCTCGGTCGACCTGGTTGTTGGGCTGCGGACCGTCGTAGAGGCCCTGGCCCGCGAGGCGGAATTTCTGCAGTGGCTCGGAGTAGAACTGCATGATGATGGGCTCGACCTTGCCGACGAAACCCGCGTCCGCTGCCACTTCCAGATAGTCCTGGTTGGCGTAGCGCATGTACTTCTGGTTCTCAGGCCAGTGATGTGCGAAGAAGCTCTGGTTCTCGATGTACTTGTCCCACTGTTTCGGATTTGGTTCGCCCTTCAATGACTTCGAACCATCCGCGCCACGCCAGCCGGAGAGGAAGCCGATGCCGGGCGAGCGCTCGTAGTTGACGATGAAGTCGGGGTAGTCCTTGAACTTGCGCGTACCGTCCGGCCCGGTGAAAGCTGGGAATTTCAGGCGCGAGGCGAGTTCGACCATCACTTCCTGCCAGGGACGCACATTGCGGTCGGGCTTGACCAGCGGGTAGCGGATCGCATCGGCGGCAGCATCGGGCTCGGAGATCGGGCGGTCGAGCAGCGAGATGCAGTCGTGCCGTTCAAGGTACGTGGTATCCGGCAGAATCAGGTCGGCGAAATTGGTCATTTCCGAATGGAAGGCATCGATGACGACCAAGAAGGGAATCTTGTACTCGCCGAAGTTTTCCTCGTCCTTCGCACGCAGCATGTCCTGGATGTTCGACGTGTTCATCGTCGAGTTCCACGCCATGTTGGCCATGAACAGGATCAGCGTGTCGAGCGCGTAGGGATCGTGGTTGGTCGCATTGGTGATAACCATGTGCATGAGGCCGTGCGAGGCGATCGGCACCTCCCACGAGTAGGCCTTGTCGATACGCAACGGGTTGCCGAATTCGTCGATGACGAGATCCTCGGGACGGGTAGGAAACCCGAGCGGCGGACGCGACAGGGGGGTGTTCGGCGCGTTGATCACATCGATGTTGTTTTCCGGCAGCTGGTGCGGCGGAATGGGCTTGGGATACGGGGCGCGGGCGCGGAAATTGCCCGGGCCATCCAGGGCGCCCAGCAGCATCTGGATGAAGTGCACCGCGCGGCAGGCATGAAAGCCGTTGGAATGCGCGGAGATGCCACGCATCGCGTACATCGCGACCGGGCGGCCGATCACCTTGTCGTGCTTGCGTCCCCACACGTCGGTCCATTCGATGGGCAGCTCGACTACTTCCTTGAATGCGACGTGCGCCATCTCCAGCGCGATGCGCTCGATGGTCTCGGCGGGCAGGCCGACTTCGAGCGCGACGTTTTCCGGCGCGTAGCGGGCGTCGAGATAGCGCTCGGCAACCATCGAGAACACCGTCTTCACGCGGCGGCCGTCGGGCGCAACGTATTCGCCGAACAGCGCCGGCGCGATGTCGCCGTCGATGCCGTTCTTGAAAACCTCTTTCTCGATGTCCCAGATCAGCGGGTTGCCCGACTCGTCGCGCAGGAAGAGGCCGTCGCCCTTCTGGCCCGGCGTCTGCACCACCAGCCAGGAGGCGTTGGTGTACTTGACCAGGAAATCGTAGTCGAACTGCTCGTGCTTCAGCAGCACGTGCACCATGGACATGGCCAAGAGGCCATCCATCCCGGGCTTGATCGGCAGCCACTCGTCGGCAATCGCCGAGTAGCCGGTGCGCACCGGGTTTACCGTGACGAACTTGCCGCCGCGGCGCTTGAGCTTTTCCAGACCGATCTTGATCGGATTGGAGCTGTGGTCTTCGGCCACGCCCCACATGATGAAGTACTTGGCGTAGTCCCAGTCGGGTGCGCCGAACTCCCAGAACGAGAAGCCGATGGTGTAGAGGCCAGCTGCCGCCATATTGACCGAGCAGAAGCCGCCGTGTGCCGCCCAGTTCGGTGTGCCGAACTGCTGGGCCCACAGGCCGGTCAGCGCCTGCATCTGGTCGCGTCCGGTAAAGAAGCCCAGCTTGGACGGATCGGTCGCGCGGATGTCCTCCAGGCGCTCGGTCAGCACATCGAGCGCCTGCTCCCAACTGATCGCCTCGTAGATGCCCTCGCCGCGTTCGGTGCCCGGTTTGCGCATCAGCGGCTGGGTTAGCTTGGCGGTCGAATACTGCTTCATGATGCCCGCCGAGCCCTTGGCGCACAGCACGCCCTGGTTGGTCGGGTGGTTGCGGTTGCCCTGGATGAAACGCACCTTGTCGTCTTCCAGCGTCACCTTGATGCCGCAACGGCAGGCACACATGTAGCACGTGGTGTACTTGATCGACTGCCGGTCGTGGTTTTCGAGTTTGATTTTGGCGTTCATGCGATCCCTGGATTCAATATCGTCCCGCGCAGCCTCTTGCGAAGCCACGACGTTGCTCCCTGACTCGTTCACTGGGGTACTACGGATGCAGCACCAGCGCCTCAGCACCGTTGCTGCGGGGACGGCTAATATTAATCATTCCGAATATGCCGTTATTTTGCACTTCCTACACGTCGACTGGCAAGCAATATGGCTAATAGTCCGATAAGACCGCTTGATAAAATTCCTTGTTTTTCGAGGGGTTATGTCCCGCCACTCACCCGGCTGGCGGGCTTGTCGATCTCGGACAGCAGACCCTCGATCGCTTGCAAGGCTTCGCCTTCATCCCACTCCGCGCCGCCTTTGAGCACGTAGCGGATACGGCCCTCGCCGTCGAGCAGAAAGGTCGTCGGCAGCGCGTAGACCTTCCAGCGCCGCGTATTCACGCCCTCTGGATCGAGCAGGATGGGAAAGCCCAGCGTCATGGTCGCCAGAAAAGCCTTGACGTCCTCGATGGGCTCGGCGCTGTCGACCGCAACGATTTCCAGCGGCCGCCCCTGCATCTTCTGCCGCAACCTTTCCATCGAGGGCATCTCGCGCCGGCACGGCGGGCACCAGGCTGCCCAGAAATTGAGCAGCACGACCCTGCCGCGATAATCGTCGAGCGTTCTCGGCGTCCCCTGCAGGTCGACAGCCTGCAACGCCGGCGCCGGCACCGGTGCGCGCGTCTCCAGCCCCGCGGCCTGCACCTGTGCACACGCCAGAAGCGTTGCCGCCCACCATCCACGCCACGTTCTCACTTGCATCCCCATGTCTCCAGTTCGCGCAGCAGCAACGCGTCCATGCGCCGGCTTTCGGCAATCTCGAATTCGGTCGGCGTCTCGCGTGCCCAATAGCCCTCTCGCAGATTTTCCAGGATCGCGTGGCTGACCGTCGCGCCAAGCCCGGACAGATGATCCAGCTGCGCCGGCAGCCAGGGGGTCGCAGCGGAACGGCGCGGCTGCAGCACGCGGATGCGCAGGCCGTCGAGCCGGCCGACGTCCAGATAGTCCGCATCGGCCAGCGCTTCCGCAGACGCGTACAGGTTCGGATACATCAGCAGCACGCACAGCCTGTGACGCCGCGGGGCCTCCAGCCGGCTTGCCGCACGCAACACCGGTACCGCGGCGCGCGAAACGGCATAGACCGTCGCCGGCTTGCCGGCTGTCAGCGCGGCATCCAGCCAGTCCACCATATCCTGCACCGGCACCGCGTCCATGCTGCTCGGCAGTTGCGGCAGGAAATACGCCCCCACCAGATCGAGCGACCAGACGGTCGTACCCTGCGCCGCCAGCTTGCGCGCAGCCTCCAGCTCGGGCTCGGCGCGTCCGCGCTCGGCATTGACCCACAGCAGCAGGCGCGGCCCGTCGCCCGGAAAGGTCTGGTAGTCCGGCAGGCTCGCTCGGGCGCTACCTGTCCACAGCATCAAGGCCCACATCAGGGCCAGGAAATTCATCGCCATTGATCGCATCCGCGCATCTTGCCGCATTGCATCGTCCGGGCAACAGAACAATCTGACCAGCTGTGCCATCCGGCTTGATCACCCAGCCTGCCAGTGCCCCGACTTTCCACCCTGCTTTTCCAGCAACCGAACGGACTCGATCGTCATGCCGCGATCCACCGCCTTGCACATGTCGTAGATGGTCAGCAAGGCAATGGAAGCCCCGGTGAGTGCCTCCATCTCCACCCCCGTCTTGCCCACGGTTTCGGCAGTCACGACGCAGGCAATGCTTGCGGTCGCCGCATCGGGCTCGAACTCGACCGTCACCCGGGTCAAAGCAATGGGATGGCACAGCGGGATCAGTTCGGCGGTACGCTTGGTCGCCTGGATCGCCGCGATGCGCGCCACGCCCAGTACGTCTCCCTTGGCCGCCTGGCCGTCGAGGATGCGCGCCAGCGTATCGGGTAGCATGCGGATGTGGCCGCTCGCCACCGCGATGCGGCGCGTATCGGCCTTGTCGGCCACGTCGACCATGACGGCCCTGCCCGATGCATCAAAATGGGTCAATTCGCTCATGTTCCGGAACCCTGTTGCAATCCGCGCATCGTATAACGATATGCTTCATTCCCCGATCCATCGCCGCCTCCCCTGATGCTGCGCACCCTGCTTGCCTTCACCCTCGCCCTGCAGCCGGCCTTCGCCAGCGAGCTGCCCGATCTGGGCGAGGTCTCGCGACAGTACTTCTCCGACCAGGAAGAGGCCGCACTCGGCCGCGCCATCCTGCACGACGTGTATGCCGATCCGCGCTACCTGGACGACCCCGAGGCTGAGGCATACCTCAACCAGCTCGGCTACCGGCTGGTCTCGGTCAGCACGCGCAACCAGCGCGAATTCACCTTCTTCGTCGTCGACGACCCCAGTATCAACGCCTTCGCCATGCCCGGCGGCAACGTCGGCGTGCACACCGGACTGCTGCTCGCGGCGCAGAGCGAGTCCGAGCTCGCCAGCGTGATCGCCCACGAAATCGCCCACGTTACCCAGGATCACATCGCGCGCATGGTCGCCACGCACAGCCAGAGCTACTGGCCGACCATGGCCGCGCTGGCGCTGGCGCTGCTGGCTTCGCGCTCCAACCCGAACGTGGCCAGCGCGGCGATCGCCACCACCCAGGCCGCCACCCTTCAGAACCAGCTCAACTACAGTCGCGACTACGAACGCGAGGCCGACCGCCTCGGCTACGACATGCTCACCCGCGCCGGCTTCGATCCGCGCGGCATGAGCGGATTCTTCGAACGCCTGCAGCGCGCCAGCCGCTTCTACGACAGCAGCGCCCCCGCCTACCTGCGCACCCACCCGCTCACCACCGAGCGCATTTCCGACATGGAGGCACGCAGCGAAGCCGCGCCCTACCAGCAGGTCCAGGACAGCCTCGACTTCCAGCTCGTGCGCGCCCGCCTGCGTGCCCGCGAGGGCAGTGCGGACGACGCCGTGCGCACGGCACGGAGCCTGCTCGGGGACAAGCGCTACAGCAGCGAGACCGCCACGCGCTACGGCTACGCCCTGGCCCTGATGCGGGCACGCCGCTTCGCCGACGCCGAAGCCGAAGTGCAGAAGCTGCTGCCCAGCGCAGCCGACAACGCCATGATCCTGCAGCTCGCCGCGCGGGTCCCGCTGGCCGCGGGCAATGCGCGCCTGGCGGTGCAGCGCTTCCAGACCGGCAGCGCTGCGTTCCCGGGCTACCACCCGCTGCACTACGGTCATGCCGAGGCGCTGCTCGCCGCCGGTCGTGTTGCGGACGCACTCGCGCTTACCGAGCGCGCGTTGACCCTGCATCCGGACGACCGCCGCCTGTGGCGGCTGGCGGCCGAAGCGCATGCCCGTCTCGGGCACCGGCTGCTCAGCCACCGTGCCCAGGCCGAGGCGGTCGCGCTCGCCGGCAACCTCGTCGCCGCCATCGAGCAGATCAACCTGGGCCTCAAGGCCGGAGACGGCAGCTTTCACGACCTCTCGGCGGCAGAAGCGCGCCGGCGTGAATGGACCGCCCTTGAAAAAGCCCAGCGCAAGGACTAGCCCGAATCCGGCGAAACCCAGCACTGGCGCGGCTGGTAGGAATTTACCCTGCGATTTGGACGTAAAAATTCATGCGTACCCTTGCACGGCAAAAACCAATTCCACTATGCTTCGTCTCATCCATCACTGGATAGCGCTTGCCGCATGTCAAGCCAAGCGGCAAGCGCTTCACCAAGACGTTAATACATAGGAGGATGACTATGCGTAAGTTGCACCAGGTTGCAGCCGCCTGCGCCATCGGCGCCGCAATGCTCTCGGTCAATGTCATGGCCCAGAGCGCAGCGCCCAAAAAAGAAGAAACCGGCAAGGACATCGCGTTCAACCGCACCAAGGGCAACTGCCTCGCCTGTCACGGCATGCCTACCGTGCCCGACGCCGAGTCCACCGGTCTGTACGGCCCGCCCCTCATCGCCATGAGCGCGCGCTATCCCGACAAGGCCAAGCTGCGCGCCCAGATCTGGGACGCCACCGCCTTCAATCCCGCAAGCTCGATGATTCCCTTCGGCAAGCACGGCGTGCTGACGGAACAGGAAATCGATAAAGTGACCGACTTCGTATACGGTCTGTAATCCCCAGCAGCAATTGTTCAAGCAAGGAGACATGCCAATGAATGCACTTCGTAGAAACGTACTGAAAGGCGCTGCCGGCGCCGGTACCGTCGCCGTCGCCGTGGCCGCCGGTCTGCTCAAGCCCACCCAGGCCATGGCCGCCTGGAACAAGGCCGCCTTCGACGCCAAGAACGTCGGCGACGCCATGAAGGGCCTGGGCGTGTCCGCTCCCGCCGATTCCAAGGACATCACCATCAAGGCCCCGGACATCGCCGAAAACGGCGCCGTGGTTCCGGTTGAGGTGACCAGCGGCATCGCCGGCACCACCGCCATCGCCATCATCGCCGAGAAGAATGCCACCCCGCTGGTCGGCAGCTACAACCTGTCCGGTGGCACCCAAGGCTTCATCTCCACCCGTATCAAGATGGGCCAGACCTCCCTGGTTCGCGCGGTCGTCACCGCCGGCGGCAAGTCCTACACCGCCGCCAAGGAAGTCAAGGTCACCATCGGCGGCTGCGGCGGCTAACTCGCCCCTGCCATCCCATCTTGTCTGAACCGAACATTTTTTAGGAAAGGAAAGCCAAATGGCTGAACCGATGCGTATCCGTGCCACCATGGCTGGCGATGTTGCCGACGTCAAAGTGCTGATGAACCACCCGATGGAAACCGGCCAGCGTAAAGACGCCAAGACTGGCCAGCTCGTGCCCGCCCACTTCATCCAGGAAGTCACCGCCACCCTCAACGGTGCGACCGTTCTTGCCGCCGACCTCGGCAGCGGCATCTCCCGGAATCCCTACCTGGGCTTCAAGGTCAAGGGTGCCAAGGCCGGTGACAAGGTCAGCGTCAACTGGACCGACAACAAGGGCGACAAGAACAGCGCCGAAGCCACTATCGGCTAAAAGCGAATAGCTGGGCGGGGCGCAAGCCCCGCTTCGCTTTATTCAAGGTTTATGGAGGACGGCATGAAACAACAAACCATTGCAAAACTGCTGGCCGGACTGACCGGTCTGGGCATCGCCTTCGGCGCCGCCACCGCCCTGGCCACGCCCGAGGCGGACCGGCAGGAATTCGTCAAGTACTACACGACCAAGTATCCCAACGTCAAACTTGAAGACTACGTCTATGGCGCCCTGGCATTCGATGCGGACAGCAAGGCCCAGTACGACGCGATCATGGAATTCCCCCCCTACGAATCCCAGATCGAGAAGGGCCGCAAGATGTGGGAAACGCCGTTCAAGAACGGCAAGACCTACGCCGACTGCCTGCCCAACGGCGGCAAGATGATCGCCGGCAACTACCCGATGTTCGACGAAGCCAAGGGCAAGGTCGTGACGCTTGAAAACGCGATCAACGACTGCCGTACCGCCAATGGCGAGGCGGCATTCAAGCCGGGCGACAAGAACACCTTCGGCTTCCTCACCGCCTACATGCGCACCCTGTCCGACGGCATGCTCATGAACATCAAGGTCGAGGGGCCGAAGGCCATGGCTGCCTACGAAGACGGCAAAAAGACCTTCTTCAGCCGCAAGGGCCAGCTCAACTTCGCCTGCGCCAGCTGCCACGTGCAGAACGCCGGCGTGCGCCTGCGCTCGGAACTGATCTCGCCTGCGGTCGGCCATGCTGTCCACTGGCCGGTGTTCCGCGGCGGCGACAACCTCGTCACCCTGCAGAACCGCTACAGTGGCTGCTTCAAGCAGGTGCGCGCGGTGCCCCCGGCCATCGACAGCGTCACCATGAACAACCTGGAGTACTTCCACTCCTCGCTGTCCAACGGCCTGCCGATGAAAGCCTCGGTGTTCCGCAAGTAAGCGGCACACCGTCCAGAAAGAGCCCGGGCAACCGGGCTTTTTCGTTTCATGCGCCCGTTTCGACCGGCCTGCATGAACCGGAGATACTATTTACCCGCAACGCCGTACGCACCGACAATAGAGGCCGCATCACCATCGATCCGAGGAGCTCCCCATGCACATGAACCGCCGTGAATTCCTGCAAATCCTGGCTGTCGCCGCCGCCTCCGGCATGGCGCTGGACAGCAAGTCCGCGCTGGCCGGCAAGGCGCCGGCCAGCTTCTACGACGTGCCGCGTCACGGCAACGTCTCCTTCCTGCATTTCACCGACTGCCACGCCCAGCTCCTGCCGGTGTGGTTCCGCGAGCCCAACGTCAACCTCGGAATCGGCGCCGCAACCGGCAAGGCGCCGCACATCGTCGGCCAGCAGCTCCTGAAGAAGTACGGCATCAAGCCGGGCAGCGCAGAAGCGCATGCCTTCTCGTATCTCGACTTCACCGAAGCCGCCCGGGTCTACGGCAAGGTCGGCGGCTTCGCCCACCTGAAGACCCTGGTCGACAAGATGCGCGCGCAACGTCCGGGCGCCCTGCTGCTGGATGGCGGCGACACCTGGCAGGGTTCCGCGACTTCGCTGTGGACCAACGCACAGGACATGGTCGACGCCTGCATCAAGCTCGGCGTGAACATCATGACCCCGCACTGGGAATCGACCTTCGGCGCCGAGCGCGTGATGGAAATCGTCAACAAGGACTTCAAGAACGCCAGCGTCGATTTCGTTGCGCAGAACGTCGTCACCAACGACTTTGGCGACCAGGTCTTCAAGCCCTACGTGATGAAGGAGCAGAACGGCGTCAAGGTTGCCGTAATCGGCCAGGCCTTCCCCTACACCCCGATCGCCAATCCGCGCTGGATGGTGCCGGACTGGAGCTTCGGCATCCGCGACGACAACATGCAGAAATGGGTGGACGATGCCCGCGCCAACGGCGCCCAGGCTGTCGTCGTCATCTCGCACAACGGCATGGACGTCGACCTCAAGATGGCCAGCCGCGTCACCGGCATCGACGCCATCTTCGGCGGTCACACCCACGACGGCGTGCCGCAGCCGGTGCAGGTCAAGAACGCCAAGGGCATCACGCTCGTCACCAACGCCGGTTCCAACGGCAAGTTCCTCGGCGTGATGGACTTCGAGGTCAAGGGCAAGCGCGTCGTCAGCTACAAGTACCGCCTGCTGCCGGTGTTCTCCAACCTGCTGCCGGCCGACAAGGACATGGAAGCCTTCATCAAGACCGTGCGCGCACCCTACGAGGCCAAGCTCAACGAAACGCTGGCCGTCACCGACGACTTCCTCTACCGCCGCGGCAACTTCAACGGCACCTGGGATCAGGTCATCGTCGACGCGCTGATGGAAGTGAAAGGTGCCGACGCCGCCTTCTCGCCGGGCTTCCGCTGGGGCACCACCCTGCTGCCGGGCGACCCCATCACCATGGAACGCCTGATGGACCAGACCGCGATCACCTACCCGCAGACCACGCTGAGCAACATGACGGGCGAAACCATCAAGACCATCATGGAAGACGTCTGCGACAACCTGTTCAACGAAGACCCGTATTACCAGCAGGGCGGCGACATGGTGCGCGTCGGCGGCATCGAGTACACCGTCGACCCCACCAAGAAGATCGGCGAGCGCATCAGCAACATGATGCTGAAAGGCCAGCCGGTCGAGGCCGACAAGGTCTACAAGGTGGCCGGCTGGGCACCGGTGGGCGAAGGCGCGACCGGCGAGCCGGTGTGGGACGTCGTCGCGGCCTACCTGCGCGACAAGAAGACCATCAAGGGCGTCAAGCTCAACACCCCCAAGATCGTCGGCATCGGCAAGAACAACCCGGGCATCGCCGACTACGACGGCATCGTCGCCTGAGTCTCGTCGCGGGCATGCAGAAAAGGGGCTTCGGCCCCTTTTCTGCGCCTGTACGCAGCCCCGCCAGCCGTGGCCGATCTATCCGGCCAGCAGGCAATCTCTCCCTCAGGCCTTTTCCGCCGTCGCCAGCAGCATCGCGCCGCAGTGCAGTCTTGCCGGGATGATGCGTTCCGCCCCACGCGCGAACGTCGATGCAGACGGCAGGAATACGGCAGAGCGCAGCGCGAGCCTGCATACCGGCAGGCCGTCGAACAGGGCACGCACTTCATCTGCAGTGTGCCAGCGCGCGCCCCGGTAGGCGCCGCTTCCACCGCTCCGCCCCTTCTGCCAATACAGGAGGCTCGTGCGGTTGAGCCATCCGATGGCGATGCGGCGCCGTGCCACGCGCACGCATTCGGCCACTGCGCGCCGTTCGTCGTCGATGAAGCAGAGCGCGGCGATCGACAGCACATGATCGAACGCGGCATCCGCAAACGGCAACGCTCGCGCGTCCCCCTCCACCCAGCGGCAGCGCGTGTCGCGGCCCCGCGCATATGCCAGCCATGCGGCGTCGGGGTCGAGTCCGGTGACGCGATAACCCGCCGCCGCCGCGCGCCGCGTGAACCAGCCGGTGCCGCAGCCGACGTCGAGCAGGCTGTCGCCCGGATGCCCGTCGAGATGGCGCGCGGCCAGCCGGTATTCGGTCTCGCCGATCCAGCGCCCGCGCGGGGTGTCGTACCAGGCGTCGTAATCGGCCGGATTCATCTGCAGAACAAATGTGGTGAGTGCTGGAAGAAGGCCTTCACTGCCTGCCGGGCGGGTCTTTCAAGGAGGCTCCCTGTGCAGCAGTCACCTGCGCCACGCGCATCACTGAACCTTTCTCGGAATTCCGGAATCTTAATGTCCTGCTGGCTGGCTGGCGCGCGCATGCGCCTCGAAGCCGCCTTTCTTCTTCCAGCCTTCGATGCCGTCCTGCAGGACCTTGACGTTGTCGTGGCCCAGCAGGCGCAGCGCAAACACCGCCTGCGCCGACAGCGAGCCGGAGTTGCAGTACATCACCACCATGCGGTCCTTCGGCAACTCCGCGCGACGCGACACCGCCTGCCGCCAGTCGATGTTCACCGCGCCGGGAATGTGTTCCTTCGCGTACTGCGCGGCGTCGCGCGCGTCAACGATGAATACCTTCTTCCAGTCTTCGGCCGGAATCTGCTCGGGCCAGATCAGGCTGCTGCCGTATTCGGCAAAGTCCATGTAGCCGGACAAGGCATCGACCACGACGGGATTCTCGTCGGCATGCACGGTG
>JBFMCW010000011.1:0-94344 GCA_040754275.1 Pseudomonadota bacterium
CCGACGCCATCGAGCTCAGGGTCTCCGACGCGCTCGACCTCAAGCCGCCCACCCCCGTCGGTACCATCATCACCAACCCGCCCTACGGCGAACGCATCGGCGACGCCGACGACCTGGCCGACTGGTATCCCCTGCTGGGCGACTGGCTGAAGCAGAACTTCGCCGGCTGGGACGCATGGATCATTTCCGGTGACCCGCTGCTGCCGAAGGCGATCGGGCTGAAGGCAAGCCGGCGCATCCCGCTGTTCAACGGGCAGATCGAGACGCGCTTCCTGCAGTACAAGCTGATCGCGGGGGCGATGAAGACGAAGTCGGCACTGTCCGCAGCCTGAAGGGAACCCGCGGCGCCATGCCGTGGTCTCCCCTGTTCCCGAACCACGAGATCAAGGCCATGATCACCGCTTCCATTCGCCTCACCGGTACGCTCGACGATGGCGCCGAGGTCTACCGCAGCTATTACCTGGTTGCCGATTTCGGTTCGTCCGGCAGCGGCAAGTCGTCGATCATTCCCATGTCGCTTGGGGCACCCATGCCGGAGGACGATCACCTCATGGTGAGGCATGGAGGCGAGGAAGCCGCACTGAAAGCTGCTGCCGAAGTGATCAAGGCCCTGCCCGGAAATCGGGGGCTGGATGTAAAAGTCGTGATCAATCCGGAATGAGGCCGGCGGTACGAATGCAAACGGGGCGCAACGCGCCCCGTTTGCATTCGGGAAGCGGCCTCAGACGATATCGAGGTGATCCAGCCCCGCCATCATGTCCCGGCCCTTCGCTTCCTGGCCGTGCAGCTTGATCTTCAGGCGCAGGTCGTTGAGGCTGTCGGCGTTCCTTAGCGCGTCTTCGTAGGAGATGAGGCCGGCTTCGTAAAGGTCGAACAGGGCCTGGTCGAAGGTCTGCATGCCGAGTTCGCGCGACTTGGACATGATCTCCTTGATCTCGTGGACATGACCCTTGAAGATCAGGTCGGAGATCAGCGGGGAATTCAGCAGGATTTCAACGGCGGCAACGCGACCAGGCTGCCCCTTGCGCGGAATCAGGCGCTGCGAGATGAAGGACTTGAGGTTCAGCGACAGGTCCATCAGCAGCTGGTCGCGCTTATCCTCGGGGAAGAAGTTGATGATGCGGTCGAGCGCCTGGTTGGCGCTGTTGGCGTGCAGGGTGGAGAGGCACAGATGGCCGGTCTCGGCGAAGGCGATGGCGTATTCCATGGTGTCGCGGTCGCGGATTTCGCCGATGAGGATGACGTCGGGCGCCTGGCGCAGGGTGTTCTTCAGCGCCGAGAACCAGTTGTCGGTGTCGATGCCGACTTCGCGCTGGGTGATGATGGACTTCTTGTGCTCGTGCACGTATTCGATCGGGTCTTCGACGGTGATGATGTGGCCGGCGTCGTTTTCGTTGCGGTAGCCCACCATCGCGGCGAGCGAGGTCGATTTGCCGGTGCCGGTGCCGCCGACGAAGATCACCAGGCCGCGTTTGATCATCGCCACGTCCTTGAGGATGGGCGGCAGGTTCAGCTCTTCCAGCTTGGGAATCCTGGTGTTGATGGTACGCATCACGATGCCGACGCGACCCTGCTGCACGAAGACGTTGACGCGGAAGCGGCCGATCTCGGGCGGGCTGATCGCGAAGTTGGATTCGTTGGTCGCCTCGAAGTCGTTCCACTGGCGGTCGTTCATGATCGAACGCGCCAGCTCGCTGGTGTGCGCCGGAGTCAGGCTCTGCGGCGAGACCGGGGTGATCTTGCCGTCGACCTTGATCGCGGGCGGGAAGCCGGCGGTGATGAAGAGGTCGGAAGCGTTCTTCGCCAGCATCAGGCGGAGAAGGTCGTGGACGGTTTTTTCAGCATTCATGAGGGCACCTCGAAAAATCTGCTCTGCGGGCGTGTCTTCGAACTGCCAATTTAGCCGAAGAAGGCGTCCTTGTTCTGCGCCGCGTTGCGCGCCACGGCACCGGCGACGAGGTTGCGTTTCACCAGGTCCTGCAGGCACTGGTCGAGCGTCTGCATGCCGAGGTTGCCGCCGGTCTGGATGGCGGAATACATCTGTGCCACCTTGTTCTCGCGGATCAGGTTACGGATGGCGGGGGTGCCGATCATGATTTCGTGCGCGGCCACGCGGCCGGTGCCGTCCTTGGTCTTCAGGAGCGTCTGCGAGATGACCGCACGCAGCGACTCGGACAGCATCGAGCGGACCATTTCCTTTTCCGCCGCCGGGAACACGTCGACCACGCGGTCGATGGTCTTGGCCGCCGACGAGGTATGCAGCGTGCCGAACACCAGGTGGCCGGTTTCGGCGGCGGTGAGCGCAAGGCGGATCGTCTCGAGATCCCGCAGTTCGCCGACCAGGATCACGTCCGGGTCTTCCCGCAGCGCGGAGCGCAGGGCGTTGTTGAATGACAGCGTGTGCGGGCCGACTTCGCGCTGGTTGATCAGGCACTTCTTGGACTGATGCACGAATTCGATCGGGTCCTCGACGGTGAGGATGTGCGAGTACTGGTTCTCGTTGATGTAGTCCATCATCGCCGCGAGCGTGGTCGACTTGCCCGAACCGGTCGGGCCGGTCACCAGCACGATGCCGCGCGGCTGGTCGGAGATTTCCTTGAAGATCGGCGGGCAGTTGAGTTCTTCCAGCGTGAGCACCTTGGATGGAATCGTCCGGAATACCGCGCCGGCGCCGTACTGCTGGTTGAAGGCGTTGACGCGGAAGCGCGCCAGCGAGGGAATCTCGAAGGAGAAGTCGATCTCCAGCGTTTCCTCGTACACCTTGCGCTGGCTGTCGTTCATGATGTCGTACACCATGCGGTGCACGTCCTTGTGGTCCATCGGCGGCAGATTGATGCGGCGGATGTCACCATTCACCCGGATCATCGGCGGCAGGCTGGAAGAAAGATGCAGGTCGGAAGCCTTGTTCTTGACGGCGAATGCCAGCAGTTCGGAGATGTCCACGCGTGCCTCGTTCTGTGAGGGTTTTGGAAGATAATTATCGCAATGGATAACGGCCTGAAAACCCGCGAACTTGAGCCCTCGGTGGTCATTCCGGACAGCCCGGCCTGCGACCGCCTCAGGGCAGTGCAGGCGCGCATCGCGGCGGCTGCCCGGCAGGCCGGCCGCACCCCGGCCAGCATACGCCTGCTGGCGGTCAGCAAGACCTTCAATGCTGCCGCCGTGCGCGACATGGCCGGCTGCGGGCAGCGTGTCTTCGGCGAGAATTACGTGCAGGAGGCGCTGGAGAAGCGCGCGGCGCTGGCAGACCTGCCGCTGGAGTGGCATTTCATCGGCCCTCTGCAAAGCAACAAGACCCGACTGGTTGCGGAAAACTTTGCCTGGGTGCACGGCGTCGATCGCCTGAAGATCGCTGAACGCCTGTCGGCGCAGCGCCCGCCCGGCCTGCCGCCGCTTCAGGTCTGCATCGAGGTCAACGTCAGCGGGGAGGCGAGCAAGGGCGGCGTGGCTCCGGCTGATCTGCCGGCGCTGGCTGCGGCCGTGGCGAGCCTGCCCGGATTGAAACTGCGCGGGCTGATGGCGATTCCCGCGCCGAGCGACGACCCCGTCGTGCAGCGGGCCGCGTTCCGCCGGGTACGCACGCTGTTGGACGATCTCGCCGCGCGCGGCCATGCGCTCGACACCCTGTCGATGGGCATGTCGGCCGACCTCGAAGCCGCCATACTGGAAGGCGCGACCATCGTGCGCGTCGGTACTGCCTTATTTGGATCGAGGACACTTCAATATGCATAAAGCGAGCTTCATCGGCGGCGGCAACATGGCCGCGGCCATCATCGGCGGCCTGATCGCCAGCGGTGCCGACCCCACCGGCATCGAGGTGGTGGAAATCAACGCCGACGCACGCGCCAGTCTGGCCGCCCGCCTCGGCGTCGTGACCCATGCCGATCTGGCACAGGCCCGGTTGCACGGGTTGGTCGTGCTGGCGGTGAAACCGCAGTCCCTGCCCGAGGTGGCGGCGGCGCTGTCGACGCGCCTGGCCGGCCAGCTGGTGCTGTCCATCGCCGCCGGGGTGCGGGTGGCCGACCTGGCGCGCTGGCTGGGCGGGCACGCGCGCATCGTGCGCGCCATGCCGAACACACCGGCGCTGGTGCGCGCGGGCATTTCCGGTCTCTACGCCGCACCGGCGCTGGGCGCCGACGCGCGTTCGGATGCCGAGACGGTGCTGCGCGCCGTCGGCGGCGTGGTGTGGGTGGACGACGAAACCCAGCTCGACGCGGTGACCGCGGTATCGGGCAGCGGCCCGGCCTACGTGTTCTACTGCATCGAATCGCTGGAGGCTGCCGCCGTGGCGCAGGGCCTGGCGCCGCAGACCGCGCGCCAGCTCGCGCTGCAGACCTTCTTCGGCGCGGCGAAGCTCGCGCTCGAATCGGGCGAGGAACCGGCGCTGCTGCGCCAGCGCGTCACCTCCAGGGGCGGCACCACCGAGCGTGGCATTGCCGCGCTTGACACGGCCGGCGTGAAGGCCGCCTTCGCCACTGCGGTGGACGCTGCCAGCCGGCGCGGCGCCGAGCTCGGCGATGAGCTGGGGCGGTTGGCATGATCGGCAGCGCCCTGCATTTCCTCATCCAGACGATCGGCAACCTGTTCGTCATCGCGGTGCTGCTACGCTTCATGATGCAGCTCTTCCGCGTGCCCTTCCGCAATCCCTTCGCGCAGTTCGTCGTCGCGCTCACCGATTTTGCCGTGAAGCCGCTGCGCAAGGTCGTACCCGGCCTGTTCGGGCTGGACTGGGCCTGCCTGCTGCTGGCCTTCCTGGTCGAACTGCTGGTCGTCGTGTCCGGTTACTGGCTCGACGGCTTCCCCTTCGCCCTGGCCGGCGGGCAGGTGTGGCCGGTGATGCTGGGACTGGCCCTGGTACGGCTCTTCACGCTGGCGGTCTATCTGATCATCGGCATCACCCTGGTGAGCGCGGTGCTGTCGTGGGTCAACCCGCACACACCGCTGATGCCGGTGGTGCAGGCCCTGTCCGAGCCCTTCCTGCGGCCCATCCGCCGCTTCGTCCCGCTGATCGCCAACGTCGATCTCTCGCCCATCGTGCTCTTCATCCTGTGCCAGCTGGTGCTGATGGTGCCGGTGATGGCCCTGGAGCGCGCCCTGCTTGGCAGCCTCTGAGCGTGAGCAGGCCCCTGCCTGGGCGCGCCGCGACGGCGACGCCTGGCTGCTCGACCTGCACGTCCAGCCGGGGGCCAAAACCACCCAGGCCGTCGGCGAGCATGGCGGTCGCCTGAAACTCAAGATTGCCGCGCCCCCGGTCGATAACAAGGCAAATGCGCATTTGCTCGCCTGGCTGGCCGACAGCCTGGGGGTGCCGAAGGCCTCGGTGACCCTGGTGCGCGGTGAAACCTCGCGGCAAAAGACCGTGGCGGTGCGCGGGGTGGAGCGCCCTTGGCTCGATATTGAAAAACAACAGTAAATTCATGAGTGTGCATCTTGAGCAGGAAGTCGCCGGTTTCAGCGAACGCCGACTGCGGCTGGCAGCGGCCATTACCGATTACGCCAACTGGCTGGACCGCCAGCACGGCATCGACGCCGAACGCACGCTGCGTCTGACCGATACCGCCGCCAGCCTGCGTCACGACAAGCTGGTGGTTGCCTTCGTCGCCGAGTTTTCGCGCGGCAAGACCGAACTCATCAATGCGCTGTTCTTTGCCGACCACGGCCAGCGCCTGCTGCCGTCCGACGCCGGCCGCACCACCATGTGCCCCACCGAACTCGGCTGGAATGCAGACGAAAGCCCCAGCCTCGCGCTCCTGCCCATCGAGACGCGCGCGCGCGGCGAAACGCTGGCGCGCCTGAAGCACATGCCCATCGAATGGGTGCGCATCGCACTCGACCCGAAGGACCCGCGCCAGCTTGCCGAAAGCCTGAAGAAACTCACCGAAACCCGCCCCATGCCGGCGGTGGAAGCCATCGAACTCGGTCTGTGGAACGGCGAGGACGAGACCATGCGCCACGAGCTGCGGCCCGACGGCACCGTGGACGTGCCAACCTGGCGCTACGCCGTGGTCAACTACCCGCACCCGCTGCTGCAGGCCGGCCTCACCGTGCTCGATACCCCCGGACTCAACGCGCTGGGCGCCGAACCCGAACTGACCCTGTCGGTGATTCCCAACGCCCATGCGGTGATCTACCTGCTCGCCACCGACACCGGGGTGACGCGCTCCGATCTGGAGATCTGGCAGAAACACGTCCACCGCCACTCGAATTACCACGTCGCGGTCCTCAACAAGATCGACATGCAGTGGGACGACCTCAAGACCGACGCCGAGGTGCAGGCCAGCATCGAGCGCCAGGCCGAGGAAACCGCGCGCGTGCTCAAGCTGCCGCGCAGCCGCGTCTTCACCGTATCGGCGCAGAAGGCGCTGGCCGCCAAGATCCGCAATGATGCCGCCCTGCTGGTGCGCTCCGGCATTGAGTCGCTGGAATACCTTCTCGCGCACCAGGTCATCCCCGCGCGGCGCGACATGCTGCACAACGCCGTCGCGCGCGAGATCAGCGTCATGCTCGAAGAAAGCAACGCCGACCTGGCCGCGCGCATCAAGCGCAGCAGCGAGGAACTCGTCCAGCTCACCCAGCTGTCCGGCAAGAACCGCGACCTCATCGCGCAGACCCGCGCCGCGCTGCAGAAGGAAAAGGACGCCTACGACGCCACTGCCGAGCAGTTCCGCCTGACGCGCAAGACCATGCAGGCGCAGGGCGACCACCTGCTTGGTCACCTGTCGGAAGACACCCTGCAGGGCATACTCGGCGAGGCGCGCGAGTCCATGGAAGGCAGCTGGACCACGCGCGGACTGACCCAGGGCATCCGCCAGCTTTCGGACCGGATGAGCGAACGCCTGCTGCAGGCCAGCAAGCTTGCTGACAACATGCTCGACGCGCTGGACCAGGCCTACCTGCGCTTCCACCGCCTGCACAACCTGCCCAAAATGCAGGTGCCGCGGCTCGACCTGTCGGCCTACCGCAACCGCCTGCAGGCGCTGGCGCAGGAGACCGAGGATTTCTGCCGCGACCCCGCCAACCTCGTGCTGGAGAAGCGTTTCATGATCCGCCGCTTCTACGCCGGCCTGGTCGAGGAAGCGAAAAAGGCCTTCGAGCTCGCGCGCATCGACGCCGAACGCTGGCTGCGCATCGCGCTCGACCCCGTCATGACCCGCATCCGCGAGCACAAGCAATACCTCGACGGCCGCCTCGGCAGCCTGCAGCGCATCATGGAAAACATGGGCACCCTGCACGGCCGTATGACCCAGATCAAGGAAGACATCGGCACCCTGCGGCAGGACAAGGCGGAACTGGCGAAGATCGCGGCGGCACTGACGGCCTGAGTCGTCCGCCAGATGCGATGGGGTTGGACTAGCCGTTCAGCCGACCCAGCAGCGTCGCCGTCTTCTCCGGGTCGGTGTTCTTCAGCAGTTTCTGCGCCACCGGCGTGACTTCCTCCAGATGCGACTTCAGCACCTGCTGCTTCACCTGCAGCAGACTCGCCGGGTGCATGGAAAACGAGCGCAGGCCTAGCCCCAGCAGCAGACGCGTGAGCAGCGGATCGCCGGCCATTTCGCCGCACACCGATACCGGTTTGCCGGCCTTGGCGCCGGCGCGGATGGTCTGATGGATGAGGGCGAGCACCGCGGGGTGCAGCGGGTCGTAGAGATGCGCCACGCTGTCGTCGGCACGGTCGATGGCGAGCGTGTACTGGATGAGGTCGTTGGTGCCGATGGAGAGGAAGTCGAGCTGCTCGGCAAAGAAGGTCGCCGAGAGCGCGGCGGCGGGGACTTCGATCATGCCGCCGACGGGGATGCCGTCGTCGAACTTGAGGCCGTCGCGACGCAGGGATTCCTTGGCTTCGTCGATGCGCTGGAGGGTCTGCCGCAGTTCGACGAAGTGGGCGAGCATGGGCACGAGGATGCGCACGCGGCCGTGGGCCGAGGCACGGAGGATGGCGCGCAGCTGGGTGTGGAACAGGCCGGGTTCGACGAGACAGAGGCGGATGGCGCGCAAGCCGAGCGCAGGGTTGTCGGCGACGGTGTGACCCCAGGGCGCCTGTTTGTCGGCGCCGAGGTCGAGCGTGCGGATGGTGACGGGCTTGCCGTCGAGCGCCTCGGCCACGGCCCTGTAGGACTGGTACTGCTCTTCCTCGCTCGGCAGGTCGTCGCGGTTGAGGAACAGGAATTCGCTGCGGAAGAGACCGATGCCGTGCGCGCCCGCGGCCTTCACGGCATCCACGTCGTCGAGCAGTTCGATGTTTGCCATCAGTTCCACGGGGGTTCCATCGAGCGTGGCGGACTTGCCGCTCTTGAGACGCTTGAGCTTGTCGGTGTCGATGCGCCACTGGTTCTGCCGCAGCCGGTATTCGGCGAGCACGGCCTCGTCCGGATTGACGATGACCACGCCGTCGCGGCCGTCCACGATCAAGAGGTCGTGGTCGCGGATCAGGCCGCGCGCATTGTGCAGGGCCATCACCGACGGCATCGCCATGCTGCGCGCAAGGATTGCGGTGTGCGAGGTGGCACCGCCGAGGTCGGTAACGAAGGCGGCGAAGTGCACGTTCTTGAAGATCACCATGTCGGCCGGCGTCAGCTCGTGCGCGACGAGGATGCGCTCGCTGTCGAAGTCGACGTCGAGCGGCAGGTGGCTGGGGTGGCCCATCAGCGCCTTGAGCACGCGCTGCACCACCTGCACCACGTCTTCCTGGCGGCTCCTGAGGTAGGGGTCGTCGATTTCCTCGAAGCGCGCGACCAGCGCCTCCATCTGCTGCGCCAGCGCCCATTCGGCGTTGCATTGCGTTTCGCGGATGAGGCGCTTGGGTTCCTCGGCGATCATCGAGTCACCGAGGAACATCAGGTGCATGTCGAGGAAGGCCGACAGCTCCGCGGGCGCGTGGGACGGGATGTGGTCGCGCAGGGTTTCGAGTTCGGAGCGGGTGGCGAGGATGGCCTCGTCGAAACGCGCCAGTTCGTCCTTGATGTACTTCCTGTCGAGCATGTACTGCGGCACCTCGACGCGCGCGTTCGACGCGAGGTGCGCGTAGCCGATGGCGATGCCGCCAGAGACGCCGATGCCGTGCAGGCTGAAGCTCATGCCAGTTCCTCGCCGAAGCCGCTTTCGATCAGTCCGGCCACCGCTTCCAGGGCGGCGACTTCATCCTCGCCTTCGGTTTCGATGGTGATGGTGCTGCCCCTGGCGGCAGCCAGCATCATCACGCCCATGATGCTCTTGGCGTTGATGCGGCGGCCGTTCTTGGACATGTGGACGCTGCTCGCGAACTTGGAGGCCAGTTGCGTGAGCTTGGCCGACGGACGGGCGTGCAGCCCGAGCTTGTTGACGATTTCAACGTCCCGTTGCTGCATGGCACATGCTCTCTGAAATGTGGTTGATGCTGTTGCGCCCGCCTTCGACGATGCGTTCGACGAGCTGCGGCAGGGTGAGCGATTCGCGGTAGTTCAGCGCCTTGAGCAGCATCGGCAGGTTGGCGCCGGATACGCCCTCGATGTGCGCGGGTTCGAGCATGCGGCACAGCGTGTTGCTGGGCGTGGCGCCGTACATGTCGGTCAGTACCAGGATGCCGTCGCCGGGCTTGTCGTTGAACGCGGTCAGTTCGTCGAGCCGGGCCTGCAGGACTTTTTGCCGCTCGTCCGGGTCGGCGTGACCGGTGAAATCGAGCGTGGCGAGCGCCGGCGGGCGCGTGCCGAGAACGTGGACCGCGCACTCGATGAGACTGTCGGCGAGCGATCCGTGGGCGACGATGAGGATGCCGATCATGGCGTGAATTTCAGGTTGAAAGCGGCATTTTAACGCGCAAGACCGCGCACTTCCCTCTCCCCAACCCTCCCCCGCTTGCGGGGGAGGGGGCGAACGATGCGCTGCGCGCGCCCAGACCGGTTAACGAAGCCGCGCCTGCATGGCGGGCGAAACGATGCGCCGTCCGGCGGCATCCACCGCCAGCCAGTCGTAAACGCCGAGCTGCCGGGCCGTGTCGGCCAGGCCGGCCGGGCCGCAGATGAAGAGCGGCTTGGACAGCGCATCCGAACGCGTGCCGGCATGCGCGCCGGCGACCAGGATTGTCACCGACTGCATGCCGGTGGCCGGGTAGCCCGTGCGCGGGTCGATGAGATGGCTGTAGCGCCTGCCGCCCGCCTCGAAGAAGCGCTGGTAGTCGCCCGAGGTGCCGATGGCCTCGCCGTCGGCGAGATCCAGCGTCGCCAGGGTACCGGGCTGGCGCGGGTGCTGGATGCCCACGCGCCACGGCCGGTCGCCGTGGCGGCCCAGGGCGATGACGTTGCCGCCGATGTTGACCAGGGCGTTGGCGATGCCGTGCTCCTTGAGGATCGCCGCGGCCTCGTCCAGCGCGCGCCCCTTGGCGTAGCCGCCAAGGTCGAGCTGTACCGCCGGATTCGCGCTCGACACCGTGCTGCCGTCGATGACGAGATCGGCCATGCGCGGCTGCCTGCGTACCTGCTCGGCGATGGCGCTGGCGTCGGGCACGCGCGCCTGCGGCGTGTCGGCGTGGAAGCCCCACAGTGCGATGAGACCGCCAATGGCCGGATTGAACAGGGTATCCGATTGCGCGGACAGCGCCTGCGCGTCTTTCAGCATGGCCGCGAGTTCGGGCGTTACGGTCGTGCGTCCGCTTCGCGCCAGGGCCGCGTTCAGCGTGGACAGTTCGCTCGGCTGCCAGGCGTGCAGCTGGCGGTGCAGTTGATCGAAGCGGGCGAGGACGGCGGCGATGGCAGGCTGGGCCTGCGCGTCGGGCGCATCGGCAACGCTCACTTCGACCAGGGTGCCGAAGACGTAGGCCTGCTGCTTCACGACCCCGGGTTCGCGCGTGCATCCGGAGAGGATGAGCGCGCAGACGAGGGCGACGATGATGCGGATCAACTGCGTTCCAGCGCCTCGATGAAGCGCGCCGCGACGTCGACACCGGCCTGGGCGGCGATTTCCTGGAAACCGGTGGGGCTGGTGACGTTGATTTCGGTGAGGCAGTCGCCGATCACGTCGAGACCGGCGAGGAAGATGCCCTGCGCGCGTGCCCAGGGGGCGACGGCTTCGGCGATTTCACGGTCGCGTTCCGACAGCGGCTGCGCGCGCGCGGTGCCGCCGGCGGCGAGGTTGCCGCGCGTTTCGCCCGGCTGGGGAATGCGCGCGAGCGCAAAGGGGATAACCTCGCCGTCGATCAGCAGGATGCGTTTGTCGCCCTCGCTGATTTCCGGCAGGTAACGCTGCGCCATGATGGGCCGCCGGCCGCGATGCGTGAGGGTTTCGATGATGGCGTTGCGGTTGGGGTCGGTGAACGCGAGACGGAACACGCCGGCACCGCCCATCTCGGTGAGCGGCTTGACGATGATGTCGCGGTGTTCGAGCAGGAAGGCCTCGATCTCGACGGCCTGTGCGGCGACGAGGGTAGGGGCGATGAACTGTGGAAAGTTCAGGATCGCCAGTTTCTCGTTGAAATCGCGCAGTGCGGAAGGGGCATTCAGCACGCGCGCGCCGTTGGCCTCGGCGACGCCGAGCAGGTGTGTGGCGAGCAGATAGTCGATGTCCACGGGCGGGTCGGCGCGCATGACGACGGCGTCGAAATCGGCCAGCGTCCACTCGCGCTTGCCGCGAACCTGAAACCAGGCTTCGTCCGGCAAGACGTCGAGCGCTTCGCAGTCGGCGCAGGCCAGGCCGTTGCGGATGTAGAGATGAGACGCTTCGCAGGTGTGGACGGCGTGGCCGCGCGCGTGCGCGGCGCGCATCATGGCAATGCTGGAGTCCTTCTTCGGCTTGAGGCTGGCCAGCGGATCGACGACGAACAGCAGTTTCATGCGGTGGCCGCGGTTTCCAGGTTCAATGCCTCGTCGAGCTCGATGCTGGCCGCCAGCATGGCCAGGCGCGCGATCACGCCGTAGGCGTAGAAGCGGTTGGGTGCGGCGTCGGGGTTGGCGCCGCGGTCGGGCGTGAAGCAGGTGGTGTCGAAAGCGAGCGGCACGAAGTGCATGCCGGGACTGTTGAGGTTCTCGTCGGCGCCGCGCCCGGTATGCACGCGGTAGAAGCCGCCGACGACGAAGTTGTCGAGCATGTAGACCACCGGTTCGGCGACCGCCTCGTTGATGCTTTCGAAGGTGTAGACGCCTTCCTGGATCAGCACCTCGCTGATCTCGATGCCTTCCTTGCCCACCGCCATCTTGTTGCGCTGCTTGCGGTTGAGCTCGCGCACGTCGTCAGGCGATTTCACCGTCATGATGCCCATGCCGTAGGTGCCGGCATCGGCCTTGACGATGACGAAGGGCGGCTGGTCGATGCCGTATTCGTCGTACTTGGCCTGGATGCGGGCGAGCAGATGCTCAACCTTGTCGGCAAGGCAGTCCTCCCCCTGGCGGGCATGGAAGTCGATCCTGCCGCACTGGTCGAAAAACGGGTCGATCAGCCAGGGATCGATGTTCACGAGGCGTGCGAATTCGATGGCGAGGTCGCGGTAGGCGGCGAAGTGGCGCGACTTGCGGCGCGTGGCCCAGCCCGCGTGCAGCGGCGGCATGATGTTCTGCTCGATGTTCCTGAGGATGTCGGGTACGCCGGCCGAGAGGTCGTTGTTGAGCAGCACCGCGCAGGGATCGAAGTCGGCGAGGCCGATGCGGTCGCCCCGGCGCACCAGCGGCTCCAGGGTGAGACGGCCGCCGGCCGGCAGTTCCAGCGTGGTGGGCTGGATGATCTCCGGGATCAGCGTGCCGATGCGCACGATGAGACCGGTCTGGCGCAGGATGTGGGCGAGTACGGCCACGTTCTGCAGGTAGAAGGTGTTGCGCGTGTGGTTCTCGGGGATCAGCAGCAGGCGTTGCGCATCCGGGCAGATTTTTTCCACCGCGCCCATGGCCGCATGGATGGACAGCGACATGAAGGCCGGATTCAGGTTGTTGAAACCGCCGGGAAACAGGTTGGTGTCCACCGGCGCCAGCTTGAAGCCGGCGTTGCGGATGTCGACCGAGGTGTAGAAGGGCGCGGCCTGCTCCTTCCATTGCTGGCGGAACCAGTGTTCGATGGTCGGCTGGGCGTCGAGCAGGCGTTTTTCCAGTTCGAGCAGCGGGCCGGTGAGTGCGGTGGTGAGGTAGGGAACCATACAATGCGTCTTCTTCGAGTCACAGCATTGTAGTGCGCTTTCCATGTTCGATATCGTTCTATACCAGCCCGAGATCCCGCCCAATACCGGCAACCTCATCCGCCTGTCGGCGAACAGCGGGTTCCGTCTGCATCTGGTCGAGCCGCTCGGCTTCGACCTGTCGGACAGGCAGGTGGCGCGCGCTGGGCTGGATTACCACGACATGGCCTGCGTGAGCGTCCATGCGGACTGGGCTGCGGTGCGCGCCGCCCTGCCGGATCGGCGCTGGTTCGCGCTGACGACGCGGGCCAGCCGGCTGTTCGGCACGGTGGCGTATGCGCCCGGCGACGTTTTCGTGTTCGGGCCGGAATCGCGCGGCCTGCCCCCCGAAATCCTCGAAACCTTCGATGCCGATTGCCGTCTGCGCTTGCCGATGCGTCCGGGATCGCGCAGCATGAACCTGTCGAACGCCGTCAGCGTGACGCTGTTCGAGGCATGGAGGCAGAACGGCTTTGCGGGAGGGGCATGATGACGGGCATGGAATGGCTGGAAGCGGCAAGCTACGTGGTGACCATCGTCGGTCTGCCGTTCGCGATCGCGGTCTATCTGCTGGACCAGCGGCGCGAGCGCCAGAACGAGGAGGAGGAGCTCTTCCTGCGGCTGTCGGATGAGTACGCCGATTTCATGCGCCTGGTCATCGACAACGCCGACCTGCATCTGCTGTCGCCGGACGAGAAAGGGCCGCTCAACGAGGAACAGCGCGAGCGCAAGCGCGCACTGTTCGCCATCCTCGTCGCCCTGTTCGAACGCGCCTACGTGCTGGTGTACGAGGACGACATGAGCCGCCAGCAGGCGCGCCTGTGGCAGTCCTGGGCCGACTACATGCACGAGTGGTGTCAGCGTGCGGATTTCCGCGATGCCTTGCCGGCCCTGCTGCATGGCGAAGACCCAGGCTTCGTGGCGACCATCGAGCGCATCGCACGCGAGGCCGCCACGGCCTGAACCCACTCAGTCCGCTGGCAGACCCTGCAGGATGTTGCCGCGTACGGGGCGACTGAAGAATGTGCGCACGACGAGCCTCCAACTCAGGGGATGCTGGCGGTTCCATGGCATGAGCGAGAGAAAGCGTGCCAGCGGGCAGTAGTCGACCAGAACCATTGCTGTCGTGCCGGCAAGCTGTATCCAGTAGATGAATCCGCCGTAATCCCACAAGCCGAACAGGAGCAAACCCAGATAACTCATGCGAACCTGAACCGGAAAGGCGGCCAGGCTGCGTTCGCGCGCGAGGAAATGCAGGGCCTGCACGCTGCACAGCACGATGACGGGCGCAAAACCCGAGGTGCCGCCTGAAAGGCCATACACGAGCAGTACGTCAGCGCCAAGCCAGTACCACCAGGCAAGGGGTTTCTTCATGAACATGGTCATTTCTCCTTGTATGCGAAGAAATTGACGGCGTGGACAAACAGGTCTTTCGCGACCTTGATTTCAGCACGCGTGCCCTGAAAGCAGTTGAAGCGCTTGACGATGCGCCCGCCTGTCAGGCCCGCGGCGGCGGCCAGTTCGTACAACTCGGTCTCGACCAGCGCGCCGCCGATACATGCAGCCCACAATTCGGGATTGGCGCGCGCATCGAGCGTGAGCTCGCGTTGCACGATCACGTCCGCGAGCAGCAGTCGGCCCCCGGGCTTGAGCACACGGTGGATTTCGCGGAACACCTGCAGTTTGTCGGGCGACAGATTGACGACGCCGTTCGACAGGACGGCATCGACGCTGGCATCGTCGACCGGCAGCTGCTCGAAGAAACCCTCGCGGATGTCCACGATCGTCTCCAGGCCGGCCGCTTCCGCGGCAGCACGGGCCACGCTGCGCATGCCGGGGGTCATGTCGATGCCGATCGCACGTCCGCCGGGGGCGATCCGCCGGGCCGCGAGCAGAAGGTCGGTGCCGGCACCGCAGGCATGGTCGAGCACGGTCTGACCGGGGCACAGGGGACCTATGGCCGGGTCGCGCGTCATGTCGAGCGGATTGCCGACCCCGGCAAAGCGCCCGGTGGCGATATCCGGCAGGGCTGCGAGTTCGTCTGGATCGTAGCCTAGATGCCGCGCCGCATAGCGGGGGCCGCGATGGAAATGGAAGTCGCCCTCGGGGTCTTGGGCGACCGCTTCGTAGGTGGCGCGTACCTTGGCACGCAGGGAGCCGGTATCGAAACCGGCAGGGCAATGACTGGCCATGGGAGTCTCCTTTCGATACGGGATCAGTTGACGAGGGGTTCCAGGGCTTCGGCGATGCGGCGCGCCTGAGCTTCGTTGACCATCGAACCGATGATGCTCGCGAAGCGCACATCGTTCACGCCGGACAGGATGTATTGCCAGCGGTAGGCCTTGAGCACAGTATCCTGAATCGATTTCACCTGTGCAGCACTGAAGGGGCGCCTGCAGAGGCCGATGAAGTAATGGCTGTCGGATTTGGCCTGCGCCTGCAAGATGCCGTCCACCGCCCCCACCAGTGCGATCAGATCGTCGACTGCGCGGTCGCGTTCGGCCTCTGACAGGCGTGCGTCTTCGCGCTTCCACTCCAGCTCATCCAGGATGGCGTGCTGCGATTCCTCGCGCCAGTGATACAGGAAAACGTCTTTCCACAAGGGATCGATATGGGTTTCCGGTTCGATGCTGGAACGGTAGTGCAACTGGGTGAACAACTCGATGTGGCAGGTCAGCCCGAGCACGGCCCAGGTCGATTTTCCCAGCACGGCCACGGCCACGGCATTCGGCTCCGCAACGAAGGTGTAGCCGGGCGCCATGCCGCGCTCCATCATGCGGTCTAGCCGGCGGAACATTTCCTGGTGCTTGAGCTCCTCATCCGAGAAGCGGACCAGTGCTTCGAGTGCGGTCTGGTCGCCGAGCCAGTGATCACGGCTGACATCGAGTACCTTGGCACCGATGAAACGTTCGACCAGTCCGAAAATATTGGCGTAGGAACGCCCCTGAACCTGGGAGAACAGACGTTTCTCGTCGGTGCCGAGAAAGTCGAGCTGATTTGCATGAGACAGGCCTTCAGGAAGAAAGGGCTTCGTATAGTCGAAGTCGCGGTCGCGAATCACGTCGCGGTCGATATCCCAACGAATGCGCTTGGAGGCTTCGATACACTTTGCATAGCGCGTGACGTCGGTGTGCGAGAGTGAGGTTTGCATGGTGGTCTCCTGGAGTGTGTAGTGATTTACATACCAATCAGCCGGGCTTCGAGGCCGAAACGGCGGACCTTGTCGAGAATGTCCTGCCCGCGCGTCAACTGGGGGTCGTAGTTGACGCGAACCAGATTGGCCCGTGCGCTGAACGGCAGTCCGGTCACGCCCTCGATCTGTACCAGCATGTTGTGCAGGAATGCGAGGTCGACCGGGTCCTGTACGGGCGGGATGTGGATGACGACATTGGCTTGGGTGTTCATGGCGATGCTCCTTAAGTTGGGTTGCGGGTCGAGGACGACAGATGCGTCGTCCTGGCTATGCAATCTACGCATCGGATGTAGCCGCGCCGTTGGTGATTACGCAGTGCCTTGTAAACGGTTTGTAGCTGGGAGATGGTTCGTACCGCTGCAGCTGGCGCGCAAAGACCGGCCACACAGAGCAGCGGAATCCGGTCCTGTGATTTCCGGATAGGGTCCGGCTGGTCTGTGATCGGGCTGATGCAGATCGAAGGTACCAGTCGGGCCATTCGACCGTGTCCAGACCAAGTGCTTGATCAGTCAGGAGGAAAGCGCGCCTGGTTGAGGATTCGCGGGCGGTCCGCCGGCTGGGAAAAAGCGGGGCGGCAGTATTCTTCGCCGTAGAGTCCGGAGCGGGCCGGATACTCGACTCGGCATGGCCGGCCGAGGTAATGCCGCCTCCCCGTCAAAGCTGCATGGGAAAGCGGCATGCGAGCGCGCGATGCGCTCAGGGCTGCGGGTCAGGACGAACCACTACAAAGCCGTCGAGCGGTATGACCTCATCGACCGGCAGGTCGGCGCGCCGTGCATGTTCCCGGATCGCCTCCTCGCTGGCCGCCTGATAGATACATACCGTACCCTTGCTGCCGTTCGTCTCGTCGAGAACGTAGCTGCGGATCCAGCGGATATCCGATGCCATCTGGTCGTCTCCGACCTTGCGCGAGCGCGCCGCTGCCTGTTCGAGGTCGCCCATGGTTTTCCAGCCATCGCGGCGCAGGATTACATAGTTCTTCATGTCACATCTCCTGGTGAGGTTGCAAGTCAAGGGCGACAGGGTGTCGCCCTTGTATGGCAATCTACGCAGGGTATGTAGCCGTGACGTTTGTGATTGCGCAGCACCGCGTTACCGGTTTGTAGCCGGACACAGCAGGTCGGCAGGGCGCGCGCAGGGATTTCCGCCGCCAGTGGCGGGATCAGGTAGCCGGCAGCAAGCCTTCAAACAGCGCCCGCAGTGCAGCCGTGTCGATGGGTTTGCGGATGAGGGCACGTATGCCGATCGCCTCGATCTCCTCGTCGGAGAGCGATTCGCGGTAGCCGGTATAGAGCACGATGGGAAGATCGGGGCGCAGGAGCAGCATGTCCTGGGCGAGTTCCAGGCCCGTCAGTCCTGGCATGGTCTGATCGAGTACGGCCAGATCGAAAGCATGGGGTGCGCGTGCAAATTGATCGCGCGCCGCCAGGGCGCTGTTGAACAGGGTGACGCGCATGCCCCATTCGGTCAGCAGATCGCGCATGAACTGTCCGACCGCATCCTCATCGTCAACGATGAGGATGCGGCCGGACAGATCGCTGCCGGCTTGCATCGGGGCTGCCGGGCGCGTGTCGTGCCCGGCAGCGTATTCCTGGACTGATTCATCGAGCGAAGGAAGCAGGATTCTGAAGTTCGCTCCGCCGTCAGGCATCTGCTCGACCAGGATGTGCCCCCCATGTTCGTGCACGATGCCGTGCACCATTGCCAGCCCCATGCCGCTGCCCTTGCCAGCTTCCTTGGTGCTGAAGAAGGGTTCGAACATGCGCTCCATGACCCCGGGTGTGATGCCGGGCCCGTCGTCGCGTACCGACAGCTCGACGAATCTGCCGGAAACGGTTTGGCGACAGGAGGCACAGGAGACACGGTCGAGGTGTTCGTGCCCGGATACCGCAATCTCGAGGCGACCACGCCCTTGCATGGCGTCGCGTGCGTTGATGCAGAGATTCATCAGGATCTGCTCGATCTGCACCGGATCGAGCATGACACGGCGCGTGTCCGGCGCGAACGACACGCCAAGCGTCATGCTGGAAGGCAGGCTTGCGCCGAGCAGGCGTATGGCCTCTTGGACATGCGTGGAGAGGTCGAGCGGTCGTGGCGTACCGCGCTGGCCACGGCTGAAGGTCAGCAACTGCCGGATCAGGTCACGGGCGCGCAGCCCGGATTGATGGGCGTTGCTGAGGTAGCCTGCCAGCTTGGAGTCGCCGCGCGCTTCCAGTTTGTCCAAGACCAGCACTACGTAGCCCAGGATGCTGGTCAGGATGTTGTTGAAATCGTGGGCGATGCCGCCGGCAAGCTGGCCGATGGCTTCCATCTTCTGCGTCTGGCGCAACTGGGTCTCGAGGCGCTGGCGCTCCGCTTCCGCGCGCACATGCAGGCTGATGTCTCGCAGGTAGCCGATGTAGATCGGGCCGTTCGGACCGCGTGCAACGTCGATGGCCAGTTCGGCGGGAAACTCCTCGCCGTTGGCGCGCCTTGCGGCGACATTCACCCTGCGGCCAAGAAACGGCCCTTGCCCTGTGGCCAGATGGTGCGCGAGCCCCGCCTGATGCGCAGCCCGGTACCGCTCGGGGATGACTACATCCGCGAGCGACTTTCCCAGCACGTCGCTGCGCCGGTATCCGAAGCAGCTTTCCGCGGCAGGATTGAATTCGACGATATGCCCATCGGCATCCATGCCGATGATGCAATCGAGCGCCGCCTCGACCACTGCGCGCATGCGGTCCTCGCTCTTGACGAGCGCGTCCTCGCGCAGCTTGCGGTCCGTGATTTCACGCGTGAAGGCCAGGATGCGCTCGACCCCGCCGATGATCGCCCGCTTGAGCACGACTTCGTCCCAGTGCAGGCTGCCATCCTTGTTGCGTCGATGCCATTCGACCCGAACGGGCATTCCCTTGCGGGCGGTCTCGATCCACGCCGCGGCGCCCTCCAGCGTGTAGGGCGGCTCGCCGGAGCCGAGGTCGCCGGGCGTGAGGGTCATGAATTCCTCGCGGCTGTAGCCATAGGCCCTGCATGCCGCCGGATTGACATCGACTATGGCGCCGGTATTGAAATCATGGACGAAGATGCAATCCTCCGACGCCTCGAAAATGGCCCGATAGCTGATGTCGGAACGTTTGCGCGCCTCGTCCGCCTCCAGCCGTTCGAGTTCCGAGGCCGCGCGCGAAGCGAAAATGTTGAGGATGGTTTCGACGCGCTCCCGGTCGGGCAGGGCTTGCCTGTGCAGCACGGCGATCACGCCCAGCGGCCTGCCGTTCGAGGCATTGAGCGGGCAGCCTGCGTAACCCGAAAGCGCCAGCTGGTTGAGCATGTTGTCTCCGGGATACGCCTCGGCGACGCCATGCCGGACGAAATGAAACCCGCGGCCGAGCACTTCCCGGCAAGGCGTTTCCTCGATTGCGTATTCGAGATTGTCGGAGATTCGTCCGTCGAGGCTGACGGCGAGGGTCTGCATGTGCCCCGAGCTGTCGGGCAGCGTGCGCCCCACGAAAGCGAGGTCGACTTCCAGCGTGGCGGCAAGATATTGAACGATCGAGGCAAACAGGGCCTGGCCGCTCGATCCGGCAAGGCCCAGTGCAAGCTGGATCAGGAGGGTGTCGGTATCATTCCGGTGGGCGTGGGTTTCATCCGGCATGGCATGTTGGATTCGCGCTTCACAGGTTCAAGGCTAGCATCCGGCAGAACGCGCAGCACGTGCGATTACAGGCCAGCAACAATCGAAACAATCGTGCAACGTTCAGGGGGGGGAAGGCACGAACATGTAACCGATCCCGCGAACGGTTCGAATCACGCGGGGATGATCGGCGTCTTCCTCGATTTTCTTGCGCAAGCGCGCGACGCGGATATCGATGCTGCGATCGAGCGGGTCCCAGTCGCGATTCTGCGCAAGTGAAAAGAGCTGATCGCGGGAAAGCGGGCGATTCGGCCGTTCGGCAAAAACCCGTAGCAACTCGAATTCCGCTCGTGTGATTGGAATTTCGTTGCCATCCCGGTCGAGCAGCATGCGGCGGTCGAGATCGACCTCGCAGGTTCCGAATGCAATACGGCGTTGCGTGTCTGCCACAGCTGCTGTGCCGGCAACGGGTACCCGTGCATAGCGGCGCAAGACGCTCTTGAGCCTTGCACGCAATTCACGGGGGTCGAAGGGTTTGGCGATGTAATCGTCCGCACCGATCTCCAGACCGATGATGCGGTCGATGGTCTCGCCGGCACCCGAGATCATGACGATGGCGATGTCATGATGTTCTCGCAGGTGGCGGGCCAGGGCGAGCCCATCCTCTCCCGGCAGCCCGACGTCGATGAGTGCTGCATCGGGACAGGCATCGCTGATGATTGCACGTGCCATGTCGGCATCATGTGCAGTGCGCACGATATAGCCGGATTCGCCAAGATAGGTTTCCAGCAAATCGCAAATGGCGAGGTCGTCGTCAACCACGAGGATGTTCAGGCGATCGGACATGGGCGTGCCGAGTGCGTAGTTTTGCGGAAGTATAGCCGGCTTGATTTGCAAATCCGCCTGGTCGCATCCGCTGCCTGACGGCTGGCTGGGGATGCGGGTGAAACGACTAGAATTCGGACTTGATCTCGCGGTTGAGCAGGGCGTCCACGGCCTGGGCCGCCGGGAGCGCACCATAGAGGATGCGGCAGACTGCGCGCGTGATCGGCATGTCCACGCCGAGTTGCCCGGCGAGCGTGTCGACCTCGCGCGCCGTCGTCACGCCTTCGGCGACGTGGCCGAGCTCGGCGAGGATGGCATCCAGGGCCTCCCCGCGCGCGAGTTTGAGGCCGACCCGACGGTTGCGCGACAGGTCGCCTGTGGTGGTGAGGATCAGATCACCCAGGCCGGACAGGCCCATGAAGGTTTCGAAGTGTCCGCCCAGCCGGACGCCGAGCCGGGTCATCTCGGCCAGGCCGCGGGTGATGAGCGCGGCGCGCGCGTTGTGTCCGAGTTGCAGGCCGTCGCAGATGCCGGCCGCGATCGCCATGACGTTCTTCAGCGCGCCGCCGATTTCCACGCCGGTCACGTCGTCGTGCGCGTAGATGCGCAGGCGCTGGCCGGAGAGCGCTTCGGCCAGCCGCTGCGCCAGGGCGGTATCGGTCGAGGCGAGCGTCAGCGCGGTGGGGTAGCCGCGCGCCACTTCCAGTGCAAAGCTGGGGCCGGACAGGACACCGGTCTGCGTATGCGTCGGCAGGATGTCTGCAACCAGCTGGTGGGGCAGCTTGCCGCTACCCGTTTCGAAGCCCTTGCACACCCAGATCAGCGGCGGCAGGGCCGGCCTTTTCGCCAGGGCTTCCAGCGTGGCGCGCAGGCCGTGGCTGGGGACGGACACCACGATCAGTTCGGCGGCCTCAGCTGCGGCGTCGAAATCGGGTTGGAGGACGAGCGCTTCCGGCAGGGGGCAATCGGGCAGGTAGCGCGCGTTGACGCGGTGCACGCGCATGGCGTCGAGTTCGGCGGCATTGCGTCCCCACAGCATCACCTGGTGCGCGTCTGCCCAGTGTGCGGAGAGCGCGGTACCCCAGGCGCCTGCGCCGAGAATGGTGAGCTTCATTCGCCCCACACCTCGTGCGAGGGCAGCCAGCCGGCCAGTCCGTCCGCGTGCTTCACCGGCAGCCATCCGTAAGGGTCGGCATTGCCGGTAGGCGTGAGCAGCACGCCGGGCGCGGCCCGGAACACGATCTCGGCATCGGCGCGCGGCTGCGCGCGTACGCTTGAGCCCGTCTCGGCCTTGACCATCACGGTGCGGACGCTGCCGAGCGCGGCCTTCTCGATCCAGGCGAGGCGCCCGCCGGGATCGCGCACCTTGACCCAGGCCTCGGTGTCGACGACGATTTCAAGCGGCAGGCCGATGCCGGCGACCGCAAGCCTGGCGGCTGCAGTCGATGGCGCATCGTAGAGCAGGGCGGGACGCGCAGTGCTGCGATATTCCAGCGCATGGGCCGGCAAGGCCAGCGCAAACAGCAGCCCGGCGAGAAACGGTCTCGGTGTCAATGCGTTTGCGCGGAGGCGGCCTGTTGCTGCTGGGCCTGCTGCTGTTGCATGAACAGGGCCTCGAAATTGACCGGATTCAGCAGCAGCGGCGGGAAACCGGCGCGGATCACCACGTCGGAGACGGTTTCGCGCAGGTAGGGGAAGACGATATTGGGGCAGCCGATGCCGAGCACCATGGGCATCTGTTCGGCCGGCACGTTCTGGATGCGGAAGATGCCGGCCTGCGTGCATTCGACCAGGAACATGGTCTTGTCTCCGGCTTTGGCGGTGACGGTGACGGTGATGCTGGTGTGGAAGACGTCCGGGCCGAGCGCCTTGCTCTCGGTGGACATGTTGACTTCCATCTGCGGCGCCTCGCGCTCCATGAAGATCGAAGGTGCGTTCGGCACTTCGACCGAGAGGTCCTTGACGTAGAGTTTTTCGATATTGAATACGGGCTGCAGATCGTCTGCCATGGTGTCTCCCTGAACAAGAAAACCGGAGCTTCAGGCTCCGGGGACGGGCACCATTTTACACCCGCTTCAGTGAACGCCCTGTGACGCCAGCCAGGCCTTGAGATTGCGCGCATCCATGGCGCCGGAGATGCGTGCGGCTTCCGTACCGTTCCTGAACAGGATGAGGCTGGGGATCCCCTTGATGTGGTGCCGCATCGATACCTGCGGCCAGGCTTCGGTATCGACCTTGGCGAAGCGCACGCGGGTGCCCATCTCGCCCGCCACCTGCTGGAAGACGGGTGCCATCATCTTGCAGGGGCCGCACCAGTCGGCCCAGAAATCGACCAGCACCGGCAGGCCAGATTTGGCGATGAAGCGGTCGAAGCTGTCTGCGGTGAGATCGACGGGCTTGCCGGGCAGGAGTGGTGCGCCGCATTTGCCGCATTTGGGGGTGTCGTCCAGACGTTCGTCGGGCACGCGGTTGACGGCAAGGCAGTGGGGGCAGGCGAGTTCCATGACGTTTCCAGGGAATGGAGTACGCTGTATGTGGTGACGGTCGCCGGCATTGCAAGCCTGGGCGGACGCTCAGGCGTTGAGCAGGGGCACCAGCTTGCCGGCGGCGTCCAGGGCGGAGGTGTCGTCGAAGCCGCCGACATGGGTGTCGCCGATGAAGACCTGCGGTACGGTGCGGCGGCCTCCGGAGCGCTCGATCATCTCGTCCATGCGCGAAGGATCGAGGTCGATGCGAATCTTCTCGATCTCGGCCACGCCGCGGCTCTTGAGCAGGCGCTCGGCGGCGACGCAGTAGGGGCACACAGCGGTGCAGTACATCACGACTTTTTGCATCGGCATTCCTTATTTCTTGGTGGTGACAGGCAGGTTGGCGCGTTCCCAGGCGAGGATGCCACCGTCGAGGTTGTAGACCGTCTCGAAGCCGGCCTTCTTCAGCATGCCGCAGGCGCGCGCGGAGCGCTGGCCGCTGCGGCAGCTGACGAGCACTGGCTTCTCCTTGAATTTCTCGATTTCGTGCATGCGGCCGGAAAGCTGGCCGAGGGGAATGTGTTTCGATTTCGGAATATGGCCGGCGTCGAACTCGCTGGGCTCGCGCACGTCGAGAACCAGGGCGTCGTCGTTGAAGAGCCGCGTGGCCTTGAGGGTGTCGGCACGTTCGAAACCGGACACGCGGTTGCCGACGAAGGACCACAGCAGCATGGCCCCGGACACCGCGGCCAGCGAGGCCAGCATCCAGTTATCCTGCAGGAATTGCACGTCCATGCGCGTTACAGTCCGCCGCCTTCCTTGACGCCGGCTTTCTTCAGCATCATGTCCATCGGGCAGAAGCGGGTGAAACCGGACTGGAACAGGTTGAAGCCGACGAAGGCGGTGAACCAGAGCCAGGACAGCTGGGTGAGGTCGGCGCTACCCGAGAAATGCGCCAGCGCGAGCGACAGCATAATGAAGAAACCGGCCACGATGCGGACGATGCGTTCGACGGTCATGATGGGGACTCCTGTAGAAATTAGGGGGTGGAAAACTTGCGGTAGTTGGCGGCGTAGTACAGCACCGGAATGACGACCAGCGTCAGCAAGGTGGAGACGAAAATGCCGAATATCAAGGATACCGCGAGGCCCGAAAAGATCGGGTCGTCGAGGATGAAAAAGGCGCCAAGCATGGCGGCCAGTCCGGTCAGCACGATGGGCTTGGCGCGGGTGGCGCCAGCCTGGATCACCGCTTCCTGGAAGTCCATGCCGCCGCGCACCTGCTCGTTGATGAAGTCCACCAGCAGAATGGAGTTGCGCACGATGATGCCGGCGAGCGCAATCATGCCGATCATTGATGTGGCGGTGAACTGCGCACCGAGAAGCGCGTGCCCTGGCATCACGCCGATGATGGTGAGCGGGATCGGCGCCATGATGATGAGCGGCGTGAGATAGCTCTTGAACTGCGCGACCACCAGGATGTAGATCAGCATGAGGCCCACGGCATAGGCAATGCCCATGTCGCGGAAGGTCTCGTAGGTGACCTGCCATTCGCCGTCCCACTTGAGCGCGAATCCTGCATAGGGATCGTCGGGCTGCTTGATGAAATATTCCGCCAGCGTGCCGCCTTCCTGCAGGGGGCGGCCGTTCAGTTCGCCGCGCATGCCGAACAGGCCGTAGAGCGGCGAATCGAGCGTGCCGCCGGTGTCGCCGACCACGAAGACGACCGGCAGCAGATCCTTGTGATAGATGGTCTTCTCGCGCGCCGTCGGCACGACCTCGACCAGTTCGGACAGCGGCACCAGATTGCCGTTGGCGCCGCGCACGGTGAGTTTGAGCAGTTCGTCGATGCTGCTCTGGCGTTCAGGCGGCAGGGTGATGCGCACCGGGATCTCGTATTTGGCGCCGCTGCCGTGGATGGGCGTGACGTTCTCGCCCGACAGCCCCATCTTCATCGCGGCGACGACGTCCTTCTGCGCCACACCGGCGACCGCAGCCTTGTTCTGCAGCACGCGCAGCACGAAACGCTGGGCGTCGTCCTCGACCGTATCGTCGATGGCGACGATGCCCTCGGTCTTCTCGAACACGCCGCGTACCTGCTTGGCAACGGCGATCTGGGCATCGTATTCGGGTCCGTAGATCTCGGCGACGATGGGCGACATCACCGGCGGTCCGGGCGGGACCTCGACGACCTTGACGTCGGCGCCGTGCTTCTTCGCGATCGCTTCGATCGCCGGGCGGATCGCCTGTGCAATATCGTGGCTCTTGCGGTTGCGGTCGTGCTTGTCGACGAGGTTGACCTGCAGGTCGCCGACCTCGGGCCCGGAGCGGAGGTAGTACTGGCGCACCAGACCGTTGAAGTTGATCGGGGCGGCAGTACCGGCGTAGGCCTGGTAGTCGGTCACTTCCGGTACCTGTGCGACGGCATCGCCCATCTCGGCGAGCACCTGCGCGGTCTTTTCCAGCGGGGTGCCGACCGGCATGTCGACCACGATCTGGAATTCCGATTTGTTGTCGAAAGGCAGCATCTTGAGGATCACCAGCTGTACCACCGGCAGCGCGACCGAAACCAGGATCGCCAACCCGATGCCGACCCACAGCTTGCGCCGCGACGACTTGCCGGCTTCGCCGCGCAGGAAGGGCGTGAGACGGGCGCGGAAGAGCCCGAGAAGCTTGTCGTTGCCGCCTTCGGCATGGCCGTGCGCCTCCTGCTTGATGAGCTTGAGCGCAAGCCAGGGCGTAACGATGAAGGCGATGGCGAGCGAAATCAGCATGCCGATCGAGGCGTTGATCGGGATCGGACTCATGTACGGTCCCATCAGGCCGGTGACGAAAGCCATCGGCAGCAGCGCGGCGATCACGGTGAGCGTGGCGAGAATGGTCGGCCCGCCGACTTCGTCCACCGCGCGCGGAATGATCGCTTCGAGCCCGTCGTGGTCGAGCCCCATGCGCCGGTGGATGTTCTCCACCACGACGATGGCGTCGTCGACCAGGATGCCGATGGAGAAGATCAGTGCGAACAGCGACACGCGGTTGAGCGTGAAGCCCCAGGCCCAGGAGGCGAAGAGGGTGGCAGCCAGCGTCAGCAGCACTGCGGCACCGACGATCAGCGCCTCGCGCTTGCCCAGCGCGAACAGCACCAGCAGCACCACCGAGGCGGTGGCAAAAATCAGCTTCTGGATGAGTTTCTTAGCCTTGTCGTCCGCAGTGGCGCCGTAGTTGCGGGTCACGCTCACTTCGATTCCGTCCGGCAGCACGCTGTTCTGCAGCGCATTCACGCGTGCAATCACCTTCTCGGCAACGTCGACTGCGTTCTCGCCCGGTTTCTTGGAGACCGCGAGGGTGACGGCGGGGAAGGTCTGGCCCTGTTCCGCCTTGGACGTGCCGCCCGCGCCAGGACCATGCCACACGTAGCGTGCGGGCTGGTCGGGACCACCCACCACGGTCGCGATGTCGTTCATGTAGACGGGGCGACCCCCGGAGACGCCGACCACGAGCTGCTTCACGTCGTCGACGCCGGTCAGGAAGGTCCCGGTTTGCACCAGGATTTCCTGGTTGTTCGAAACCAGCGTTCCCGAAGGCTGGGCAGCATTCGACACCTGCAGCGCGTCGCGGATGTCCTTGGCCGAGACGCCGAAGGCGGCCATGCGGTCGGGGTCCATCATCACGCGTACGGCGCGGCCGGGGCCGCCGACGGTGGTGACTTCACGCGTGCCCGCGATCCGTTTGAGCTCGATTTCGGCAGCGTGCGCCGCCTGTTCGAGCTCGTAGCCGCCGCGTGCCGGGTCGCGCGTCCACAAGGTCACGGTGACGATGGGCACGTCGTCGATGCCGAGCGGCTTGATGATGGGTTCGCCCACGCCGAGTTCGGGCGAGACCCAGTCGCGGTTGGCCTGGATGGTGTCGTATAGCCGCACCAGCGCCTGCGTGCGGTCCTGGCCGACCAGATACTGCACCGTGAGCACCGCCATGCCCGGCTTGGATACCGAGTAGACGTGCTCGATGCCGGATATCTGCGACAGCACCTGTTCGGCCGGTGTGGCGACCAGCGCTTCCACATCCTTCGCCGAGGCGCCGGCGAAGGGGATGAACACGTTGGCCATCGTCACGTTGATCTGCGGCTCTTCCTCGCGCGGCGTGACCAGAATGGCGAACAGGCCCAGCAATGCCGCGATCAGCGCGATCAGGGGCGTCAGCTGCGAGGTGAGAAAGAAGCGGGCGATGCGTCCGGAGGGTCCCATGCGCGTCCCCGATTATTGTTTGGCAGCGTTGGCGGCGCTCTTGGCATAAATGGCCGCCTTGACCGGTTCGAGCGCGATCGTCTCGCCCGGGTTCAGGCCGGCCAGCACTTCGACCTGGCCGCGCGCATCGGGTGTGCCGAGGCGTACCTGGCGCAGGCTGACCCTGTTCTTGTCCACCACGTAGACGGCGGTGATTTCCGAGCGGCGCACCACCGCATTTGCTGGGATGCTGAGCTTGCGTGCGCTCCCCACTGAAAAATGCGCGCGGGCGAACATCCCTGGAATCACGCCTTCGAGGTTGGCCGGCAGGTCGATGCGCACCTTCACCGTATGCGTCGCAGTGTCGGCAGACGGCAGCACGGTCACGCCGGTCGCGTCGATCCACTTGTTGAGCGAGGGAATTTCGACCGCGACGCGCGGTGCGGCCTTCACTTCGGCGAGCTTGTATTGCGGGATGTTGGCGACGACGCGCATGTCTTTGGGGTCGAAGCCGGTCATCAGCGGTTTGCCGGGGGTGACCGTCTCGCCGACTTCGACATGGCGGGACGCCACCACGCCGGAAAAAGGCGCGACGATGGTGGTGTAGCTGGACAGGGCGGCCGACTGGCCGACGCCTGCACGCGCCGCGCGCGCAGCCGCTTCGGCGGCGCGGTATTCCGAGGTGGCGCGGTCAAGTGCGGCCTGGCTGATGAATTTCTGCTGGAAGAGCTGCTGCTGGCGTTCGTAGTTGGCGCGGGCATTCGCCAGGTTGGCCGCGGCCTGAGCGACCTGTGCCTGGCTGCCGGCCACCGCTGCGCCGAGTTCCTGCGCGGAGAGGCGGACGATTACCGCGCCGGCCTTGACGTAATCGCCGGCATCGAAATTCACCGCCGCCACCCGCCCGGATACCTGGGCGGCCACAGTCGATTGCTTGACGGCCTCGACCGCGGCTTCGGTCGAATAGGCCGTGGCGGCCAGCTGGTATTTCACGGGTGCGACGGCGAACGGCAAGGCGGACCAGGCGGACGGTGCGACGAGGATGAGACCGACGAGCAGGCGGGCGGGATTCAGCACAGACGCATCTCCATAAAGTTGTTAATTAGAATATTCTAATTTATTATTTCAATCAAGCGGTTGGGCGCGTTTTTAGACAGAGGCCAGGCGCAAGACGGAAGTATGCCCCACCGCTGCCCGGCGATCCACATGGAGCGGTGTTGCAAGCGCTTCAAAAGCAAGGGCCCGCCTGCAGCACCGCAGGCGGGCCCGGTCATGCGGGGCCCCGATTATTTCGCGAAACCGCAGAAAACGTCGCGCATCATGCCGAGAAGCTTGAGGGTGCGGGTGTCGCCTACGCGGTAGTACACCCGATTGGCGTCCTTGCGCGTGCGCAGCACGCCCTTGTCACGCAGGATGGCCAGATGCTGGGAGATGTTGCTTTGCGAGGTGCCGACGTTGTCGACGATATCCTGCACGCTGACTTCCTTGTCGCCCAGCACGCAGAGGATCTTGAGGCGCAAGGGATGCGACATGGCTTTCATGGCACGCGAGGCCTGCTCGATGTGCTCATCCTTGTCCATCAGGTCCACTTCGTCCCAGTCTGCTGCCATGTTCATTACCCCGATCCTGTTCATGTAGTACCCTGCGGGTGGCGATCCGGCCTGATCCAAGTCCCAGCCAGACCGCCATGCCGGGTGCGAATGTATAGATTAGCAATCACGCATATATTAAAATATTCCCACAAAAACGAGTCAGGATATACATAATTTTTTCATGAAGACCTTGCCGGTTCTCCTCATCATCCTTGACGGTTTCGGTTGCCGTGCCGAACGCGAAGACAACGCGATCGCGCAGGCGAGCAAGCCCAATTTCGACCGTCTCTGGAAGGAGTATCCGCATACCCTGATTCATGCCTCCGAAATGGAGGTCGGCCTGCCGAAGGGGCAGATGGGCAATTCCGAGGTGGGGCACCTGAATATCGGTGCGGGCCGCGTGGTGTACCAGGAATTCACCCGCATCGACCGCGCGATCGAATCCGGCTTCTTCTACACCAATCCCGCGTTGCTAAATGCGGTGCACCAGGCGCGCGATCACGACAGGACACTGCATCTCTTCGGCTTGCTGTCCGATGGCGGCGTGCACAGCCACGAATCGCACTTCCATGCCATGCTTGAACTGGCCAGGCGCGAGGGCTTGCACAAGGTCTGCCTGCACGTGTTTCTCGATGGTCGCGATACGCCGCCCAAGAGCGCGGAAATCTATCTCAAGCGGCTAGAGGACAAGATCGGGGAAACAGGTGTTGGGCATATCGCCTCGATGATCGGCCGCTATTACGCGATGGACCGAGACCGTCGCTGGCAGCGTGTTAAGGCGGCCTACGACCTTCTGACGCAGGGACGCACGGAATACTGGGCCGAGAATCCGCTGGCCGGGCTCGATGCCGCCTATGCTCGCGGCGAGACCGACGAGTTCGTCAAGGCGACCGCCATCCTGCCCCCCGACGGCAAGCCAGTGAAGATGGAGGACGGCGATGCGGTCGTGTTCCTCAACTTTCGTTCCGACCGTGCGCGCCAGCTGTCGCGCCCGTTCATCGAACCTGATTTTGCCGAGTTCGAGCGCGAGGTTACGCCGAGGCTCTCGACCTACTGCACACTCACCGGCTACAGCGACGATTTCGACGTGGCGGTGGCGTTTCCACCCGAACGTATCCGGAACGGTCTTGGCGAATACGTGGCCAACCTCGGCCTGCGACAGTTGCGCATCGCGGAAACCGAGAAGTATCCGCATGTCACGTTTTTCTTCAACGGGGGCGAGGAAATCTCGTTCCCTGGCGAGGATCGCGTGCTGGTCCCCTCGCCCGATGTGGCCACTTACGATCTCAAGCCGGAGATGAGCGCCTTCGAGGTGACCGAAAAGTTGCTGGCTGCGATCAACGGCAAGCAGTACGACCTCATCATATGCAACTACGCCAACCCCGACATGGTCGGCCATACTGGTGACCTGCAGGCTGCGATCAAGGCAATCGAGACCGTGGATGCCTGCCTGGGCAGGGTGGTCGTGGCGCAACTCGCACGCGGGGGCGAGGTGCTCATTACCGCCGACCACGGCAATGCCGAGATGATGCGCGACGTCGAGACCCATCAGGCCCATACTGCGCATACCATGAACCTGGTGCCGCTCATCTACGTTGGGCGGAGGCACGCGACCCTCGCGGATACGGGTGCGCTTGAGGATATCAGCCCCACGCTGCTGAAAATGATGGGCCTTGCACAGCCGCCCGAAATGACCGGCGAGTCGCTAGTGATCTTCGAATAGGGTGAGTCTGCGGCTGATTCTGGCGCTGGCGTTGGTCTGGCCGCTGGCGGTCGGGGCCAACCAGGCCGAACGCAAGCAGTCCGAGCTCGATGCGCTGAAGCGGCGTCTGCAAACCCTGCAGCAGGAATTCACCGCGACGCAGGCCCAGCGCAAGGATGCGGCGGACGAATTGCGTGCATCCGAACTCGCGGTCAGCAGCGGGCTTCGTCAATTGCGCCAGCTCGACGGGGAGCGCCAGCAAACTGAGACCACGCTGGATGCGCTGACCCGCCAGATCGATGCGACATCGAAGCGCATCCGGGCTCAGCAGGACCGTCTGGCGCGTGCACTCAAGGGCAGCTACCAGCGTGGGCAGGCTGACGCACTGAAGCATCTTCTGAATGGGGGGGATCCGAATCAGATCGCACGCGATCTGCGTTATCTCGCGCATCTGTCGCGCGCGCAGCACGAACAGGTGGAGAGCCTGCGTGCAGACCTTTCCCGCCTGTCCGAACTGCAGCAGCAGGCTCAGGAGAAAACCGAACGCTTGTCCAGACTCCGGGCCGAACGCGCTGCCGAGCAGAAGAAACTGCTGGCCGACAAGCGCACGCGCGAAGCACTGCTGCAGAAACTCTCGGTGCAGATTCAGCGCCAGCGTCGCGAAATCGATACCCTGAAACGTGACGAGCGTACGCTCACGCAACTGGTTGAGCGCCTCAACCGCCTGATGGCGGAACAGGCCGCACGTGCAGCCGAACGTGCCAGGCAGGCGAATAAATCAGACAGGGGCGGGACGGGCAAGCCTAACAAGTCATTGGGTGTAAATACCGAAACCCCGGTGGCATTCAAGGCCGACCGCCCGTTTTCCCGACTGAAAGGACAACTGCGCCTGCCCGTGGCGGGGGAACTCATGAATCGCTTCGGTGCTCCGAGGGAAGAAGGCGGAGTGAACTGGAAGGGCCTCTTCATCCGCGCATCGCAGGGCGCAGCAGTGAAAGCGATCGCGGCCGGGCAGGTGGTGTTTGCGGACTGGCTGAGAGGTTTCGGCAACCTCATAATCGTCGATCACGGCGAGGGGTACATGAGCCTGTACAGCAATAATGAAAGTCTGTATAAGCAGGTGGGCGAACGGGTACGGCCCGGCGACGCCATAGCCTCGGTGGGCAACAGCGGCGGGCAGCCAGACCCTGGCCTGTATTTTGAAATGCGGCACCTGAGCCGCCCGATCAATCCCATGTTGTGGGTGAAGTGAGATGACGCAAAAGGCTAAATTCGTACTGGTGGGACTTGCCGGCCTGTTGGCAGGCGCCGCGCTGACGGTCAACCTGTCTGCGGTGGCGGACAAGGATGCGCAGACCGCGCTGCCGGTGGAAGAGCTGCGCGCTTTCACCGATGTCTTTGCGCGCATCAAGAACGATTACGTCGAGCCGGTCGAAGACAAGAAACTGATCAACGAGGCAATCAATGGCATGCTCACGGGGCTGGACCCGCATTCGGCTTATCTCGATGCAGAAGGTTTCAAGGATCTGCAGGTGGGTACCCAGGGTGAATTCGGTGGATTGGGCATCGAAGTCGGCATGGAAGACGGCTTCGTCAAGGTGGTATCGCCCATCGAGGACACGCCTGCATTCAAGGCCGGTGTCAAGGCAGGCGACCTGATCGTCAAGCTCGACGATACACCGGTGAAAGGCATGACGCTGAACGATGCTGTCAAGCGCATGCGTGGCAAGCCGGGCTCGACGATCAAGCTCACCATCGTGCGCAAGGGCGCCGATAAGCCGGTGGTGCTCACGCTGACCCGTGCAGTGATCAAGATTCGCAGTGTGAAATCCAAGTTGCTGGAAAGCGGCTACGGCTATGTGCGTGTCACCCAGTTCCAAGAGCATACCGGCGAACTGCTGGTCGAGGCGCTCAACAAGCTCTATAAGGACAACAAGGCTGCCTTGAAGGGGCTGATCCTGGATTTGCGCAACGACCCCGGCGGTCTGCTCAACGGTGCCGTGGCGGTTTCTGCAAGTTTTCTCAAGCCGGACAGTCTGGTGGTGTATACCGAAGGCCGCAGCGAGGATGCCAGGATGCGGCTGACCGCGAGTCGTGAGCACTACCTGCGCCCAATGCAGGTGGATTACCTGAAGAATCTGCCTGATGGCGTGAAGCAGGTGCCGATGGTCGTGCTTGTCAACAGCGGGTCTGCTTCAGCCTCGGAGATCGTCGCCGGCGCCCTGCAGGATCACAAGCGCGCCGTCATCATGGGGACGCGCACTTTTGGCAAGGGCTCCGTACAGACCATACTGCCGCTGGGCAACGGTACTGCGATCAAGCTGACAACCGCGCGTTACTTCACGCCGAACGGCCGATCGATCCAGGCCAAGGGCATCGAGCCGGACATCGTGGTCGAGGATCCGGCGATGCCGGAAGAGGACGACGGGCTGGGCATTCGTGAAGCGGATCTCAATAAGCACCTGTCCAACCCGACTGGCGACGAGACGACGCAGGAACCCAAGTCCACCGAGAGCATCAAGGCCCCGGTGACCAAACCCGGTCAGGACAAAGAGAAGAAGGCGGCGCCGCTGGAGCCGGGCGAAATCGTCTCGAAGAACGATTTCCAGGTGAATCAGGCGCTGAATCTGCTCAAGGGTCTGCAAATCCTGCAGAACCGTTGATCGGCTCCGCCGGCAGACGCGGATGGTCGCGGTATACTGAATCGACTTCGATGGTGGAGGCTTCATGCGTCCATGTGATCTCGAAAAAAGCCGCGAAATTCTCTTCCATCCGCTACCGCCGGGGCAGGTTGATCGCGCCTTGGCCTTGCTGGACGGCCAGGAGGGACTGGTTGCGCATAACGGGACGCAACCGCATTCCATTGTCGTCCGCTACCACGTGTGCGAATACACGCTCGAAGGTCTTGAAAGTGCGCTGCAGAACCAGGGCTTTCATTTGGATAACAGCCTGATGAGCAAGCTCAGGCGTGCCTTGGCTTACTTCTGCGAGAACGTGCAGCGACGCAACGTTGCAGCCAATGAGCCCGATATCAAGTCGCAGCAGGCCTTCATGAAGGTTTACGAGCGCCACCTGCACGGCGACCGTGACGAAACCCCGGAAGAATGGCGCGGCTACAAGTAGTCAACGCCTGCGCATGACACCCGACGACGAGCACCTGCTGCGCTACAGCCGGCATATCCTGCTGCCCGAGCTGGGCATTGCCGGTCAGGCGCGTCTCGGTGCATCCAGAGTGCTCGTCATCGGCGCCGGCGGGCTGGGGTGTCCGGTTGCGCTCTATCTGGGTGCATCCGGGGTTGGATGCCTCGTGCTTGCCGACGGCGATACGGTTGATCTGACCAATCTGCAGCGCCAGATTGGTCACGCTAACGCTTCGATCGGCGAGAACAAGGCCCGCTCGCTCTCAGCCAGCGTGCTGGCGATCAATCCCACCATCACTGCGCAGCCGCTGGAAGCGAACCTGGCTGGTGCAGCATTGCGCGAGGCAGTATCGGCAGCCGATCTGGTGGTCGATGCTTCAGACAACTTTGCAACCCGGCATGCAGTCAACCGGGCTTGTGTGGCTTTGGGCAAACCTCTGGTGTCGGGAGCGGCAATCGGGTTTTCGGGGCAACTTGCCGTGTTCGATGTCCGTGATTCTGCAAGCCCCTGTTACCACTGCCTGTTTCCCGAGCAGGCGGACGAGCCTGAATTGCGCTGTGCCGAGGCTGGCGTCTTCGCGCCGCTGGTGGGCATCGTCGGCGCGCTGCAGGCAGCGGAATCCCTGAAGCTGCTGTCAGGGACCGGCACGCCCCTGACAGGGCGTCTGCTGATATGGGATGGCCTGCATGCCGATGTGCGCATCATGAAAGTGCCGCGCGACCCAGATTGCCCGGTCTGCAGTGCGCGTGCCGCTCAGGCCGGGTGAGTCGCAAGCAGGCGCGATAGCAACAATTCGATGTCACTGCCGGGTGGCCGGGTGAAGCCGCTTTTCGCAAATTGGTGCCAGCGGCCCACGACCGTACACATCAGCAGATTGGCAAGGGGTGTGCTGAGTTCTGCGACAGGATCGCCGGAGAGCCGCAGACACTGCCGCAGTTGCGCCTCGATGCGGTCGTGCAACTGGTTGATGCGCCTCTGCAGGCGTTCGTTTTCATGTACCAGCGCATCGCCGATCAGTACGCGCGTCATGCCCGGATTTTTCGCGGCGAAGTTCGTCAGCATCGCGAGGATGGCCTCGACTTGCGAGATCGGCGATGGCGTATCGGCCGTGATGCGCGCGATCAGGCCGAACAAGGTTTGCTCGATGAATGCGATCAAGCCCTCGTACATCTGGGCCTTGCTGGAAAAATGACGGTACAGCGCGGCCTCGGATACGCCGATGCGCGCGGCGAGTGCGGCAGTGGTGATTTTTTCCGGTTGCGGTTCTTGCAGCATGGCTGCAAGCGTTTGCAGGATCTGCAGGCGGCGCTCTCCGGGCTTTCTGGCTTCCCCTTCCATCGGTCGTCCTTGTCGTTTTAGTGACGGGATTATCGACGAAAACCAGGTTTTTTTGGTGGGCCTGCACGGACTTGAACCGTGGACCAAGGGATTATGAGTCCCCTGCTCTAACCAGCTGAGCTACAGGCCCGTAAAGCGGGCGTTATTGCTCGCCGCTGCCGACGAAGCTTTTCAGTTTCTCGGAGCGACTGGGATGACGCAGTTTGCGTAACGCCTTGGCTTCGATCTGGCGGATGCGTTCGCGCGTGACGTCGAACTGCTTGCCGACTTCTTCCAGCGTGTGATCGGTGTTCATCTCGATGCCGAAACGCATGCGCAGTACCTTGGCCTCGCGCGAGGTGAGGCTGTCCAGCACTTCGCGGGTGGCATCGCGCAGGTTGGCGTAGATCGCGGAATCGTCGGGCGAGAGCGTGCTCGAGTCCTCGATGAAGTCGCCCAGGTGGGAATCCTCATCGTCCCCGATGGGGGTTTCCATGGAGATTGGCTCCTTGGCGATTTTCATGATCTTGCGGATCTTGTCTTCAGGCATTTCCATCTTGACCGCCAGTGTCGCGGGATCGGGCTCGATGCCGGTTTCCTGCAGGATCTGGCGGCTGATGCGGTTCATCTTGTTTATGGTCTCGATCATGTGCACCGGGATGCGGATGGTGCGGGCCTGATCGGCGATCGAGCGCGTGATCGCCTGGCGGATCCACCACGTGGCGTAGGTCGAGAACTTGTAGCCGCGACGGTATTCGAACTTGTCCACCGCCTTCATCAGGCCGATGTTGCCTTCCTGGATCAGGTCGAGGAACTGCAGGCCGCGATTGGTGTATTTCTTGGCAATGGAAATCACAAGGCGCAGGTTGGCCTCGATCATTTCGCGTTTGGCGCGGCGTGCCTTGGCCTCGCCGGTGGACATCTGCTTGTTGATATCCTTGAGGTTCTTGATCGGAAGGCCGACGCGATCCTGCATTGCGATGAGTGCTTCCTGGTGGGCCTTGATCTCGTACTGCACCTTGGCAAGCGTGGAGCAATAGCCCTTCTTGGCGGCGATTTCCTTGTCCAGCCAAGCGAGGTTGGTTTCGTTGCCCGGGAAGGCCTTGATGAAGTGAGCGCGCGGCATGCCCGCACGGTTTACGCAGAAATCCATGATCCGACGTTCGTGCGAGCGGACCTCCTCTACGGCGTTGCGAATCTGGTCGCACAGGTTGTCGACCTGGCGCACGGAAAAGCGGATCGCCATCAGCAGTTCGGTGACTTCGGTCTGCGCCTTCATGTGTTGAGGGCTTCCGAAGCCGTATTTGATCAGGGCATTCTGCGCCTTCTTGTAGGCCTTGCGGATGAAATCGAATTGCGCGAGCGCCTCGGCTTTAAGCTGGGCCAGGTTTGCCGCGGCAACGGCGGCGCTGGCGTCCTCGTCGTCTTCCTCATCGGCAGCGGATTCTTCGACCTCGGGTTCCTCATCCTCCGGCGTATCCGCCTCGACCTCGACGAAACCATCGATCAATTCATCGATCCGCAATTCATCCTTCTCGACCTGGGTGGCCATGTCGAGGATTTGCTGGATCGTGAGGGGGCACGAGGAGATTGCCTGCACCATGTGGCGCAGACCTTCCTCGATGCGCTTGGCGATTTCGATTTCGCCCTCGCGCGTCAGCAGGTCGACCGAGCCCATTTCACGCATGTACATGCGTACCGGGTCGGTGGTGCGGCCGAATTCGGAGTCGACTGTGGTCAACGCCTGTTCGGCTTCGGCGACAACGTCTTCGTCGGCGACCGCTGGCGTGGCTTCCTGCATCAGCAGGGTTTCTGCGTCGGGCGCCTCGTCGTAGACCTGGATACCCATGTCGTTGATCATGCTGATCACGCCTTCGATCTGGTCGGCGTCCAGTACTTCGTCGGGCAGGTGATCGTTGATCTCGGCATAGGTGAGGAAGCCGCGCTCCTTGCCCAGGATGATCAGGTTCTTCAGCTGGGTGCGCCGGGCTTCGGCCTCGACCGGCGTCAGCTCTTTCGTCGTGATGAGCGCTTCGTTTTTTTTGGCGCTACCGCCCGGTTTTCTTCCGCGTACAGCCACAGGCTTTCTCCACTCAGGGTGTCCTGTCCGACAAGGAGTCGGCAGGAGAAAATCGTTCAAAAACCGAGCATTATACCGTAATCGGCGCCTTTGTCTCGTCGACTTGCTTAAGCTAGGAGCGTGCCAGGTCGGTCAGTTCGGCGCGCTCTTGCGCGCTCAGGCTGGCAAGCGGGCGTGCGGCCAGCTCGCTGACACGGCGCCGCCTCCAGTCTTCGCGCAATTGTCTGACCGCGCCATCGAACTCGGCGTTCCAGTCCCAGTGTTCGTCCTTGTCGAGCAATTCGGTCATCAGTTCGTCGATCAGGGACTCCAGGGCGCTGCCGCGTGCCGCTTCTGCCAGAGACGGCAAGTTGGCCGGTTCGGTCTCGGCGAGCCAGGCAGCGAGTTCGCGCATCGGACCGCTCATCGGATCGGCGGTGTCCAGCCAGCGAACATCCAGTTCGGCAGCACGCACGGGATTCATCAACAGAATGCGCGCCAGTCCGCGAAGCCTCGACGGAGGGGGGCGCCTGCCCGTATGTGGCGTGATACGCGTCGTACGACGGACCTGGAAGCCGAATTGCCCGAGCTCGCCTGGCGCAAGATGTACCAGCTCGGCGAGTTGTCTGCGGATCAGGCCTGACAGCAGGGGGGCCGCGATCTTTTCCAGCAGGGGCCTGGCATCCTTCAGCAGGCTGGCCCGGCCCTCCTGGGAGTCGAGCCGTCGGTCTCGGGCGAGTTCCCGGACCAGGAAGGCAGAAAGCGGCAGGGTTTCCTGGTCCAGCAGCTTCAGGAACGCGGCCTGCCCATGCGTGCGGATGTAGCTGTCCGGGTCTTCGTCCTCAGGCAGGAACAGGAAGCGAACTTCCTTGCCGTCCTGCAGGGCTTCCAGTGTGTTTTCCAGAGCACGCCAGGCCGCCTTGCGGCCGGCGTTGTCGCCGTCGAAGGCATAGATCAACTGATCGGTGTGACGCAGCAGCGTACGCGCATGGATGGGGGTCGTGGCAGTTCCAAGCGTGGCGACGGCGAACTCCACGCCGTGCTGGGCAAGTGCGACGACATCCATGTAGCCTTCGACGACGATGGCACGACCGGCGGTTTTGATCGCTGCACGTGCTTCGAAGAGGCCGTAGATTTCCGAGCCCTTGTGGAATAGCGGGGTTTCGGGCGAGTTGAGGTACTTCGGCTCGCCCTGATCGAGTACGCGGCCGCCGAACCCGATGATCTGCCCCTTGACGTTGCGAATCGGAAACATGATCCGGTCGCGGAAACGATCGTAGCGTCGCCCTTCGTTCTCGACGACTAGGCCGCTGGAGACCAGCGCCTCGGCGGCGTAATCTGCAAAGACCTGCTTGAGTGGCGAGCCGTCCGGCGCATAGCCGATGCCGTAGCGCGCGGCGATCGCGCCTGTAAGGCCGCGCCGCTTGAGGTACTCAATGGCGCGTGGGCTGTCCTTGAGTTTCTGCTTGTAAAAGCGGGCAGCCTGTTCAAGCGCGTCCCACAATGCAGGCGGTGGCCTGGGGCGCTCCGGTTCCCGTGCCGAATCGGGCATGGCAAGGCCCACGTCCTGCGCAAGCGCTGCGACGGCTTCTGGAAAATTCATGTGCTCGTATTCCATCAGGAAGCCGAGTGCGGTGCCATGTGCGCCGCAGCCAAAGCAGTGATAGAACTGCTTGGTCGGGCTGACGGTGAAGGAAGGAGTTTTTTCGCTGTGGAAGGGGCAGCAGGCCTGGTAGTTCTGGCCGGCTTTCTTCAGTGGAACCCGGCGATCGATTACGTCGACGATATCGACGCGGGCGAGCAGGGTATCGATGAAGTCGCGCGGGATCATGGCTGGGACATGATAAACCCGACGGCGCGGTAGATCAGTTCAGGCGGCCTTTGATGAGGGCAGAGACTTGTGCCATGTCGGCACGGCCAGCCAGGCGGGGTTTCAGGAGGCCCATGACCTTGCCCATGTCCTTTGCGCTGGACGCGCCGGATTCGGAGATGGCTGCGAGCACGGCTGCCTCGATTTCGGCTGCAGTGAGCTGTTCAGGCAGATAGGCCTGCAGCACGGACAGTTCGGCCTGCTCGGCCGCGACAAGGTCTTCGCGACCTGCGGCCCGGAACTGGCTGATGGAATCCTTGCGCTGCTTGATGAGTTTCTCGACGATGCCGGCGACGGCCGTGTCGTCGGGTTCGATCCGTTCGTCGACTTCCTTCTGCTTGATCGCGGCGAGCAACAGGCGGATCGTGCCGAGCCGCGCGCTATCCTTCGCGCGCATGGCGTCCTTCATGTCGTCCGTGATGCGTGCCTTGAGCGACATGGCAGTATTCCGCGGGGATGCGGGGAAGAGATCAGTAAAGCTTGGGCGGAAGCTGCTGGCTGCGCAGGCGCTTGCTCTGGCGCTTCACGGCGGCAGCGAGCTTGCGCTTGCGTTCGGCGGTGGGCTTCTCGTAGAACTCGCGGGCGCGCAGTTCGGTCAGGAGACCGACTTTCTCGATGGAACGCTTGAAACGGCGCAAGGCGACGTCGAACGGCTCATTTTCCTTGACTTTGACGTGGGGCATGTGAAGGCGACTTCCTGAAACGGGGAAAAACGCGAATAATAACAAGCTATCCCGGATTAATCCAGTCCCCACCGACAACCCGATTTTCATGCTGGTGCTTGGCGTCGAATCCTCCTGCGACGAGACCGGAGTCGCGCTCTACGACAGCATGCGCGGCCTGCTGGCGCATGCGCTGCATTCGCAAATCGCCATGCACAACGATTACGGCGGCGTGGTGCCGGAACTGGCGTCGCGCGACCATATTCGCCGTGTTCTGCCCCTGACCCGCAAGATTCTGGCTGAGAGCGGGTGTGCGCTTGCCGATCTCGGCGGTGTGGCCTATACGCAGGGGCCGGGCCTAGCGGGCGCGCTGCTGGTAGGCGCCGGAATGGCGCGCGCGCTGGCCTATGCGCTGGGGATTCCCGCGGTCGGGGTGCACCACCTCGAAGGCCACATGCTTTCGCCTCTGATATCCGATACGCCGCCTGCGTTTCCTTTCGTCGCGCTGCTGGTGTCGGGCGGCCATACGCAATTGATGCACGTCGCGGGGGTTGGGCGCTACGCCCTGCTGGGCGAAACCCTCGACGACGCGGCAGGCGAGGCGTTCGACAAGACGGCGCAATTGCTGGGTCTGGGCTATCCCGGGGGGCCGGCACTGTCGAGGTTGGCGGAGTCCGGCGACGCGACGCGTTTTCCCCTGCCGCGCCCGATGCTGCATTCCGGCGATTTCGATTTCAGCTTTTCCGGCCTGAAGACCGCCGTCCTGACGCTGGTGCGGAAGACGGGGCCGGACGCGGCACCGGACATCGCGGCCGCATTCGAGGCGGCCGCGGTGGACGTGTTGGTCGGCAAGAGCCTGGCGGCCTGCGCGCACAGCGGAGCCCGCCGGCTGGTCGTGGCGGGGGGCGTCGGCGCGAACCGGCGGCTGCGTGCGCAACTCAGCGCCGAGGCAGCGCGGCAGGAGGTCGAGGTGTTCTATCCGAGGCTGGAATTCTGCACCGACAACGGGGCGATGATCGCCTATGCCGGTGCACAGCGGCTGACGCATGCGCGTCCCGATCTGGCATTTGCGGTTAGGCCGCGCTGGGACCTGTCAACGCTCGAAGCAGTCTGATCAGGGTTGCAGGAAGGGGAATGCCTGTCGCAGGGCCTTGAGCCAGGCTTCGCCGCCGGCGAGACGCGCCACCTGGTCCGGGAAGAGCAGGAAACCCACGAGCGCCGCCATCAGGCACACCAGGATCAGCGTACCGAAAATGCTCTCGGGGCGCAGCACGCCCCAGTAGCGGCTGACGAGGAACAGCGTGTCCTTCCTGTGTTCCGACATCGACAGCCAGCGTCGCAGCAGCTTGACCGCGAGCCAGGCGCCGTAGCCGCCGGCGAGGGAAGCAAAGACGATGCGGAAGACAGCGAACACGTCGAGCTCGCCACCGAGATACTGGTGATAGAGCCAGGATACGAAGCCCAGCGAAAGCGAGGCGAGGATCGCAATGGCGACGTTGATGAACAGGCGCCGCCGTTCGCGCGCGAGATCGCGCTGCCGCTCGATGAAAAAACCATCGACTTCGCGTTTGAGGTATTCGACCTTGTCCTGCACAAGTGCGGATATTTCCAGCTTGGCGCGGACGATGCGTTCGTCCATCAGGGTGGCGAGGCGGTCTCCCGCATAGTCGACCAGTTCACGTACGTCATCCTTGGTGAACTGGCGCTGTGCATGCAGTTCCTCGGAGATCTTGTCCAGCTTGGCGTCGATTTCCTGGCTGGCCTGGAGAATCACGTCCTTGAGTTCGGTGCCGGCTTGCGATACCCCGTGCTTCACCACGTCAGACAGCCGGTCCCCAGCACGGTCGATCGCCTCGCGCGAGACTTCGGCCAGGCTGTCCCTGGCGTAGGAGATGGATTTTTCGAATAGCGCCATGCTCAGGATTTGTGTCCGATACGTCCTTCTTCGCCGTTCACCAGCTTGATGAGATTGCTCTTGTGACGGTAGATCAGAAGCAGCGCCAGCGCCAGGACTGCGATCGCGGTATCGCCCCGGCCCATCAGGAGAGTCGTGTAGACCGGTGCGAGCATAGCGGTGACGAGTGCGGACAGCGAGGAGATACGGAACAGCACGGCCATGACGATCCAAGTGGCGAGACAGGCCAGGCCCAGCCAGGGGTTCAGGCCGACGAGTACACCAAGTGCGGTGGCCACGCCCTTGCCGCCCTGGAAGCGGAAGAAGACTGGGAACAGGTGGCCGACGAACACGGCAAGCGCGACGAGCAGCACGGTGCGCTCATCCGCGCCGAGTGCATGCGCACCTGCCACGGCAACCCAGCCTTTCAGTGCGTCGCCCAGCAGGGTGAGGGCTGCGGCCGATTTGCGCCCGGTACGCAGTACGTTGGTCGCCCCGGGGTTGCCCGACCCGAAGCTGCGCGGATCGGGCAGCCGCATGAGCCGGCTGATGATGACGGCGAAAGACAGCGAGCCGATCAGGTAGGCGGCGATGACGAGGAGCGCAGTGGGCATAAGTCAGTAGAATGACGGGTTTTGACGAGCCCTCCCAGGGCGCGAAGTAATGGACATCCTGTACTTGCGGGACTTTCGTCTCGAACTGATTATCGGCATATACGAGTGGGAACGCAAAGTGCCGCAGCCGGTGCGCCTCGACCTGGAGATCGGCCTGCCGCACAGCAAGGCCGGCGATACCGACGACGTGGCCGACACCATCGACTATGGGGCGGTTGCCAAACGGGTGAAGGAGTATCTGCACAATTCACCGCAGCCCATCACGCTGGTCGAATCGGTCGCGGAGCACGTGGCAGCCATCGTGCGCAACGAGTTCGGTGCGCCCTGGGTGAAGGTGTCGGTGACCAAGTTCGCCATCGTTCCGGGGATCAGGGAGCTGGGGATCACCATCGAGCGCGGCAATCGCACGTGAACCTGGAGCAGGTCGGTGCGTCGGCAGTGATCCTGCTGGCGGCCTACGTAATCCGCGGCATCACAGGATTCGGATCCGGGTTGATTTCGGTCCCCATGCTGGCGCTGTTCCTGCCCCTGCAGTTCGTGGTGCCGCTGCTTCTGCTGCTGGACTTCACGGCATCCATCGTGATCGGCGGATTCACCTTCAGCCGGGTGAAATGGCGCGAGATCGCCGTGCTGGTTCCGTTCGGCATTGTCGGTGTGGTGCTGGGCACCAATCTGTTGGTCAGCCTGCCGACGCAGCCCATGCTGATCGCTCTGGGGCTATTCGTCCTCGTGTTCGCGTTGCGCAGTATTCTTGGAATTTCCGGCGACAGGCCGATATCGCGCTGGTGGGCCCACCCGGCTTCGTTCACGGGAGGGGCGGTCGGGGCGCTGTTCGGAACCGGCGGCCCGCCATACGTGATCTATCTGACTCATCGCGTCCACGACAAGAGCGACCTGCGTGCGACCCTGTCGGCGATGTTCTTCGTCGAAGGACTCACGCGCATTGCAAGTTTTCTGGTGGCAGGGCTCCTGATGACACGCGAGGTCTGGCTGGCGTATTTTGCGGCCTTGCCGGTCGTGCTCGGCGGACTCTACCTGGGTGGTCGGATGCATGTCGGCCTGAGCCCGTTGCAGATGACTCGGCTGGTTGGCGTACTGTTGCTGGTGTCGAGCATTTCCCTTCTGTTCAAGTCCATCCACCCATGAACGAATTCGAATCCCTGCATTTCCAGTCCATTGTCTTCGAAGGCCTGCGAGACGGACCGCGCCTGATCGTGCTCGGCGCGGTTCATGGCAATGAAACCTGCGGTACGCAGGCGATCAGGCGCGTCGTCGGCGACATCGAATCCGGCAGGCTCGGCATCGTCGCCGGCAGCGTGACGTTCGTGCCGGTAACCAATCCGCTCGCCTACGTGCGGCACCGGCGTACGGGCGACCGCAATCTCAACCGCAATCTTGCGCCTACCGACACGCCCGTCGAATTCGAGGACCGTATCGCGAACTGGTTGTGTCCGCTGCTCGTTCGTCACGATGCCCTGCTCGACCTGCATTCCTTCCATACCGCAGGCGAGCCTTTCGTCATGCTGGGGCCGGAGAACAACACGGGGGCGCTGGAGCCCTTCGCGCGCGCCGAAGAGGAAACCGCTCTGGCCGTACGCTTGGGCGTGCATCGTTTCGTTGACGGCTGGCTCGATACCTATGCGGCCGGTGTGGCCCGCAGGACGGCTGCCGGGGTGTCGACATCCGGGTCTGACGCCCGCTACGGTATCGGGACCACCGAGTACATGCGGGCGCACGGTGGGATTGCGCTCACCCTCGAGTGTGGACAGCACGACGATCCCGTGGCGCCGGAGGTCGCCTATCGTGCGATCCGCAATGCACTCGCGCACCTGGGGCTGAGCGGCGATTCCGCACCAATGCCGGTTGATCGCACGGAAGCCCTGCGCCTGTACCAGGTGATCGACCGGATGCATCCGGATGACGCCTTCAGCCGGCCCTGGGCCAGTTTCGATCGCTTGCAAGCGGGCGATCTGATCAGCATGCGCCACGACGGCACGCCATTGAGGGCCGATCGCGACGGCTACATCGTGTTCCCCAACCCTGCCGCGATGACGGGACAGGAATGGTTCTATCTTGCATCACGCAGTACGCGGCTGTGATGCACCCCGTTTGGAATATGGCTACAAAAAAAGAGCGGGATGCGATTATGTCCGGCAGGGGGTTGCGTTGAGCACTATCAGTAGTCAATTCGAATCGGTCTGACCGCACATGGGACAGGAAATCGGCACCACGCATTTCACCGTTGCAGACGAGACGCAGTTCGCCGAACGTCTGGCGGAGGAGACTGCAGCCTTGCGCGCGTTCGCCCGTTCAGGCGGATTCGTGGACGGACGATTTGTCGCGGGTTTCGAGCTGGAAGCCTGGCTGCTTGATCATGCGGGCTTTCCCAGTCCTGTCAACGAGCGCTACCTGCGAGCCCTGGCCGATCCGCTGGTGGTGCCCGAGCTGTCGCGCTTCAATGTCGAGCTGAATGCCCCTCCGGTGGAAATCGGTGCGGGCATGCTGGCGGCGCTGGAGGAGTCGCTGCTGGGTACTTGGGAGCGGTGTCAGGACGTGGCGCATGGCATGGACACCGTGCTTGCGATGATCGGCATCCTGCCGACCATCCGTGATGCCGACCTGAATCTTGCCAACATGTCGGCGATGAAGCGTTTCGAGGCACTGAATGCGCAGGTCCTGCAACAACGTGCCGGCGCGCCCGTCCGGCTGGATATCGCAGGCGAGGATCACCTGCTGCTCAGTCGTTACGACGTGATGCTGGAAGCGGCGACCACCTCGTTCCAGTTGCACCTTCAGGTGCCGTACGCGCTTGCCGGACCCTACTACAACGCCTCTCTTGTGAGTGCGGCCCCGCTTCTGGCGGCAGCGGTCAACTCGCCCCTGCTGTTCGGCCAGCGCCTGTGGCAGGAAACCCGGGTGCCGCTGTTCGAGCAATCGGTCGAGCTCGGGGGCTACGCCGGCCTGGCGGAACCGACCTTCAGACGCGTCACCTTCGGTCGCGGTTATGTGGCGTGCAACATACTGGAGGTGTTCGATGAGAATCAGGAACATTACCCCGTGCTGTTGCCGATCCTGCAAGCGGATACGCCTGCGCGGTTCCCGCACCTGCGCCTGCACAATGGTGCGATCTGGCGCTGGGTTCGTCCACTGATCGGCTTCGACGTCGCGGGACGCGCACATGTGCGACTGGAACAGCGGGTGTTGCCGAGCGGCCCCTCGATTCTGGACATGATCGCCAACGCTGCGCTGTATTACGGTCTGGTCCATGCACTGGCTCGGCTGCCCGAGCCGCCGGAAACGCGCCTGCCGTTTGCCGGGGCGCGCAGCAATTTCTACGCGGCGGCATGCCGGGGACTGCAGGCTGAACTGGTGTGGCTGGACGGTCAGCGTTATGCCGCGCCCCGTCTGTTGCTGGAAACCGTTCTGCCGCTTGCGCGCCATGGGCTGGATGATTTCGGCCTGCCGCAAGCCGAGATCGAGCATTATCTCGGCATCGTTGAGGCCCGTGTGCGCAGCGGACGGACCGGTGCAGCGTGGCAGCTGCAGCGACTCGGACGGGTCGATGGCGACGTGCACCGCATGATGGATGATTATCTGGACAACCAGCGCGCCGGCGCGCCGGTGCATGAATGGGCGCTATGATGCTGACGCAATATGAAACCCTGCCTTCCGGCCTGCTCGATCTTCCTGCGGCACGGCTGCACGAAATGTTGCCGGGCCCCGCGCTGATCCACCTGCCGGGGCGCCGTTCGCCCCCACTGTTTGTATCGGTACTGCTGCATGGCAACGAGGATACGGGCTGGCTGGCCATCCGAACCGTGTTGAAGCACTGTCTCGATACAGGGTTGCCGCGCGCCCTGTCACTCTTCATAGGCAATGTCGAGGCCGCCTGCAAGGGGGTGCGCCGGATCGAGGGCCAGCCGGACTACAACCGGGTGTGGCCCGGCAGCGAGGAAGCGCACCCGGCAGAGCGTGCAATGATGCGGGAAGTGGTCGATGCAATGCGCGTGCGCGGCGTCTTCGCCAGTCTCGACATACACAACAATACCGGCCTGAATCCCCACTATGCCTGCGTGAACCGCCTGGAGCCACACTTCCTCCATCTGGCCACGCTGTTTTCGCGCATCGTCGTCTACTTCACCCGGCCGCGTGGCGTGCAGTCGGGCGCCTTCGCCGAACTGTGTCCGGCGGTGACGGTCGAGTGCGGCAAGCCGGGCACGCCCGGCAGCGTCGAGCATGCTGCGCGTTTCATCGAGGCCTGCTTGCACCTGTCGAATTTTCCCGCGCACCGCGTGGCGGCGCACGATATCGATCTCTACCATACGGTGGTCACGGTGAAAGTGCCGGAATCGGCCCGCTTCAGCTTCGGAACAGCGGAGGCCGACATCGATTTCGTCCCTGAAATCGATCACTTCAACTTTCGTGAACTCGGGCCCGGCGATCTTCTGGGGCGCATACGGCCGGATGCGTCCCCCAGGCTGCTCGCATTCGACGAGCACGGCGAGGATGTCGGGGCGCGCATGTTCGACTACAGCGATGGACGGATCACGCTCAAGAAGCGGCTCATGCCGGCGATGCTGACGCGCGACGCGCGTGTGATCCGACAGGATTGCCTGTGCTACCTGATGGAGCGCATTCCCTACGCCGGCTGAGTCAGCCGCGCGGGTGATGCTGCGCGTGCAGTTGCTTCAGGCGTGCACGCGCCACATGGGTATAGATCTGCGTTGTCGAGATGTCGCTGTGGCCAAGCAGCATCTGCACCACGCGCAGATCGGCACCGTGGTTGAGGAGGTGGGTGGCGAAGGCATGACGCAGCGTATGCGGCGAGAGCGCCTTGTCGATGCCGGCCGCATGGGCACGCCGCCTGACGAGATGCCAGAAGGCCTGCCGTGTCATGCCGCTGCCGCGTGGCGTGACGAACACCGCGTCACTGCGATGCGCGCCCAGGAGCAGCGGTCGTGCCTCGAACAGATAGCGGCGCAGCCAGCGTACAGCCTCCTCGCCGAGCGGGACCAGGCGGTCCTTGCTGCCTTTGCCGGTGACCCGAAGCACACCGTCGTTGAGAATGAGCATGGCGAGCTTCAGACCCACCAGTTCCGACACGCGCAGACCGGTTGCATAAAGCGTTTCCAGCATGGCGCGGTCGCGCAACGCGGCGGGGGTGTCGCCTTCGGTCCCCGCGAGCAATTGCTCGACGTCGGCTTCGGTCAGCGTCTTCGGCAGCGCGCGGGGCAGCTTGGGGCGATCGAGATTGCGTGTGGGGTCGTTGTCGACGAGGTGCTCGCGCAGCAGAAAACGGTAAAAACGCTTCAGCGAGGAAGTGTAGCGTGCCGCGCTGCGTGGCCGGCTGCGCTGGGCGAAACGCCAGGACAGCCAGGCATCGATGTCACCGGCTTCGGCACGATCCAGTGTGCGCTGGTGCTGTTCCTGCAGCCAGGTGGCGAAGCCCTTCAGATCGCGCCGATAGGCGGTCAGGGTCGCGTCGGCCAGGCCGTCTTCCAGCCACAGGTGGTCGCAGAAGCGGTCAATCAGCGGATCGCTCATGTGCCAGCAGCCAGGTTTTCACGTCCAGCGGTGCGCCGCGTGCCGCATGCATGAAGCCGCCCAACCCGCTCACGGCCACGACGCGATGACAGGGAATCAGGATGGGCAGGGGGTTCGCGCCGCAGGCCTGGCCCACCGCGCGCGCGGCGGACCCGAGCTGTCGGGCGATTGCGCCGTAGGTCAGGGGCGCTCCGGGCGGGATGGCCATGAGCGCCTGCCAGACACGCATCTGGAACGCGGTCCCGCGTGCGACATGCGGCAGGTCGAAACGATGTGCCGGATTGGCCCAGTAGGCATCGAGTTCATCGGCCAGCAGGCGTGCGCGGGTGTCCAGCCGGGTGCAGGCCGGGGCATCGACCGGAAGGAAGTCCAGGCGGGTCAGCATGGCACCTGTGAAGACCGCACCGAGGCGGCAGGGCGGAGCCTTGAGGACAGCGTCGTAGGCGTTCATATGGGCATTCTACGACGCGCGAAAACAAAAACGCCCGCACAAGGCGGGCGCTTTCGGAAGGCGAAAACGCGCTTATTCGGCAGCGCTGGTAGCGGTCTTGCGGGCTGGCAGCTTTTCCTTGATGCGGGCGGATTTGCCGGAACGCTCGCGCAGATAGTAGAGCTTGGCGCGGCGCACGTCACCGCGGCGCTTCACTTCGATGCTGGCGACCAGCGGCGAATAGGTCTGGAAAGTGCGCTCGACGCCTTCGCCTGCGGAGATCTTGCGCACGGTGAAGCCCGAGTTCAGGCCGCGGTTGCGCTTGGCGATGACCACGCCCTCGTAGGCCTGCAGACGTTCGCGGTTGCCTTCCTTCACCTTCACCTGGACGATGACGGTGTCGCCCGGGGCGAAGTCGGGAACGGTTTTGCCCAAGCGGGCGATTTCTTCCTGTTCGAGTTGCTCGATGATGTTCATGACGATGTTTCCTTACGTCTGGCGGGAGAGGTGCCTCCGGGAAGAGGGACATCACGCCGTTTCACATGGTCCCGGAATGGATTCCACTCCGGTACCGCTTCATTCCGGTTCGCCAGGGGCAAACCGGTCAATTCTTCTTCAGCTGCGCCTGCTCCAGCAGGTCTGGGCGCAATGCGGCGGTCAGCTGCAGGCTTTCATCACGCCGCCATTTGGCAATCGCCGCATGGTTGCCACTCTTCAGTACGGCCGGCACGTCCATGCCCTGCCACACTTCTGGGCGGGTGTAGTGCGGGCAATCGAGCAGCCCGTGGCTGAACGAATCCTGCACCGCCGACTCCGCGTCGTTCAGCGCGCCCGGCAATTGCCGGATCAGCGCGTCCATCAGGGCCAGCGCCGGCAATTCGCCGCCCGACAGCACGAAGTCGCCGAGCGAAATTTCCTCGTCGACGCGCTTTAGCAGCAAACGCTCGTCGATGCCTTCATAGCGGCCGCACAGCAGTACCAGTGCGGGCTTTTCTAGCAATTCCATCACCCGTTGCTGCTTCAGCGGGCGGCCGCGCGGTGAAAAGTGCACCACCCACGGCGTCAGATGCTCCAGTTCCAGGTCCAGCCGGATCGCGTTCAGCGCGCGGTCCAGCGGCTCGGCCAGCATCAGCATCCCGGGGCCGCCGCCGTAGGGGCGGTCGTCCACCGTACGGTGCGGGTCGTCGGTGTAATCGCGCGGATTCCACGCCTTGAATCGATACAGCTCGCGATCCAACGCCCGCCGGGTGATGCCGTAATCCAGTACGGCATCGAACATCTCCGGAAACAGCGTGACGGCATCGAAGCGCACACGCTTCTCCTCAGTAATCCTCGCCCCAGTCCACCTCGATCGTGCCACCGGCCAGATCCACCTCGCCGATGAAGGCGGCGACAAACGGGACCAGATGCTGCTGCTTGCCCCGAATGACCAGGATATCGTGTGCCCCGGTTTCCATGAGGCTGTCGACCTTGCCCAACTCGATGCCTTCGCGGTTGATTGCGATCAGGCCGATCAGGTCGGACCAGTAAAACGCGTTTTCCTCCGGTGCGGGGAGCGCGCTCCGCGGCACCGAAACTTCCTGTCCGCGCAGGGCATACGCCGCGTCGCGGTCGTCGATGCCGGCCAGCTTGGCGACCAGGGCATTGCCGTGGTCCTGGATGGCTTCGACGGTGTAATGCACCTGCTGCTCGCCACGCCCGATACGCCAGGATTCGAAATCCATCAGCGCGTCCGGGTCCTCGCTGTAGGGCTGGACCTTGATCCAGCCCCTGACACCGAACGGAGCGGCGATGCGCCCCATGACGACCCAGTCGTTATTCAATTCAGGCAGCCGACCCGGTCGTCATGCAACGCGGACAGCTGATCCGGCTTCCGCTTTCAGCCCGATTAGGCGGCGGCCGGCTTGTTCTGCTTGACCAGACGGGCGACGGTGTCGGACATCTGCGCGCCGTTGCTCACCCAGTAGCCGATGCGGTCCTGGTCCAGACGCACCGCTTCGCTGCCTTCGGCGGCGACGGGATTGTAGAAGCCGACGCGCTCGATGAAACGACCGTCACGGCGGCAGCGCGAATCGGCGACCACCACGTTGTAGAAAGGACGGTTCTTGGCGCCGCCGCGGGAAAGACGAATAACGACCATGGTTAAACTCACCGGTAAACGGAGAAAACCGCGAATTATACCCAAAAAACCGATATGCGCCAGTGGTTTGGGGTGGGTGCGGCAGCGCGCAGGGAACTGGCAATCAGCGCATGCCCGGCAGCATGCCCTTCATGCCGCGCATCATCTTGGACAGGCCGCCCTTGCCCATCATTTTCATCATCTTCTGCGCCTGCTCGAACTGGTTCAAGAGCTTGTTCACCTCCTGGACCTGTACGCCTGCCCCGGCGGCGATGCGGCGCTTGCGGCTGGCCTTGATGAGGTCGGGCTTGCGGCGTTCCAGCGGGGTCATGCTGTTGATGATGCCCTCGACGCGGTTGATGGCCTTTTCGTCGGTGCCGACGGGCAGTGCGGCACCGGCCGCGCCAGGCAGCTTGTCCATCAGTGCGGACAGGCCGCCCATCTTCCGCATCTGCTGGATCTGCGCCTTGAAGTCCTCGAGGTCGAAATCCTTGCCCTTCTTGACCTTGTCGGCGAGTTTTTTGGCTTCTGCCATGTCGACCGTGCCCTGGGCCTGCTCGATCAGCGAAAGCACATCGCCCATGCCGAGGATGCGCTGCGCCATCCGCTCGGGGTGGAAAGGCTCCAGGCCATTGGGTTTTTCGCCTACACCGATGAACTTGAGCGGCTTGCCGGTGACCTGTCGTACTGACAGCGCCGCACCGCCGCGGGCGTCGCCGTCGAGCTTGGTCAGTACCACTCCGGTCAGTGGCAGTGCCTCATTGAAGGCCTTGGCAACGTTGACCGCGTCCTGGCCCTGCATCGCGTCGACGACGAACAGGGTTTCGACCGGCTTGAGCGCGGCGTGCAGCGACTGGATTTCTGCCATCATCGCCTCGTCGATGGCCAGCCGGCCGGCAGTGTCGACGATCAGTACGTCATAGAACTGCTTGCGCGCGTGATCCTGTGCGGCACGCGCGATCTTCAACGGGTCGCGTTCGTCGCCAGCTTCGAAGAAGGCCACATCGAGCTGCCTGCCGAGCTGGCGGAGCTGGTCGATGGCCGCGGGGCGGTAGACGTCGGCGGAAACGAGCAGCACCTTCTTCTTGCGGTTCTTCAGCAGCAGCGCAAGCTTGCCCGAGGTCGTCGTTTTGCCCGAGCCCTGCAGGCCTGCCATGAGGATCACGACGGGCGGAGTCGCGGCAAGATCGAGGTCGGCGTTCGCGCCGCCCATGAGCTTGGTCAGTTCCTCGTGAACGATACCGATCAGGGCCTGGCCGGGGGTGAGGCTGGTCAGGACTTCCTGGCCGAGCGCGCGGGTCTTGACCGACTCGATGAAGCTTTTGACGACCGGCAGGGCGACATCCGCCTCCAGCAGGGCCAGTCGCACCTGACGCAGCGTGTCCTGCACATTGGTTTCGGTGATGCGCGCCTGACCGCGCAGGCTTTTGACGACGCCGGCGAGGCGTCCGCTGAGATTTTCTAGCATGGCTTCCTTGTTGCCGCCCGAGGCGGCATGGATAATGAGGCTGGCTGATCCCCGTTCTCCGCATTTTAACGAATGTCCCCGCTATTGCTGGTTACCCTGTGTGTGAGCGCGCTCTATGGCTGGTCTGCCTGGCGATTGCGGTCTGCACCTAATGCGCCCTCGGTCCGCGTGGCCCTGCCGCTGGCCTTGCTGGCGCACGGCGCTCTGATCTATCACTCGGTCCTGGGGCAGGGCGACATTCGTCTCGGTTTCGGCAATTCCCTGTCGACGATCCTGTGGCTTACCGCCTTGATCTACTGGCTCGCCAGCATGGGCGCGCCGCTGGCGAGGCTGCAGGCCTGGGTGAGCGGCCTGGCCGCCCTGGCCGTGCTGGCGATGCTGGTGTTTAGCGCCACGCATCCGATCCCCAGTTCGCAGGCGTTGGCCTTGCGCGCACATCTGGTCGTGGCCTTCCTGGCCTATGGCTTGCTCGCCGTGGCGGCCCTGCATGCGGTATTGATGACCATGCTGGAGAAACAGTTGCACCGGGGCAGCCTACGCCAGCAAGGTGCGCCCCCCTTGCTGACGCTGGAGGCCATGCTGTTCCGCACGATAGGTGCGGGCTTCGTGCTGCTGACCCTGGCGGTTGGCAGCGGCATTCTCTTTTCGGAAGAGCTGTTTGGCACGCCGCTGCAATTCACCCACAAGATCGTGTTTGCCATCCTGTCCTGGCTGGTGTTCGGCGGCCTGCTACTGGGGCGGCATTTCCGCGGCTGGCGCGGACGTACCGCGCTCTACTGGACGATCACTGGGTTTACCCTGTTGCTGCTGGCTTACCTGGGCACGCAGTTCGTCCTGGAAGTGTTGCTGCGGCGATGAGGCTGCTGCTTGGATAGCGTCTCCACCCAAACCCTGTTCAGCGCCCTGGGCATCCTGCTGCTGGCGTCCGCGTTCTTTTCGGCATCGGAAACGGCGATGATGGCGATCAATCGCTACCGCCTGCGCCACGCCGCCGATTCCGGTCATCGCGGCGCCCTGCGCGCCCAGGCGCTGCTCAACCAGACCGACAAGCTGCTGGGCGTGATCCTGCTGGGCAACAATCTGGTCAATTCCGCATCCGGTACCCTGTCGGCCGTGCTGGCGATCCGGCTGTTCGGCGATGGCGAGGTGGTGCTCTTCGTCGCCACGCTGCTGCTGACGTTCACCATCCTCGTATTCAGCGAGGTCACACCGAAGGTGCTGGGGGCCTCCTATCCCGAGCGCATCGCCTACCCGGCCGCTTTTGTGCTGACCCCGCTGTTGCGGCTGGCCTATCCGGTTGTCTGGTTCGTCAACCTGTTCGTCCAAGGTATTCTGCGCATGCTGCGCATCAGGCAACCGGAGCCAGGCCTGGGCAACAGTCTTGGCCTGGAGGAACTGCGCACCATCGTGCTGGAGTCGTCGGGCAGATTGCCGCGCGAACACCATCGTATCCTGATGAACCTGCTGGAACTGGAGGACATCACCGTGGACGACGTGATGACACCGCGTAACCAGATCGAGGCGATCGACATCGAGGACGAACCCGAACGCCTGCGCCAGCAGATCGCCACCAGCCACCATACCCGGCTAGTTGTGCAGCAGGGCTCGCCGGACAATCTGCTCGGTGTGCTGCATGTGCGCAGGGTATTGCATGCACTGACCGGCGAGGTGCTCGATCCGGAAACCCTCAAGGAGAACCTTGAAGCTCCTTACTTCGTGCCTGCGGGCACCCCGCTTTTCACCCAGCTGCGCAACTTCCAGACAGGCCGCAGGCGACTCGCGCTGGTGGTCGACGAGTACGGCGAATTGCAGGGGCTGGTGACGCTGGAGGACCTGCTGGAGGAAATGGTCGGTGAATTCACTACCCAGGCGCCGTCCGACATGGGCTATCTTCGTCGCGATACGGATGGCAGCTGGCTGGCAGAAGGCAGCGTGCTGCTGCGTCACCTGAACCGCAAACTCGGACTCGACCTGCCGCTCGACGGCCCCAAGACATTGAACGGGCTGTTGCTGGAGCATTTCGAGGACATTCCCGAGGCAGGGGTGAGCATCAAGCTCGGCGAGGTGCCGGTTGAAATCGTGCAGACCCAGGACCGGGCGGTGAAGATGGCGCGCATCCATGTCCCGGACGACGAACCGGTGTCGGAAAACACCTCAACTTAGTCCGGAAATCGCCGTTATGGCCTGTGACGCCACGTCCGGCCCTTGTGGCAGGGCGGTTCGGGCGATAATCTCAAGCAGGACTTGTCTGGAACTGAGCTATGGCTGCTGTTACAAATAGCATCAATCTAACCGGGCTGGCGCGTGCCATGGTCAACCATGGCTGGCTGTCCGAGGAAGACGCAGAGAGCGTATGGAAACGTGCCAGCCAGGCCGGCGACTCCTTCGTGACCGAACTGGTGCGGGGCAAGCGGTTCAAGGCCGAACAGATCGCCGAGTTCGCCGCCGTCTCCTTCGGGTATCCCTTTCTTGACCTGAACGCCATGGATCACGAGAGCATGCCGCAGGGCCTGCTCGATCCGAAGCTGATGCAGAAGCGCAGGGTTGTTGCGCTCTACCAGCGCGGCAACAAGCTCTATGTCGGCACCTCCGATCCAACCCAACTGCAGGCGCTGGACGAGGTCAAGTTCCAGACGGGCCAGGCCGTCGAGCCGGTGGTGGTCGAGGACGACAAGCTCGGCAAGCTGATCGAGAAGGTCGGCGAGGTTGCCGACAACACGCTGGCGGTACTCAACGCCGAGGACCTCAATCTCGACTTTGCCGACGAGGATGCGCCGCAGCAGCAGGACACCGGCGGGATCGAGATCGACGATGCGCCGGTGGTGCGCTACCTGCAGAAGATCATGCTGGACGCGATCAATGTCGGGGCATCCGACATCCACTTCGAGCCTTACGAGAAGTTCTACCGTATCCGCTACCGCCGAGACGGTATCCTCTACGAGGTCGCGCAGCCGCCCATGGCGATCAAGGACAAGGTGGCTTCCCGCATCAAGGTGTTGTCGCGGCTGGACATCGCCGAGAAGCGCGTGCCGCAGGACGGCCGGATGAAGATGGTGCTGTCCAAGACCCGTGCCATCGATTTCCGTGTCAGCACATTGCCCACCCTGTATGGCGAAAAGATCGTCATGCGTATTCTCGATCCGACAAGCGCGCAACTTGGGATCGAGGCACTGGGCTACGAGCCGTGGCAGAAGGAAGCCCTGCTCGCTGCCGTGCAACGGCCCTACGGCATGGTGCTGGTGACCGGGCCGACCGGCTCCGGCAAAACCGTGTCGCTCTATACCTGCCTCAACATTCTCAACAAGCCCGACGTCAACATCTCCACCGCCGAAGACCCGGCGGAAATCCAGTTGCCGGGCATCAACCAGGTCAACGTCAACGACAAGGCGGGACTCACCTTCTCGGCGGCGCTCAAGTCTTTCCTGCGTCAGGATCCGGATGTGATCATGGTCGGCGAGATCCGCGATCTGGAAACAGCCGATATCGCCATCAAGGCAGCGCAGACCGGCCACATGGTGATGTCCACCCTGCACACCAACGACGCCCCGGGTACGCTGACGCGCCTGTTGAACATGGGGGTCGCGCCATTCAACGTGGCATCTTCGGTCATCCTCATCACGGCGCAGCGTCTCGGGCGTCGCCTGTGCAATTGCAAGCAGCCGGCAGACATTCCACGCGAAACCCTCCTGGCTGCGGGTTTCACCGAAGAACAGCTCGACGGGACATGGAAGCCCTACAAGCCTGTCGGCTGCGACATCTGTGGCGGTACCGGTTACAAGGGACGGGTCGGCATCTACCAGGTCATGCCGATCACCGATGCCATGACGCGCATCATCCTGAAGGGTGGCAACGAATCAGACATTGCCGATCAGGCCAAGCGGGAGGGCGTGCTTGACCTGCGCCAGGCAGGTTTGCTGAAAGTGAAAGCCGGACTCACCTCGCTGGAAGAGGTCGAGGCCGTTACCAACATGTAAGGATTCTTTCTCATGGCTACAGCGGCAAAAGCAGTCAAGGATTCCACCTTCCTCTGGGAGGGCATGGATAAGCGCGGGAAGAAGGTCAAGGGCCAAATGATGGCCGGGGGCGAGGCAGTGGTGAATTCCCTGCTGCGGAAGCAGGGCATCACGGTCACCAAGGTCAAGAAGCAGAGCACGCTTTTCAGCGGCGCGAAAAAAATCACCGACAAGGACATCACCCTCTTTACCCGGCAACTGGCAACCATGATGAAAGCCGGTGTGCCGCTTCTGCAGTCCTTTGAAATCGTGGCACGCGGCCACTCCAATCCGTCGGTTCAGCGCCTGCTGATGGAAATCAAGGCGGATATCGAGAAGGGCAGCAGTCTGACCCAGGCCTTTGGGCGTCACCCGCTTTACTTCGATACCCTGTTCTGCAATCTGGTAGGCGCAGGCGAGGCGGCCGGTATTCTCGAGGCCGTCCTGGATCGGCTCGCGGTATACAAGGAAAAAATTCTTGCGATCAAGAGCAAGATCAAGTCGGCACTCTTCTATCCGCTGTCGATCGTAGTCGTGGCCTTCGTCATCACTGCGATCATCATGATTTTCGTGATCCCGGCCTTCAAGGACCTGTTCACCAGCTTCGGCGCCGATCTGCCGGCGCCGACTCTCGTGGTGATGGCGATTTCAGATGTGTTTGTCAAATGGTGGTGGGCAATCTTTGGTGGGATTGGCGGGGCGCTGTACGCATTTTTCCAGGCTTGGAAGCGTTCGAGGAAGGTTCAGATGGCCATGGATCGGGTGATGCTGAAATTGCCGATTTTTGGCCCGGTCATCGAGAAGGCGACCATAGCACGGTGGACGCGGACGCTCTCGACCATGTTTGCTGCAGGGGTGCCTTTAGTTGAGGCACTGGATTCCGTGGGTGGCGCTTCGGGTAACCAGGTCTACGTCGAGGCCACGAACAAGATCCGCAGCGAGGTGGCTACCGGCACCTCGCTGACGGTGGCGATGCAGAACTCCGGGAAATTTCCCAACATGGTGCTGCAGATGGCGGCAATCGGCGAAGAATCCGGTTCGCTGGATTCCATGTTGAGCAAGGTTGCCGATTTCTTCGAGGCGGAGGTTGACGATGCCGTCGATGCCCTGTCCAGCCTGATGGAGCCCTTGATCATGGTCGTGCTCGGCACGCTGATCGGCGGCATGGTCATAGCCATGTACCTGCCGATCTTCAAGATGGGACAGGTCGTTTGATGGAAGTGCTACATGCGGAACCAGCCCTCTTCGCAGGGCTGGTTTTTTTATTGGGTCTGCTGGTCGGCAGTTTTCTCAATGTCGTCGTGCATCGTTTGCCCAAAATGATGGAAGCGGAGTGGCGGGTGCAGTGTGCAGAACTGCAGGGCGAAGCACCTGCGGAATCGACACGCTACAACCTGTGGGTGCCGCGCTCAGCCTGCCCTGCGTGCGGCCACGCAATCAGCGCGCTGGAAAACGTCCCGGTTTTCTCATGGCTGTGGTTGCGCGGGCGTTGCTCCGCGTGCGATACGGCGATCAGCGCGCGCTACCCGCTGGTGGAATTGTTGACCGGCCTGCTGTCTGCGGCTGTGGCCTGGAAATGGGGGGTGAGTCCGCAGACCGTGGGCGCGCTGCTGCTGGTGTGGACCCTGATTGCACTCGCCTTCATCGATCTCGATACTGCCCTGCTGCCTGACAGCCTGACCCTGCCGCTCGTCTGGCTGGGCCTGCTGTTCAACCTCCAGGGGCATTTCGCCAGCCTGCCCGACGCGGTGGTCGGCGCGGCGGCCGGGTACCTGATTCTCTGGTCGGTGTACTGGCTGTTCAAGCTGGCCACGGGCAAGGAAGGCATGGGCTACGGCGACTTCAAGCTGCTGGCGGCGATCGGCGCCTGGCTGGGCTGGCAGATGCTGCCTGTCACGATTCTGCTGTCATCGGTCGTCGGTGCCGTGATCGGCATTGCCATGATCGTCTTCGTCAAGCATGACCGGCGCGTCCCGATTCCCTTCGGACCGTATCTAGCAGGCGGTGGTCTGGTGGCGCTGTTCTTCGGCGCCGATCTTACGCAGGCCTACCTCGCACAATTCTGATGTTGGTCGTCGGGCTCACCGGCGGGATCGGCTCCGGGAAATCCGCAGTGGCCGCCCGTTTCGAGCGACTCGGCGTGCCGGTCGTCGATACCGATGCCATCTCGCATGCGCTGACCCGGCGTGACGGCGCGGCATTGCCACCGATTCGGGCGCATTTCGGCGATGCCGTGCTGGATGCCATGGGTGCGCTCGACCGTGCCGTGCTGCGACGGATCGTATTTACCGACCCGGCCGCACGCAGTGCTCTCGAAGCCATCCTGCATCCGCTGATCCGGCGGGAAGTCGCCCGGCAACTCGCCGCGCTCGATGCGCCATATGCGATCGTCGCCATTCCGCTCCTTGTCGAAACCGGCGGGTGGCGCGATATCGTGCAGCGCGTGCTGCTTGTAGATTGCCCTGTGGCGATTCGCATCGAGCGCGTGGTGGCGCGCAGCGGCCTTGATCATGCCGAGGTGCAGGCCATCGTCGATGCGCAGGCTGGCGATGCGGAACGCCGTGCAGTGGCTGACGACGTGCTCGACAATACGGGCCCGCAGCAGGCGCTGGATGCTGCCGTCGCGCAGCTTCATGCGCGCTATCTGGTCGAGGCCGGGACACCCCGCTCCTAGGGCCCCCGCCTGCCCCGCGAGGCGCACAGCCTTGATTTTGTGTCTCAATCAGCGACAATCGACCGGAAACAACCGGCACGTCCTGGCGTGATCCATTACGAATATCCCCTCTCCGAGCGCATACGTACCCTGCTGCGGCTGGAAGATCTCTTCGAGCGTTTCGATGCCTATACCGCGTCGTCGCTGCAGCACGCGCACCATGCGGCGCTTCTGACCCTGTTCGAACTCGCGGAAGTGGCGGCGCGCGCGGATCTGAAGACCGATCTGCTGCAGGAGCTCGATCGCCAGAAGGCCACCCTGGCCGCGCTGCGCGGCAACCCTCAGGTGGAGGGCGAAACCCTGGAATCCGTTCTTGCCGGCATGGAGTTCGCGCATCAGGGCATTCACCAGATGCCGGGCAAGGTCGGCCAGCACCTGCGCGACGACGATTGGCTGATGATGATCAAGCAGCGTGCCGGCATTCCGGGCGGCATGTGCGAATTCGACCTGCCGTCCTACCATCACTGGCTGCATCAGCACATCGAGGCGCGCAAGCGGCAATTGCGCGCGTGGGGGGCACCCTTTGCGCCGATACGCTCCGCGGTCGATATCGTTCTTGGCCTGTTGCGTGACAGCGGCCAGCCGGAAATGCAGCACACCGAAACCGGCTACTACCAGCGCATGCTGGAATCGCGCAACCCGCACCTGATCCGCGTCACGCTGACCGATGCGGTGCGCTGCGTGCCCGAAATCTCGGCCAACAAGTACATGCTCAATATCCGCTTCGTGCACGCGGGCAGCGGCCAGATGCGCACGTGCGCCGACGAGCCGATCGACTTCGACCTGACTTTCTGTACGCTGTGAGGCCGCCTGTCGTGACCTGCCCGACCTGCAGCGCAGCAGTGCGCTGGACGGCGGAAAACAAGTGGAAACCCTTTTGCAGCGAACGCTGCAAGCTGATCGACTTGGGGCACTGGGCAACCGAGCAGTACCGGGTGCCGGCGGAATCGCCGCCGGACGATGAAGCCGCGACGGACGATGCCGGGCAACCGCAGTAGCGCTTACTTCCTGTAGGTCTTGACGCCGCCGGGTGTGCCCAGCAGCAGCACGTCGGCGCCGCGGCGCGCGAACAGGCCGTTCGTCACCACGCCGACGATGTGATTGATCGCGGTTTCCAGCGAGACCGGGTCGACGATGGACAGGCCGTGCACGTCGAGAATGATGTTCCCGTTGTCAGTGGTGAAGCCTTCGCGCAGGCGGGGCTGGCCGCCCAGCTTCACCAGTTCGCGTGCCACGTAAGAGCGGGCCATCGGGATCACTTCCACTGGCAGCGGGAATTTTCCGAGCACGCCGACCAGCTTGGATTCGTCGCAGATGCAGATGAACTGCTTGCTGCACGCCGCCACGATTTTCTCGCGCGTGAGCGCACCGCCGCCGCCCTTCACCATGGCGAAGTGTTCGGTGATCTCGTCGGCGCCATCGACGTAGATTTCGAGTTCGCCGACGCTGTTGAGATCCAGGACCTGGATGCCGTGGCTTTTCAGGCGTGCGGCGGTGGCTTCCGAGCTCGCTACGGCGCCGTCGATGCGGCCCTTCACCTCGGCCAGGGCGTCGATGAAGTGGTTGGCAGTGGAGCCCGTGCCCACGCCGATGATGCCGCCTTTTGCGTATTCCACCGCGGCACGCGCCACGGCCTGCTTCATTTCGTCTTGCGTCATGATGTCTTCGTCCGATTCGAGTAGCCGGCTAAGATAGCGGCATCGCACGCTTTTATCAAACCCTGCCATGAGCCAGCCCGACGACTATCTCGAACGCATCCTCACCTCCCGCGTCTACGACGTGGCCGTGGAATCGCCGCTCGACGTCGCTCACAATCTCTCGCGCCGGCTCAACAACCAGATTCTGCTCAAACGCGAGGACCTGCAGCCGGTGTTCTCGTTCAAGTGCAGAGGCGCCTACAACAAGATGGCGAACCTCAAGCCGGCACAGCTTGCGCGCGGCGTGGTTGCGGCTTCGGCGGGCAACCATGCGCAGGGCGTGGCGCTTGCCGCGCAGAAACTCGAGGTGCGCGCGACCATCGTGATGCCGGCGACCACGCCGAAGATCAAGGTTGACGCCGTCGGGGCGCGCGGCGCCCAGGTGATCCTGCACGGCGACAACTACGACGAGGCATGCGCCCACGCCACCCAGCTGGCCAAGGAGGCGAAGGCGACCTTTGTCCACCCCTATGACGATCCCGACGTCATCGCCGGCCAGGGCACGGTAGCGATGGAACTGCTGCGCCAGCATCCGGGGCCGATCCACTCGGTCTACATCCCGGTCGGCGGCGGCGGGCTCATCGCCGGCATGGCCGCCTACGTCAAGCGCCTGCGCCCCGAGATCAAGATCGTCGGCGTCGAACCCGAGGATGCCGATGCGATGGCACGCTCGCTGTGCAAGGGCGTGCGCATCACGCTGCCGCGCGTCGGCATCTTCGCCGACGGCGTCGCGGTGAAAAGGGTCGGCAAGGAAACCTTCCGCCTGGCACAGCTCTACGTGGACGAGATCATCCGCGTGAACAACGATGCCATCTGTGCGGCGATCAAGGACGTGTTCGAGGATACCCGTTCGATCCTGGAGCCGGCCGGGGCGCTGTCGGTGGCCGGTCTCAAGGCCGCGATCGCCGGCGACAAGCTCAAGGGCAAGACACTGGTGGCGGTGGCCTCGGGCGCCAACATGAACTTCGACCGCCTGCGTCACATCGCCGAACGCGCCGAACTGGGCGAAAAGCGTGAGGCCGTGCTCGCCGTGACCATCCCCGAAACGCCGGGCAGCTTCAAGGCCTTCTGCAGCCTGCTCGGCGCGCGCAATATCACCGAGTTCAACTACCGCTATTCCGACCCGAAGATCGCACGCGTATTCGTCGGGCTGTCGGTGCCGGGCGCAGGCGAGGGCGCCCGGCTGGTCGAGACGCTGGGGCGGCATGGTCTGGAGGCGATCGACCTCTCCGACAACGAAATGGCCAAGCTGCACGTGCGCCATCTGGTGGGCGGGCGGGCACCCGAGGCAATCAACGAGGTGCTCTATCGCTTCGAGTTTCCGGAGCGCCCGGGTGCGCTCATGCAGTTTCTGCAGAGCATGAGCACGGGCTGGAACATCAGCCTGTTCCACTACCGCAACCACGGCGCGGACTATGGCCGCGTGCTGGTCGGCATCCAGGTGCCCGAAAGGGAAAAGCCCAGCTTCCAGAAATTCCTGGCTGGGCTGGGCTACCGCTACTGGGACGAATCCCGCAATCCCGCGTACCGGCTGTTTCTCGGCTGACTTATTTTTTCTGGGTGCCGCAGGTGTTCATGCCCAGCAGGGTGTAGGCGGGACAGAACTTGAACAGTCCGGTCGCGAGCGGCACGACGCCGATCCACGCCCAGACGGGCCCGCCCATCAGGGCCCAGGCGATGAGGGCGAGGCCGGCGAGAATGCGGATGACGCGGTCGATGCTTCCAACGTTGCAAGTCATGGTGTGCTCCTGAAGAATTGTGGGGCCTCGGTCGAGGTGGTTGGCAGAATAGCCGTGGCGGAGCAAGGCGTCTGTGACCTTCGTCACCAAATCTCAGGCCTCGGCTTCCAGCCGGGCGCGGTTTTCCACGCACACGCGCCCGCGCCGGAGGGAGAGGCCCCCTGCGTCTTCCAGCTTTTTCAAGGCCCGGCTCACCGCCTCGCGGCTGGCGCCGATCTGCGCGGCGAGCCGTTCGTGGGTAATATCCAGAGCGCCTCCGGGCGCATCCAGCAGTACCGCGGCGATGCGTCGCGCCAGCGAACGAAAGGCGACGTCTTCCACGCGTTGCATCATGCGGCCCAGCCGCTCGGCAAAGAGGCCGAACACGTAGTGCCGGAACGGCGGGTGGGAGGCGATCAGCTGGTCGAACAGGTTGTGCGGCATTGTCGCCAGCACGGACGCGGCCGTAGCCTGTCCGCGCGCCGAGTAATTGGCGTCGCCGAGCAGGCAACTGGTGCTGACGATGCACGATTCCCCGGGGCGCAGGCGATACAGCTCGATCTCGTGTCCGTCCGGAGTGGTGCGCATTACCTGGATTTCGCCTTCCACCAGCAGCGGGAAGGCCCGGCAGGGGTCGCCTGCCGCGAACAACCCGGCATCGCGCGGCACATGATGCCAGCTCAGGCACTGCAGCAGCCGCGCATTCAGGCTGGCGTCGAGCCCGCGCAGCGCCGGAAAGGCATCGAGCAGCAGGGTCGGGGCGTTGGGCGGTGTATCGGGCATCTCGTGCGGCGCAGATAGAAAGGCTCTGAATATAGTGGATTCCGCTCACGCCCGGTGCGCGGGGGGCGTGTTAACCTCGCGCCCATGTTTCGAGCATTCTGCCTAGTCCTGTTGTCCGTTTTCGCAGCATCGCCCGCCCTGGCCGCCCCCGGCGACAACGCCATCCTCAAGGCCCATCAGGCCTGGGCTGCAAAAAAAAGCGCTGCATTCGAACGTGCCGTGCGGAATCTTCCTGCCGATCACGTGTTGGGGCCCTACGTCGAATATTGGCGACTGATGCTCTCTGCCCGCGATGACGATTCGCGCATCGCCGACTACCTGGCCCGCCAGGCCGGCAGCCGGACGGCTGAACTGCTGCGTGCCGACTGGCTGAGGACACTTGGCGCGCGTGCCGACTGGACGCGCTATCTCGCAGAATATCCTCGCTTGGAGAAACCCGATATCGTCCACCGATGCTATGCCTTCCGGGCGGAATCGGCGCAGCGCAACCAGAGCCATGCCAGGGAGGCCGTGGCCCTGTGGTTCACCGGTCGCGACCTGCCGGGTGCCTGCACGCCCCTGTTCGCGCAGCTCATCGAAGCGGGCCTGCTTCGCGAGGAGGACGTGTGGCGACGCGTGCGACTGGCGCTCGAAGCCGGCAATCCCGGCGTTGCCCGGAGCGTGTCGGCGGCGCTGCCGGAAGCCGTGCGACCCGCTCCCGCCCTGTTTGATCGCGCCACTCGCGATCCCGCCCGGCTGCTGGGTGCTGGACTGGATGCGGGCAGGCGCGGCGACCGCGAGATTGCGCTCTATGCGCTCGACCGGCTGGCACGCAGCGATTCCCAGGCGGCGGCCCGTGCGCTCGATGCCTGGTCGGCACGCTTCACCCCGGACGAGCGGCAGGCCGCCTGGGGACGCCTGGCCACCTGGGCGGCCCGGCGTCACGAACCGGCTGCGCTGCCCTGGTATGCCCTGGCGGGCACGCAGGGCATCAACGACATGCAGCGCGAATGGTGGGTGCGCGCAGCCTTGCGTGCCGGTGAGTGGACGATTGCCGGAGCGGTCATCGACAGCATGGGCGATGCTCAGCGTGCCCAGCCAGTGTGGCGCTACTGGCGCGCACGGGCATGGCTGGCGACGGGCCAGCGTGCCGCTGCACTGCCGCTGCTGCTGGTCCTGTCGCGCGAACATCACTACCACGGCCAGCTCGCCCAGGAGGAACTCGGTCCGGTCGCGGGCGCGCCGGCGGTCAACATCAAGAGTGGCGGGGAGGCGATCGATGCGGTGGCACGCCTGCCCGGCATTGCACGGGCGATGGCGCTCTACGAACTGGGGCTGCGCAGCGAAGCCAATGCGGAATGGAACTGGAGCATCCGTATGTTCACCGACGCGCAACTACTTGCGGCAGCCGAGCTGGCGCGGCGCGCCGAGTGGTACGACCGTGCGATCCATACTGCCGAGCGCACGCGCGACCTGCACGATTTCGAGCTGCGTTTCCTCGCACCCTATCGCGAGCTGGCGCAGCAGGCCGCGCGCGACAACGGCCTGGACGAGGCCTGGGTGTTCGGGCTGATGCGGCAGGAGAGCCGTTTCGTCAACGTCGCACGTTCGAACGTCGGTGCATCCGGGCTGATGCAGATCATGCCGGCCACGGCGCGCTGGATCGCGCGTCGCCTGGGCGTGGAGCGTTTCAGGACAGCGGATATCCAGGATCCGGCGACCAACATCCGCTTTGGCGCCTACTACCTGAAGCATGTGCAGACCACGCTGGACGGTTCGCCCGTGCTCGCCACCGCGGCCTACAATGCAGGCCCCTCGCGCGCGCAACGCTGGCGCGATACGCGGCCGATGGAGGCTGCGGTGTACATCGAATCGATTCCCTTCGCCGAAACACGGGATTACGTGAAGAAGGTGATGAGCAACGCCATGTACTATGCGGCCCGCTTCGGCCAGCCTTCGGTGCTGCTGAAAGACCGTCTCGGCATGGTGCCGCCGCGCGGTTCGGCCGTGACTGCCGCACGCGGCAATGCAATCTCGCTGGAGGAGACGTCGGCCGATGATTGAAGGCGCTGTTAAAATCAGCGCAGCCAGTTTTCCTGAAATGCATTCCATGAAGATCGAACGCATCTGCATCCTCGGCGGGTCCGGCTTCGTCGGCACCCATCTCGTCAGCCAGCTCGCGGCGCGCGGCCTCAAGGTGCGCGTGCTCTCGCATCGCCGCGAAATGGCCAAGGAACTTATCCTGCTGCCCACGGTGGAAGTCGTCGAAGCCGATGTGCACGACGAACACGAACTCGTACGCCACTTCCGCGGCATGGATGCCGTCATCAACCTCGTCGGCATCCTGCATGAAAGCAATGTCGGTCGCGTCGACCTGCCCAGCGCACGGCGCGGCGATTTCCAGCGCGTCCACATCGAACTCGCGCGCAAGGTCGTGCATGCCTGCGGCGAGGCCGGCGTACACCGTCTGCTGCACATGAGCGCGCTCGGCGCGCATCCCAATTCGCGCTCCGCCTACCAGCGCTCCAAGGGTATTGCCGAGGCGCTGGTGCGCGAGGCCGGCATGCGCCACCAGGAGCACGAAAGCTGGTATCTCAACGGCCCCAAGTTCATCCACGGCTACGGGCTCAACGTGACAATCTTCCGGCCTTCGGTGATTTTCGGACGCGGCGATTCCTTCCTGTCCATGTTTGCACGCCTCCTGAAGCTGTTCCCCGTTCTGCCGCTGGCCAGTGCGGGCACCCGTTTCGCGCCGGTGCATGTGGACGACGTTGCGCGCGCTTTCGCGGACAGTCTCGACAATCCCGCCACCTACGGGCAGACCTATGATCTCTGCGGGCCCCGTGCCTACACGCTGAAGGAACTGATCGAATACGTCGGCGCCATCATCGGCAAGAAGCGCAGCATCGTCCCTCTGGGCAAATGGCCATCATACTTCCAGGCTTGGGCGATGGAATTCAAGCCTGGCAAGAAGCTGATGACCCGCGACAACTATTTCGCGATGTGCACCGACAACATCTGCCCCGGCCCGTGGCCGGCGGTGTTCGTCTTCCAGCCCGCCGCACTCGAGGCCGTCGCGCCCGAATACCTGCGTGCCGACACGCCGCGCGCGCGCTACGAGGACTACCGCGAGCACGCGCGCCGGTAGCCGCCGTGGCATGAAGACCTACGTCGTCGGCGGCGCGGTGCGCGACCGCCTGCTGGGTCGGCCGGTGTCCGATCGCGATCACGTCGTGGTCGGTGCCACGCCCGACGAGATGGTCGCGCTGGGCTACCAGCCAGTCGGCAAGGACTTCCCGGTCTTCCTGCACCCCGACACCCACGAGGAATACGCGCTTGCTCGCACCGAGCGCAAGTCCGGCCGCGGCTACAAGGGCTTCGTCGTCTACGCCGCGCCCGAGGTCACGCTGGAAGAAGATCTCGTGCGCCGCGACCTCACCATCAACGCCATGGCCGAGGACGAAGCCGGCGTTCTGATCGACCCCTACGGGGGCCAGCGCGATCTTGCCACCCGAACCTTCCGCCATGTCAGCGAGGCCTTTGCCGAGGATCCCGTACGCATCCTGCGCGTGGCCCGCTTCGCCGCCCGCTTCGCCGATTTCAGCGTGGCGGAAGAGACCCTCGCCCTGATGCGTCGCATGGTGGAGGCGGGAGAGGTCGATGCGCTGGTGCCGGAGCGCGTCTGGCAGGAGCTCGCGCGCGGGCTCATGGAGACGAAACCGTCGCGCATGTTTGCCGTGCTGCGCGACTGCGGCGCGCTGGCGAAACTGCTGCCCGAAGTCGACCGCCTGTTCGGCGTGCCGCAACCCCCCGAGCACCATCCCGAAGTCGATACCGGCGTCCACGTCATGCTCGTCGTCGACTGGACGGCGGCGCAGGGCTTCGATCTGCCCGTGCGCTTTGCCGCACTCACCCACGATCTCGGCAAGGGCGTGACGCCGCCGCAGTTCTGGCCCAAGCACCACGGCCACGAGGCGAAGAGCGTCGATCTCGTGCGCGCTGTATGCGAGCGCCTGCGGGTGCCGGCCGACTGTCGCGACCTCGCCGTGGCGGTCGCCCGCGATCACGGCAACGTCCACCGTGCGACCGAGCTCAGGCCCGCCACGCTGGTCGAGCTGTTCGAGCGGGCCGATGCCTTCCGTCGGCCCGAGCGCTTCGAAGCTTTCCTGCAGGCCTGCGAAAGCGACTTCCGCGGCCGGCCGGGCTACGAGACGAAACTCTTCCTTGCGCCCGGCTATTTGCGGGATGCGCTGGCCGTGGCCCGCGGCGTTGATGCCGGTGCGGTCGCGCGCGCAGCCGATCCGGCCCGCGTGCGCGAGGCCGTGTTCGAGGCGAGGGTGCGGGCGCTTGCGGAGTGGAAGCGTGGGGGTTGAGCGGAGGTCCGCGATGCCGGCCGGGCCAGGATGTCCCGTGGAGATCAGAGAAGCCACCGCCGCCGATCGGCAGGCGATCCGCAACGTGCATCTGGACGCCTTCGACGACGAGGGCGCCAGCGTCGCAGCGCTCGCAGTGTCCTTGATGGCTGATGACACGGCGCGGCCCCTGCTGGCGCTGGTGGCTGAAGCGGACGGAGAAGTGGTCGGGAATGTCATCTTCAGCACCGTGTACATCGAAGGGGCCGGGGAAGGCTCGGCTTGCATCCTGGCGCCGCTGGCCGTTGTACGGCATTACCAGCGCGGTGGCATCGGACGCGCGCTCGTCGGGCGCGGACTGGAGACGCTGCGCGCGCGCGGCACCCGCTTCGTATTCGTGCTGGGGGATCCGCGCTACTACGGCCGCTTCGGATTCAGTTCCCGGCATCGGGTACGTGCCCCCTACGCGCCAGCCTGTCCGGAGGCCTGGATGGCGCTGGCATTGCAGGGGGATGCGCTGGCACCGCTTGACGGTACCCTGAGGTGCGCTCGTTCGCTCGATCAGCCGGCGCTGTGGTGAGTGCGGTACACATCCTCCCCGCCGGGCGCTGAGCGGACGGGAACCCAGCCTAGAACAGCCCGTCGAACGACCGTAGCGTCACGATACCGTTTGCGTGCGTCCGAGCCAGGAGCCGTCCATGCCCTATAGCGAACAAGCCGTGCTGTCCGTCCGTCCCTGGTCAGACAGGACTTTCAGCTTCACCCTGAGCCGCCCGCGGGATTTCGCCTTCGCCAGCGGCGAATTCGTCACCCTCGGCCTGAAGCGCGAAGGCAGGCTGATCGCGCGTGCCTATTCCATCGTTTCGCCGGCCGACGCGCCCGAACTCGAATTCCTCAGCATCCACGTGCCCGATGGTCCGCTCACCAGCCAGCTCGCGCAGGTACGGCCGGGCGACGGGGTCTGGCTGAACAGCAAGCCGACCGGCTCGCTCACGCTCGACCACGTGCTGCCGGGTCGCACGCTCTACATGCTCGCCACCGGCACCGGGCTTGCGCCCTTCATGAGCCTGGTGCGCGATCCGGAAACCTTCGCGCGTTTCGAGACCGTCGTGCTCGTGCATTCGGTACGCACCGCGGCCGAACTGGCCTATCGCGAGGAACTCGATGCGCGCGCGGACGCATGCTTTCGCTACATGCCGACGGTGACCCGCGAGCCGTTCGCCACGTCCGAGCGCGGCAGCACGCTGTTCGCGTCCGGCCGGCTGTTTGCGCAGCTCGGTCTGCCCGCGGCCGATCCCGCGCATGACCGCGTCATGATCTGCGGTAATCCCGACATGACGCGGGAGATGACGCAGTACCTGAAAGACGCGGGCTGGACGCTCACCAATCATCGCGGCATCGGCAACTTCACCACCGAACTTGCCTTCGTCACGCAGCACGCCTGAGGCGACTCAATCGCCGCCACATCCGCCGCCGCATCCCGATCCGTCGCCGGTGCTGCCGCTGCAGCCGCCCCCGCACCCTCCACCGCAGCCGATATGGCTGCCGCAGTAGGGCGTGCCGCTCGCATCGTTGCGCACGACCGACTGCAGACAATCCGGTACGTAGTGGAATCCGTCTGCGATGCCAAGGTCGCGATCGATGGAAAACAGGAGCGGGAGGCGCGACGGATGTTTCGGATCGATGCCCTCGCGCAGGCAGGCCAGCCGCCAGGCGCGCTTGATGCCATCCTGAGCCTGGGTCGGGCTTTGCATCGCCTCGGCGGGTACGTGATGCAGGAAGCGTCCCAGCGCGCGCTGGCAGAAGGTCTCATAGTTGCGCGTGAACAGAATGAACGCGTGCCAGGCGTCGTCCACCACCTGCGAGGGCATCGATACCATGCGCTGGCGGCCCGCCATGCGGCAGAGGTGGAAATACTCGCCCAGTGCGCGGAAGACCAGTTGTCGCTGCTGCGGCCCCAGTTCCGTGCGCTGCATCGCCAGCCGCGCGTCCAGCAGCCGGGCGAAATCGTACTGGTCGATGTGGCGCTCGCGGGCCTTGCGCAGTTGCCTTCGGCCCAGCACAAGAACGGTCAGCATCAGCACGACTGCAACTGCTATCAGGGTCTGGCTCACGTGCGCGGGTTCTCGCTGAATCGGTTTGACCGCATTCTTGCAGAGGTCGCCTGATCATGGCTATCGCGCGGTTTCCAATTCCGCCCACCCTTGTCACAATGCCCGCATACAAAGGGAGGGGCGGTCATGCGGGTCTGGATGGGGATGTTGGGCATGTGTGCGGCACTGGCCGTGCAGGCAGCGGGTGTCGAGGCTTTCAGCCCGCAGGGTACCGTCCAGGGGGTGCGCCAGGCCACTGTGCGCTTCGACGCGCCCATGGTCGCGCTGGGCGATCCCCGTGCCCCGTTGCCGTTCACCGTGGAGTGCCCCGTAGCGGGCAGCGGCAAATGGCTCGACGAGCGTACCTGGGCCTGGGACTTCGAGCGTGACCTGCCGGGCGCGACGCGCTGCGCGTTCACGCTGCGTACCGGGCTCAAGGATATAGCGGGACAGCCGCTCAAACCCGAAACCTTCCGCTTCGACACCGGCGGCCCACAGGCCGTCGCCACACGGCCGTGGGACGGCTCCAGCATCGACGAGCGCCAGACTTTCCTGCTCGCCTTCGATACCCGGGTGAAGCCCGGCACGCTCGCGGCGCGCGCGGCCTGCCGCGTGAGTGGGCTCGCCGACCGCATCGAGGTCGAGGTGTTGCAGGGTGCTGCGCGCGACGCTGCGCTGGCCCCGCTGAAAGCCAAGAACGATCCGCTGTTCCGCCGCCGCTTCGCACCCAACGGCGATACGGTCGAGGTGCTGCGCTGCAAGCGGCCGCTACCGAACGAAGCCGAGGTCAGCCTGGTGCTGGAAGCCGGCATCGAGGCGGGTAACGGGCTCGCGAGCACCGAGCCGCAAACCTTTAATTACCGTGTGCGTTCGGCTTTCCGCCTGCGCGCGACCTGCGACAAGGTGAATGCGCGCGCTGCGTGCAACCCGTTGACCCACATCCGCGTCAGCCTCGGCGGCGCGATCCGTCGCGACGACGCGGCGAAAGTCCGTCTCGACGGCGGCGGCCGCAGCTGGCAGCCTGTCATCGAAGACGAAAGTCCGTGGGTCGATGCGCTCATCTTCAAGGGGCCGTTCCCGGAGAAGGCAGCGCTCACGCTGTCGGTGCCGGCCGGCCTCAAGGATGACGACGGCCGCGTGCTCGCCAACGCCGCGCAGTTTCCGCTGGCGATCCGCACCGACGCGTACCCGCCGCTGGCCAAGTTCTCCAGCCACTTCGGCGTGCTCGAAGCCGGCAACCCGGTGCTGCCGGTCACGCTGCGCAACCTGGAGACGGCCGCCGACGACCGCACGCTCACGCTGCCCGGCAAGCTCGCCGCGGTGCGCGAAGGCGACGACGCCATGGTCATCGGCTGGCTGAAGCATCTGCAAAGCGTGCGCCATGGCCGCAGCGTGCCGAACATCAATCCGAAGAAACCGCCCGTGCGGCAGGCGGCGAACAGCTTCTCCGTTCTGGAAAACGTCGCATCGGCCGGCGAGTTTGCCATGCCCAAGCCCAGTGGCGGCAAGGCCTTCGAGGTGGTCGGCATTCCCCTCTCCGGCCCCGGTTTCTACGTCGTCGAACTGGCCAGTCCGCGCCTCGGCGCAGCCTATCTGGACGGCAAATCGGTGTTCCACACGCACACCGCCGCACTCGTCACCAACCTGGTCGCACACACCAAGATCGGCCGCGAGTCCTCGCTGGTGTGGGTCACGGCACTCGATACCGGCCTGCCGGTGGCGGGTGCGCAGGTCACGGTCAGTGGTTGCGAAGGCAAGCCGGTCTGGACCGGTACGTCCGATACGCAGGGCCGCGCGCGCATCGCGAAGAGCCTCGGCAATGCGCCCTCGTGCAGACACTGGCCGGGCGGCTGGTTCGTGTCTGCGCGCGTCGACAGGGATCGTACATTCACCCTCACCTCGTGGAACGACGGCATCGAGTCCTGGCGCTTTGCCCTGCCGTCCGCCGAAACCTGGGCGCCCGACATCGCCCACAGCGTGCTCGACCGCAGCCTCCTGCGCGCCGGCGACACGCTGGCGATGAAACATTTCGTGCGCACCCGCACCGGAAAAGGTTTTGCCGTACCGGGCAGCAAATTCCTGCCGGACAAGCTGACGCTCACCCACGTCGGCAGCGGCCAGGCAATCACGCTGCCGGTGAAGTTCGATGCGCGCGGCACGGCCGAAATGCAGTGGGCGATCCCGCGTGAAGCCAGACTCGGCGCCTACGACATCACCCTCGTGCGCGGCCAGCGGAGCTGGTCGTCCGGCCAGTTCACCGTGTCCGCCTTCCGCCTGCCGACGATGCGGGCGCAGATCGGATTACCCAAGGCAAAGCTCGTCCACGCCGCGAGCGCCGAAGTCGACGTCGGCGTACAGTACCTCTCCGGCGGCGACGCGAGCCATCTGTCGGTCAAGCTGCGCAGCCTGGTCGAGCCCCTGCATTACACGCATCCGGATTTTCCCGACACCGTATTCGCCAACGGCAACGTCGTCGAAGGCATCCAGCGAGACGAGGACGTGTACGAGAATTTCGACGAATTCGAGGACGGGGCCGACCCGGTGGCCGACGCCACGCAGGCCGGCCTCGCCCGGACCCAGTCCGCCACGCTCGACCGGGCGGGCGCGGCGCGGCTCACCGTTGCCGGCCTGCCGCAGCAGGACACGCTCGCCACCCTGCGGCTGGAACTCGACTACGCCGACGCCAACGGCGTGACGCAGACCGTTTCGCAACGCACCACGCTGTGGCCCGGCACACGCATCCCCGGCATTCGCGTACGCGACTGGAATGCGCGCGACGCCCTGCGCTACACCCTGGTGGTGATCGACGCCGACGGCCGCATCGTCCCGAATGCGCGGGTCGAATCCGATATTTTTGCCGAACGCACCTACAGCCACCGCAAGCGCCTGGTCGGCGGCTTCTATGCCTACGAAAACGTGCGCGAGATCAAGCGCGTGGCCGCCGGCTGCGCGGGCGAAACCGATGCGCGCGGCGAACTCGCCTGTGTGCTCAAGCCGCCGGCGCGCGGCAGCCTCGTCGTGCGGGCCAAAGCCGTCGATGCGGCGGGCAACGCGGTGTTTGCGCGTCGCGACCTGTGGGTGCCGGGCAGCGACGAGGCCTGGTTCGCCGGCAGCGATTCAGACCGCATGGACGTACTGCCCGAGCAGCCCCGGTACGAACCCGGCCAGGTCGCCGAACTGCAGGTGAAGCTGCCGTTCCGCAGCGCGACCGCGCTCGTCACTGTGGAGCGCGAGGGCGTGCTCGACAGCTACGTCGTGCCGCTCACGGCCTCGAACGCCACCGTGCGCCTGCCGATCAAGGCGAACTACGCGCCCAACGTCGCGGTGTCGGTGATGGCGGTGCGCGGCCGCGTCGGCGAGCCCGCGCCGACCGCGCTGGTCGACCTGGGCAAGCCGGCGTACAAGCTCGGCGTGACATCGTTGCGCGTGGGCGAGCGCGGTTTTGCGCTTAAGGTGGACGTGAAGACGTCGCAGGCCGTTTACAAGGTGCGCGACACGGTGCCGGTGGCCATCCAGGTGGCGCGCGCCGACGGCGGCAAGCTGCCGGCCGGTGCCGAAGTCGCGGTGGTGGCGGTCGACGAGGCCCTGCTCGAACTCGCGCCGAATCCGAGCTGGAAGCTGCTGGACGCGATGATGGCGGCGCGCCCGTGGGAAGTGGATACCGCCACCGCGCAGATGCAGGTGGTGGGCAAGCGTCACTTCGGCCGCAAGAGCCTGCCGCCGGGCGGCGGCGGCGGCAAGCTGCCCACGCGCGAACTGTTCGATACGCGCGTGCTGTGGCAGGCCCGCGTCAAGCTCGACGCCCGCGGCCGCGCCCAGCTCAAGGTGCCGCTCAACGACAGCCTCACCCGCTTCCGCATCGTGGCTGTGGCGAACGCGGGCAGCGGCTACTTCGGCGACGGAGCCGCCAGCGTGCAGACCCGGCAGGACGTGATGCTGCTGGCGGGGCTGCCACCGGTGGTGCGCGAGGGCGATGGATTCACGGCGGAATTCACGGTGCGCAACGGCAGCGAAAAGCCACAGTCGGTCACCCTCTCGCCGACGCTCAAGGCCGGCGACGCCAGGCTCGATGTGCCGCCCAGAACCGTGGCGCTGGCCCCAGGCGAAGCGAAAACGGTGGCCTGGCCGGTGAACGTGCCGGCCGGCGCAACGGCGCTGGCCTGGCAGCTCGATGCCGCCGCCGGCGAGGCACGCGACAGCCTGAAAGTGGCGCAGACCGTGCTGCCTGCCGTGCCCGTGCGCGCCTTGCAGGCCACGCTGATTCAGATTGATGGCAGCCAGCTCGACGGCAGTCACGTCGTCAGGGTCGAGCGACCAGCCGATGCGCTGGCCGGGCAGGGCGGCATCACGGTCGACGCCTCGCCGCGTCTGGCCGGCAACCTGGCTGCGATGCGCGACTACATGCGCAGCTATCCCTACACCTGCATGGAGCAGCGCGCGTCGCGCGCGCTGGCGCTGGACGATACCGCGCTGTGGACGGACACGATGAACCGCCTGACCATGCACCTCGACGCCAATGGTCTCGTCCGCTACTTCCCGAGCGAGAGCCTGCCAGGCGACACCGCGCTCACCGCCTACCTGCTCGCCAGCGCGCACGCCGCGCGCCGCGAACTGCCGGAGGCCGCAAAGCTGGCCATGATCGAAGGCCTCAAGGCCTATGTCGCCGGCCGCCTGCGCGATTCGGGCATCGGGTTTGCCGACGGCAGCGTGCGCAAGCTGGGTGCGATCGAGGCGCTCGCGCGCTACGGCGAAGCCACGCCCGACATGCTCGATGCGGTATCGCTCACACCCAACCAGTGGCCGAGTTCCGCGCTCATCGACTACGTCTCCATCCTGCAGCGGCTCGCCAGCGTGTCCGCGCGCGAGGCGAAGCGGAATGAGGCGGTCGGCATCCTGCGTGCGCGCATGGACTTGCGCGGCACCACGCTCAACTGGTCGACCAGCGCGCGCGACGGCCTGTGGTGGCTGATGGTGTCGCCCGACCTCAACACCGCACGTGCGCTCGACGTGCTGCTCGCCGAGCCCGCGCTGCAGGCCGACATTCCGCGCCTGGCGCGCGGCCTGATGATGCGGCAGAAGCAGGGGCGCTGGGATCTCACCACGGCCAACGCCTGGGCGCGCATCGCGCTCGACCGCTTTGCCGCGCAGTTCGAGCAGGAATCGGTCAGCGGGCAGACGCGAGTCGAACTTGCCGGTGTCACGCGCAGCATCGACTGGACGAGACCTGCACCGGTGGTCCTGCCCTGGCCGGCCACCGCCGAGACGCTGAAACTCAGCCAGGCCGGCAGCGGCAAACCCTGGGTCGCCGTCACCAGCCGGGCAGCGATTCCGTTGAAAGCGCCGCTCGCCTCGGGCTACAGCGTGAGCCAGCGCATCGAGCCGGTGGAACAGGCCGTGCCCGGCAAATGGTCGCGTGGCGACCTCGCGCGCGTGCGCATCAGCGTCGACGCGCAGGCCGACATGAGCTGGGTGGTGGTCGATGCGCCGGTGCCGGCGGGTGCGACCCTTCTCGGCGGCGGCCTGCAGACCGAATCCGCGCTCGCCGATCGCGGCAGCCGCGCCAGCGGCAACGCCTGGCTGGCCTTCGAGGAACGTCCCTTCGACCGCTACCGTGCCTACTACGCCTGGGTGCCCAAGGGGCGCTTCACGCTCGACTACACCGTGCGTCTCAACTCGCCCGGCCACTTCAAGCTGCCACCGGTGCGCGTCGAAGCCATGTACCAGCCCGAGCAGTTCGGCGAACTGCCGCAAGCGGACTGGGTCGTGATTCCGTGAGTCAGTCGGGTTCTTCGTGGACCACGGTTTTCTTGAGGCCGCCGGCTTGCCAGCACGAGGCCGTAGGTCGGCAACACTTTGCCGACATCCGTGCATCCTGCAGATGATTGCGGCGGGAAAGTGTTCCCGCCCTACGGTGGCCGCGACAGCCTGACAGATGGATGTGCCCTTGTGTGTCTTGAGTACTGGAAAACGCCACAGTCTGAAGTGGCTCACCTCAGCCGGCCTCTGCCTCGCGCTGGCCGGCTGCGGCGATGCACCGGATCTCGCGGCGATCCAGCGCGCGCATCCGCCCTCGTCGGCCTGGCTGCTGGACCGCCACGGCGAGGTGATGCAGGAGGTGCGCGTCGATTTCCGCGTGCGGCGCGGTGCGTGGCAGCCGCTCGCCGCGATCTCGCCCGCGTTGCCGGCGGCAGTGGTCCGTTTCGAGGACAAGCGTTTTCGCGAACACGGCGGCGTCGATCTCGCTGCACTGGGGCATGCCGCGTGGCAGAACCTCATCGGCGAGAAGCGGCGCGGTGCGAGCACGCTGACGATGCAGCTCGCGGGGTTTCTCGAACCCGAGCTTGCCTCGGGCGCACACAAGACCTGGTGGGGAAAATTGCGCCAGATGCTTGCGGCGTGGCGGCTGGAACGCACGCTCGACAAGGCGCAGATCCTGGAGGCCTATCTCAACCTTGCGCCGTTTCGCGGCGAGGCGCGCGGCGTTGCGGCGGCGTCGGCCATGCTGTTCGGCAAGGGGGCGTCGGCGCTGTCGCGCGACGAGGCCCTGTTGCTGGCGGCGCTGCTGCCTGCGCCACAGGCAGGCGCAGAGGCGGTTGCCGCGCGTGCCTGCCGGGGGGCACGGCTGGCGGTGGCTGACTGTACACGACTGATGCGCCTCGCACAGGCTGCATTTGCCGGGCAGTTTGCGCACACCCGGCTGATCGACGATGCACCGCATCTCGCCGCGCGCCTGGCCCTCAAGCCCGGCGAGCGCGTGCGCACCACGCTCGACGCCGGGCTGCAGCGACGCGTCCGGGCGGCGCTCGGTTCGCAGCTTGCGACGCTGGAAGCCGAAGACGTGGAAGACGGCGCGGTGCTGGTGCTCGACAACGCCAGCGGCGATGTGCTTGCCTACGTCGGCAGCCGGCGCGGCGCACGCCAGCACTTCGTCGACGGCGTGCGCGCGCCGCGCCAGGCCGGATCCACGCTCAAACCCTTTCTCTACACGCTGGCCATCGAACAGGGTGTGCTCACGGCGGCCTCGCAACTGGATGACAGTGCGGTTGCCATCACCACGCCGTCGGGCCAATACGTGCCGCAGAACTACGACCGCCGCTTTCGCGGCCGGGTGAGCGTACGCACCTCACTGGCCGGTAGTCTCAACGTGCCCGCCGTGCGCACGCTGCTGCTGGTGGGCCTCGACCCCTTTCGCGACCGTCTGCTGAACCTGGGTCTGCCGCTCGCGCAGGAGGCCGATTTCTATGGCTACGCGCTGGCGCTGGGCTCGCCCGAAGTCGATCTGTGGTCGCTGACCAATGCCTATCGCACGCTGGCCAACGGCGGGCGCGGCGGCGATGCGCACGTGCTGCCACAGCGTGCATCCGACGGCGTACGCGTCTTTGATCCGGCCGCCGCGTTTGTCGTCTCCGACATTCTCGCCGACCGTGCCGCGCGCAGCGTCACCTTCGGCCTGGAAAACCCACTCGCCACGCCGTTCTGGAGCGCCGTGAAAACCGGCACCAGCAAGGACATGCGCGACAACTGGTGCGTCGGCTATTCGCGCCGCGTTACGGTTGGCGTGTGGGTGGGCAATTTCGACGGCCGCCCCATGCGTGGCGTGTCGGGTGTGACCGGTGCCGCGCCGGTGTGGCTGGACGTGATGCAGATGTTGCCGCCCGCCGAGGCGGGTTCGCCGACGCCGCCTTCCGGGCTGGTCCGTCAGCAGGGCGAATGGTTTCTCGCCGGCGGCGCACCATCAGACAGCACCGCATCGCCCGCTGAGTCGCGCATCGCGTATCCCGGCGACGGCGCCATCCTCGCGCTCGACCCGGACATTCCGCCTGCGATGCAGCGTGTCTATTTCGAATCCACGGCTGGCAATGATGCGGCGTTTTTCATCGATGGGCAGCGGGTCGGTGCGGCGAAGCACCCCGTACCCTGGACACCCGTGGCCGGGCCGCATGTGCTTGAACTGCGTGCCGAGCGCGACGGCAGGGTGCTCGACGGGGTGCGGTTTCAGGTAAGAGGCAAGCTTGAGACGAAAGAGCCGGCAGCCCGGGCTGCCGGTCAATGAGGCTTAATCGTCGCGTCCGTGGCGACGGTGTTCGCGACGGTCGTCGCGACGATCGTGCCGCCAGTCGTGCCGCCAGTCGTGCCGGTCGTCGCGCCAGTCGTGACGATCGTGCCATCCACCATGACGATGATGGTGGATATGGCGTACATGGCGCGGGGGCAGGACGATCACCGGTCCGGGGCGGTAATGGCTGTGCGTCCAGTAACGGTATCCGCCGCTTTCGTACAGAATGCGGAAACCGTCGTGATGGCGACTGCCGAACGAGATCGTGAAATGCGGCTCGACCGAGATGACGCGGCCGTGGCGATGGCCGTAATCGTCATATGCCAGGGCGGTACCGGATGCGGCGAGCAGGCCGGCGGCAAGAATGAGGGTGCGTAACATGGCGGTTCTCCTTTCAGCAAAAGGGACGAATCAGTCGCTCCAGTCGTTGTAGCCGGATTTCCAGCCGTCGCGCTGGTTTTCCGCGACGCGGAAGTTCACGTGCAGCGTCAGCCACTTGCCCGGGTCGTAGGGCAGCCGGGTGGCGTACTCACGGTCCTGAAAGCGGTAGCGCACGTCGTAGCCGACGACCACGTCGCGGAAATTGTCGTGCACCTGACAGCGTTCGACCTGGCGGGGGCGTGATTCGTAATAGCGGTCGCCGTCCTTCCAGCGGTCGCCGACGACGGCACCGGTGGCGGCGCCCACGGCGGCGGCGGCAACCTTGCCGTTGCCCTTGCCGACGGTGGAGCCGATCAGCCCGCCGGCGATGGCGCCGAGGATGGCGCCACCGGTGTTGTTGCCATCGCGTACCGAGGTGCGTTCGTAGCCGACGGTTTCGGTCCAGCACTCGCGGCGCGGCTCGTTGATGGTTTCGTAGATGGGCGCGCTCGACAGCACCTTGGCCTGGGCAACAAAACCGTCGCCGTCGCCGCGGTGGCCGGCATGGGCGCTGCCGGCGGCAACGAGGCCGGCGATCAGGGCGGCGGTGAGTTTGGTGGGGGTGCGTACGTTCATGCTTGCTCTCCTTGGATGGGTTACTGCGGTTCAGCGGCGGCGGCGATCGTCGTCGTCATCGTCACGGTCGTTACGCTTCTGCTTGCGGCGTTCGTAGCCGGTACCGTAATCGTCGTCGTCATCGTCGTCGCGTTTCAGGCTGCGGCGGTCGTCGTAGCGGTCGTCGCGGCGAACATCGCGGTCGTCGTAACGGTCTGTCTTGACCAGGATGATCAGGCCGTCGAGATAATCGGGCGCGGCGTGAACCGGGGCGGTCAGTACCAGTCCCAGGGCTGCCAGTCCGAAAATGCCGTAGTGCCGTGCGTTCATCGTTGTCTCCGTTTCGGTGGTCGCATTGTTCGCTTCCACGCTTCGCAGTGTGGTTGAGGAAAGTAAGCGCGGTGTTTCACGCAAGGGGGATTTTGTAACACTGTGTAACCGACTGGCCAGCCCGGGATCGCTTCGGCAGCCTGCTGCTATATTTGCCGCATGGAAAAAGACCTGATCTACGTGACCGACGACGACCCCGGCATCCGCGAACTCGTCGCCGAATACCTGCAGGGGCAGGGGTACGCGGTGGAAACCGCGGAGGATGCGAAGTCGCTCGATGCCCTGCTTGCGCAGCGTCTGCCGCAATTGCTGGTGCTCGACTGGATGATGCCGGGCGAGGACGGCCTGTCGATCGCCCGCCGCCTGCGCGCGCAGCCGGGCTTTCCGCCCATCGTGATGCTGTCGGCCAGAGGCGAGGATATCGACCGCATCATCGGCCTTGAAGTCGGCGCCGACGACTACCTGCCCAAGCCGTTCAACCCGCGCGAATTGCTGGCGCGCATCCGCGCCGTGCTGCGGCGCCAGTCGCCCGCAGCGCCTGCAGAGCCCGAGCCCGTCCCGGCGCGGCAGGCAAAGTTCGGGCCCTACGTGGTCAACCTCGACGCCCGCACGCTGGCCCGCGATGGCGCGGAAATTCCGCTGACCACGGGCGAATACGAATTGCTGGAAATCTTCGTCACCCACGCCAACCGTGCGCTCAGTCGCGACTGGCTCATGGACCAGCTGCGCGGCTTCGAGCGCGACCCCTTCGACCGCAGCATCGACGTGCGCGTCAACCGCCTGCGCAAGAAGATCGAGGACGATCCGGCCAATCCGGCCTACATCCGCACGCAGCGCGGCCAGGGTTATCTGTTCATTCCGCAAGGCAAAGCTTGAAATCGCTCATGGGCTCGCTGTTCGCGCGCACGGCGATCACCCTTGCGGTGGCCTTCGTCGTATTCCAGGCAGCGGCGAGCTGGGTGGTCTATCGCACGCTCGTCGTTCCGGTGGCCGAGCGTTCGGCCGACGACCTCGCCGGACTCATCGTGCTCTCGGCGCAGACCTGGGTGGAACTGCCGCCGGAGACCCGAGCCGCGTTCGAGAAGGAGCTTGCGCGCCGGCACGGGCTGCGGCTCACCACCGTACCGGTGGTGGCGACGGCAGATGCGCCGCAATTCGCTTTCCGCAAGGAGATCGAGGCTGCGCTGACACGCCGCCTGCGCGAAGACGTGACGCTGCGCGGCCTGCCCGGCAAATCTTCGGTCTGGCTCGACCTCCCGGTGGGTGGCCATGACCTGAAAGCCGGTTTCTTCCCGGATCGCTATGCCGTCAAGCCGCCGCTCGCTGCCATTGCCGTGATCGCGCTCGGCGCCTTCCTCAGTCTGCTGACGGCGCTGTTCCTGGTGCGGCGGATCACCGTGCCGCTGGCGCGTGCCGCGCGCGCGGCGGGCCAGGTGGGCGCTGGTCAGCTGCCGGAACCCTTGCCGGAAACCGGCCCGGCGGAACTGGCCGAACTCGCTCGTCGCTTCAACACCATGGCGGCCGAGGTGCGCGACCTGCTCGACAACCGCACCACACTGCTGGCCGGCATCTCGCATGACCTGCGCACGCCCATGACGCGGCTGCAGCTGAACCTGGAACTGCTTCGCGATGTACCGGACCCGGCGCGCATTGACAAGGCCGTGGCGGACCTCGCCGACATGAACAGGCTGATCGCGGGCTACCTGGAGCTGGCACGTACCACCCAGGCCGAGGCGAAGGCGCGCATCGATCTTGCCGCGCTGCTCGACGAACTCGCGGCCGAGTCCGGGCTCTCCGGACCAGAAGCCGCATCCTGTGTGGTCGAGGCGGGTCCGCTGGCGCTGCGCCAGATCGTCTCCAACCTCATCCAGAACGCGCAGCGCTACGGGGAAGGCACGCCGGTGGAACTGACGCTGGAATGCACCCCGGCCCATGCGTGCGTCATCGTGCGCGATGCCGGCCCAGGCATTCCGGAGGATCAGCTCGAAAAGGTGTTCAGGCCGTTCTACCGGCTGGAACGCTCGCGGTCGAAAGCAACGGGCGGCACGGGCCTCGGGCTTGCGATCGTGCGGCAACTGGCGGAAACGAACGGCTGGAGGGTGAAGCTGGCGAATCGTCCGCAGGGCGGACTGGAGGCGGTACTCGAAATACCGCGTTGAGGGGCTGGGGATGCCGCGCCTCGTTTGCCTCCTGCCCCAGGCGGGCGAGCAGGGCGATCAGGCAGTCGTCTGCGGCAGGCGACGCAGGACGCGAATTTCGACGAACAGCAGCGTGACGCTGACCATGCTCATGCGGCCGGTGCTGCCGCTGAAGTATCCGAGCGGCGCGCTGGAAAGATTAAGGCTCACGCGTGTGTGCCGGCTGAGCTGCATCAGGCGGTGGCGTGGCGGGCGAACAGCGAGAATTGCACGAACAGCAGCGACAGGCTGGTGAGGCTCATGCGTTCGGTCTGGCCGTGGAACCACGCGAAGGGCGAGGCGGAGAGTTCGAGGACCAGCTGGTTTTTGCCGAATTGCAGTTTCATGGTGTTCTCCTTGCAACGAGGGGTTTTGCCTGAAACCTTGCAACGCCTGTGCCACGACGTGCCGGTCGGGGGTTTACATGAAAAATCAAATGGAAACAATTGCTTGTATGCATTATGTGTATGCGCCTGCTGACGCCGGGTGTCAGGCGTTGACGGAAAACCGTCAGCCGGCGTCGGCTGGCGGACACCTGCGGCGGCACAGGTAGAATCCGGGCTTTGCGATTCGGGCCGGTGGGCCCTTCCTGCATGATCCTCATCAAGAACCTCAGCCTGCGACGCGGTGCCAAGGTCGTGCTCGACCAGGCTTCGGCCACGATCAACCCGGGCGAGAAGGTCGGTCTCGTCGGCCGCAACGGCGCGGGCAAGTCCAGCCTGTTCGCGCTCTTCAACGGCAGCCTGCACGAAGACGGCGGCGATTGTTCCGTTCCGCCGCAGTGGCGGCTGGCGCAGGTGGCGCAGGACATGCCGGAAACGGATGCCTCCGCAACCGATTTCGTCGTTGCCGGCGACACCCGGCTGGTCGAAGCGCTGCGCGAAGTGGCGGAGGCCGAAGCCAGCGGCGACGGCGAGCGCATGGCCCACGCCTACACGGCGCTGCATGATGCCGGTTCGCACGATGCGCGCCCGCGTGCCCAGGCGCTGATCCTGGGTCTCGGCTTCCAGGCTGGAGAGCTCGACCGGCCGGTCAACAGCTTTTCCGGGGGCTGGCGCATGCGACTGCAGCTCGCCCGCGCGCTGATGTGCCCGTCCGATCTCCTGCTGCTTGACGAGCCGACCAACCACCTCGACCTGGATGCGCTGGTCTGGCTGGAAAGCTGGCTCGCGAAATATCCCGGCACGCTCGTCGTCATCAGCCATGACCGCGAATTCCTCGATGCCGTCACCCGGGTCACCCTGCACATCGACCAGGGCAGGCTCACCCGCTATGGCGGCAACTACAGTACCTTCGAGGACATGCGTGCCGAGCAGATCGTGCTGCAGCAGGCCGCCTGGGCGCACCAGCAGGACAAGATCGCGCATCTGCAATCCTTCATCGACCGCTTCAAGGCCAAGGCCACCAAGGCCAAGCAGGCACAGAGCCGGGTCAAGGCGCTGGAGCGCATGGAGAAGCTTGCGCCGGTGCTGACCAGCATCGATTTCGCCTTCGAATTCCGCCCGCCGCAGGCGCTGCCCAATCCCATGCTTACGCTAAAGGACGTCAGCGCGGGGTATGGCGACACCATCATCGTGCGCAACGTCGACCGTTCTGTGCTCGCCGGCCAGCGCATCGGCATCCTCGGCGCCAACGGCCAGGGCAAGTCCACGCTGGTGAAGACCATCGCGCGGGAACTCCGGCCCATCGCCGGCGAAATCGTCGAGGGCAAAGGACTCAACATCGGCTACTTCGCCCAGCAGGAACTCGATGTGCTGCGCCTCGACGACACGCCGCTCGGCCACATGATCCGGCTCGCGCGCGACACCGTCGCCCAGGACGCGAGCGGCGCGTTCAGCACCAGGGAACAGGATCTGCGCAGCTTCCTCGGCGGCTTCCAGTTCGGCGGCGACATGGTTGCGCAGCCCGTCGGCACCATGAGCGGCGGCGAAAAGGCGCGGCTGGTTCTCGCCATGCTGGTGTGGCAGCGGCCGAATCTCCTGCTGCTCGACGAGCCGACCAACCATCTCGATCTCGCCACGCGCGAGGCGCTCGCCGTCGCGCTCAACGAGTTCGAGGGCACGCTCATGCTGGTGAGCCACGACCGCGCCCTGCTGCGCGCCGTGTGCGATGAGTTCTGGCTGGTCAGCAAGGGCGGTGTCAGCGACTTCGACGGCGACCTCGACGACTACCAGCGCTACCTGCTGGAGGAGGCGAAGCGCGTGCGCGACACCCTGCGCGAGGCCGAATCCGCCGCCAGGCCTGCGCCACCGCCCGCGCCACGCAAACCTGTCTCGTCCAGCCGCCTGAAATCGCTGCGCCAGAAGCGCGACCGGCTGGATGCGCGGCTGGCCGAACTGCAGGCCGAGAAGGCGACGCTGGAAACCGGCCTGTCCGGCGGCCTGCCGGTCGAGGCCATCGCCGAGGCGGGGCGCAGGCTGGAAGAAGTGAACGTGGTGCTGGCGCAGGAAGAGGAGATATGGCTGGAACTGTCGACGGAAATCGAGGAACTGGAAGCTGCAAGCACTTAGAAACCCCGCCTGGGCAGGCTAAAATCGCGGTTTTCCGACCAGCCGTCCATTTGCCGTGAAACCCACCTTTCAGGACATCATCCTCACCCTGCAGCGCTATTGGGGCGAGCGCGGCTGCGCGCTGCTGCAACCCTACGACATGGAAGTCGGCGCGGGTACCTCGCACACTGCGACCTTCCTGCGCGCGCTCGGGCCCGAGCCGTGGAAGGCGGCCTACGTGCAGCCCAGCCGCCGGCCGAAGGACGGCCGCTACGGCGACAACCCCAACCGCCTGCAGCACTACTACCAGTTCCAGGTGGTGCTGAAACCCGCGCCGGCGGACATTCTGGAGCTGTATCTCGGCTCGCTCGAAGCGCTGGGCTTCGACCTGAAGCAGAACGACGTGCGCTTCGTCGAGGACGACTGGGAGAACCCCACGCTCGGCGCCTGGGGGCTGGGCTGGGAGGTGTGGCTGAACGGCATGGAGGTCACCCAGTTCACCTATTTCCAGCAGGTCGGCGGCATCGACTGCAAGCCGATCACCGGCGAAATCACCTACGGCCTGGAGCGCCTGGCGATGTACCTGCAGGGCGTGGAAAGCGTGTACGACCTGACCTGGACCGAAGGGCTGACTTACCGCGACGTCTACCACCAGAACGAGGTCGAACAGTCCACCTACAACTTCGAGCACAGCGACGTCGATTTCCTGCTCACCGCCTTCGGCGCGCACGAGAAGAAGGCGCAGGAACTGATGGCCGCGCAGCTTGCGTTGCCGGCGTACGAGCAGGTATTGAAAGCCGCGCACACCTTCAACCTGCTCGACGCGCGCGGCGCGATCTCGGTGACCGAGCGCGCCGCCTACATCGGTCGCATCCGCAACCTTGCGCGCAGCGTGGCGAAGAGCTACCTCGACAGCCGCGCGCGGCTGGGTTTTCCAATGGCTCCACGCGAGTGGGCTGAAGAAGTGCAGGCGATGCTGGTGAAGAAGGAGGCTGCCTGATGAACCTCCTCGTCGAACTCTTTACCGAAGAACTGCCGCCCAAGGCACTGAAGAAACTGGGCGAGAGTTTCTCAAAAGAAATATTTGAGGGACTCAAGGCACGCAACCTGGTTGGCTCTGACGCCCAAGCCACTTCATTCGCATCACCACGGCGATTGGCTGTCCATATTTCGAATGTTCTTGCGACTGCCCCGGATCAGGAAATCAAGAAAAAGCTGATGCCAGTCTCGGTTGCACTGGATGCAGCAGGGAAACCAACCGAAGCGTTCAAGAAAAGCGCGGCCAAGATTGGGTGTGCCGATCTGGTCGAGCGTTGGCCTGATGCAATTGACGGCCCTGATCAATTATTTGTTGCCAATGATGGCAAGGCCGAAGCGGTCTTTTGGCGTTCGATGGCGAAGGGATCGAGCTTGCACATTGGGCTGGAAGGCGCTCTTGTGGATGCCATGGCCAAACTGCCCATTCCAAAAGTCATGACCTATCAGCTCGCCGACGGTTGGAGCACGGTTAATTTCGTCCGCCCGGTGCACGGCCTCGTTGCGCTGCACGGCGCCGACGTAGTGCCGATCTCGGTGCTGGGCCTGGAAGCCGGCCGCACCACCCTGGGCCACCGCTTCGAAGCGAAGCAAGCCACGATCACCCTGCGCGACGCCGACAGCTACGCTGCGCAACTCGCCATTGAGGGCGCGGTGATCGCCAGCTTTGCCGAGCGCCGCGCCGAGATCGTGCGGCAACTGCAGGCCGCCGCTGCACCGCTTGGCCTTGCGCCTGTGGACGACGATGCGCTGCTCGACGAAGTCACGGCGCTGGTCGAAAAGCCGAACGTGCTGCTCGGTCAGTTCGAGGAAGCTTTCCTCGAAGTGCCGCAGGAATGCCTCATCCTCACCATGAAGGCGAACCAGAAATACTTCCCGCTGCTGGATGCTGCGGGCAAGCTCACGAACAAATTCCTGATCGTCTCCAATATTGCGCCGTCTGATCCATCCGCCGTGATTCAGGGTAACGAGCGCGTGGTGCGCCCGCGTCTGGCCGATGCCAAGTTCTTCTTCGATCAGGATCGCAAGAAGAAACTGGCGGACCGCGTGCCGGGACTGGCGAAGGTGGTGTATCACAACAAGCTGGGTACGCAGGGGGAGCGGGTTGAGCGGGTGCGGGCGATTGCCCGCTGGGTGGCCGAACGGATCGATACTGACGTCAATCTGGCCGATCGTGCCGCATTGCTCGCCAAGGCCGACCTGTTGACGGAAATGGTCGGCGAATTTCCGGAACTGCAGGGTGTGATGGGTGGCTACTACGCACGACATGATGGCGAAGAGGAGCGTGTCGCGCAGGCCATTGCGGACCAGTACCTTGTGCGCCGTGACGAGACGGAAACCGTGTCCAATCTCGTCAGCGAAGTCCTGCAGATCGCGGATCGCATGGAAACGCTGGTTGGCATCTGGGGTATCGGGCTCAAGCCAACCGGCGACAAGGACCCGTTTGCGCTACGTCGTCATGCTCTGTCGGTCATCAAGTCCTTCCAATTGCTTGGGGTGATGTTCGCCACGGACAAGGCTGGCCTGCGTCTCAAGCTGGACGATTTGATCGGATACGCACTGACGGTGTTTCCGGCAGGCGTGCTGGCGGGTAACGTCGCCGAAGAAGTGAAGCTGTTCATCTACGAACGCAACGCCAACCAGCTCGCGCCGATGTTCGGCGCTGAAACCGTGGCGGCGGTGTTCGCCAACCTGCCCCCCCTGCACGAAGTCGTTCAACGCTGCCGCGCGGTAAGCGAGTTTGCGAAATTATCCGAAGCGCCCAGCCTCGCCGCCGCCAACAAGCGTGTCGGCAACATCCTCAAAAAATCAGAGGGTGGAATCGGCGCTGCCGCAGATAAAGGCAAACTTGTCGAACCGGCGGAGAAAGCCCTGTTCGCCTCGCTCGTCGAAATCGCACCGCAGGCCGATGCGGCCTTCGAAGCCGGCGACTACACCGCCTCGCTGCAGAAGCTCGCCGCGCTCAAGGCCCCCGTCGATGCCTTCTTCGACACCGTGATGGTCAACGCCGACGATCCTGCACTCAAGGCCAATCGGCTGGCGCTGCTGAACCAGCTGCACCGGACGATGAACCGGGTGGCGGACTTGTCGCGCCTGGCGGCGTAAACTTTCTTCGGAACACGGAAGGAGCCAGCCATGAAGCTCATCATCCTCGACCGCGACGGCGTCATCAATTTCGACTCCGACCAGTTCATCAAGTCGCCGGACGAATGGAAGCCGATTCCCGGCAGCCTGGAGGCGATCGCGCGCCTGACGCGCGAAGGCTGGCGCGTGGTGGTGGCGACCAATCAGTCGGGTCTCGCGCGCGGGCTGTTCGAGATGGCCACGCTGAACGCCATCCACGCCAAGATGCACAAGGCGGCGGCGCAGGCCGGCGGACGCATCGAGGCGGTGTTCTACTGTCCGCATTCGGCCGAGATGAACTGTGACTGCCGCAAGCCCAGGGCCGGCATGCTGAACGAGATCGCCGCGCGTTACGGCAGCGACCTCAAGGGGGTGCCTGCGGTGGGCGATTCCCTGCGCGACCTGCTGGCCGCGGAGAGCGTCGGTGCGCGACCGCTGCTGGTGAAGACCGGCAAGGGCGAACACACCCTCGCTGCGGGCGGACTGCCCAAGGACACCCCGGTATTCGAAGACCTGGGCGCGGCAGTCGAACATATCCTGGCTGCTGCATGAACCTGATCCGCTCGACGATATTTGCGTTGCTGCAAACTGCGCTCACGGTCTGCTTCAGCTTCATCGCACTGTTCACCTTTCCGCTTTCCGCGCACGCGCGCTACCGCGTCATCACCACGTACAACCATCTGGTGATCGGCCTGGCGCGTGCGGTGCTCGGCATCCGCTACGTGGTGGAAGGTACCGAGCATCTGCCGAGGCAGCCGGCGATCATCCTCGCCAAGCACCAGTCGGCCTGGGAGACGGTGGCTTTCCTGTTCCTCTTTCCGCCGGTGTCGCCGGTCATCAAGCAGGAGCTGCTGAAGATTCCGTTCTTCGGCTGGGGCTTCCGCCTGCTCAATCCCATCGCCATCGACCGCAGCGCGGGCCGCGAAGCGCTCAAGCAGATCGTGGCGCAGGGCAAGGACAGGCTCGCCAGTGGATTCTGGGTGCTGGTGTTTCCCGAAGGCACGCGCGTCGCGCCGGGCGAGAAGGGCAAATACGGTATCGGCGGCGGCTGGCTGGCGGCGGAGACTGGCGCCCCCGTGGTGCCGGTGGCGCACAATGCCGGCGAGGTCTGGCCGAAGAATGCCTTCGTCAAGCGGCCCGGCACCGTCACCGTGCGCATCGGCCCCGCGATCGACAGTACCGGCAAGAGCGCCGCCGAGCTCACGCGCGCGGTCGAAGCCTGGATCGAAGCCGAAATGACGAGGCTGCCCCCTGCTGCCGCACGCCAATAACGGCGTCCTCCAGATCGGCGACGCCGCCGTGCCCTACCAGCTGCGCCGCTCGCACCGTCGCCGCACGCTGGGTCTGACCGTCACCGAACAGGAAGTGCGCATCCATGCACCGAGCTGGACGCCGCGCGACGAGATCGAAACCTATGTGATCCGCCAGCACGACTGGCTCGCCCGCGCTTGGAAGCGCATGCAGGCCCGCGCGCCGCGCGAGGATGCTGTACGCGAGATGGTTGTGCGCTATCTCGGTCGCACACTCAGGATCGAATTGCACCCCTCCCTGTTTCCGGAGATACGCCGCCGGCGTGGCGTGCTTCATGTCTATGCCGCACCCGGTGCCGATCCGCACGCACTCGCACGCGACTGGCTGTTCGAATGCGCCGAACGCCTGCTCGCCTGGCGCCTCGTGCGCATCGCGCGCAAGCTCGGCCGCACGCCCAGCCAGTTCGCGCTGTCGGATGCGCGCACCCAGTGGGGCAGCTGCACCCGGCGCGGCCACATCCGCCTCAACTGGCGGCTGGCGCAGGCACCGCTCGCCCTCATCGACTACGTTGCTGCGCACGAACTGGCGCACCTCGTCCACCTCGACCATTCGCCACGCTTCTGGGCGCTGGTGGCGGAGCTGTGCCCGGATGCGCTGGCCAGACGCGCCGAGTTGCGCAGAATGGGCGACAGCCTGTTCCGGATCTAGCGCATGGGCGGGTGTGTGTGAAATTTGAATTGCACAGGGTGGGAAGAGAGGCAAGGGAGGAAAAGCTGTACTCCCCTTCCTCCCTTACCTCCCTGTGTATACGCTTCAAGTTTGGATCAGAATTAAGGACATCCCGATGAGACTGCTTCACACCATGCTGCGCGTCGGCGACCTCGACCGCTCCATCGACTTCTACACCCGCGTGCTCGGCATGAAACTGCTGCGCCGCAAGGACTACCCCGGCGGCAAGTTCACGCTCGCCTTCGTCGGCTACGACACCGAGGACCGCGCCTCGGTGCTCGAACTCACCTACAACTGGGGCGTGGCCGAATACGAGCGCGGCACCGGCTACGGCCACATCGCGCTCGAGGTGGACGACATCCACGGCGCGGTCGATGCTGCCGCCGCGCAGGGCTGCAAGGTGCTGCGTCCGGCGGGCCCGATGTCGCACGGCAGCACCGTCATCGCCTTCATCGAGGACCCGGACGGCTATCCCATCGAGTTCATCCAGAAGGGGACGGCGGGGTGGACGCAGGCGGAGACGAATTGAAACGGCTCTGAACCTGAGGCGGGCTGCGAAGTTATCCGGGGAAGATTGACAATGTAAAACGATCTCGGATAAGTTTCGCCACGCACAAAATGCCGACGCAAAGTACGTCGGCCCTCTCTTTGCGGATAACTCACGAAAGTGCCAACAACGCTCCTTGGAGGGAGAAATGGCTATTGAGTTTGATGCATCCACCAGATGTCCCCAGTGCGTTACCCGTTCCTGTGCGAATGCACTACTGATAGTGTTGTTTCTGCTTGTGCAACTGACGGCGCTTCAAGCGTGGGCTGAGGTCCAAATCTACTACGAGCCCGGGATCAACCCCTATCGCGAGCAGATGAGCCAGGATGGCGTGACCTCGGTCGATCCGTATTCCGGCACTCTCAAAGTCCAGCATGTCGATTTGCTGCTGCCGGGCAATGGCGGACTCGATATAAAGGTGATGCGCGTCTATGACTCCGCAAGAGTCGTACAGATCGGGGTCGGAGGCGGCCTGCTTTCACCGATAGGTAATGGCTGGATATTCCATTTTGGTTCCATCAGTGGTTACGACGTATGCAACCCGACAACCGGCAATTACGCTATGCGGCCAACCGTGAATTTGCAGGACGGCAGCCAGTTCAGGCTTTATAAGGCCCCTTCGGGCTTTGGCCATCTATACACATCGAAGGAAGGCTGGGTCGCAGATTGCGCCAATGCCGCGACAGGGGAAGGATTGGTTGTCACATCCCCAGAGGGGGTGCGATATGAAATGACAGTCAAGGGTGTACTCGGCCTGGTTGTTGGCGAGAATGTCTTCTACGTCAAGAAGGTTACCGACAAACATGGCAACTGGCTGAGTTTCGATTACCAAGTAACGAACAACAAAGCCTACGTCAAGCGCGTCACATCAAATGACGGGCGGACAGTCGATTTCCTGTACAACGCGGCGGGCGGGCTGTCGGGGGAGAGGCTTACCAAGGTCTCGGCCAATGGAAAGAACTGGCAGTATGAATACGCATTGAGCGGCACGCCGGTACCTCCCACCGACAATGCATCCAGTTTCGAACTGGCTGCAGTTACCAGGCCCGATGGAATGCGTTGGCGTTACGAGTATCCGACGTTCAATTTGGTCCCGTTGACGGTAGAACGCGGGTACCTCGGCAAACTCACATACCCTGAGGGCGGCACGGAAGAGTACACGTATACGACGGTGTCATCCGGAACCCCTATAGCCGCCAAATTCGTACGCGTGACGCAGAAAGTCGCATACGACACGATCAACCCAGAGGCGGTCTGGACCTATCGATACAAATTCTGGGAAAGCGCAGGAAGCGCTTCGGTCGGCGTGAGCGTCACGGACGTTACCGATCCCGCCGGAGGGGTGACGACTTACAAGCATGAAACGCCATACAACGCATACAACTCATCCTTGGTCCAGCCATGGCGTATCGGCTTGCTGCTCGACAAGCTGACATGTTCGTCAAACAACGGGGCGGTTCTGACGTGCACTCCCCAGTTGGCCTTGCGTCGGGAGCAGACCGAGTGGGGAAGCCAGGTGGTGTCTCCCGATCCATACAAAGGGTACACAGGGCTCGAGGTATACACGCAAAGCCAGACTTACAGGCCTCTGGTTACGAAAAGAACCATCACGCAAGATGGCGTGAGCTACGTTACCCAGTACCAGTCGCACGACAGCTATGGCAACCCGGGAAGAACCGTAGAGACTGGAAACGGAACAACACGCACTACCGATATCACCTATTACAACGATCCCGTGAAATGGATAACGGGATTGAGGGACAGGGAGACGATAGACGGCACCTGGATCGTGGACCGTACCTTTGATGCCAGCGGGAATATGCTTTCGGAAAGCAGATACGGCGTTCAAACGACTTTCACCTATCATGCATCGGGCGACCTGGCTTCAAGAACCGATGCGAACGGCAATCGCACCGATTTCAGCGACTACTACCGCGGCGTGCCGCGCCGGGAAGATCAACCGGGCGGTGTGACCATATTGCGAGCCGTCAACCCGACAGGAACGCTGGCCTCCGAGACAAATGGCGAAGGACATCGTACCGACTATGCTTACGACAGCCTGAACCGCCTAGCTGAAATCGCGCCTCCCACAGGAAACCGTACTGTCATCATGTGGCTGAAAAACAGCGCGGTTTCGTGCGAAGGCATTCACTATTCCGGTTGCGCTTATGATCGGGATATGCAACGCAAGCTGGTCACGCGCGGCACATTCGAAGAGTCGACATTGTTCGATGGTTTTGGTCGTGCAGTCGATGTTACGAAGCGGGATACCTCGAATTCCGCACGCGTTCGACGTGCCTACCGCTACGATGCGCTTGGCAGAAAGCAGATGGAGGCCTATCCCACGACCTCTACCAACTCGATCGCCTATGCAACGGGTCAAATGTGGCTGCCCGGCATCCAGTACACCCATGACCCGCTTGGCCGCCTCACCAAGCTCACCCACGCGGACGGCAAGACCCGCCAGCTGCAATATCTCACCGGCAACAAGATCAAGATCACGAACGAAAACGGCAAAGCTACTACGTACAGTTATCGTTCGTTCGGCGACCCCGACCAGCGCGAACTCATGAGCGTGACCGCCCCGGTCGCCGCCGCCAACCTGACCCTCGCGCGCAACGTCCTGGGGCAGATCACCAGCATGGCACAGTCCGGCGTCACCCGTACCCTGCAGTACGATTCGCGTGGTTATCTCGTCAAGGCGAACCACCCCGAAATCGGTTGGGTAAGCTACGAACGCGACGCCGTCGGCAACCCGCTTTCCAAGAGCGTGGGCACCGCGCCCAACGTGCGGACGATCAATTACGACTACGACTCGCGCAACCGGCTTGTCGGAACATCGTACGCAGACGGGGCAACGCCCTCCGTCGTGCTGGCGTACAACAGCGTGGACGATATCGTCAGCGCCACGCGCGGCGGCGTCGAACGACGCTACGATTACGACGCCAACCGCAACCTGATCGGCGAATTCCTGATCGTCGACGGGCGCACCTTCGCGCTGGGATATCAATACGACGGCAACGATGCCGTTGCCCAGGCGCTGTACCCGGATGGCCAGACCGTGGACTTCTACCCGGATGCGCTGGGTCGCCCGACCGCCGTCAGCCCCTACGTCACGAACGTCGCCTACCACCCGAGCGGTCAGGTTTCCAGCATGAGCTACGCCAACGGCGTGACGGCTACGCAAACCTTCAACACCCGGCTGTGGCCGGAAAAGACGACCGTCAAGAATGCGGCGGCCGCAAACCTGCTGAACACGACCAACAAATACGACGGGCTTGGCAACCTGACCTCCATTGCCGACACCGTCGATACCGGCCTCAACCGAACGCTGAAATACGATGCCATCGACCGCCTGACCAGCGCAACCGGCCCCTGGGGTGCGGGCACGCTCACCTACGACGGTCGCGGCAACCTCCTCACCCAGAACTACGGGGCCACCTACTCCCGCACCTACACCTACGACGCCTCGAACCGGCTGGCCTCGTACACCGGCAGCACCGCCTTTGCCTACGACGCCTGGGGCAACGCCATCCGCAGCGGCACAGCGCTCTCGAACCACACTTTCGACGACGCCTCCAACCTGGTATGCGCCAGTTGCGACACCGCCAGCCCGATGCTGTTCGAATACGACGCCAACAACTACCGCGTCAAGAAGACCCGTAATGGCGTGGTGACGTATTCCCTGTATGCCAAGGACGGCAACCTCATGATGGAGTACAGCCCATCCAGCGGCGACCTCAAGCAGTTCGCCTATCACAACAAGAAGCAGGTCGCCATGCGGCACGTGGTTAACCCGGCGATGATTCTCGGTCATGTAGGGCCGCAGCATGCCAATCGCCTGGCGGGGAAAGGACAGTTTGGGTCGGAGCCAGTCAGGCTTGATTATTCATTTGGGTTGATAGTTGATACGCCTCTGCTAGCGGTGGCGTTGATGGCTGAACCATATTGACGGGGTGAACACATGGACCGTAATTTCATGAAGCGCACTTCGGTCATCCTGTCTGTCGGCAGCATCGTTTTTCTGATCGGGACACCGGTCGGCTCTGCATACGCACAGACCGGCAATACACCGCCAAGCGTAAGTATTGTCAGCCCCGATAATGGGAGCACGCTCGACGCACTCGGCATGGAGACCTTGACTGCTGCGGCGTCGGACAGCAATGGGATTCTGAAGGTTGAATTTTATCGTGGCACAACTTACCTAGGCGTTGATACCACCGAGCCCTATACGCACAGGCTGAGCACGCTAACGCCAGGGACGTATACCTTCACGGCAAAGGCCTACGATCGCTTCAATGCAAGTGCTGTTTCTGCGCCGCTGACGCTCACTTTCCTTGATAACAGAAAACCGAGTGTTGTGCTCGGGAGCCCAGCGGATGGCAGTTCCTACATAGCGCCGGCCACGATCACTATTAGTGCGACGGCGAGTGATTTTGACGGAATATCCAAGGTCGATTTCTACATTGGCACGACCCTGATTGGTAGCGATACCACGAAGCCATACAGTATTACCCTGAATGGTGTGCCCGCGGGAATTCATACATATTCCGCCAAGGCCTATGACACGCTGAATATCAGTGCCGTTTCAGGCGCAGTCCGCGTCACGGTCAGTGAGCCCAACGCGCCACCGGTCGTAAGCCTTACTGCACCGGTCAACAACAGCAGTTTCGTCGCGCCCGCGGCCATCACGCTCAGTGCAACCGCATCCGACAGCAACGGCATAGCCAGGGTCGAGTTCTACAGTGGTGCGACCTTGCTCGGTGCGGACACGACGTCTCCATACACTTGGCCACTCAGCAACGTCAGCGCTGGCGCCTACAGCTACACCGCCAGGGCCTTCGATACCTTGGGCGCCAGTACCGCCTCCGCGCCGGCGAATGTCACCGTTACCGTGGGCAACAGCCCACCGGCCATCGGCGGCCTGACCGCCAGCCCGCAGACCCTGTACGACACGGCTACCAGTAGCCTGCTTGTAGTTGCCAGTGATCCGGACGATGGTCCCGGGCCATTGACCCATAGCTGGAGCATCGTCTCGGGAGGCGGCAGCCTTGGCGCCACCAATCAGGCTGCAGCAACCTACACGCCACCCGACGTCAGTAATGCGACACCGGTCGTGATCAAGGTGGTCGTCTCCGATGGCGCGGCCAGCGTAGACCAGAGCATCACCCTGACCGTTGAGGACGCGCCTGCAGTCGTTACCGAAACCATCACCTATTACCACAACGACGCCCTGGGTTCCCCCGTTGCCGCCACCGACGCCAGCGGCACCCTTCTCTGGCGCGAGACCTACCGCCCCTACGGCGAGCGCCTCAACAACCAGAGCGCATCAAGCAACAACCCCATCTGGTACACCGGTAAGCGTCAGGACCCCGAGACCGGCCTCGTCTACATGGGGTCGCGCTACTACGACCCGAGGCTTGGGCGGTTCCTCTCCATCGACCCCGTCGAGCCGGACGAGAACAACCTGCA
>JBFMCW010000012.1:0-80018 GCA_040754275.1 Pseudomonadota bacterium
TACCAGTCGGCCAGGTCGTCGGCGTCGCCGATGCGTTCGCCGTAGGGCGGGTTGGTGATGATGGTACCGACGGGGGTGGGCGGCTTGAGGTCGAGCGCGTCGGAGACCCTGAGCTCGATGGCGTCGGCGTAGCCGGCGGCGGCGAGGTTGTTCTTCGCCTTATCGAGTACCCAGCGGTCCTGGTCGGCGCCGAAGAGCGGCAGCGATTTGAGCGGTTTTTCCTTGGCTTTTTCCTCGGCCTTGATGCGCTGCCACAGCACGGCGTCGAAATCGCGGTAGTGCTCGAAGGCAAAGTGCCGGGCGCGACCCGGGGCGCGATTGAGCGCGATGTCGGCGGCTTCGAGCAGGATGGTGCCGGCGCCGCACATGGGGTCGAGCAGCGGGGTGCCGGGTTCCCAGTCGGACAGCAGGACGAGGCCGGCAGCGAGGTTTTCCTTGATCGAGGCGGCGCTGGCTTCGCGCTTGAAGCCGCGCTTGAAGAGCGGCTCGCCGCTGGTGTCGAGGTAGAAGGTGACCGCATCCGGGGTGAAGAAGGCGTATACCGGCACGTCGGGCGATTCGGTGTCGACGCTGGGCCGTTCGCGCGTTTCCTCGCGGAAGCGGTCGCAGATCGCGTCCTTGATTTTCAGGGTGATGAAGTTGAGGCTCTTGAGCGGCGCATTTTGCGCGCCGACTTTCACCGCGATGGTCTTCTTCACGTCGAACCACTCGGGCCACGGCAGGTCGAGCGCGGCGCGGTAGATGTGCTCTTCCTTGCGGTAGCGGGTGTAGCCCACCTTGCGCAGGATGCGGGTGGCGATGCGCGAGGTGAGGTTGGCGCGCATCTCGGCGGCGGCGTCCGCCATGAACAGCACGCCGGCAGGCAATTGCCGCACGATGGTGGCGCCGGCGGCGGCGAGTTCGGCGACCAGGAGCTCTTCCAGTCCGCGCGGGCAAGTGGCGAAATGGCTGGCAGGCGGCAGGCTGTCGCGCTCCGGGCGCTCGGGACGTGCGGGCCGGGAATGCGGGGGGGGCCCGGGGCGCGGAGCAGGTTTCAACGGCGGCATGCAGACGGGCTCAGAAGGGCTTGAACACCACCAGCAGCACCACGACCAGCAGCACGATCACGGGGATTTCGTTGAACCAGCGGAACCAGACGTGGGATCGGGTGTTCTGTCTGGCTTCGAAGTCGCGCAGCAGGCGTTTGCAGACATGGTGATAGCCGACCAGCCCGGCGACCAGAAGCAGTTTCAGCCACATCCAGTTCATCGAAAGCGGGAAATAGGCCAGCCAGACCCAGATGCCGGAAATCAGCGTCAGCCACATGATGGGCGTGACGAACCGATACAATTTGCCCGCCATGAGCAGGAGGCGGTCGGTGGCGGCGTCGTTCTTCTCCATCGCCAGGTTGACGAAAATGCGCGGCAGGTAAAACAGTCCGGCAAACCAGCTCACCACCATCACGATATGAAACGATTTCAGCCACAGCATGGATAAAGCCTTCTGGAAAAAATGGACGCCGAGTCCGCTGACCCTGATTCTACTGGGTTTGATCGCGTGGCTGTGGTTTCGTCCGCCGGCCGAGGTGAGCGACGAGAATGTCGCCGCACCGCCGTGGGCAGTCACCCTCCCGGACGGCCGCACGCTCACGAGCGAATCGCTCAAGGGCAAGGTGGTGCTGGTGAATTTCTGGGCGACCTGGTGCCCCTATTGCCGCAAGGAAAAGCCGGTGATCGACGATTTCTGGCACGACCATCGCGACCGGAACTTCGAGGTGGTATCGATCAGCATTTCCGACTCGCCCGAGGCCATCGCTGCCTGGATGCGCGACAAGGGCTACGCCTTCATGGCCGCGCCGACCAGCGCGAGCGTGGCGGCCGCGTTCGGCACCGTGTCGAGCGTGCCCACGTCCTTCATCGTCGACGCCGACGGCCGCATTCGCCACAAGATCGCCGGGCAGGTGCACTATCCCCGGCTGGAAAAACTCGTCACGCCCCTGCTGAAAGTACCCGCGCCATGACCGATCCTGCCGCCGCCGACCGCCGTCTCACCGAAGTCGAAGCCAAACTGGCCTTCGCCGAAGACCTGATCGAGACACTGAACAAGGCGGTATTCCGCCAGCAGGAACAGCTCGACCTGCTCCAGGAGCAGTTGCGCGCGCTGCACCGCCAGTTGCGCGACGCCCTGCCGGCGGAAGAACGCAATCTGCGCGACGAGATTCCTCCGCACTACTGAACTGCGATCTTGACCACCACCTTGCGGATGAAGCCGTCGCTCACGAGCGGCGCGTGCGCGTCGTCGGGGAAAAACAGGCAGAACGCACCGGCGGGCGTGGCGATCCAGCTTGCGGGCACGTCGTCGAAAAAGCGGATGTCGCGCGCGGCATCGTAGTCGGTGCGCGGCTGTGTACACGCCGCCAGCGGACGCCAGCCCATTTCGTCCACGCCCTCGAACACCAGCTGGATGTCGATGTAGCGACGGTGGCATTCGAGTTTCGCTTCTTCGCGGGTGCGCCCCGCGCAGGCCTCGACGATGGCGAAGATGCGGTCGTCGAGTACGGCATGCCGGCCGGGCGCCAGCGCACTCAGGTCGGCGTCCAGCAACCAGGCGAAAGCCTGTTCGAACAGGGGATGCAGGCTGCGGTAGCGCGCCGCGCGGTCGAGCGTATCGAGAATCATCAGGTGAGATGCAGGCTGGACTGACTGCCTTCCTTGGCCCGGTACATGATCTCGTCGGCCTGCCGCATCAGCGCATCCAGCGTGGGCGTGTTGTTGCTGCAGGTAGCGATGCCGATGCTGATGCCGGGCCGCGCCGGGGTTTCCACGCCCGGCAGTACGGAATCGACCGAAGCGCGCATGCGCTTGAGCAGGGCATCGAGCGCGGGACCGTCAGCCGTGTCGGGCAGCAGCATCAGGAATTCGTCGCCGCCCACCCTGGCGATCAGGTCGGATTCGCGACAGCAGGCCTTGAGCGCCTGCGCCACCTGCACCAGGACCGCGTCGCCGCCGGCATGGCCGAAGGTGTCGTTGATCGCCTTGAAATCATCGATGTCGATGTTGAGCAGGGTGAGCGGCCGCTTGCTGCGCTTGGCCAGCGCGAACATGTCCTGTCCGCGCAGATTGAACTGGTGGCGGTTGGCCAGCCCGGTGAGCTGATCGGTCAGCGCCATGCCGCGGATCCGCTGGTGCGCCGACAGCGAATATGCGACCAGCGCCCCGGCCACCAGCGCCAGCAGCGCGACCAGCCATTGTGCGCCTCGACCGTAGCCGGTCTCGGGCATCGAGGCGCGCGCCGCAAGTTGCCAGCTTCCGCCAGGAATGATGACGTCCATCACCACGCCAGCCGGGTCGTCGAACAGCGCGCGATCGCCGAGGAAGACCTCGCCGCTCGCGCCGAGGCCATCCTTGCCGCGCAGGGCAAAATGCAGGCCGTTGTGCCGGCCGTTATTCCCCAGGCCGGCCCGAGCGAAGATGGGTAAGGGATCGATCGCCACCGAGGCCAGCCCCCAGTAACGCATCGTGCCGTCGGCCCGGGTGAAGAGGATGGGAATGCGGTTGACGATTCCGACGCCGCCCTGCACCAGCGGGATCGGTCCCGCGATCACCGGGCGCTGTTCGCGCATCAGCCGCAGTACGGCATCGCGCTGGGCCGGGTTATCCAGATAACGCAGACCGAGCGCACGCTCATTGCCGGCACGCGGATGGATGTAGCGGATGACGTTGTCCGGCGCCAGTGCAACGCTGCGGATGGCCGGCTGCACACGGATCAGCGAGGCGGCGACCTGCTCCATGGCCTGCTCGGAAAAATCGGGGTCCGCCAGCACGAAACTCGACAGGCCGAGCGTGAGAGAGAGCGTGGCATTGAGTTCGGATTCCAGCCGCGCCCGCACAGTGGCAGCTTCGGCCTGCAATACCGCACGCTCGGCCTGCTGGCGGCGGTCCTGCTCCAGCCAGGCAAAGGACTGCAGCAACCCCCACACCGCAATCGCCGCGACGAGGCCCGCCGCCAGCGGCCAGCCGCCCAGGCAGGCGCCGAGGCGGAAGTTTTCGCAGTCAGCGGCTGATCGGCTTGTAGCGGATGCGTTTTGGCTTGGCGCCTTCCTCGCCCAGGCGCTTTTTCTTGTCGGCTTCATATTCCTGGTAGTTCCCCGCGAAGAATACTACCTGCGAGTCGCCCTCGAAGGCGAGGATGTGCGTGGCGATACGGTCGAGGAACCAGCGGTCGTGCGAGATCACCAGCACGCAGCCGGCGAACTCCAGCAGCGCATCCTCCAGCGCGCGCAGGGTTTCCACGTCAAGGTCGTTGGACGGTTCGTCGAGCAGCAGCACGTTGCCGCCGGCGATCAGCGTCTTGGCCAGATGCAGGCGGCCGCGTTCGCCGCCCGAGAGGTTGCCGACGAGCTTCTGCTGATCCGCGCCCTTGAAGTTGAAGCGGCCGAGGTAGGCGCGCGCCGGGGTTTCGTAGCGGCCGACGGTGAGGATATCGCGGCCTTCGGCGATTTCATCGAACACGGTCTTGTCGGCGGCAAGCGCATCGCGGCTCTGGTCGACGTAGGCGAGCTTCACGGTCTGGCCGATCTCGACTTCGCCGGAATCAGGCTTTTCCAGCCCGGTGATCATCTTGAAGAAGGTCGACTTGCCGGCACCGTTGGGGCCGATGATGCCGACGATGGCGCCGGGCGGCACGGAGAAGCTGAGGTTGTCGATCAGCAGTCGGTCGCCGAAGGATTTCGACACGTTGTGGAAATCGATGACCTTGTCGCCCAGCCGCTCGCCGACGGGGATGAAGATTTCCTGCGTCTCGTTGCGCTTCTGGTATTCGACCGAGTTCAGTTCCTCGAAGCGGGACAGGCGCGCCTTGGATTTGGCCTGGCGCGCCTTGGGGTTCTGCCGCACCCATTCGAGTTCCTGCTTCATCGTCTTGATGCGCGCGGCTTCCTGCTTGGCTTCGGTTTCCAGGCGCGCTTCCTTCTGTTCCAGCCAGCTGGTGTAGTTGCCCTTCCACGGAATGCCATGCCCACGGTCGAGTTCGAGGATCCACTCGGCGGCGTTGTCGAGGAAGTAGCGGTCGTGCGTCACCGCGACCACGGTACCGGGGTAGCGCACGAGGAACTGCTCCAGCCAGTCGACCGATTCGGCGTCGAGGTGGTTGGTCGGCTCGTCGAGCAGCAGCATGTCGGGGTTGGACAGCAGCAGCTGGCACAGCGCGACGCGGCGCTTTTCGCCGCCGGAGAGGTTGCCGATGACGGCGTCCCACGGCGGCAATCTCAAGGCATCAGCGGCGATTTCCATCTGCGTGTCGAGGTCGGCGCCGGCGGTGGCGAGGATCGCTTCGCACCTGGCCTGCTCTTCGGCCAGCTTGTCGAAGTCGGCGTCGGGCTCGGCGTAGGCGGCGTAGATTTCATCCAGCCGGGCCTTTGCCGCGACGATCTCGCCGAGCCCGGCTTCCACTGCCTGGCGCACGGTATGCGCCGGGTCGAGCTGCGGTTCCTGCGGCAGATAGCCGATGCGGATGCCCGGCATCGGGATCGCCTCGCCCTCGATGTCGCGGTCGACGCCGGCCATGATGCGGATGAGCGAGGACTTGCCCGAGCCGTTCAGACCCAAGAGGCCGATCTTCGCGCCGGGGAAGAAGGACAGCGAGATGTCCTTCAGGATTTGACGTTTGGGCGGCACGATCTTGCCGACCCGGTTGAGGGAATAGACGTATTGCGCCATGGGAGTGTGGGGGTGGTAAGGAATAAAAAGCAGGGTTACAGGGCGGTCGGGGAGGAAACCAAACCTCCCATGCCTCCCTGTCGAATCATTTCTTCTCCGCCGGGCAGGCGGCGAATTCGCAGCGCGTGCCGATGCGGCTGACGAAGCTGCCGTCCGGACATTCCTTCACGTCGGCCGGGCAGACGAGGCGGTCTTCTTCCTGCAGTGCGGGCGGGGGCGGCGCTTCCGGCAAGGGCTTGCTGGCGGGGGCCGGCGCCCCTGCGCCGCACGCGGTGAGCAGCACGAAGGGCAGCACGAGAACGAGGCGGGTGATCATGAGAGTTCCTTGTCGAGCTGCGCTTTCAGCTTGCCGAAATCGAGTTCGCCGAGTTTCTGTTCGAGGATGCTGCCGTCCTTGCCGATGAGGAAGCTGGTCGGCGTGAGCTGCACGTCGCCGAAGGCACGCGCATGCGCGCCATCCACGTCGAGCGCGACCGGGAAGGGTAACTGCCGGGTCTGCACGAAGTTCGCCACGTAGTTGGGCGGGTCGTAGCTCATGGCCACCGCGACGATCTCGAACCCCTTGTCCTTGTAGGCGCGGTAGGTGTCGATCATGCCGGGCATTTCCTTGACGCAGCCAGGGCAGGACGTGGCCCAGAAATTGACCAGCACGACCTTGCCGCGCAGTTGTTCGAGCGACATCTGCCTGCCGTCGAGCGTGGTGAAGGTGGCGGCAGGCGCCTGCGGTTTTTGCGTCAGGGCATACGCCAGCGCGCCGAGGATGGCGAGCACGACGAGGGCAATGAGCAGGGGTTTGGTGGCTTTCAATGGTTTTCCTTGAATCTTGCGACTTGAGTCTTGAATCTAGCTTCTGTACGACTGGGCCAGCTTCACATAGTGCCCGGCCGAGTAGCTGAAGTAGGCGATTTCCTCTTCGGTAAGCTGGCGCACCGGCTTGGCCGGCCGGCCGAGGTAGAGGTGGCCTGACTCCAGCACCTTGCCTTCGGGCACCAGCGAACCGGCGCCGAGCAGGACGTGCTTCTGCACGACCGCGCCGTCGAGGATGATCGAGCCCATGCCGACCAGGCACTCGTCCCCGATGGTGCAGGCATGCAGGATGACGGTGTGGCCGACAGTCACCCGGTCGCCGATCACCAGCGGGCCGCCGGCGGGATTGGCGGGAGTCTTGTGCGAGACGTGCAGCACGCTGCCGTCCTGGATGTTGGTCGCCTCGCCGATCGCGATGCTGTTGACGTCGCCGCGGATCACCGCGCCCGGCCAGACCGAACTGTCGCGGCCCAGCACCACCTCGCCGATGACCGTGGCGCGCGGGTGGACCCAGGCGCCGTGCGCCAGGTGCGGTTCGGTGCCGTGGTGCGGCGCGATGGGCAGTTCGTAGACCTTGTCCGTCATGGGGTTGAAAATGGGCGGGAGAGCCGAAATTATAATTCCCTGCCCCCCTCCTGCCGCGTGCTGCCATGAACCCTTTGCTCGATTTTTCCGGTCTGCCCCGTTTCGCCGAATTCAAGCCCGAACTTGTCACCCCCGCCATCGACCAGCTGCTGGCGGACTGCCGCGCCGCGGTGGCGCGCGCGGAAGCGCCCGACACCCCGGCCGACTGGGACGCCTTCGTCGCGCCGCTCGACGATGCCAACGAGAAGCTCGGCCGTGCCTGGGGCATGGTGTCGCACCTGCATTCTGTGATGGACTCGCCCGAACTGCGCGAGGTCTACAACGCCAACCTGCCCAGGATCACCGTCTACTACGCAGAACTGGGCCAGAACGAAGCGCTGTTCGGCAAGTTCAAGGCGCTCAAGGCCGGCCCCGGCTACGCCGCCCTTTCGGCCGCGCGCAAGAAGATCGTTGAGAACGAACTGCGCGATTTCCGCCTGGGTGGTGCCGAGCTGCCGGCCGAGAAGAAAGCGCGCTTCATGCAGGTGCAGGAGGAACTGGCGCAGCTGTCCGCCAAGTTCGAGGAAAACCTGCTCGACGCGACCAACGACTACCACCTCATCATCGACGAACCCGCCGAACTCGCCGGCATTCCCGACGACGTGCTGGCGATGATGAAGGCCGCTGCCGAGGCAGACAACGAAACCGGCTGGAAGATCACCCTGCAGATGCCGTCCTACCTGCCGGTGATGCAGTACGCCGACAGCCGGGAATTGAGGCAAATTCTTTATCGCGCCTACGTCACCCGCGCGTCGGAATTCGGCAAGCCCGATCTCGACAACACCCCGCTCATCGCGCAGATCCTCAAGCTGCGCCGCGAGGCTGCCGCGCTGCTGGGCTTCAGGTCTTACGCCGAAGTGTCGCTCGAAGCGAAGATGGCCGACACGCCCGCCAGCGTGCTGAAGTTCCTAGACGAACTCGCCGCCCGCGCCCGTCCCTATGCGGAACAGGATTTCGCCGAGCTGCAGGCCTTTGCGCGCGACGAGCTCGGCTACGACACTCTGGAAGCCTGGGACAACGCCTATGTCTCGGAAAAGCTGCGCGTGGCACGCTACAGCTTCTCGGATCAGGAAGTGAAGCAGTACTTCCCCGAGCATCGCGTGCTGGCCGGCCTTTTCAGGCTGATCGAAACGCTCTACGGCCTGCACATCCGCGAGGACAGCGCGCCGGTATGGCACCCCGATGTGAAGTTCTACACGCTCTACGACCGTGCCGGACAGCGCATCGGACAGTTCTATCTCGACCTCTATGCACGGGCCTCCAAGCGCGGCGGCGCGTGGATGGATGACGTCATCACGCGGCGCCGCAAAGCCGAGGGCTTGCAGACCCCGGTGGCCTATCTCAACTGCAATTTCTCGGCGCCGGTCGGGGACAAGCCCGCGCTCTTCACCCACGACGAAGTCATCACCCTGTTCCACGAAACCGGCCACGGCCTGCACCACCTGCTCACGCAGGTCGAAGAGCTCGGCGTGTCCGGCATCAACGGCGTGGAGTGGGATGCGGTCGAACTGCCCAGCCAGTTCATGGAGAACTTCTGCTGGGAATGGGATGTGCTGAAGCACATGACCGCACACGTCGATACAGGCGAACCGCTGCCGCAGGCACTCTTCGACAAGATGCTGGCGGCGAAGAACTTCCAGTCCGGCCTGCAGACCCTGCGCCAGATCGAATTCGCCAGCTTCGACATGCGCCTGCACGACGACTTCGACCCCAACGGCAGCCGAACCGCGATGGATCTGCTGAACGACATCCGCAAGCAGGTGGCGGTGATCGTGCCGCCCGCGTACAACCGCTTCCCCAACAACTTCTCGCACATCTTCGCCGGCGGCTACGCAGCGGGCTACTACAGCTACAAATGGGCGGAAGTGCTGTCGGCCGACGCCTACGCGCTGTTCGAGGACGAGGCCGAAGGCTACGGCGGCGTGCTGAATCCGGAAGTGGGCCACCGCTTCTGGAGCGAAATCCTCGCCCAGGGCGGCGCACGGCCCGCGCTCGAATCCTTCAAGGCCTTCCGTGGCCGCGAACCGACCATAGACGCGCTGCTGCGGCACAACGGCATGGCCTGAGGTTCGTTTAGAAAAGAGGACAAGAGCCCCCTCCTGTCCTCTTTGTGAAAACCCGGCCCTAAAGCCCACCCCCGCCCGCGCCGATAATGGGATGATTTCGTCTTTCGGGAGGCAGGCATGAAGGCAGGGTTCATCCTCGTGGCGATTTGTGTCGCGGCAAGCGCCGGCGCAACCCAGCTCTATCAGTGGAAGGACGCGCAGGGCCGCATGGTCTACAGTGACCAGCCGCCGCCGCCCAGCGTGCGCAACGCCCAGCAGAAATCCTTCAAGGGCAGCTTCATCGAAGGCGGAGAGTCCTATGCCACCCGCATCGCACGCGAACGCTTCCCCATCACGCTCTACGCCAGCGCCTGCGGCGCGCCCTGCGACCAGGCACGGCAACTGCTGTCCGAGCGTGGCGTACCCTACAGCAGCAAGGATCCGCAGGCCAGTCCCGAAGCGCAGGCCGACCTGCAGAAACTGACCGGCCGCCTCTCCGTGCCCGTGCTCGTCGTCGGCGCCGACAAGATCGACGGCTTCGAGGCCGGCCAATGGCAGGCCGCACTCGACCGCGCCGGCTATCCCAAGTCCGCCCTGCCCGACCGCAAGCCGGTACCGACTGCCGCAGCCCCGGCCGAACCTGCGCCCGCCGACCCGCCCACGGCACAGTAGGCACGCGCATCGCCCGCCTCGATGCGGGCAGCCTGCTACACTCGCGGCATGAAAATCGCCGCCTGGAACGTCAACTCCCTCAAGGTCCGCCTTCCCCAGTTCCTGGACTTTCTAACCACCCGCCAGCCGGACGCGGTCGCCCTGCAGGAAACCAAGCTCACCGACGATGCCTTCCCGGTGGGCGAGATCGAGGCCGCTGGCTACCATGCGGTGTTTGCCGGGCAGAAAACCTACAACGGCGTGGCCATCGTCAGCCGCAATGCAGCCACCGATGTGCAGATCGGCATTCCCGGTTTCGCCGACGAGCAGAAGCGCATGATCGCTGCCACCGTGAACGGCGTACGGCTGGTGTGCGTGTACTGCCCAAACGGGCAGGCACTCGATTCCGACAAGTATCCATACAAGCTCGCCTGGTTCGATGCGCTGATCGCGTGGCTTGCGGACGAACTGACGCGTCACCCGCAGCTCGCCGTGCTTGGCGACTACAACATCGCCCCGGAAGACCGCGACGTGCACGACCCGGCCGCCTGGAAGGACAGCGTGCTGGTATCCGAACCGGAGCGCGAGCGTTTCCGGAATCTGCTGGCGCTGGGCCTGAAGGACAGCTTCCGCCTCTTCGATCAGCCGGAAAAGACCTTCTCCTGGTGGGATTACCGCATGCTCGGCTTCCAGAAGAACCGCGGTTTGCGCATCGACCATATCCTGCTCTCCGCACCGCTGGCGGCGGCGTGCAGCGCTTCCACCATCGACCGCGCGATGCGCAAGCTGCCGCAACCCTCCGACCATGCGCCTGTCGTGGCCGAACTGAACCGCCCCGCCTGAGGTCTACCCCGCACGGCCTGCATGTAAGGCTGTGCACATACCCCCGACCAATCCGTACCGGGGCCTGTGCGCCCCCTGACGGCGGGTTTTCCGGAGATCACACAGCCATGTTCCATCTGCGTTCACGTTCCCTTGCTTTTGTGGTGCTGTGCGCCAGCCTGACGCTTGGCGCCTGCGCGCGCGAAACCCCGGCCTCGACGGCCAAGCCGGCCGAGCTCCCCGCGCGGCCGGCCGCGCCGCTCGATTCCATCGTGCTGGGCATGGGCTGCTTCTGGGGTGCGGAAAAGCGCATGTCCGAAGTGCCGGGCGTGGTCAATGTCGAGAGCGGCTATGCCAACGGCGAGGTGGCCGGCAACTACGACGCCGTGCTGACGCAGGAAGGCGCCTTGCGCCGCGGCCAGTCCGGTAAACGCAACCACGCGGAAGTGGTGAAGGTCAGCTTCGACCCCTCGCGCACCACGCTGGAAAAGGTGCTGATCAAGTTCTGGGAGAACCACGACCCGACCCAGGGCGACCGACAAGGCAACGACGTCGGCAGCAACTACCGCAGCGCAATCTACACGCACGACGCCGCACAGTTGGCCATCGCCGAACAAACCCGCGCAACCTACCAGCCGGCGCTGACGAAAGCCGGGTTCGGCAAAATCACCACCGAGATCGCGCCGCTCGAAGTCTATTTCCCCGCCGAAACCTACCATCAGGATTATCTGGCCAAGAACCCCAACGGCTACTGTGGCCTGGGTGGCACCGGCGTACGCTATCCCGGATCGGGCACGCCCGCCGCCGCACCCGCCCCGCGTCTCGACGGCAAGGCGCTCGCATACGCGCGGCAACTCGTCGTGTTCGAGGCGGAACAGTGCGACTTCTGCAGGCGCTTCAAGGCCGACGTGCTCGACCACTGGAAAGCGGACGTGCCGGTGGTGCGCACGCTGAGCACACAGGCGCCTGCCGGCTGGACACTGGAGAAAGTCCTGTTCGCCACGCCGACCATCGTGCTGTTCGAACAGGGACGCGAGGTCGCGCGTTACACCGGCTACAGCGACGAAGCGGCGCGCTTCTGGAAATGGCTGGGCTTCCGCCTGCTGACGCCGGAGCAGCAGAAGATCGCGTTCGAGCAGGGCACGGAACGCGCCTTCACCGGCTCGCACCTGGACGAGAAACGACCCGGCACCTTCGTCGATCCGATCACCGGCGCACCGCTGTTCCGCACCAGCACCAAGTTCGACAGCGGCACGGGCTGGCCGAGCTTCTTCAACCCCGAGCCCGGCGCGATCACGCTGCACGAGGACATGAGCCACGGCATGAAGCGCGTCGAAGTGCGCAGCGCCAGTTCCGGCATCCACCTCGGCCACGTCTTCGACGACGGCCCGCCGCCCACCCGCAAGCGCTACTGCATCAACGGTAACGTGCTGAAGTTCGTGCCGGACACCGGTAAGTAGGGCGCTGCGGAAATACGCAATCGGATGCACTCATTCGTAATCCTCCGGATGCCCGGTTTCCAGATTCTCCCTGTAGAAGATTTTCATTTCGTCCTGGTAGAAGAAACGTGAGGCGCCAAAAGCGGGCTTGAGCTCGCTCAGCCAGGTCGCGTTTTCGTCGTAACGGGCGAAGAAGGGGCGATGCACCCAGTCCGGGTTGCGTCCCTGTATGAAGCGCAGCTGCAGGACCTTCTCGCCGCCGAGTTCGCACACGCCCAGCACCTGTACCTTGCCGGGATTGGCCGACATGCTGGGGCCGCGCACGGTCCGGCACAAGCCACCTACCCGCTGGTAGGCCTCGCGATAGATTTCCCAGGCGCGCACCAGCGGCACGCTGAAATAGTGCTGTGCGCCTGTATCGCGGGCCACGAACATGTAGTACGGGATACAGCCCAGATCCACCTGCCGGTCCCACATCTCGGCCCACAGCCCGGGGGCGTCGTTGATGTGGCGCAGCAGCGGCGACTGGGTGCGGATGACCGCACCGGTCTGCCTCACGCGTGCAATCGCACGCCCGACTGCCTCCGGCACGAGTTCGCGCGGATGATTGAAATGCGCCATCAGTGCCAGATGTTTCCCGCTGTCCGTCACCTTGCGGAACAGCGTCAGCAGATCTTCGGTATCGGCATCGTGCAGAAACCGGTAGGGCCAGTAGCTCAGCGCCTTGGTGCCGATGCGGATATGCCGCAGATTGGGCAGGTCCGCTTCCAGCAATGGTTCGATGTACTGCGAGAGGTGACGCGCCGACATGATCAGCGGATCGCCACCTGTGAACAGCACGTCGCTGACATGCGGATGAGCGCGCAGATACTCGATCAACCGGTCCACTTCGCGGCTGGCGAACCTGAGATCGGACAGGCCGACGAACTGTGGCCAGCGGAAGCAGAAGCTGCAGTAGGCATGACAGGTCTGCCCCTGGCTGGGGAAGAACAGCACGGTCTCGCGGTACTTGTGCTGCATGCCGTCCAGAGGCTCGCCTTCGAGACTGGGGATGTTGTGGCTGACCTGCCCTGCGGGATGCGGATTGAGCTGCATGCGGATGCGGTTGGCGGCTTCCTTGAGCGTGGCGGCATCCGCACCGTGCTTCAGCAGCGCGGCCATCTCCTCGTAGTGCTGCGGCTGCAGCATGTCGCGCTGGGGAAAGGTCAGCACGAACAGGGGGTCATCCGGTGCACGCGTCCAGTCGATGAGCTGATCGACGACGAAGTTGTTGGCCTTGAACGGCAGGACATGACCCACCACCTCGATGTCGGTCTTGAGCGATTCGGGCAGACCGGCCATTTGCGGAATGTCGCGGAAATTGCTGAGCGAATAGGCTTTGTATTTATGGTGGTCCTGCATGTTCCGATTGCGTTCTCAATGGTTGACTAGATAAAAGGGAGGCGCACTGCCATCCCTGGCCTGGCCGGCGTACACGGTCAGATGGGGGAAAGGAATCTCGATGCCCTGACGGTCGAAGGCCTGCTTGAGCCGCAGGAGAAAGGCGCGTTTCACCGTCCACTGCTGCAGCGGCAGCACCTTGATGCGAAAACGGATCGTCACCGCTGAATCGCCCCAGGCCTCGACCCCGGCGAGATCGACGTCTTCCAGAATCAGCGGCCCGAGCATCGCGTCGGCGCGGATTTCTGCAGCGGTCTCACGAATCACCCCGAACACCGTCTCCACGTTCTCGCGATAGGCGATGCCGACATCCACCAGCGCATAGGCATAATCGCGGCTGCGGTTGGTGACCGTGGTGATGGCGCTGTTCGGGACGTAATGCACGCTGCCCTCGTAGTCGCGCAGGCAGACGTGGCGTAGCGTGACCTCTTCCACCAGCCCCCCCAGGCCGGCGATTTCCACGACATCGCCCTGATGGATCTGGTTTTCCAGAAGCAGGAAAAATCCGGTGAAGTAGTCCTTGACCAGGCTCTGTGCGCCGAACCCGATGGCGAGGCCGACAACACCGGCGGACGCGAGGATGGGCGCAATCGAGACACCGAGCTCGGACAGCACGAGCATGCCGGCGACCAGAGTGATGGCCACGGCAACGACATAGCGAAAGACGCGCCCCAGGGTTTCCAGGCGCTTCAATTGCTCGTGGTCGTCAGTACGCTTCTGCAACTGCCTGCGCAGCAGCGGGATCAGCCTGCGCGAGAGCGCAAGCAGGATCCAGGCTGCGGCGAGGATCACGCCGATACGCAGCAACGCATGCGCCAGGGCGTTCCACTCGCCGAATTCGTTCATGAAGAGCGTGGAGAGATTCATGCGGATTCCTTCCATCTGTCCGGGTTGCATGGAAATTTGCACGCCACATCCGGATGCGCCCCGTGCAACAGGCCTGCGTGACTCATCCGACCAGCCACAGGCACGCCAGCGCCGGCAACTCGATGGCGTCGTCACGCACGGGTAGCGGTTCCCCCGTGTACAGGTCCCTCATCGCAGCGTCCAGACAATGTCCATGCTGGCGCAAGGATTCGACCGGAAGCCGCTGGACCGCGGTGTTGAAATTGGCGATCACCAGCACATGGCTGCGCGGATTCAGCGGATCGCAGCGGGAAAAGACCAGCAGATTGGGGTTGTCCACGCTCAGCAGCTTGCGGTTGTCGAGATCCGCGAATGCCGTCGTTTCCTTGCGCAGCCCGATCATCCGTTTCAGCGTGCTGAAAATGCGCTGCTCGACCGTCCCGGATTCGTGCCGTCTCTTCGCCTTGTTCCAGTCGAAGTAGGAGCGGTGCGCCCAGCGGCTGTCAGTGGCCCGCGCGGGATCGGCGAGATACTCCAGGCTGTTGAGCGTGCCGATCGCATCGCCGTAATAGAGCAGCGGGATCCCGCCGAACGACAGGATCACGGCGTGCAGCAGAACGATGGTCCGGATCGCGGCGTCGATGGCGGCCTCGTCACCGCTTTCGAGGGCGGACTCCAACCCAACCAGTGAGGCGAGCGAGCCGGAGATGCGGGCGTCGCCGGTCCGGGCGTTCTCGCCGAAGGGCAGGCCGCGCGCCAGCGAGCCGCCGAAGCGGCCGGTGAAGTACTCCAGGATGAAGCGCCGGTGCGGGCCGGGTTCATAGCCGGCCAGCCGGATGTCGTTGTCGTCGAAGCCGAGGCCGATGTCGTCGTGACAGCGCACGTAGTTGAGCCAGGTCGCGCGCTCCAGCTTGGCAGGAAGATTGCGGATGCCCTGGTTGAGGAGCGCCGCATTTTTCGTCGCCACGGCATCCCAGAGCAGCGCCATCAGGGTGGCGTTGTAGGCGATCTCGCATTCCTTGGCGTTGATCGCATCCTCGCCGAAGTATTTCGCGATCTCGCCCGGCGCGACGATGGCCTCCGCGATGAACAGGACGCCCGGCGCAGTCACCTGGCAGCAGTCCTTCATCAATTGCAGCAGCAGGTGCGCCTCGCGCTCGTTCTGGCAGACGCTGCCCATCTTCTTCCACAGGAAGGCCACCGCATCCAGGCGCAAGATATCCGCACCGCGATTCGCCCAGTACAGGATGATGTCGATCATCTCGATCAGCACGGCCGGGTTGCGGTAGTTGAGATCCCACTGGTAGGGGTGAAACACGGTCATCACCCACTTGCCCATGGACGCATCCCAGGTGAAGTTGCCCGGCGCGATCACAGGGAAGATCTCGGGCATGGTTTCTTCATAGATGTCCGGGATCGTGCGATCGTCGAAGACGTAGTAGTAGTCCTGGTATTTGGCCTCGCCCTGGCGCGCCCGCTGTGCCCATTCGTGTTCGTCGGAGGTGTGGTTGACCACCACGTCGAGCACCAGCAGCATGTCGCGGCGCTTGAGCGTGGCGGCCAGCGCCTCGACATCCTGCACGGTGCCGAAGCGCGGATCGATCCTGTAGAAATCGCGCACCGCATACCCGCCGTCGCGCTTGTCCGGCGGGCAGTCGAGCATCGGCATGACGTGGAGCAGGTTGATGCCCAGTTCCTGCAGGTAAGGCAGGTTTTCCTGCAGGCCTTTCAGGTCGTCGGCGAAGCGGTCGCAATACAGCGCCATACCGACCCATTTCTGGCTCAGGAACCAGTTGTAATCGCGCTCCCGCGCCAGGTCCGACTTGCGCAGCGCCGGTGCACGCTCGATGTAGCGGAAGGCCAGCGTTTCGACCAGGCTGACCATCTGCGCCTTGAAATCCGCCCGCTCGCCGTACAGCAGCTTGAAGAGGGAATGGATCGCGTAGAAATTCGCGCCGAGGCGGGTATAGAAGTGGCGCATCCGGTGGTTGCCGATCTCGGGCTTGAGATCGAGCAGGATTTCGTTCAGCAGGGCGTGGGAAGCCTGTTCGTACATGTGGCGCTCCGCTCGTCAGGCCGGACCGGGTAGGGCTGCGCGGTCCCGCGGCAGGGCCATCCACGCCCGGGTTGCCGGGAGGAAATGCGCCACACCTTCGAGAATGCCGGCGCTGTAGTTGCCGTTCATGCCGAACAGGCCGCCGCGGGCGAGATACAGGTTCGCCGTTTCCGCCCGCGCGACCGCCTCGGCCCGCACCGATGCTTCCGCGTTGGCAACCAGCACCGAGGGCAGACCGCTGACCAGGACCGCCAGATCGTTGCCGCTGTCGCCCGCAAACACGGTGCGCGCAAGCGGGATGCCAAGTTCCGTGCGCAGGGCCTCCAGCGCCTGGTACTTGCCAGCGGACGCGGGCAGGATGTCGAGCAGCCCCGTGGCCGTGGTCTCGTCCATGCTCCACACCAGGCTGGCGCGCACCCCGGCGGATTCCAGCGGTTGCCTGACGCGCGCCAGGAGCGCGTCAGGCACCTGCAGCGGGGGCGCATAGTAGCTCAGTTTGCAGGCACCCTGTTTGGCGGCTTCCTGCAGGCGCAGGCCCGGCACCGCACCGACCAGGGCCGCCAGCGCCTCGCAGCTGCGGCCGTTCCAGTCGCGGGCGATGCGCTGCTGCCATGCCCTGTCCAGTTGCCAGCCGTCGGCGCGTACCGCGTACAGGCTGGTGCCCACGTCGGCAATGATGAAATGCGGGCGTGGCAGCTCGTACGCCTCCATGGCAGCCTCCACCAGTTCCCGATGGCGGCCGGTCACATAGGCGAGACGGACTTCCGGCCGCTCGGCCAGGCGCCTGAAACGCGTGCGCGCCAGCGGGGATTCGGGCTGGGCGCCGTTGGGCAGCAGCGTGCGGTCCAGGTCGGTGGCGAGCAGGATGGGCGCGTCCATTCAGGCCGCCTCCGCTGCGGGCACCCGACAGCTCCGGTAGAAATCGTAGTGCGCGATCGCTTCCAGGATGCCGCGGGCGTAGCCCGCCCGCGCAAAATAGATGCGCTCGGCCTCGGGGAGCGCACGCAGTTCGTCGTTGTGGCGGTTGGCCACCACCACCGCCAGCGTGTTGCCGCGCATCATGTCCTCGTCGGCGCCCGAACCGCCCGCCACCATGATCTGCTCCAGCGGCACCCCCCACTGGTCGGCGAACCAGCGCACCGCGAAGCCCTTGGACGCGCGAACCGGCAGCACGTCGAGGAACTGGCCGAAGGACAGTGTGACATTCACGGTCTGTTCACCCTGGTGCAGCAGGCGGTTGATTTCCTCCAGCGGAGGAGCTGCGCGGGGATCGATGTAGTAGCTGATCTTGAAGCGGCCCTGCTCCGACTTGGGCTGGCGCTTCAGCCCCGGCAGTTCGTCGAGGATCGCGCGCACGGCCGCCGGCGTCCACAGATGGTCGATGTGGCGGGCCCAGGCCAGGTCCATGGCGTATTCGGGAGCGAAGTGAATGGCCGCCCCCAGGCTGGAGATCAGCACGTCCGGCATCGGGATGCCGGCCTTGCGCATGACCGTGAGCGCCGATTCGAGCGAGCGGCCGGTCGCAATGCCGAAGCTGGCGCATGTGCGATGCGCGCGTACCACGCTGACGAATTGCGCCAGTGATTCCGGATCGCCGAGCAGGTTCTGGTCCAGATCGGTGAAGATCGCCCGGTCATGGTAGAGGCCGGGACGGCGCAAGACAGGCAGGCGCACCGGGCGGCGATCTTCCAGCAACGGCCGCACGGCCGCGAGGTAGCTCCGGGCATGAGCAGACCAGGCATAGTGCTTCTGGACACCATGCAGTCCCGCGTGCGCCAGCCGCGACCAATTCTCCCGGTCTTCCAGTACCGCGAGCAGGGAGGCCGCCATCTCCTCTGGATTCAGCGGGTCGACAAGATACCCGTTGCGGCAGTTGGCGACGATGTCGCGCGGCCCGCCATCCGCCGTGGCGACGATGGGCAGGCCGCTCGCCGCTGCCTCAATCAGGGTCAGGCCGAAGGGCTCGGTCAGCGCCGGATTGACGAATACGCCGCCCGACGCCGCAGCCAGCCGATACAGCGTTGGCACTTCGTCGCGCCGGTGATGCTTGGGACAGGCTACCTTGCCGTACAGGTCGTAGCGATCGATATCCAGCAGCAGATCGCCGAGTACGCTCTGGGCGCCGCCGTCCAGATCGCGGATGTCGTCCCGGTTGCCGGCCACCACCACCAGATTGGCCCGGGCCCGAAGCGCCTCCGATTCTCCGTAGGCACGGACCAGGGTGGCGATGTTCTTGCGCTCGTCCGGACGCGACAGGGCGAGGACCATCGGCCTGGAGGGGTCCCGCAGAAAGCGGGCGAGTTCCGCCGCGATGGGGGTGTGCTGCTCGCTGCCGTCCGGCGGCGTGAAACGCTCGAGATCGGTGCCAGGCGGAATCACGCGCATCTGTTCGGGCTGGTAATAGTCGTACAGGCCGTACTGCGCCTCGATTTCGTTGACGGTAGAGGCAATGACGAGTGCGGCCGAACCCAGCGTCAGTTCCTCCGCCTCCACCCGGCGTGCCATGTTGTAACGCGCCTCGATCGCATCTCGCTTCATGCCCGAGGCAATCAGACGACGCCGCTTGACCCGGCCCAGCGAATGCCCGGTATGCACCAGCGGAACCCCCAGCAGGTTGGCCAGCCGGGTGCCAACATAGCCTGCATCCGCATAGTGGCTGTGAACGATGTCCGGCGCCACGCCCTCGGATCGCAGGAAGGCCAGCGCGTTGTCCGCGAAGGAATCCAGGTGATCCCAGAGCTCTTCCTTGCGGATATAGCCCTCGGGACCCGCATCGATGCGCACGATGCGTACCTTCGGGCCGAGGGTTTCGACGGCCTGCGCGTAGTCGGGGGCGACCTGGGCATCCACCACGCGCCGGGTCATCAGATCCACCCGCGCCACGTCGGGCATTTCCGCCAGCGCACGCGCAAGTTCCACCACGTAGAGCGTCTGGCCGCCCGTGTCGGCATCGCGTCCGAGCTCCAGGTCGTGCCCGCGGATCAGCCCGTGGACGCTGACCATCACGATATTGAGCGGCTTCATGCCGACGCCCCGCCCGCGAGCCGCCATGACCGGATGAACGGCTGGTAGAAATCCGCGCATTCCGGCACTGCACCGCGCAATTGGCATATTGCACCGGCAAAGCGGTGGGCGCGGACCAGCGTCTGGTCTGCAGGCCAGCCCAGCACCAGTCCCATCAGGCAAACCGCGGCAAACCCGTCCCCAGCGCCCACGCTGTCGATCAGCCCATCGACCGGGGCCGCGGGCTCGGTGTGATGATACGTGCCGTCGTCGTGCATCATCCAGGCGCCGTCGCCCCCTTCGGTCACCAGTAGAAGACGTATGCCGAAGGTATGCAGCAGGCGTTTGCCGAGCACGTCCTGGGAAGCGTGCCCCAGGCCCATCATGTGGCTGACGCGCTGCAATTCCTCCTCGTTCATCTTGACCACGTCCGCCTCGGCAAGCGACCAGCGGAGCACATCCTTGCGTACCCAGGGATCACGCAGGTTGATGTCGAGAAAGCCACGAGCCCGGGTCGCCTGGAACAAGGCCCGCAAGGCAGGATGGGCAGCAGGCCGCGTGACCGGCCGGGCAACGGCGCGTTGCGCAAGCGTGCCGAAGTAGAGCCATTGCGGCCTGACCGACAATCCGACCAGACGAGTCAGATCGGCATGGATGAAATCCCAGGCCTGCTCCGGCACGATATCGAATTTCGGTCCGCGTCCTTCGCCCCCCGGATCGACCCGGACTTCGCCGCTGGGATGCAGGCAATCCTGCTGCACGCCATCCAGCGGCAGGCCCGCTGACAGCATCGCCTCCAGCAGGCGCTGTCCCCGAGCGTCCTTGCCGATGCGCGTGACCAGCATGGCACCGATCCCCGCAGCGTGCCCGAGCCCGTGCAGATGGCGCGCGACGTTGAAGGGTGCGCCTCCCGGCACCTCGCTGTCCGGGAAATGGTCCATCAGGACTTCACCGAACAGCAGGACAGTGCGCCCGTCCCGGACATCGGCTCCGGATGCCTTTGCGCGTGGACGTTCCGCCATGCCTGGCATGCCCGGTCAACCGCCCAGATATGCGGCCAGCGCCTCGATCTGCGCGTCGCTCAACTGACTGGCGACCGGGGCCATGAGCGCAGAACGGGGACCGACGGTTTCGCCGGCCCGGTACGCCTGCAACCGCGCCCGCACGTCAGCGCGACTCAATGCGACCAACCCCGGGAAATCCCCTATCCCCTCCCCGGTCTCTCCGTGACATGACGCACAGGCACGGGCATACAGGGCCGCCCCATCGAGGCTATCGCCAGGTCCGGGCATATCCGCGCCCGCTAACGCATCCGGGCCCGGCGAAGCGGGTGCGGCCGCCGGCACCGCACCGGCCCCAGGTTGCTGGGCGTCGTCTCCGCAGGCCCCCAGCAGGCTCATCAGGACAAGGGCCGGGACGTATCGCATGAATTGCATGGTGGTCTCCTTAGGGAAGGGCATCGAAGCCGGGCTGAATGTTTTAGATAAAAAAATATTACTAAATATATTTTTGCATAATAACATTATGCCGTTTCAAGCGCCGCCCGCTACGATGTCGCGGCATTGCCCGGAGCAATCTCCCGCTTTACATCCTCACTTTCGGATCGATTTCATGTCATCCCCCCGCGTGCTCGAAACCCTGCAGAAATTCCGCCTCATCATCGGTGCCGTGCGGCAGCATTCGCGCGCACTCGAGGCAGCCTGCGGGATAGGCGGCGCCCAGGTATGGATGCTGGCGACCATAGCCGACACGCCGGACATCACCGTGTCCCAGTTGAGTCAGGCACTCTCGGTGCACGTATCGACTGCAAGCAATCTGCTCGACAAGCTTTCACGCGCCGGCCTGGTCGAGCGGCTGCGCGGAGAGGAAGACCGGCGCGTGGTGCGCCTGCGCCTGACGGACAAGGGAAGGGACATCGTTGCGCGCGCGCCCCGTCCGCTCACCGGTCTCATCGTGGATGCGCTCGAAAGAATGCCGGAGGATTCGCTGCTCAGGCTGGACACGGAGCTGGCAAGACTCGTCCAGCTCATGCAGGTCCTGGATCGAAGCGCCGCCAACGAGCCCCTCTCCAACCTGGTGCGCTGACCCCCCGAAGGACAGCCCCGACCGGATCGCAGACAGACCCGCTCCAACAGGCCCTAGTACTGCACCACCACCGGATCAAGGCTGCGCCACAGATACCAGGTCGCCACCGTGCGCCAGGGTGCATGGCGTTCTCCGTGGCGGCGCAGAGCTTCAGGCGTGGGGCGCACGCCCCCGAGGTAATGCAGCGCCACGGCCTTCTGCAGGCCGATGTCGTCCAGCGGCCAGACGTCCGGCCGGCGCAGGCCGAAGATGAGGAACATCTCGGCGGTCCAGCGGCCGATGCCGCGCACGTCGGTCAGTTCGTCGATCACGCTTGCGTCGACCATGCGCTTCCAGCGCGCGGGCCGGATGCGGCCGTCGGCGAAGTGGCCCGCGAGATCCTGCAGGTATTCCACCTTGCGCCGGGAGAGGCCGCAGGCTTCCAGGTCATTGGATGCCAGCGCCGCGACACGCTCGGGCGTGACGCATTCGACCTGCGCCTCGAATCGCGCCCAGATGCTGTCGGCCGCCTTCACCGAAATCTGCTGCCCGACGATGGCACGCACCAGCGTCTGGAAGGGATCGCCCCGGTGGCCGAGCACGCAGTCTGGATAACGCGCGATCAGCGCGGCCATCACGGCATCGGCAGCCGCGAGTTCGGCGCATGCGGCAGGCCAGTAGGCCGGGGCACGCGGCTCCATGTCAGACCTCCCGCTCGTGCGAATCACGCTTCAAGGCTCACCGCTCACCGCTCACCGCTCACCGCTCACCGCTCACCGCTCACCGCTCACCGCTCACCGCTCACCGCTCACAACAGGATGATGTCGTACTGCTCCTGCGGGTACGTGGTCTCGACCTGCAGCGATACCGGCTTGCCGATGAAATCGATGAGCTGAGCAAGGCTGCCGGATTCCTCGTCGAGGAAGAGGTCGATCACGCTCTGCGCGGCGACGATGCGGTATTCGCGCGCACCGAACTGGCGCGCCTCGCGCAGAATTTCGCGCAGCACGTCGTAGCACACGGTCTGCGCGGTCTTGATCTCGCCGCGCCCGCCGCATGTGGGGCAAGTTTCGCAGAGGATGTGCGCCAGCGACTCGCGCGTGCGCTTGCGCGTCATCTCGACCAGCCCCAGGGCGGAGAAGCCGCTCACGGTGGTGCGCGTGGGATCGCGCGCCAGCGCCTTCTTCAGTTCGGCGAGCACGGCATCCTGGTGCTCGGCGTTGTCCATGTCGATGAAGTCGATGATGACGATGCCGCCGAGATTGCGCAGGCGCAGCTGCCGCGCGATGGCCTGCGCGGCCTCGAGATTGGTCTTGAAGATGGTGTCGTCGAAATTGCGTGCGCCGACGAAACCGCCGGTGTTGACGTCCACCGTGGTCAGCGCCTCGGTCTGGTCGATGATGAGGTAGCCGCCCGACTTGAGGTCGACGCGGCGCCCCAAAGCCTTTTCGATCTCTTCCTCGATGCCGTAGACGTCGAACAGCGGGCGATCGGCGCCATAGTGCACGATCTTGTCGGCCACCGCCTGGGTGTAGTTGAGCGCGAAGTCGAGCATGCGCTGGTAGGTCTCGCGCGAATCGACCTGGATGCGCGTGGTGTCGCGGTTGACGAAATCGCGCAGCACGCGCAGCGAAAGATCGAGATCCTGGTAGAGCAGGCAGGGCACCACGCAGTTGCCGCGCTCCTGGATGCGCTGCCACAGGCGCCGCAGATAGGCGATATCTGCCTCGATCTCGGCGTCTTCCGCCGTCTCCGCCATGGTGCGCACGATGAAGCCGCCGTTGACATCGGTCGGCATCAGTTCCTGCAGTTTCTGCCGCAGCTGCTCGCGTTCCTCCTCGCCTTCGATCTTCTGCGAGATGCCGATGTGGGTTTCCTGCGGCAGGTAGACGAGATAGCGACCGGCGAAGCTGATCTGCGTGGACAGCCGCGCTCCCTTGGTGCCGATGGGATCCTTGATGACCTGTACCATGAGCGTCTGGCCTTCGTGCAGGATCTGCTCGATGGGGCGCTCGGGTTCGCTGGCGTGACGCTCCACCCAGATGTCGGCCACATGCAGGAAGGCCGCGCGCTCCAGACCGATATCGATGAAGGCCGACTGCATGCCGGGCAGCACGCGCACCACCCGGCCCATGTAGATGTTGGACACCAGCCCGCGGCATTGGGCGCGCTCGATGTGCAGTTCCTGCACCGCGCCGAGGTGCAGGACGGCGACGCGCGTTTCCTGCGGCGTCACGTTGACGAGGATTTCTTCGCTCATGGCAAAGCCCGATGGATGCTCAAATCGAAGCGGACGCCACCAGACATCCGCTTGGATGTGGGAACCGGATCAGACGACGAGACCGAAGGCCCGCAGCAGCACAGCCGTGTCGTACAACGGCAGGCCCATGATGCCGCTGTAGCTGCCCTCGATATGCTCGACGAAGGCGCCGGCACGTCCCTGGATGCCGTAGGCACCGGCCTTGCCGAGGTATTCCCCGGTTTCCAGATAGCGTGCGATGGCGGCGGCATCGAGCGGGGCGAAACGCACCGTACTCGACGACAGGCGCAGTTCCAGCCGCGACTCGTGCTGTACGGCAACGGCGGTATGCACGCGATGCATGCTGCCCGAGAGGCCCGCCAGCATGGCTTCGGCCTCGGCACGGTCGGCCGGCTTGCCGAGAATGGCGCCGTCGAGCTCGACCACGGTGTCCGCGCCCAGTACCGGAAACCGCAGCAGGCGCCGCGCGTCGACCGCGCGCCAGCCGCACGCTGCCTTTTCCGTCGCCATGCGCTGCGCGAAATCGACGGCGGATTCGCCGGCAGCAGGTACCTCGACCACATCCATGCGTCCCGGCACGGCACGCAGCGGCAGCACGTCGAACGCGACGCCGATCTGCTTCAGCAGTTCGCGGCGGCGCGGCGATTGCGAGGCGAGGTAGATGCGCTTGTCAACCAGCATGCCCGATCATTCCGATTCGTCGTCCCATCAATCCCGATGGTAAGGGTGTCCCTTGAGTATGCATACGGCACGATACAACTGTTCGGCCAGCAGCACCCGGGCCAGCGCATGCGGGAGCGTCAGCTTCGACAGCCCCAGCATCCTTCCGGCACGCGCCTTGATCTGATCGTCCAGGCCATCCGCACCGCCGATGATGAAGGCGGGTGACACCCCCTCCTGCATCCAGCCGGAGAGCCAGTCGGCGAGTTCATGCGTCGTCGCCTGTACCCCGCGCTCGTCCAGCGCCACCGGCAGCGCGCCCTGCGGCAGGGCGGCCAGGATGCGCTCGGCTTCGAGCCTGCGCGCCCTGCCGCCATCCTCGCCGGCGACACGGTGCCCGGGCTTGATCTCGACGAGTTGCAGCGGCAGGTCGGGCGGCATGCGCCGCGCGTAATCGTCGACGCCCGCCGTAATCCACCCAGGCATCCTGTGTCCGACGGCGATGAGCGTGAGCTTCACGCTCTATTTCACTGCCGTGCGCGCGCGCGCGGCCTGCCCGGCGCCCCAGAGCTCTTCGAGATTGTAATGCGCGCGCGCGGCAGGTTGCATCACGTGCACGATCACGTCGCCGAGGTCGAGCAGCACCCAGTCGCCCGTGTCTTCACCTTCGGTATTGCCGACGTACTCGCCAGCAGCCTTCACCTTGTCATGCACGTTGGCGGCCAGCGCCCGGGTCTGCCGGTTGGAATCGCCGCTGGCGATCACCATGCGTTCGAACAGCGAGGTGAGTTTGCGGGTATCGATCACCACGATGTCGCGCCCCTTGATGTCATCGAGTGCGTCGACGATGAGTTTGACCTTGTCTTCGATGTTCATGCGTAAAGTCGGTTTTCCTGAATGTAATCGAGTACGGCGTCCGGCAGCAGGTAGCGCACGCTGCGCCCGTGCGCCAGCGTCTCGCGGATGGCCGTGGCGGAAATGGCGAGCGGGGTCATGCGCCGCAGCAGTACTGAGCCGGCCGGGCCGGCCGCGGAGCCGTCGGCGACCTGGCGCGCGGCGATTTCGGCCCGCAGCGCTTCGGGCAGCGCATCGGACTGCATGACCGGCGCCCCCGGCCGCTCGGCCACGGCAATGTGCGCCAGCGCGAACAACCGCTTCCACTCGTGCCAGCCGGGCAGGCCCAGAAATGCATCGGCACCGAGCAGCAGCCAGATCGGTTGCGCATCGCCGAGTTCCGCGCGCAGGCTGGCCAGGGTATCCACCGTGTAACTCGGCGCGGCGCGTACGATTTCGCGGTCGTCGACCGCAAAGCGCGGATTGCCGGCGACGGCACGACGGGTCATCTCCAGCCGGTGACGGCCCGCCGTGCGGGGTACGGCGCGATGCGGGGGTTGCCCGGCCGGAACGAACCGCACGCGGTCGAGCCCGATCGCCTCGGCCATCTCTTCGGCCAGACGCAGATGGCCGTTGTGGACGGGATCGAAGGTGCCGCCGAAGATGCCGATGGGGTGAGCGGTAAGCGGCGCACGGCGAGCAGTGGCGGCTGGCACCAGGGTTTTTCCGTTCACCGCTTGCCGCTCACCGTCTCACCCACGCACATGCCCGTCGCCCAGCACCACCCATTTCTGGCTGGTGAGACCTTCGAGGCCCACCGGGCCGCGTGCGTGGATCTTGTCGGTCGAGATGCCGATCTCCGCACCCAGCCCGTATTCGAAGCCGTCGGCGAAGCGGGTCGAGGCGTTGACGACGACACTGGCGGAATCGACCTCGCGCAAAAACCGCCGCGCGCGGCCGTAGTCTTCCGTGACGATGGCATCGGTGTGTTGCGAACCGTGGGTGTTGATGTGGACGATGGCCTCGTCGATGTCGGCGACGACCTTCACCGCGATGATGGGCGCGAGGTATTCCTCGTGCCAGTCGGCCTCGGTGGCGGCGACGAGCTTGTCCGGCGTCACGCCGGCCGCGTTCAGGATCGCCAGCGCCTCGGGGCAGCCGCGCATCTCCACGCCCTTGCCGGCGAGCATGCGGCCGATGTCCGGCAGCGCCGTCTGCGCGACGCCGCGCGCGACCAGCAGCGACTCGGTGGTGTTGCAGGTGCCGTAGCGCTGGGTCTTGGCATTCTCGACGATCTTCAGCGCCTTGGCCAGATCGGCGCGATCGTCCACGTAGACATGGCAATTGCCGTGCAGGTGCTTGATCACCGGCACCCGCGCTTCGCCGGTGATGCGTTCGATCAGACCCTTGCCGCCGCGCGGCACGATCACGTCGACGTAGTCCTTCATGGTGATGAGCTCGCCCACCGCCGCGCGGTCGGTGGTCTCGACCACCTGCACCACCGTATCGGGCAGGCCGGTCGCAGCAAGGCCTTCGCGCACGCAGGCCGCGATGGCCTGGTTGGAATGCAGCGCCTCGGAGCCGCCGCGCAGGATCGCCGCGTTGCCGGATTTGAGGCACAGGCCGGCGGCGTCCGCCGTCACATTGGGGCGCGCCTCGTAGATGATGCCGATGACACCGAGCGGCACGCGCATCTTGCCGACCTGGATGCCGGACGGACGGAATTTGAGGCTGTCGATCTCGCCGACCGGGTCGGGCAGCGCGGCGATCTGCTCCAGGCCTTCGGCCATGCCGGCGACGGTCTTTTCGGTGAGCGCCAGGCGGTCGAGCAGCGCGCTGTCGTAACCCGAATTGCGCGCATGCTCCATGTCGCGCGCGTTGGCTTCGAGCAGTTTCGCCGCGTCGCGCCGGATCGCGGCGGCGATGGCGGCAAGCGCACGGTTCTTCTGGTTGGTGTCGGCGCGGGCGATGGCACGCGAGGCTTCGCGCGCCTGCCGTCCTACGGTCTGCATGTACTGCTTAACGTCCATGTTCGATTCCAGTCTTCCTCAGCACGGCAAGCGTCCGCCCAATTTCCAGCAGGGTATCCCAGGGGTCGCCCAGCCGCTCCAGCCCCTTGGCCTGACGGTCGGTTTTCGCGAGCAGCTCCAGCGCCGCCTCAATGCACTCCAGGTCGAGTCGCCTGACGGCGCGCTCGATCTGCGGCGCACGCTGCTTGTCGCGCCCCCACAGTGTACGCATCAGGCCGGGCAGGCTCTCGCCCCGGGAAAGCGCCAATTTTAGCCTGAGCAGGAGCTGCACCGCCGACGCCACCTGCCACAGGATGGCCGGCACCGCCTCGCCGCTGTCCTTGAGATCGGTCACGATCTGCGCGAAACGCGCGGCGTCGCCAGCGTACAGCGCATCGGCGAGCGCATCGGCTTCCAGCCGGCTGACGTCGACGACCGCGCGTTCGACATCGGCACGCGTCACCTTTCCCGGCGGCAACAACAAGGCAAGCTTGTCGATTTCCTGCTGCGCGGCCAGCAGATTCCCTTCGACCAGGTCGGCAAGAAACGCCAGCGCATCGCGCTCGGCAGAAAGCCCCTGCTTCGCCAGCCGGCGTTCGATCCAGCCCGGCAGGGCGGCACGCTCGACGGGTTTCGCCTCGACCACCACCCCCACCCTGGCCAGCGATGCGAACCAGCGGCTTTGCATCGTCTTCCAGTCCAGCCCCGGCAGGCTGATCAGCGTCAGCGTATCCGCCGGCAGCTTCCCCGCGTAGGCTTCCAGCGCCTTCGCGCCATCCACCCCGGGCTTGCCGGAAGGGATACGGATTTCGGTGAGGCGGCGCTCGGCGAACAGCGAGAGGGTGTCCCCGCTGGCAAAAATCGTCTGCCAGTTGTAGCGCCCCTGCACGGTGTAGACCGCGCGCTCGGTATGGCCTGCGGCGCGGGCCGCCGCGCGGATGGCGTCTCCCGCCTCCTGCGCCGCCAGCGGCTCGTCGCCGACGATCACATAGAGCGCGGCAAGCCCGCGCGCGAGCTGATCAGGCAGGCGGTCGGCTGAAACGTTCAACTCAGCGGCCGTTCGGCTTCAGGGCCTGCAGGCGGCGCAGGATGCGCATGGCGGCGTTCTCGTCCATGTCGCGGTAGAGCAGATCCTCTTCCGCACCCTTGGCCAGCAGTTGCGAATCGTCGTAGGTGAGGTCGCGCGTGAGCTCGATGGTTTCGGCTTCCGCCAGCACGCGCTCGTCGCGCCCGACCACGCTGTAGCCGACCTGCAGACCGAGACGGTATTCAGTCACGCGGCCGGCACCGGACAGCGAGAGAATGGTCTTGCTGCGCGTATCCTGGGTGAGTCTCAGCACGGCATCCGCCTCGCCTGCGGTCGCGGCCAGCCGCGTCCTGCCTCCTGCGGCGAGCAGGCTGCGCAGACGCTGCGCCACCGCGTTGCCGGGCGGCGCGTCGATGTAGAGGCTGGCAAAGGCGACGCCGTCGAAACGCCGCAACTGGAAACCGCAGCCCGCCGCGAGCAGCGCAGGAGCAAGGGCGAGAAAGAGGCGCCGGTTCATACGACGATATTAACCAAACGCCCCGGCACGACCACCACTTTTTTCGGCGGTTTGCCTTCGGTGTGCTTCCGCACGACTTCGCTTGCCAGGGCCTGCGCCTCGATGGCGGCCCTGTCCGCTGCGGCAGGCACGCGCAGCGCGCCGCGCAGCTTGCCGTTGACCTGCAGCACGAGCTCGATCTCGTCCTGCACCAGCGCGGATTCATCGACCGCCGGCCAGGCGATGGCGCAGCCCGGCTTGAGCTCGGCCTGCAAGGCCTCGCAGATATGCGGCACGATGGGGGCGAGCATGGCGACGACGCCCTCAAGCGTTTCCTGGCGCACCGCACGCGTCATCGGGTCGTCGCCCTCGAGTTTCGCCAGTGCGTTCATCAGTTCCATGTTGGCGGCAATGGCCGTGTTGAACTGCTTGCGGCGTTCGATATCGTCGGCAACCTTCTGGAGGGTCTGGTGAAGCTGGCGGCGCAGCGCCTTCGTGGCATCGCCAAGCGCCCCTCCTGCGTAGGCCGCGACCGGCCCGCCCTGCAGGTGATCCCAGGTCATCTTCCACAGGCGGCGCAGGAAACGGTTCGCCCCTTCGACGCCTGCATCCGACCATTCCAGGCTCTGCTCGGGCGGCGCGGCAAACATGGTGAAGAGCCGCGCGGTATCGGCGCCGTACTGGTCGATCAGCGCCTGCGGATCGACGCCGTTGTTCTTCGACTTCGACATCTTCTCGGTGCCGCCGTGGATCACGGGCGCCCCGTCCGATTTCAGCACGGGCACGCCGTCGCGGGTTTCCACGTCGGCAGGGCTGAACCAGGTTTTCTTGCCCGACGCATCCTCGCGATAGAAGGTCTCGGCAATGACCATGCCCTGCGTCAGCAGGTTGGCGAAGGGCTCGTCGCTCGTCACCAGCCCCTCGTCGCGCATCAGCTTGTGGAAGAAGCGGGCATAGAGCAGATGCAGGATGGCGTGCTCGATGCCGCCGATGTACTGGTCGACCGGCAGCCAGTCGTTCGCGCGCGCGTCCAGCATTTGATTGGCGTCGGGACAGGCGTAGCGCGCGTAGTACCAGCTCGACTCGACGAAGGTGTCCATCGTGTCAGTCTCGCGGCGCGCGGGCTGGCCGCACTTGGGGCACGCGCAATTGACGAAATCGGCGCGTTTGTTCAGCGGGTTGCCCGAGCCGTCGGGCACCACGTCCTCCGGCAGAACCACCGGCAACTGGTCAGCCGGCACGGGCACGTCGCCGCAATGGTCGCAGTGCACGATGGGAATCGGGCAGCCCCAGTAACGCTGGCGCGAAATGCCCCAGTCGCGCAGGCGGAACTGGGTTTTTGTTTCGCCGAGACCGAGCGCTTCGAGGTCGGCGGCGATGGTGTTCACGGCGGCTTCGTGGCCCAGGCCATCGTACTTGCCCGAGTTCACGCACACGCCGCGCTGCTTGTCGCCGTACCATTCGGCCCACGCATCGGTGGAGAAGGTTTCGCCCTCGACGGCGATGACCTGCCTGATCGGCAAACCATACTTCCGAGCAAACCCGAAATCGCGCTCGTCGTGCGCCGGCACGGCCATGACCGCACCCTCGCCGTAGCTCATCAGCACGTAGTTGCCGACCCACACCGGGACTTCCTCTCCGGTGAGCGGATGGGCGACCTTGAGGCCGGTGTCCATGCCCTTCTTTTCCATCGTCGCCATGTCGGCTTCGGCGACCGACCCCTGCTTGCATTCGGCGATGAAGGCGGCGAGCGCGGGATTGTTCTCGGCGGCGCGGGTGGCGAGCGGATGCTCGGCGGCGACCGCGACGAAAGTCACGCCCATGAGGGTGTCGGCGCGGGTGGTGAACACCCACAGCCTGTCCTCGCGGCCGTCGAGTTCATACGGAAAGGCCAGCCGCACGCCGGTGCTCTTGCCGATCCAGTTGGCCTGCATGGTCTTCACCCGCTCGGGCCAGCCGGGCAGGGTGTCGAGGCCGGCCAGCAGTTCGTCGGCGTACTGGGTGATGCGGAAGAAATACATCGGGATGTCGCGCTTTTCGACCAGCGCGCCCGAGCGCCAGCCGCGGCCGTCGATCACCTGTTCGTTGGCGAGCACCGTCTGGTCGACCGGGTCCCAGTTGACCGTCGCCATCTTCTTGTAGATCACGCCCTTTTCGAACAGGCGGGTGAACAGCCACTGCTCCCAGCGGTAGTAGTCCGGCTTGCAGGTGGCGAGCTCGCGCGACCAGTCGATGGCAAAACCCAGCGCCTTCAATTGCGCGCGCATGTGGTCGATGTTGGCGTAGGTCCACGCCGCGGGCGGCACGCCGTTGGCAATGGCCGCGTTTTCGGCGGGCAGGCCGAAGGCGTCCCAGCCCATCGGCTGCAGCACGTTGAACCCGCGCATCGCGTGGTAGCGCGCCAGCACGTCGCCGATGGTGTAGTTGCGCACGTGGCCCATGTGCAGCTTGCCCGACGGGTACGGGAACATCGACAGGCAGTAGTACTTGGGCTTGGCCGGGTCTTCGTGCGCGCGGAAGGCCTCGGTATGCGCCCACTTCGCCTGCGCGGCACGCTCGATGTCCTGGGGAAGGTATTTTTCTTGCATTGCGGCAACCGCTGGAAATCAAGCGTGCAATTATACCGCCCAGCCGCCCGCGGCCACGCGCGCCGGGAACCCCCGGCGCGGACGCGGGTCGCTGCGTCGTTACCCCGCAACCCCCAAGGAGACACGATGAAAACCCTGCTTCCCCTCGTGCTTGCCGCCGCCCTGCCCGCCCACGCCGCCGACATCCTGCCGGTCAGGCAGATCGGCCTGGAGCTTGCCCGCGACATCGCCATGGCCTCGGTCGAGGCCTGCCGCAAGGATGGCTACAACGTGTCCGCCGTGGTGCTCGACCGTGCCGGCAACGTCCAGGTCGCGCTGCGCGACAGCCTGGCGGCGCGCCACACCCTGGAAATCGCCGAACGCAAGGCCGGCATGGCGGTGATGTCGGGCAGCGACACCGGCGAATTCCGCGCCGCCCGCGCCGACATCCGCCCCGAACTCAACCATATCGGCGGTCTCATCGTGATGGACGGCGCGCTGCCCATCCGCGCCGCCGGCAGCCTGATCGGCGCGGTGGGCGTTTCCGGCGCGCCCGGCGGCGACAAGGACCGCGCGTGCGCCGCCGCCGCGCTCGACAAGGTGCAGGACAGGCTGGAGTTCGCAATGTAGGACGCGCGCCGCGGCAACGCATCCGCACGGATGACAAGCCCTTGTCCGGACAGGTAAAATGCTGCGTTACGCGAAATTCTCAGCTATCCATCAGGGAGTCCCAGCATGTCCAAGAAGCATCCCGTCATCGCGGTCACGGGTTCGTCCGGCGCCGGCACCACGACTGTCAAGCGCGCTTTCGAGCACATTTTCCTGCGCGAGAAGATCAACGCCGCCGTCATCGAGGGCGACAGCTTCCACAGCCTGTCGCGCGTCGAGTTCAAGGAAGCCGTGAAAAAGGCCGAAGCCGAAGGCAACAAGCATTTCAGCCACTTCGGCCCGCAGTCCAACCACTTCGACAAGCTGGCCGAGCTGTTCAAGACCTACGGCGAGACCGGTACCGGCAAGCGCCGCTACTACATCCACAGCGACGAAGAGGCCGCCGAGCACAACAAGCGCCTCAACACCAGCCTCAACCCCGGCGAGTTCACGCCCTGGGAAGACGTGCCGGCCGGTTCGGACGTGCTGTTCTATGAAGGCCTGCACGGCCTGGTCAAGACCGACACCGTCGACGTCTCCCAGCACGTGGACCTCGGCATCGGCGTGGTACCCATTGTCAACCTGGAGTGGATCCAGAAGATCCACCGCGACGGCGCCGAGCGCGGCTATTCCGCCGACGTCATCGTCGACACCATCCTGCGCCGCATGCCGGATTACGTGAACTACATCACCCCGCAGTTCTCGCGCACCGACATCAACTTCCAGCGCGTGTCGACCGTGGACACCTCCAACCCCTTCATCTCGCGCGACATCCCCACGCCGGACGAAAGCTTCATCGTGATCCGCTTCCGCGACCCCAAGGGCGTGGACTTCCCCTACCTGCTCAACATGATCTGCAATTCCTTCATGTCCCGCCCCAACACCATCGTGGTGCCGGGCGGCAAGATGGGTTTCGCCATGGAGCTGATCCTGGCGCCGATCATCCAGGAGATGATCGCGAACAAGAACAAGTAAGCAGCACGCACCCTCAGATAAAACGGAGCCCCTGGGCTCCGTTTTATCTGACCTCATATCGGCGAGGCTGTGTGGAACGGCACAGGGGGCTCATCTGAAGAAACAACCCAAAGCCGCGAAAAACCCGGGGCCCGTTCCCGATGACACCGTAGGTTAGGGGGCCTGCATGGCAGGCCCGACACCGTTTAATCCAGTTGATTACCGTCGACGATGTTGGTCACGATGCCTACGTGCTGGCCGCTGAATTTTCCGTTAGTGGCGTACTGGTGATAGGTGCCATTGCCCATATCTTTTACTTTGGTGCATCGGTCCTTACCGTCCTCGAACTTCACGCAGGTCTCTCCACTGGGGTAGCGGGTGACTTTGCGTTCAAAGGTCTGTCCTGCCCAATTGCCAGTGAGATATTTGATGCTGATCTTGTTGCCAGAGGCGTGGGGGTGGACTTTGAATTTCCAGCCGGATATGACGTTTTCACCATCAAATGTTTTGCCTCTGAAGGTCGCTTCGCGCTCATCCGCGCTCATATAGTCTCCTGAGAAAGCGGTTGTCGGAATAGAAGCGCAGATGGCCAGGGCCAAGAGGGTTTTTTGCAATTTCATGTCATGTCTCCCAAGTCTCCCCATTGTCTCGATGGTGATATCGCTTGGGGATAAAGCGACACACCGCTTTGAGGAAGGTTAATGCTATAGGGATACACACACTGCTGCAATTGAGCCTTATCCCATGGGCATAGTCTGGAGTGAAGCGTCGGCAAAGATCGCGGTCCGGCCCTGTGGAATGCGAGGGCTAAACGTCCCGCATTTCCCCTCGTTGATACAACTGTGATCAGTTTAGGAAATTTGAGAAGCGTTTCCACACAGCCTCGCCGAACAAGGGACGCCCCCCTTTAGCCGAAATTTGAGCAATCAGCTAGCCCTTCACACCACCGCAAACCCCACCAGCGCGATCTCGTCGCCGTCCTTCACGGGCGAGGACTTTTCCACGAACTGCTTGTTGATCGTGACATTGAGCTTGGGGTTGCCGAGCAGCATTTTCTTCCACATCTCGCCGCGCTTCGACAGTACGAACAACAGGCGTTCGACGTCGGTGACGTCGGGCGGCAGGACGATTTCGTCCGAGGCCATGCCGAGGGTTTCGACGAGGTCGCCGAAGAACAGGATTTTCACCATGGGGAGCCCCTTATAATTCGCAATTGACGCTTGATTTTACCCTCGCATGTCCGTCCACCTGCTGGAAAACCTCAATCCCGAACAGCGTGCCGCGGTGACGCTGCCGCACGCGTCGGCACTGATCCTGGCGGGTGCGGGTTCGGGCAAGACACGGGTGCTCACCACCCGCATCGCGTGGCTGATCCAGACCGGCCAGGTGTCGCCGCACGGCATCCTCGCAGTGACCTTCACCAACAAGGCGGCGAAGGAGATGCTGACGCGCATCTCGGCGATGCTGCCGATCAACACCCGCGGGATGTGGGTTGGCACCTTCCATGGCCTGGCGAACCGGCTGCTGCGCACGCACTGGCGCGAAGCCGGCCTGCCGCAATCCTTCCAGATCCTCGATTCGGCCGACCAGCTCTCGGCGATCAAGCGCCTGATGAAGGCGCTGAACGTCGACACCGAAAAATACGAACCGAAGAAGGTGCAGTGGTTCATCAACGGCCACAAGGAAGCCGGCCGCCGCGCACGCGACGCCGAGGCCTTCGACGAATACTCGATGCGCATGGCCGAGCTGTTCGAAGCCTACGACGCGCAGTGCCAGCGCGAGGGCGTGGCCGATTTCCCCGAGCTGCTGCTGCGTTCCTACGAACTGCTCTACCGCAACGAACCACTGCGCGAGCATTACCGCGACCGCTTCAGCCACATCCTCGTAGACGAGTTCCAGGACACCAACGCCCTGCAGTACCGCTGGCTCAAGCTCTTCGCCGGCCCACACACGGTGCTGTTCGCGGTGGGCGACGACGACCAGTCGATCTATGCCTTTCGCGGCGCCGACACGGCCAACATGGCCGCGTTCGAGCGCGAGTTCGCGCGCGGCAACGTGATCAAGCTGGAACAGAACTACCGCAGCCACGGCCACATCCTCACCGCCGCGAACACGCTCATCGCGCAGAACGCGCACCGGCTCGGCAAGAATCTGTGGACGGCCGAGGGCGAGGGCGAGCCAATCCGCGTGTTCGAGGCCTATTCCGACCAGGACGAGGCGGGCTTCGTGGTGGACGAGGCGAAGGCGCTCAACCGCGAGGGCGTCCCCTTCTCCGACATGGCCTTGCTGTATCGCTCGAACGCGCAGTCGCGTGTACTGGAACATGCCCTGTTCTCGGCGGGCGTGGCCTACCGCGTGTACGGCGGCCTGCGTTTCTTCGAGCGCCAGGAGATCAAGCACGCGCTCGCCTACCTGCGCCTGATGACCCAGCCCGAGGACGACGGCGCCTTCCTGCGCGTAGTCAATTTCCCGGCACGCGGGATCGGCGCACGCACGCTGGAACAGCTCGCCGAGCTTGCCGTGCGTTCCGGTTCCAGCCTGTGGCAGGCTGCGTGCACCGGCGGCGGCAAGATCGCCGGTTTCGCGCGGCTGATCGAGGACATGAAGGCTGCCACCGCTGGCCTGCCGCTGGCGGAAGCGATCGACCACGTGATCGAGGCTTCCGGGCTGGCCGATTACTACCGCGCCGACAAGGACGGCGCCGACCGGCTGGAGAACCTGGAGGAACTGGTCAACGCCGCTGCGCTGTTCTCGGAAGAATCGGGTGCGGATGCCTTTGGTTCAGACGTAACGCCTGGAGCGTTAGCCTCCACCGAAACGACCCAGCCTGAGCTGGATCGTTTTCTGGCCCACGCCGCGCTGGAGGCCGGCGAGCATCAGGCCGAGGCCGGGCGCGATGCCCTGCAGCTGATGACCGTACACGCCGCCAAGGGCCTGGAATTCCACACGGTGTTCATCACCGGGCTGGAGGAAAGCCTGTTCCCGCACGAGCAGAGCGCGCACGAGGATAACGGGCTGGAAGAGGAACGCCGCCTGATGTACGTGGCGATCACCCGCGCGCGGCGGCGGCTCTATCTCACGCACGCACAGTCGCGCATGCTGCACGGCCAGATCCGCTACGGCCTGCCCTCGCGCTTTCTGGACGAACTGCCGGAGCAGGTGCTGCGGCATCTCAATCGCAAGGCCGCAAGCCCGACCGCCGCCTATGCAGCGCAGACGCCCCGCACGATGCCGGCCGGCAACGACACCGGCTATCGCGTCGGCCAGAGCGTGGCGCACGCCAAATTCGGCAGCGGCATCATCATCGATTTCGAGGGGCGCGGCCCCGACGCGCGGGTGCAGGTGAAATTCCGCGACGCCGGTACCAAGTGGCTGGCGCTGGCTTACGCCAATCTGTCGACGGCCTGAGCGCCCGGCGCGGCGTCGTCCGACCATACCGCGAAAATCGCCTGGTACGAAGCATAGAGCGAGCCGAACAGGATGGGCATCGCGACCAGCAGGCCCAGCAGGAAGGGCACCAGCGCGGAAACGAAGAGCAGCAATCCCAGGGCGAAGCTGTTCACCAGCATGGCGGCCCAGTTGCGGGCGACGGCCTTGAGGCTGACGCCCAGCGCCGTGAGGGGACGTGCGCCGCCGAAGAGGATGAGCGCCGGGGCGAACCAGGTTGCCATCATCAGGGGCGCGAACAGGAGCAGGCCGGCAAACAGGGCGGGCATGGACTGGTTGAGCACAGCCTGCATGTCCTGCGGCGTGGCGTCGCCGCGCTTGGCGACCTCCATGATGGCCTGCGGATCGAAGCCCATGCCGAGCATGATCTGGCCGATGGCCAGCATGCCGAGCAGCTGCACGGCGCCGACGGTCATCAGCGGGACCACCGGCCCGTTGACCCCGGCCAGCAGATGCGGCAATTCCAGCTCGCGCCCTTCGTCGAGCGCGCGAAAAGCCGCCATGAAGCCGGCCACAACGAGCGGCGAAACGAGGTCGGACAGGGCGCCGCCAATGCCGGGAATGAGCCCGAGCGCCATCACCACGCCGAACAGCAGGCCGAAGGCGGCAGACAACAGCAGCGGATTCTTTCGATACAGGCGAAAGCCCGTATTCACCCACTGGAATCCCTGCGCTGCAGGGACCTTGCGCGGAATGTCCTGATCGTCGGAAGGTGTCATGCGGGGTTCAGAATTCCTTGATCACCCACATCGGCGGGCGCATGCCGGAATCGAGGCTGTCCTGCCGGGCGAACTGGCCGTCGCCTTTCTGATCGATGAGATAGTAGGGCTTGCCGACGCGCGGAATGACTTTCAGCATGTAGAGTTTGCCGTTGGCGCGGTACTCGATCACGCGCCCCTGACTGCCGGGCTTGATGGTGACGGGCGGGGCGTCGTCCGGGCCGGGCGCGCCGTCAGGCACGGGTTTCAATTCGGGCGGCCGGTCGGAAGGTGCGGCGGCTACCGCCAGGCCGGACAGCAGCAGAAGGGACAGCAGGATGGGCGTACGCATGGCAGGCTCCGGAAGTAAGGGCGTCAGGGGTTGAGCCTCAAAGATTGAGTTGTATTTCACGCTCGGCGAGCGAAGGCATGAAGCCGCGCTTCTCGTAGTGGCTGAAGATGGCATCGACCACTTCGGCAGGCTCGTCGATGATGTGCATGAGTTCGATGTCCTCTGGCGAGATCATGCCTTCGTCAACCAGCGTGGTCCTCACCCAGTCGACGAAGCCGGCCCAGAATTTCGAGCCGACGAGGATGATGGGGATGCGCGGGATCTTGCCGGTCTGCACCAGGGTGAGCGCCTCGGTCAGCTCGTCCAGCGTGCCGAAGCCGCCCGGCATGACGACGTAGGCCGCGGCGAACTTGACGAACATCACCTTGCGCGCGAAGAAATGCTGGAAGCTCTGGCTGATGTCCTGGTAGGCGTTGGCGCTCTGCTCGTGCGGCAGCTGGATGTTGAGGCCGACGCTCGGCGACTTGCCGAAGTACGCGCCCTTGTTGGCCGCTTCCATGATGCCGGGGCCGCCGCCCGAGATGACCGAAAAGCCCGCATCCGACAGCTTGCGCGCGATGTCCTCGGTAAGCATGTAGTAGGCGTGGTCGGCCGGGGTGCGCGCGCTGCCGAAGATCGATACCGCCGGGCGGATGGTCGCGAGCCGTTCGGTCGCCTCGACGAACTCTGCCATAATCCCCAGCATCCGCCACGACTCGCGCGCCGAGTAGTTGATCTCGGCGGCGCGCGTCGGGTCGGCGCTTTCCGGCAATTTATCCAAGTGCATTTCTCGAACGCCTCGTGAACGATTCCAAAGAAGATCTACCCGGGAAGACCCTGTTGCTGGTGGACGGTTCGTCCTATCTGTACCGCGCATTTCACGCGCTGCCGCCGCTGCATACCTCGGCAGGCGAACCGACCAATGCGCTGCGCGGCGTGCTGTCCATGCTGCGCAAGTTGCGCCGCGAGTACCCGGCCGATTATATCGCCTGCGTGTTCGACGCGAAGGGCAAGACCTTCCGCGACGACATCTACCCCGACTACAAGGCGCATCGCCCGCCGATGCCGGATGAGCTGCGCTCCCAGATCGAACCCCTGCACGAAGCAATCCGCGCCGAAGGCTGGCCGCTCGTCGTCATCGACGGCGTGGAAGCCGACGACGTGATCGGCACCCTGGTCGTCGATGCCGCACGCAAGGGCATCAGGAGCATCGTCTCCACCGGCGACAAGGACATGGCGCAACTGGTGGACGAACACGTGACGCTCGTCAACACCATGAACGAGGAAACGCTGGACGCCCCCGGCGTATCGGCCAAGTTCGGCGTCCCGCCGGAGCGCATCGTCGACTACCTCACGCTGATCGGCGATGCCGTGGACAACGTCCCCGGTGTCGCCAAGGTCGGCCCCAAGACCGCGGTGAAATGGCTGACGGAATACGGTACGCTCGACAACCTGATGGCACACGCCGACAGCGTGAAGGGGGTGGTCGGCGAGAACCTGCGCGCCGCAAAGGACTGGCTGCCGCAGGCCCGTGTACTGCTCACGATCAAGACCGACGTCGCCCTGCCCTTCGCACTCGACGCGCTGAAGCCCGGCGCACCCGATGCCGACGTGCTGCGTGCGCTCTATACCCGCTACGAATTCCGCACCTGGCTGCGCGAGCTCGATGCCGCCGTCCGCGGCGAGTCTGCGCCGCCAGGCCAGAATACAGGCGCCGATCCTGCCCAGCCCGAGCAGGACTGCAGCGGCGACCACCGCGCGCACTACGAGACGATACTCGACGACGCTACGCTCGAGCGCTGGATCGCGAAACTCGCCGCCGCGTCCGGTTTCGCGCTGGACACCGAGACCACCGGCCTGAACGCCATGCAGGCCGAACTGGTCGGAATATCCTTCGCCACCGCACATGGCGAGGCCGCGTATCTGCCGCTGGCACACCGCTACGCCGGCGCCCCCGAGCAACTCGACCGTGATTCGGCATTGGCAAAACTGCGCCCGGTGCTTGAGAACACGGCTCCGAAGATCATCGGCCAGCACCTCAAGTACGACCGCCACATCTTCGCCAACCACGGCATCCGTCTGCAAGGCATCGTCGACGACACGCTGTTGCAGTCCTACGTGCTGGAGGCCCACCAGTCGCACGAACTCGGCAATCTCGCCACGCGCCATCTGGGGCTGGCCACGATCAGCTACGACGACGTGACCGGAAAGGGCGCCGCACGCATCGGCTTCGAGGAAGTCGCCATCGAGCGCGCCGGCGAATACGCCGCCGAGGATGCCGACGTGACGCTGCGTGTGCGCGACGCGCTCGCACCCGCGATCGCGGCTTCGGACAAACTGGATTACGTATACCGGCAGATCGAACTGCCGGTCGCCGAGATTCTCTTCCGCATGGAAAGGAACGGCGTGCTGCTCGACCGCCAGCTCCTCGCGGTACAGAGCGGCGAGCTCGGGAAGAAAATGCTGGACCTCGAACAGCGCGCCTACCAGGAAGCCGGCCAGCCCTTCAACCTCGGCTCGCCCAAGCAGATCGGCGACATTCTCTTCACGCAGAAGGGGCTGCCCGTCGTCAAGAAGACACCCAGCGGTGTGCCGTCGACTGACGAGGAAACGCTGGAGCAGCTGGCGCTCGACCATCCGATCGCGCGCGCCATTCTCGACTACCGGGGGCTGGCCAAGCTGAAATCGACCTACACTGACAAGTTGCCGCAGATGATCGATCCGCGCACCGGTCGCGTCCATACCAGCTATTCCCAGGCCACGGCGGTCACGGGCCGGCTCGCAAGCTCGGACCCGAACCTGCAGAACATTCCCGCGCGCACCGCCGAGGGCCGCCGCATCCGCGAGGCCTTCATCGCGCCGCCGGGGCATGCGCTGGTGTCGGCAGACTATTCGCAGATCGAGTTGCGCATCATGGCGCACCTTTCGGACGACGCCGGCCTGCTGACCGCCTTCGCGGAAGAGCGCGACATCCACACCGCCACCGCCGCCGAGGTGTTCGGCGTGCCGCTCGCCGAAGTAAATGCCGACCAGCGGCGCATGGCCAAGGTCATCAACTTCGGTTTGATCTACGGCATGTCGGCCTTTGGCCTGGCTTCACAACTCAATCTGGATCGCAGCGCCGCGCAGGCCTGGATCGACCGCTACTTCGCGCGCTATCCCGGCGTGGCGGACTACATGCAGCGCACACGCGATGCCGCGCATCGCCAGGGCTATGTCGAAACCGTGTTCGGCCGGCGACTTTACCTGCCCGAGATCAACGCCAGGAACCCGCAGCGCCGCCAGGGCGCGGAACGTGCCGCGATCAACGCCCCCATGCAGGGTACCGCCGCCGACCTCATCAAGCTGGCGATGATCGCGGTGCAGGGCTGGCTCGATGCGGAAGGTCTGGCGAGCAAGCTCTTGCTCCAGGTCCACGACGAACTCATCCTCGAAGTGCCCGAAGCCGAGCTTGATCGCGTGCGCGCCGAACTGCCTGCCCGCATGTGCAGCGTCGCCACGCTCAAGGTGCCGCTGGTCGTGGGGATCGGCGCCGGCCCCAACTGGGAAGCCGCGCACTGAGGAAATCCGCTCCGGGCATGCCGTTCGTGCAAAAAAACGGGCACCTTGGGGTGCCCGTTGTGCGCGATGGCCAGGCCGCTCACTGTTGCGGCACAAGCTCCACGCGACGGTTCTTGAAGCGGCCTTCCGCGGTGTCGTTGTCGGCCACCGGGTTCGCTTCGCCGTAACCCTTGGCGGTGAGACGCTCGGCCGCCACCCCCTTGTCGATGAGGTAGGCACGCACGGTTTCGGCGCGGCGCTGCGACAGGGATTGGTTGTATTCGTCGGAACTCACCGAGTCGGTATGGCCGGCAACCTCGACTTTCACGTCACCCCATTCCTTCAGGGTGCTGGCTGCATTGTCGAGGATCGCGAAAGACTCCGGACGCAGCCTGGCGCTGTCGTTGTCAAAGTTCACGCCTTCGAGCGTCAGCTTCCTGGGGGCGACAGGCTCGGGCTCGACCGCCTTGGGCGGGCAGCCATCGGCGGTGCCGGGCGCCGGCACGGTCGGGCAGGCATCGTTGGCATCGATCACGCCGTCGCCGTCGCCATCCAGCGGGCACCCATCGGGCGTGCCGGGTGCGGGCACGGTCGGACACTTGTCCTTGTAATCGGCGATGCCGTCGCCGTCGCCATCCAGCGGGCACCCGTCGGCGTTGACCTTCACGCCAGCCGGGGTGTCCGGGCACTTGTCGAGGCCATCGAACACGCCGTCGCCGTCGCTGTCCAGCGGGCATCCCTTGGCATCCACCTGGGCGCCCTTGGGCGTGTTGGGGCACTGATCGAGGCGATTGGGCACGCCGTCGCCGTCGGAATCGAGCGGTGCGCCCAGGCCCCAGGAATAGCCCAGCAGGGCCTGGAAATTGGTAAGGGCGGCATTCGGCAAATCGTCATTGCCAAAGGACTGATCGGCACGGACTTCCCAACGGAAGGCGTCGTTGGTGCCAACTTCCCAGGCCTGGCCGATGCCCAGCGAGGCCATCGGGCGGGTGAAGTCCACACCGCCGTCGGTATCGACATTCATCAGGCCGAGGCCGCCGGAAAGGAACCAGTTGTAGCGCTGCTGCCTTGAAAACAGCCATTCGACCCCGCCGCGCAGGGTGGTCACGTCGGAGTCGCCCACGCCGGCACGGTTGCCGTCGTAGGGTCCGTAGACCAGATCGCCGAAGAGATTGAAGCTGTCGTTGAGACCCTGGCCGTAGCGCAGGCCGAACAGCGGATTGACTTCGTCATCCTTGCCACCGACCAGATCACTGTCCGCCCAGCCGCCGCCGAGCAGGAAACCCAGTTCGCGATCGGCCATGTCGGCCGCGTTCGCCGCCGTGCCGCCCAGTGCCGCCAGCCCTGCCAGCAGCCATGCCGCCTGTGTACGTTTCATCGTGAAACTCCCGTTTTGATTCAGTCGAAAATTTGGACAGCGCGACCGCACCGGCCGCCACCTGCGTATGGACCAATTGTACTCCCCGCCTCCGCGTCACCGAAGGCAGGCGCGAACCTGATTTGTAAATTAGTCAGCCGGTTGCGCTTGCGCAACAGCCGCCGGGGCTCATCTCTTCAGGTTGTCGCGGATTTCGCGCAGCAGCACGATGTCTTCCGGTGGCGCAGCCGGCGCAGGGGGCGGAGCCTCCTTCTTGAGACGGTTCACCTGCTTGACCAGCATGAAGACGATGAAGGCCAGGATGACGAAATTGAGAAGAATGGTGAGGAAGCTGCCGTAGGCGAATACGGGCACACCGGCTTTTTTCACCTCGGCGAGCGTCATCGCCACCCCCTCGGGCACCGTCGCCAGGGGAATGAAGAAGTTGGTGAAATCAAGGCCGCCGAATATCGCGCCGACGATGGGCATGATGAGGTCGTTGACGATGGAATCTACGATCTTGCCGAAGGCCGCACCGATGATCACGCCGACCGCCAGATCCATGGCGTTGCCCTTGACCGCGAATTCCCTGAATTCCGACATGAAGCTCATGTGCCCTCCCGTGGCTGTCTGAGATGGGTCGATGGTAATCGCTCGAAGGGTTTGCCTCCAGCCGTAAATGTAAATTCTCAGCTGCTTGGTCACACCCGGCGAGGCGGGTAAAATGCGACCCCTTATGCGCATCGGCCCCCACTTCCTCAAGAACCGTCTGGTCGTCGCCCCCATGGCGGGCGTCACTGACCGGCCTTTCCGCCAGTTGTGCAAGCAGCTGGGCGCGGGCATGGCGGTGTCCGAGATGGTGACCTCGAATTCCCTGCTCTACGGTTCGGCCAAGACCGCGCGCCGCGCCAACCACGAGGGCGAAGTCGATCCGATCAGCGTGCAGATCGCCGGCGCCGATCCGAAGATGATGGCCGAGGCGGCCCGCCACAACGTCGACCGCGGTGCACAGATCATCGACATCAACATGGGCTGTCCGGCCAAGAAGGTGTGCAACGTCATGGCGGGCTCGGCGCTGCTGCAGGACGAAGCCCTGGTCGGCCGCATCCTCGATGCCGTCGTCGCTGCCGTCCCCGAGGTGCCTGTCACGCTGAAGATCCGCACCGGCTGGGACCGCGAACACCGCAACGCCCTGTCCATCCTGAAGATTGCCGAGAACGCCGGCGTGCAGGCGCTGGCCATGCACGGCCGCACCCGCGCCTGCGGCTACAGCGGCGAAGCGGAGTACGACACCATCCGGGCAGTGAAGGCCGAAGCCAGGATTCCGGTCATCGCCAACGGCGACATCACCACGCCGGAAAAGGCGCAATACGTGCTCGACTACACCGGTGCCGACGCCGTGATGATCGGCCGCGCCGCGCAGGGCCGGCCGTGGATCTTCCGCGAGATCGAGCATTTCCTGAATACCGGCGAACATCTGCCGCAGCCGGAAGTCGCGGAAATCCACGCGGTACTCACCGGCCACCTGCACGATCTATACGCCTTCTACGGCGACGTGACCGGCGTGCGTATCGCACGCAAGCATATTTCCTGGTACACCAGGGGCCTGGTCGGCAGCAGCGCCTTTCGCCACGCCATGACCCAGCTCGATACCGTGGCGGAGCAGCTCGCCGTGGTCAACGATTACTTCGCGCAGGCTGCGCGTGCCGACAGCCGCCTGCGCTACGAAGATCCGGAACACACGCAAGACCTGCCGCCGGCCGCCCGGCTCGCGGCATAGGGAGACAAAATGATAGAAGAAACCGAAATCGCCGCGTGCATGCGGCGGTCGCTCAATCGTTATTTCAAGGACCTCGACGGCGAAGCACCGAGCGACATCTACAACATGGTGCTGGGCGCGGTGGAAAGACCGCTGCTCGCCTACATTCTCGATCGCGCCGAGGGCAACCAGACCCGCGCGGCCGACATGCTCGGCATCAACCGCAACACCCTGCGCAAGAAAATGCGCGAACACGGTCTTTCCGAATAATTCCGCTCCCGATTCCCACCCGATGAAAATCCAGCGCGCCCTGCTCTCGGTTTCCGACAAAACCGGCCTCGTCGATTTCGCCCGTGCGCTTTCCGCCGCCGGCGTCGAACTCCTCTCCACCGGCGGTACCGCCAAGGCCATTCGCGATGCCGGCCTGCCGGTCATCGACGTCGCCGACTACACCGGCTTTCCGGAAATGCTGGACGGCCGCGTCAAGACCCTGCACCCGAAAGTGCACGGCGGCATCCTCGGCCGGCGCGACCTCGCCGACCACGTGGCGACCATGCAGCAGCACGGCATCCCCAACATCGACCTGGTGTGCGTGAACCTGTATCCCTTCGTCGCCACCGTGTCGAAACCGCACACGCTGGACGACGCCATCGAGAACATCGACATCGGCGGCCCGGCGATGGTGCGCTCCTCGGCCAAGAACTACCGCTTCGTCGCCATCGTCACCGACCCGGCCGACTACGCGAAACTGGTTGCCGAGATGCAGGCCAACGGCGGCGCGCTCACCGATGCCACGCGCTTCGGCCTCGCGAAGAAGGCGTTTTCCCACACTGCCGAATACGACGGCGCAATCTCCAACTACCTGACCGCGCTCACCGACGCGGGTGAAAAGGATCAGTTCGGCGAACGCCTCAACCTCAACTTCGTCCGCGCCCAGACCTGCCGCTACGGCGAAAACCCGCACCAGGCCGGCGCGTTCTATGTCGAGGCCAAGGCCCCTGCCGGCACCATCGCCACCGCGCGCCAGATCCAGGGCAAGGAACTCAGCTACAACAACATCGCCGATACCGATGCCGCGCTCGAATGCGTGAAGCTGTTCGATGCCGCACCGGCCTGCGTCATCGTCAAGCACGCCAATCCCTGCGGCGTGGCCTACGGGGCGAGCCTGCTCGAAGCCTACGACCGCGCCTATGCAACCGACCCCGAGTCGGCCTTCGGCGGCATCATCGCCTTCAACGGCCGGCTCGACGGCGAGACCGCGAAGACCATCGTCGAGCGCCAGTTCGTCGAAGTCATCATCGCCCCCGAAGTCAGTCCCGAAGCCTCCGAGGCCGTCGCCGCCAAGAAGAACGTGCGCCTGCTCGAATGCGGCATCTGGAGCGGCGCCGTCGCCCAGATGGACATGAAGCGGGTGGCCGGCGGCCTCCTGGTACAGGACGCGGACATCCTGCTCAACGCCGAGCTCAAGGTCGTCACCCAGCGCGCACCCACCGAACAGGAAATGACCGACCTGCTGTTCGCCTGGCGCGTCGCCAAGTTCGTCAAGTCGAACGCCATCGTCTACGCAAAGGACCGCATGACAATCGGCGTCGGCGCCGGCCAGATGAGCCGCGTCAACTCCGCCCGCATCGCCGCGATCAAGGCCGAGCACGCCGGCCTGGTCGTGCCGGGTTCGGTCATGGCGAGCGACGCCTTCTTCCCCTTCCGCGACGGCCTCGACAACGCCGCCGCCGCCGGCATCAAGGCGGTGATCCAGCCCGGCGGCTCGATGCGCGACGACGAAGTCATCACGGCGGCCAACGAGCACGGCATCGCAATGGTGTTCACCGGCACGCGGCATTTCCGGCATTGATTGCGAGGGGTTAGGGGCTAGGAGCTAGGGATTAGGGAGTTTTGTGCGGCTTCGCCGCGCTGGATAATCCAAAAGGTGCGTCAAAGCCGCTCATCCCCTAGCCCCTAAATCCTAGCTCCTAGTCCCTAGACCCCTAACCAGCCCCTACACACCATGAAGCTCCTCGTCATCGGCTCCGGCGGACGCGAACACGCACTGGCGTGGAAACTCGCGCAATCGCCCAAGGTTTCGCAGGTCTTCGTCGCACCCGGCAACGGCGGCACGGCGACGGAAGACGGCCTTGTCAACGTGCCGCTCACCGCGATTCCCTCGCTGGTCGAGTTCGTGCGCCGCGACTCCGACATCGCCCTCACGGTGGTCGGCCCCGAGGCGCCGCTGGCGGCGGGCTTGGTCGATGCCTTCCGCGCGGCCGGGCTGCGCATCTTCGGGCCCACGCAGGCAGCGGCCCAGCTCGAAAGCTCCAAGGATTTCGCCAAGCAGTTCATGGCACGCCACGGCATTCCCACCGCGGCCTTCGGCACCTTTACCGACGCCGCGGCAGCGCACGCCTATATCGACGCGCAGGGCGCGCCCATCGTGGTGAAAGCCGACGGCCTCGCCGCCGGCAAGGGTGTGGTCGTGGCGACGACGACAGAGGAAGCGCACGCCGCGGTCGATGCCATGCTTGCCGGCAACAGCATGGGCGAAGCGGGTCACCGCGTGGTGATCGAGGCATGCCTCGTCGGCGAGGAAGCCAGCTTCATCGTCATGGTCGACGGCGAGCACGTGCTTGCGCTGGCCTCCAGCCAGGATCATAAGCGTCTCGGCGACGGCGACACCGGCCCCAACACCGGCGGCATGGGCGCCTATTCCCCCGCGCCCGTCGTCACGCCAGAGCTGCACGCGCGCATCATGCGCGAGGTGATCCTGCCCACGGTCGAGGGGATGGCGTCCGATGGCATCCGCTACACCGGCTTTCTCTACGCCGGCATCATGGTGTCGCCGGACGGCGCACCGAGGGTGCTGGAATTCAACTGCCGCATGGGCGACCCCGAGACCCAGCCGATCATGATGCGTCTGAAGTCCGACCTGGTGGGCCTGCTCGATGCCGCCATCGACGGGCGGCTCGACCAGGTCGAGGCCGAGTGGGACCGCCGTACGGCGCTCGCCGTGGTGCTCGCCGCCGAGGGCTATCCCGACGCCCCCAAGAAGGGCGCCGTACTCGGCCCCCTGCCCGCGCCAGCCGAAGACCTGCACGTGTTCCACGCCGGCACCGCCGAAACCGGCGGGACCCTCGCCGTCAGCGGCGGCCGCGTCCTCGCCGTGACCGCACTCGGCGACAGCGTGCGCATGGCGCAGAAGCGCGCCTACGAGGCGGTGTCGGCGATCCGCTTCGACGGCATGCAGTACCGCCGCGACATCGGCTGGCGCGCGCTGGACCGGAAGAAGTGAGCGGCGAGCGGTAAACCGTGCGCGACACCGGCGACTTGCCCGGCTTGCGCGCGCATCTCGCGCGTGGCGGCCTCATCGCCTATGCCACAGAATCCTGCTACGGGCTGGGCTGCGCCCCCCGCAATCCGCAGGCCCTCAGACGGCTCATCGCCGCCAAGGGCCGCAGTGCCGCCAAGGGCCTCCTGCTCATCGCCGCCGACTGGAGTCAGCTGAAACCCTATGTCGCGCCCCTGTCGCCCGGCCTGCTGGCGCACATGAAGCGCAGCTGGCCTGGTCCCGTCACCTGGGTGGTGCCGGCCTCGAACCGCTGCCCCGCGCTGCTCACCGGCGGTCGACCCACCGTCGCGGTGCGCGTCACCGCCCATCCCGACGCCGCCCGGCTGTGCCGTGCGCTCGGCATGGCGCTCGTATCGACCAGCGCCAACAAAAGCGGACGCAAAGCCGCCAAAACCGCTGCGGAATGCCGGAGAATATTCGGTGCGCGCGTACGCGTGTTCGATGGCCGTATCGGCACCCGTCGCCGCCCGTCCACCCTGATCGACCTTGCCACCGGAACCATCCTGCGCCCGTGATGCCCACTGCCCCCGATACTGCCGCCGTCAAAACCCATCTCACCGACCTGCAGGCGCGCATCGTCGCCGCGCTCGAAACGGCAGACGGCCTGCCCTTCCGCACCGACGCATGGCAACGTTCCCCCACCCCGCCCTCCCCCCGAACGGGAGAGGGTGACAGGGCTGAGCCTGCCTTCGATGGCGGCGGCGGCATTTCCCGTCTGATCGAGGAGGGCCGGGTGCTCGAACGCGGCGGCGTGAACTTCTCGCACGTGCTGGGCGACAGGCTGCCGCCTTCGGCCAGCGCGCACCGGCCCGAACTCGCCGGCCGCCGCTGGGAAGCTATGGGCGTGTCGCTGGTACTGCATCCGCGCAACCCCTACATTCCCACTGTGCACATGAACGTGCGCTGCTTCGTCGCGGAAAAGGACGGCGAAGCGCCGGTGTGGTGGTTCGGCGGCGGCATGGATCTCACGCCCTATTACGGCTTTGCGGAAGATGCGCGGCACTTCCACGCCACCTGCAAGGCTGCGCTCGACCCATTCGGCCAGGATCTGTATCCGCGTTTCAAGGACTGGTGCGACCGCTACTTCTTCCTCAAGCACCGCAACGAGCCCCGCGGTATCGGCGGCATCTTCTTCGACGACTTCGCCGAGGGCGGCTTCGAACATGCTTTCGCCATGACCCGAAGCGTGAGCGACGCCTTCCTCGACGCCTACCTGCCCATCCTCGAACGCCGCAAGGACATGCCCTACGGTGAACGCGAACGCGATTTCCAGGCCTACCGGCGCGGGCGCTATGTCGAGTTCAACCTCGTCTTCGACCGCGGCACCCTGTTCGGCCTGCAATCCGGCGGCCGCACCGAATCCATCCTGATGTCGATGCCGCCCATCGTGAAGTGGCGCTACGACTGGCATCCCGAGCGGGGTACGCCGGAAGCCGCGCTGTACAGCGATTTCCTCGTCGCGAAACACTGGGTGTAAGACCCGGCCATGCACAAGATCCCGCGCCGCCTCCTCATCGGCCTCGGCATCCTGCTGCTGCTCGTCGGGCTGGCCGGCCTCCTCGCCTACGAGCTGGTCTCCTCCGCACTGGAGGCGAAATACCTCGCCAGAACCGCACAGAAGATGACCTGGCAACTCAGGCCCGGTCCGTCCGAGCGCATCGTCTACCCCGGCAACGGCCCCTATGACCTGCGCCTGGGGTACAGCAAGCTGCCGGACTATCTTGCCCGCCTGCAGCAGGCGGGCTGGCAGATCGACCGGCAGGCGAAGATCAGCGTGCAGATGGAGCGCGTCGCCCAGCTCGGCCTCTTCCTGCCCTACCACGAAAAGGACCAGACCGGCCTCACCCTGCTCGACAGCGATGGCAGGCCGCTCTATCAGGGCAGGTACCCCACGCGCGTCTATGCCCGCTTCGAGGACATCCCGAAAATTCTGGTCGACGCGCTGCTCCACATCGAAAACCGCGAACTCCTCACCGAAACCTACCCGACACGCAACCCCGCGGTGGAATGGGACCGCCTCGCACAGGCCCTGCTGGAAAAGGGCATCAGCCTCATCGACACCGACCGCAATGTGCCCGGCGGCAGCACCCTGCCGACGCAGATCGAGAAATACCGCCACTCGCCCGAGGGACTTACCAGCAGCATGGGCGAAAAGCTGCGCCAGATGGGCACCGCGAGCCTCAGGGCCTATCTCGACGGCCCCAATACGCTGGCGATGCGCAAGAAGACCGTGATGGCCTACCTCAACACCGTGCCGCTCGCCGCCGCGCCGCGCTACGGCGAGGTCAACGGCATCGGCGACGGCCTGTGGGCCTGGTACGGCCTGGATTTCGCCGAAACCAACCGTACGCTGGCGCGTGCGCCGAAAGCCCGGGACGACGTCTATGCCAGCGCGCTCAAGCACGCGCTCTCGCTCATCGTCGCCGAACGCCGCCCGTCGTATTACCTCGCCGCCAACCGCAAGGCGCTCGACGCCGTCACCGACGATCATCTGGCGCTGCTCGCCAACGCGGGCCTGATATCGCGCGAGCTCGCCGAGCGCGCCAAACAGGTCGAGCTGCGCAGCGTGCGCCAGCGCATCGACCCGCCGCCGCCGCGTTTCGTCGAGCAGAAGGCCGCCAACGCGCAGCGCATCCGCGTCGCCGCCCTGCTGGGCGAAGCGCGCCTGTACGACCTCGACCGGCTCGACCTGCAGGTGGACACCAGCATCAAGCAACCCGCGCAGAAGATCGTCAGCGCCTACCTGCAGAGTCTCGCACGGCTCGACGCCGCGACCGCCTCGGGACTGGTCGGCCACCGCCTGCTGCAGCCGGGCAATCCGCTCGACAGAGTGATCTACAGCTTCACGCTCTACGAGAAAACGCCGCGCGGCAACCTGCTGCGCATCCAGGCCGACAATCTCAACCAGCCATTCGACATCAACAGCCAGGCGCGCCTCGACCTCGGCTCCACTGCCAAGCTGCGCACGCTGGTCACCTATCTGGAAATCGTCGCGCGCCTGCACGCCGAGTACCGCACGCTCGACGGGAAGACCCTGGCGCAGAGGGCGCAGCCGCAGCGCGATGTGCTGGCGCAATGGGTCGCGGCCACCCTGCTCGCCAATCCGGACATCGCGCTGCAGGACCTGCTCGACGGCGCCATGAGCCGCCAGTATTCCGCCGCGCCGGAAACCTTCTTCACCGGCGGCGGCCTGCACAATTTCGCCAACTTCGACCCCAAGGACAACGGCCGCGTGATGGACGTCTGGGAGGCGACCCGGAACTCGGTCAACCTCGTCTACATCCGCATCATGCGCGACATCGTGCGCCACTATGCCAGCGCCACGCCGGGTGCGGCGGCACGCATCCTGGAAGACGCAGGCAATCCGCTGCGCGAAACCTACCTCGCGCGCTTCGTCGATCAGGAGGGCCGCGTCTTCATCAACCGCTTCTACAGCCGCCACAAGGCACGCACGCCGGCGCAGATGGCCGAAGACCTCTATGCGCGCACGCGCACGCCGCGCCGCTTCGCCGCGGTATACCGCTACCTCGAACCCCGGGCCGCACGCGCGACCTTCGCCGCCATGTTGAAGCAGAGCATCCCCACCGCCGCCGGCCTCGACGACAGGGCCATCGACGCGCTCTACCGCGACCACGCGCCCGAGGCCTACGACCTCGCCGACCGCGGCTACGTGTCGCAGATCCATCCACTCGAACTGTGGGTGGTGAAGACACTGCGCAGCGCACCGGCGACCGACCTGAAGACGCTCTACGAGGATGGCGCCGGTGTGCGGCTGGAAGTCTACGACTGGCTGTTCAAGACCAGCCGCAAGAACGCGCAGGACATCCGCATCCAGTCGCTGCTCGAAGTGGAAGCCTTCGACAGTCTGCTGCGCGACTGGAAGCGCCTGGGCTATCCCTTCGACAACATCACGCCTTCCTACGCTACGTCCATCGGCAGCTCGGGCGACCGCCCCGCCGCGCTTGCCGAACTCATGAGCATCCTCGTCAACGACGGCGTGCGCGTGCCGCGCGTGAGCCTCACGCGCATGCGCTTCGCCGCCGGCACGCCCTACGACACCACGCTGTCGATGAAACCCGCGGCTGGCGAACGGCTGATGCCGGCCGAGGTCGCGCAGACCGTGCGGCGCGCGCTGGCCAACGTGGTCGAGGGCGGCACCGCAGGGCGTCTGGCCGGTGCCCTCAAGGCCGCCGACGGCACGCCGCTCGTCATCGGCGGCAAGACCGGCACCGGCGACCACCGCTTCGAACGCTACGGCCGTGGCGGGCAACTGCTCGAATCGCGCGTGGTCAACCGCACCGCCACCTTTGCCTTCTATCTGGGCGACCGCTATTTCGGCACACTCACCGCGCTGGTGCCGGGCGAGGCGGCCAGCCAGTTCGGCTTCACCAGCTCGCTCACCGCGCAGATGCTCAAGACCCTGCTGCCAGCTTTGCAGCCGCATCTGTACCCGCAGCCGCCCGCACCCGCCCGGCCCCCGGCGTCTGACGTGCAGCTTCCGGCGCCCGCCGTCCCGCCGCGCGGCCCGCTGCCGGAGAAACCGGACGGCGCGACCAGCCAGGCCGACCCCGTCGTCAAGGAGGCGCCTGTGCAGGGCGGCTTCCCCGAGGATCTCGAACCTGCAGTCGTGGTACCCGTTCCGCCGCCGCCCGCGGCAGCGACCCCGGCGCCTGCACCGGCCCTGGCAGGCCCGCCTGCGGCAACGCCCTGAGCCGCTTGGGAACGCACGCGAACGACGTTATGCTGGACACTCCCGACGAGCTGTTTGTCCCATGAAAGACGCCATCCACCCGCTGATCCAGCACACGCCGCCCGACTCCGGCAACGTGAGCATCCCGGCACTCAAGGTGCTGTCGGAGATCACCACCAGCCTGTCCACCGACGCCAACGTCGAACAGCTGCTGGGACGCTTCCTGTCGACCATGATCCGGCTGGCCGGCGCGCAGGCCGGTGCTGTGCGCGTCATCACCGACGACCGCACCCATCTCAAGCTCATCGGTTCGCTCGGCCTGCCGGACGAACTGGTCGAGCACGAGGCCGTCGTCAGCGTGGACTGCGGCGTGTGCGGCAAGGCCGCGCGCGAGGTCACCGTCAGCAGCTGGAACAACGTCGCCTTCTGCAAGCGCCAGGCCAACGCCGCGTACTTCAGCGGCGGATGCAGCACCGTCGTGGCGGTACCGCTCATGCACAAGAACCAGGTCATGGGCGTATACAACCTCTTCCTCGAAGAAGGCAAGACCGTACCCGAGGACGTGCGCCTCCTGTTCCGCTCGATCAGCGAGCACCTCGGCATCGCGCTGGAGAACGCCCGCCTCACCCGCGAGAACATGCGCATCTCGCTGATGAACGAACGCCAGATGCTGGCCAACCAGATCCACGATTCGCTCGCGCAGACACTGGCCTACGCCAAGATGCGGCTCACCGTGCTGTCCGACGCGATGCGCCACGAGGATTACCCCAAGGCCAATCGCTACCTCGGCGACGTCGAGGAGGCCGTCGACCTCGCCTACGCCGACCTGCGCGACCTCATCACCCAGTACCGCGACCGCATCAACCCGCGCGGCCTGGTGCCGGCGATCCAGGAACTCGCCCGGAGCTTCCGCAAGAAGGCCAACGCCGACGTCGATTTCCTCAACCTGGTGCAGGACGTGTCGCTCTCCCCCGACGAGGAAATCCAGGTCTTCCACATCATCCAGGAATCGCTCTACAACATCGCCAAGCACGCACGCGCGCGCCACGTCGTCATCACCCTCGACCTCGAGGACGGCCAGTACATCGTCAACGTCGCCGACGACGGCGTGGGCGTGCAGAAGAAGCACGACGAATCGTCCACCATGGGCAAGAGCTTCGGCCTCACCATCATGCGCGAGCGCGCCGCGCGTCTCGACGGCAAGCTTTCCGTCGAATCGCGCCCCGCCGGCGGCACAGTCGTCCGCCTCGTCTTCCCGCGGCGCGCCGCGCCGCACAACCACAGCGAACAGCCCGCATGAAGACCCGCATCGTTCTCGTCGACGACCACACCCTGTTCCGCAAAGGCCTCACCGAACTGCTCGAACAGAGCGGCCTCATCGAAGTCTCCGCCTTCACCGGAACCTCGGACGAAGTCGAAATGCTGCTGAAGGCCCACCGCCCCGACGTGCTCATGCTCGATCTCAACATGCCCGGCACCGACGGCATCACGCTGATGCAGCAACTGCGCGCCGAAGGCTACGACCTGCCCATCCTCATGCTCACCCTGTCCGAAGCCGAGGACGACCTCGCCCGCGCACTCCGCAGCGGCGCCAACGGCTACCTGTTGAAGAGCATGGAACCCGACGAAGTCGTCGACGCCATCCAGCGCGCCCAGCGCGGCGAAACCGTCGTCGCCCCCGCCATGACCGCCAAGCTGGTCAAGCTCTACGACCAGAAAGGCCAGGACGCGGGCTCCCTGCTCGACGCGCTGACCCCGCGCGAACGCGAAATCCTCACCCACCTCTCGCGCGGCGAATCCAACAAGGCCATCGCCCGCACCCTGGATATCAGCCACGACACCGTCAAGCTCCACGTGCGGCATATCCTCGCCAAGCTCAACCTGTCGTCACGGGTCGAAGCGGCGGTGTTTGCGGTGGAGCACAAGGTGGCGCCGGGGGGACGCGAAGGGCGGTAAATGGTTTATCAGACAGGGCACAGGGGTTATCGGACATCGCGGCTTTTAAGATCAAAGGCTTACCGCATGAAACAGGATTATTCGACATGTCCAATAATCTTTTATTCCGTCACGTGACGGCTAATTAACAGTTAAGCGTCTCCACATGCCCCGGCGCACAAAACCATATCTGCTTCACGCGTCGTTTCGTCCGGACGTCGATCCGAACTACGACGAGTACCCCTTCAACGTCCCCGCCGTTCGCGAAATCGGGAACATTGACTTCCATCCCAACGTAACTTTCTTCGTCGGCGAGAACGGTTCGGGTAAGTCCACAGTGCTCGAAGCGCTTGCCGTCGCGCTTGGGTTCGGTGCAGAGGGTGGAACAAAGAATGTCCAGTTCCGCACAGTCGAATCTGTGTCCCCGCTGCACGACGCCTTGCGCCTCGCCCGTGGTGTGCCCCAGCCGCGCGACGGCTACTTCCTGCGAGCAGAGAGCTTTTTCAACGTTGCCTCCTATATGGATGAAGTCGGCTACACGGACAGCTATGGCGGCTCACTCCACGCACGGTCGCACGGTGAGTCCTTCATGGCTGTCCTGGTCAACAAGCTCAAGGGCAATGGTATCTATCTCTTCGACGAACCCGAGGCAGCGCTATCGCCGAGCCGGCAGATGGCAGCTCTTACGGCCATTCATCAGTTGGTCGAAGACTCTTCGCAGTTCGTCATTGCGACGCACTCACCCATTCTCTTGTCATACCCGCACGCCAAGATCATTCAATTCGACGGCTCTGGCCTTAGCGAGGTCGCGTATGAGGACACCGAGCACTATGCAATCACGCGCGACTTTTTGAACAACTACGGTCGCAGGCTAGAGCAGCTTCTCAGCGATGACGAAGACGCCTAACGTTAGATTTTTCCACTACTTAAAGGGGTCAGCATCGGCTCTGTGTCAACGACCACGTCGCCCTGCTGGACGAGTAACCAAAGGGTTAGCCCAGCTTCGATTCTGCTGTTACAAGGCAAACACCAACTAGCCGACGCCACCCTGCACCGTGCAGTCCAACCACAAAAAACAACGGGGGCCTGAGCCCCCGTTTTCATGCACTTCGCGGTGCGCTTACCGCAGCGGCACCAGTTCCACACGGCGGTTCTGCGCGCGGCCCATTTCCGTTGCATTGTCGGCGACGGGACGCGCTTCGCCGTAGCCGCGCGCGCTCAGGCGATCGGCAGCGATGCCCTTGCCGATGAGGTAGTCGCGCACGGTTTCGGCGCGGCGCTGCGACAGTTTGAGGTTGTGGTCGGCATCGCTCCAGCTGTCGGTGTGGCCGGCCACTTCGACTTTGACGTTGCCCCACTGCTGCAGGGTGGCGGCGGCGCGGTCGAGGATGGCGATGGCGTCGGGACGCAGGGTGGCCTGGTCGTTGTCGAAGGTGACGCCGGTGAGTACCAGCGCGCTGGGCATGACGACCGGGGCGGGCACGGGGGCGGGCATCGGCGCGACCACGGGCGCGGGCGGCGGGCAGCCGTCGGCGGTTTGCGCGGGTACGGTCGGGCAGGCATCGGCACCGTCGACGACGCCGTCGCCGTCGCTGTCGAGTTCGCAGCCGTCGGCGTTCACCTTGCGACCAGCCGGGGTGGCCGGGCACTTGTCGAGCGCATCGACGACGCCGTCGCCGTCGCTGTCGAGTTCGCAACCGTCGGCACCCACCTTGCGGCCAGCCGGGGTGGCCGGGCACTTGTCGTCGGTGTCGGCGACGCCGTCACCGTCGCCGTCGGGCTCGCAGCCATCGGGCTTGACCTTGCGGCCGGCCGGGGTGGTCGGGCATTTGTCGGCTTCGTCCCAGACGCCGTCGCCGTCCTTGTCGGATACGGGGCACGGCACGCCGAAGAGCTCGCGGCCGGGGCAGCCGATGGTGCGGAAGAGTTCGTAGCCGATGGTCATGCCGGTGGGACTGGCGGCGTTGGAGGGATCGTAGAAACGCCCCGGTGCCGCCTGCGCGTTGACCGCGACCAGCGACATCAGCATGGGCCCCAAAAGGCCGAGGAAGGAAAGAATGCGCATGACTTGAGCTCCTGTTGTGAAAATCGGTGCGGGCCGTCGAAGGCCGCAGGCCCGTATTGTCGCCGATAGCGGGCGGATGGCCTACGGGCCGGCCCTGCACTGTAACTGCAATCCGGACAGATTGCTGCGGTGGCTGGCACGATTAACGACATTTAACACTGGTGCGCAGTACCGCCTGTCACGCTGCCAAAGCAACGCAGGCAGCGGGCAGCCGGCAAGCCCTTTAGTACACTTGGGGGTAACTCCGTCAGCCCGCGCCGGCCTGCACACCGGCCCGTCGCCATGCCGCACAGCGTAGAACTCATCACCACGATTGCCGCTGCCCTGGGGCTGGCCCTGATCCTTGGGTTCACCGCAGTACGACTGCGCCTGCCCGCGCTGGTCGGCTATCTGCTGGCGGGCGTGATGATCGGACCGTTCACGCCGGGATTCGTCGCGGACACGGCGCTGGCGAGCCAGCTCGCGGAGATCGGCGTGATGCTGCTGATGTTCGGTGTGGGCCTGCACTTTTCCCTGGAGGATCTGCTGTCGGTGAAGAAGATCGCGCTACCGGGCGCGGTGGTCCAGATCGCCGTGGCGACGGCGATGGGCATGGCGCTGGCGAGTGCATGGGGCTGGAGCCTGATGGCCGGGCTGGTGTTCGGGCTCTCGCTGTCGGTGGCCAGCACGGTGGTGCTGCTGAAGGCCTTGGAAAACCAGGGGGCGCTGGCCACGCCCAATGGCCGCATCGCGGTGGGCTGGCTGGTGGTCGAAGATCTGGTGATGGTGCTGGTGCTGGTGCTGCTGCCGCCGCTGGCCCGGCTCGCCGGCGGCGACGCACCGGCAGACACGCTGGCGCTACTGGGCACACTGGCACTCACGCTGGGCGAAGTCGCCCTGTTCATCGCCCTGATGCTCGTCGTCGGGCGGCGCTTCTTTCCCTGGCTGCTGTGGCAGGTGGCGCGTACCGGTTCGCGCGAACTCTTCACCCTGTGCGTGGTGGCGGCTGCGCTTGGCATCGCCTACGGCTCTTCAGCGCTGTTCGGTGTGTCGTTCGCGCTGGGTGCGTTTTTCGCGGGCACGGTGCTGCGCGAATCCGCGCTGGCCTATCGCGCGGCAGAGGAATCTTTGCCGCTGCGCGACGCGTTCGCGGTGCTGTTCTTCGTCTCGGTCGGCATGCTGTTCGACCCGAACGTGCTGGTCGAACAGCCGCTGCGCGTACTCGCCGTGGTGGCGATCATTGTGCTCGGCAAGTCACTCGCGGCGGCGCTGCTGGTGCTGGCCTTCCGCTACCCGCTCGGCACCGCGCTCACGGTGTCGGCGAGCCTCGCGCAGATCGGCGAATTTTCCTTCATCCTCGCCGGGCTGGGCGTGGCACTCGGCGTGCTGCCCGACGAAGGACAGAGCCTCATCCTTGCCGGCGCGCTGATCTCGATCGCGCTCAATCCGCTGCTCTTCGGTGCTGTGGAGCCCATGCAGGGCTGGCTGCGTGCGTATTCCCAACGCACGGGCCTGCTGGCGCGCCGCGACGATCCGCTCGCCGAACTGCCTACCGGCGTGCCATCGCACACACTGACGGGGCACGTGGTGCTGGCAGGCCACGGGCGCGTGGGACGCCGCATTGCCGACGCGCTGGCGCAGACGGGCACGCCCTGCGTGATCGTCGAACAGCAGCGCGAGCCGGTGGAAGCGCTGCGCGCGCGCGGGCTGCATGCGGTGGCGGGCGATGCGACCGAGGCAGCCGTACTGATCCAGGCGCATGTCGCGCGCGCGCGGTTGCTGGTGATCGCCACACCGGACATATTCCAGGCGCGCAAGATGATCGGGATCGCGCGCACGCTCAATCCGCGCATCCGCATCGTGGCACGCAGCCACAGCGCGGAGGAGGCCGAACTGCTCCGGCGCGAGCACGGTGCTGACGTGCTCGACGGCGAGCAGGAACTGGCGATGAGCATGACCCGTCACGTCGAGATGGCCCTCTGCGAGCGCTCACGCGCCGCGCCGGACTGAAACGCATGCCGGGCGCGGCTGCGCCGTTCAGCGCAGATGGTCGGGGGCTTCGAGCGGCGTACGGTGCATCTGCTCGCCGTGCGTCTGCGGCTGGAACCAGCCGAGTTTCTCGCGCAGCTTGACGACGTTGCCGACGATGATGAGCGTGGGCGCCTTGAGCCTAGCTTCCTCGGCCAGTGCCGTCAGGTTCGAAAGATCGCCGGTGATGACGCGCTGCGTGGGCAGGGTGCCGTGCTGGACGATGGCTGCCGGCGTATTCGCGTCGAGGCCGTGCTTGATCAGGGCCTCGCACAGCAGGGGGAGCCCCTTCAGCCCCATGTAGATGACGATGGTCTGGTCGCGCCGCGCGATGCCTTCCCAGTTGAGGTTGAAGGTGTTGTCCTTGAGGTGGCCGGTGACGAAGGCGACCGATTGGGCGTAGTCGCGGTGCGTGAGCGGGATGCCCGCGTAGGACGCGACGCCCGCGGCAGCGGTGATGCCGGGCACCACCTGGAAGAGTACGCCGTGCTCGACCAGGGTTTCGATTTCCTCGCCGCCGCGGCCGAAGATGAAGGGGTCGCCGCCCTTGAGGCGCAGGGTGCGTTTGCCTTCCTTGGCCAGGCGCACCAGCAGCAGGTTGATCTCCTCCTGCGGCACGGCGTGATCGTCGCGCTCCTTGCCGACATAGATGCGCTCGGCGTCGCGCCGGCACATGTCGAGGATGGGCTGCGAGACGAGGCGGTCGTGCACGATGACATCGGCCTGCTGCATCAGGCGCAGCGCGCGGAAGGTGAGCAGGTCGGGGTTGCCGGGGCCGGCGCCGACGAGATACACCTCGCCGCGGCTGATGTCGTGCGTGGCGGCGTCGGCGATCATGGCCTGCAGCTGTCTCTCCGCGTCGGCCTCGCGCCCGGAGAACACCAGTTCGGCCACCGGCGAGAGGAAGACTTTTTCCCAGAAGGCACGGCGCTGATCGGGCTGGATGGCGACACGCACGCGATCCTTGAAGCGCGAGGCGAGCAGGCCGAGGCGACCGTAGGCGGCAGGGACGAGGGTTTCCAGGCGCGCGCGCAACATGCGCGCGAGCACCGGCGATTCGCCGCCGCTCGATACCGCGACCACGATGGGCGAACGGTCGATGATGGACGGCAGGATGAAACTGCACAGCGCGGGCTTGTCGGCGACGTTGACCGGAATGTGGCGCGCCCGCGCGGCATCGGCGATGGCCTGTGCGACGGCACCATCCTCCTCCACCACGATGACTGCGTCCTTGCCGTCGAGCAGCGCGGGCGTGAACTGGTCGGCCACGCGCACGACGCGGTCGGCATGCGGCAGGCGCGACCAGCCCTCGTGCAGTGCAGGTGCGGCGACGTCGACGCGGGCGCCGGCCCGCAGCAGCAGTTCGGCCTTGCGCGCGGCGGTTTCGGAGCCGCCTGCGACCAGGCAGTGACGGTCGCGCAGGTCGAGGAAAATGGGCAGGTAGTTCATGGCTTACTCGGCTGAAGGTGCGTCGCCCTCGGGCGCGCCGTCCTGGGAATAGGGTGGAATGAAGATGAAGCGCATGTCGCCCGGGCTCATTTCGACGAAATCGAGCGTGACGCCCTGCAGGTAGGGCGTGCTCGACGCGGCGATGAGAATCTCGATTCCGTTGACGACGAGATGCTCGTCCGCCTCGCGCTCGGTATCGAAGCCCATGCCGTAGTTCACGCTGCCGTCGTCCTCCTGGTAGGCGGCGACGCGCAGGATCATTTCGAACACGTCGGGATTGTTGTTGGCACGGCGAATCTGCTCGGCGGCGGCGTCGGTGATCTTGATCATGGCAATCTGTCCGGGTTAAGCGGCGCGGCGCGCCTTGCGCGCCCGCACCTGGTTCAAGAAAGGCGTTATCCAGCCCAGCGTCCCGCTGCCGCGGCGGTGCACGTAGCCTGCCAGCAGATTGTGCGTCTGGTAGCCGTCGTGCGCACCATCGATGCCGTGGCCACGCACCACCTGGTAGGCGTAGATGGTGTCGTCCGGCAGGTTTTCCAGGCTGGAGTAGTGAAATTCGTGCGCCGGGATGACGGCGCTTTCCTGCCAGTGGTCGTTCCCTGTCGGCTGCAGGCGCGCATAGCCGCGGCCAACCGGGCGGTCGTGCATCACGGTATCGCCCGGCACGGCGCCGACCATCTGCCGCGTTTGTCCCTGCCAGCTGAGGCTCTTCGACAGATACATGAGTCCCCCGCACTCGGCGTAGGCCGGCAGCCCGTCCTCGATGGCGGTGCGAATGCTGGCGCGCAGACCGGCATTCGCCTCGAGCGCCTCCATGAACATCTCGGGGAATCCGCCGCCGATGAGAAGACCGTCGGCATCCGGCAGGCGGGCGTCGCGCAGAGTGTCGAATTCGACCAGTTCGGCATTGGCGGCGCGCAGGCTGTCGAGATCCTCGCTGTAGTAGAAACCGAAGGCCGGGTCCCGCGCGATGGCGATGCGCACGCGCTCGACGGGCTTCGGGGTCTCAGGTGCGGCCTGCGCCGGGAAGGGTGTGGCGCTGTCGGCAATGGCCAGCAGGCGCGGCAGATCGACCTGTGCGGCGACACGCTCCCCGACATGGATGATGCGCGCGCGCGCAGCGTCCTGCTCGTTGGCAGGAACGAGGCCCAGATGGCGTTCGGCGATCTGCATGTCGGCTTCGTGCTGCACGGCGCCGATCACCTCGACGTCGGTGTAGTGTTCGATCACCGCGCGCAGCTTGGACTCATGCCGGCTGCCACCCAACTGGTTGAGGATGACGCCGGCGATGCGGATGTCGGGATCGAAGGCCTGGTAACCCAGGATCAACGGCGCAACGCCGCGCGTCATGCCGCGCGCATCGATCACCAGGATCACCGGCGCCCCCAGCAGTTTGGCGAGCGCCGCATTGCTGTTGCTGCCGTCGAGGTCGAGGCCATCGTACAGGCCCTTGTTGCCCTCGATCAGGCTGACGCGCGCACCCTCCGACGCGCGCGCGAACTGACGCGCGATCTCATCCTTCTGCATCATGTGGAAATCGAGGTTGTAGCAGGGGCGGCCGGCGGCCATGCCGAGCCACAGCGGATCGATGTAGTCCGGACCCTTCTTGAATGGCTGCACGACGTGACCGCGCCTGGCAAGTGCGGCGGCGAGGCCGAGCGTAAGCGTGGTCTTCCCCGAGGATTTGTGCGCTGCAGAAACGAACACGCGGGGCTGAATAGCCCCGCGCGCACCGGTTGTGATGGCTTGCTGCATCATGTCGCCGCTCACCCGCCGCACATGCCGGCGGTCACGCTCAGTGTTCGAGCTTGGCGACGGTGGCGTCGTCCAGGCTTTCGGGCAGCAGGCGCAGCACTTTCACTGCGAAGGTGGTGACCAGCAGGGCGATGGCAACGCCGCCGAGACCAAGGAAGAACTCGGGGGTGCTCGGTGCGTAGCTGTGGATTTCGCCATCGAAATAGCTGCTCTTCTCGACCAAGCCGGGGAAGAGGTCGAGCGGCCAGGCCTGTGCGCCGATGATCGTGACATACATCTGGAACAGACCACCCAGTATGACCAGCGCGCAGGCGATCATGATCCAGGTACGGCTCTTGCCCATGCCGGTCAGCAGGATTACCAGCGGAATGACGCAGCCGATCAGGATCTGTCCCACCCAAAACAGCGTGGTGATGATGCCGCCGTCGCGGAGGATGAAAGCCTCGACTGCGTGGAATTTGGTGAAGTACAGGCTGGTGAGATGCTGTACCACGACGAAGTACAGCACGGCGGCAACGAAGACCGCGAGCAGGGTGCGCAGACGCTGCATCACGATGTCCCCCAGGGGACGCCCCGTCCAGGCATAGGCAGCGGCAAGCACCATGAGGTAGATGGCCAGGCCATAGGCGAAGGACATGATGATGAACATCGGGGCAAGCATTGCGGTGCCATAGAGCTCGCGCGCGACGAGGAAACCGAACAGCGAGCCGGTACCGGTGGTGAGCGCGAGACGCCAGATGAAAGCGGCCGTACCCGCAGCCTTGGAATACGTCTTCACGTTGCGGTCCAGCATGGTCCACAGGTAGACCCCGACCAGGGCGAAGAAGCCCGAGTAGAGGAACACGTTCCAGGTGAACATCGACTTGAAGTTGAAGTGCGTCATCGCGACGATGAGGCGGTCGGAACGGCCAAGGTCGAGCACCAGCACGAGCAGGCCGCCGAGCATCAGGGCCAGCGCCAGGATCGCCGACAGCGGGGCCAGCGGCTTGTACATCGGCTTGTTAAAGACCGAGGCGATCGAGGCGACGTTGAGCGCCCCCGAGGCCGCGACAATGAGGAACACGGCGAACACGTGCGGCAGACCCCAGACGATCTGGTTGTCCATGCCGGTCACGACGTGGCCGTGGTGGTGCATGTGGTTCCAGGCCAGCGCGCCCAACAGCACGAGCAGGCCCAGGCCCCCGAACAGCAGCCAGTACTTGAGGCTGCTGCCTTCAACTTCGCGGAAAGTGATGCTTGCCATGGGTCTTAGATTCCGTGATAGCGAACGCCGAGGTTGAGGTTCAGGTCAGCGCGCACCTGCTTGGTCGGGATTTCGCGCAAACGCCTTGAGATTTCCGACTCGGGGTCGTTCATGTCGCCGAACAGCAGCGCATTGTGGCCGGCAGCCGCACAGGCCTCGACGCATGCGGTGGTGCCATCGCCGCGATCGACTTTCTGCACGCAGAAGGTGCAGGACTCGACGCAGCCGATACCGCGCGGCACGTCGGGTTTCTGCGTGTCGTTGAGGCTTTCGTGCACCAGCGAGCGCGCCTTGTAGGGGCAGGCCATCATGCAGTAGCGGCAGCCGATGCAGGTGTGGCGGTTGACCAGAACGATGCCGTCGGCCCGCTTGAACGAGGCACCGGTCGGGCATACGTCCACGCACGGGGGCTCGGCGCAATGCTGGCACATCATCGGCAGGTTGGTTTGCATCTGCGTCAGCGGATCCTCGAGTTCCAGCTTGCGGATCCACTGCGGAGCCTGCTTCGGATGGGCGCTTTCGGCGACAGGCGTCCAGCCGTTCTCGGTACTGCATGCCGATACGCAGTCGTTGCAGCCCGTGGCGCACTTGGTCGCATCGACCAGCATGCCCCAGCGCACTGCGCTGCTCGCCGCCTGATCTTCGGGACGGCCGTGGGCCACCTCGATCAGCATGATGCCGGGGGCGATCGCCAGGCCCGCGGCAGTCGCCGTGGCGGCACCGATGAAGCGGCGACGTTCCTGCGATTCAGGCTGGGTCATCGCCTCGCGGTTCTGTTTCGTATCGTTCATTGTGCAACCTTGGCCATCTCGTCCACACTGACCGGCTGCTTTGTACCAGCGGCCAGTTTATGCCTGTAGTGTGCCGTCTCGGCGTTCAGGGGGTGCATCGCCATCGAGCCTTGCGGCTTGGTGGAATGGCAGTCGAAGCAGTCGATCTTCACTGCGGCGTAGCTGTGGCAGCTCACGCAGAAATCGTCCTTCGCCTTGGCCACGCTGCCGGTCTTCTCGCTGGCGTGGCAGTTGATGCATTCCTTGAGACTGTGCTTCTTGGTGCGAATGCCCTCCAGCACCGTCTTGTCACGGTGGTGGTTCAACACCTTCATGTGGTTCTTCCGCATGTAGTCGGTGTCTTCCACGCACTGCCCGCCTTTCACGGCCTTGGTGATCACCGGCCTGGGCGCCTCTGCCCAGGCCAGCGTGGCCGTGGCCAGTACGAACGCGCCCAGCGCCAGAAGGCGTTTCGTCATCCCTGCCACGCTTACTCACCCATGCCCATGACGATGTAGCCGGTCGGGCAGACGTCGGCGCAGATGTGGCAACCGATGCACTTGCCGTAATCGGTGTCGACGTAGCGACCCACGGTGGGGTTGTCCTTCTTCTTGACCTTGAATACGGCGGTCTGCGGACAGTACACCACACAGTTGTCGCATTCGAAGCACTGGCCGCAGGACATGCAGCGCTTGGCCTCGCCCACGACATCCTTTTCGGATAGCGCGTGCAGGCGCTCCTCGAAGTTACCCAGCGCGCCTTCCTTGTCGAGCACCGTCACTTCACGGATGTGACGCGGGGTGTTCGGGAAGTGGCCGAGGAACAGGTCGGTGTGCGGAATGATGTGGCGCTGTGAAGCGTCTTCGAAGTTGTGCAGGATGTCCTTGCGCTCTGAGGTGCCCCAGATCTGGCCCTTGACTTCGGTGTACTCGTGGCCGGATTCGAGCCACTTGCGGATTTCGTCGAAGTGGTGCACGTCTACCTTCGGACGCTTGTCGAGCTCCTTGCCCTTGAGGAAGGCGTCGATGCCGTCGACTGCGATCGAAGCGTGGCCGATCGCGGTGGTCAGCAGGTGCGGACGGATCACGTCGCCGCCGACGAAGACCTTGTTGCTGCCGGGGAAGCGGTAGTTCTTGTCGGCCTTGATCAGGCCATTGTTGTTATTGAACTGTTCGAGACCGGTGAAATCGACGCCCTGGCCGATCGCGGAGACGATCAGGTCGGCCGGCAGGTCGCGCTCGGTACCTTCGACGATCTTGGTGTCCTTGCCTTCCATGACGAAGTCGGCGACACGCAGGGCCGTGGCGCGGCCACGCTCGTCGACCACGACGGAAACCGGGGTCACGCCACCGATGATCTCGATGCCTTCCTGCAGGGCGTGCTCGACTTCGTGCTTGTTGGCAGCCATCTTGTCCATGGTGGCACGCGACACCAGCACCACCTCGGCGCCTTCGCGGGCGGAGATGGAGGCGACATCGGAGGCCATGTGACCGGCGATGACGTTTTCTGGACGGTCGTCGTGCGTGCCGGACTTGGTGACATTGCCCAGACGGCGGGCGACGGTCGCGACGTCGATGGAGGTATCGCCACCACCGATGACGACGACGCGGTTGCCGACGTGCTGCAGGCGGCCTTCGTTGAAGGCACGCAGGAAGGCGACGGCGGTCACGCAGTTGGGCGCTTCGGCGCCGGGTACGGGCAGCGGACGGCCAGCCTGGGCACCCATGGCGAGGAAGATGGCGTCGTAGTTCTTGTCCAGCTCTTCGTAGCTGATGTCGGAACCGACGCGGGTCTTCAGGCGGGTTTCGACGCCCAGCTCGATGATGCGGTTGATTTCGGCATCGAGCATTTCGCGCGGGGTACGGAAACCGGGGATGCCGTAGCGCATCATGCCGCCGAGTTCTTCGTGCTCGTCGAAAATGGTGACGCCGTGGCCACGCAGACGCAACTGGTAAGCCGCGGCCAGGCCAGCTGGGCCGGCGCCGATCACGGCGACCTTCTTGCCGGTGTCGGCGGCGGTCGATGTGTACTTCATGTTGTTTTCGATACCCCAGTCGCCCACAAAGTGCTCGACCGAGTTGATGCCGACGTGGTCTTCGACCATGTTGCGGTTGCAGCCGGATTCGCACGGTGCGGGGCAGACGCGGCCCATCACACCGGGGAATGGATTGGCTTCGGTGATGCGGCGGAAGGCGTATTCCTGCCAGGTCACGCCCGCGGGCGGCTTCTCGATGCCACGCACGATATTGAGGTAACCACGGATGTCTTCACCCGCCGGGCAGGAACCCTGGCAGGGCGGCGTGGAGAGCACGTATTCCGGACACTTGTGGGTCCAGCTCGACTGGAAGATGCGTTCCTGGGACGAGCGATAGTTCTTGTCGGACTCGCCGTCCTTATAGCGACGCCAAGTCATGCCTTCGGTTTTTTGTCCCTTGTTGGTCGTGACAGCCATGTTGGTTCTCCTAACGCCTACTTACACTAAAAAATGAAAATGATCCGGATCATTCGGCCTCTTGCGGGGCCTCCAGCTTGATCGCCTTGCTAACCAGCTGGTGGACGCCACCCACCATGCTCATGTCGAATCCGTATTTCGGCAGCACCTTGGTGAACTGCGCCTTGCAGATCGCGCAGATCGTCGCCATGAAGTTGACCTGATGCTCCTGCACAACCGCGTTCAGTGCGGTCACGCGCGGCAGGGCACCCTTGACCCGCACTTCCATCAGGTCGTCGGTCAGCAGGCCGCCACCACCGCCACAGCAGAAAGTCGACTCGTAGATCGTATCGTCTGCCATGTTGTGGAAGTTGTTCGCGACCTTCCTGATCAGTTCGCGCGGGATGATGAACTGCCCGCCGGGCATGTCGCCCATGCGCGAGGCGCGCGCGACGTTGCACGAATCGTGGTAGGTGACAACCAGATCGTCGTTGGCGGAGGGGTCGACCTCGATCTTGCCCGCGTTGATCAGATCATTGGTCAGCTCGCAGATATGCTGCGGCTGCGGGTAGTTGTGATCGAGCTGCTTCTGCAGCTCGATCGAGAAGGGATCGTTGCCACCGTAGCCCAGGCCAGTCAGCGTGTTCCAGAAACTGTAGGCGACGCGCCAGGCGTGGCCGCACTCTCCGACCACGATGCGCTTGACGCCAAGTTCCAGCGCGGCATCGCGGATGCGCATCGCAACCTTGCGCATGGTCTCGTAGTTGCCATTGAAGAGACCGAAGTTGCCGGCCTCCGATGCATGCGAGGACAGCGTCCAGTCGATGCCGGCAGCATGAAAGACCTTGGCATAACCAATCAGCGACTCGACGTGCGGCTCGGAGAAGAAGTCTGCGGACGGCGTGACGAGGAGGACTTCAGCGCCCTGCTTGTCCATCGGCAGCTTGACCGGCACACCGGTGTCCATCTCGATGTCCTCTTCCAGGCCAGCGAGCGTGTCTTCCAGCGCGGGGCCGGGCAGGCCGAGGTTGTTGCCGATTTTCTGGACCTTGCCCAGGATCTCGTTGGAATACTTCTGGCCCATGCCGACATGATTGAGGATTTCGCGGCCCGCCATGGTGATCTCGGCGGTGTCGATGCCGTAAGGGCAGAAGACCGAGCAGCGGCGGCACTCGGAGCACTGGTGGTAGTAGCTGTACCACTCGTCGAGGATTTCTTTCGTCAGATCCTTTGCGCCGACCAGCTTGGGGAAGAGCTTGCCGGCGGTGGTGAAGTAGCGGCGGTAAACCTGGCGCATCAGGTCCTGGCGCGCCACCGGCATGTTCTTGGGATCGGACGTGCCCAGGTAGTAGTGACACTTGTCGGTGCAGGCGCCACAGTGCACGCAGGCATCGAGGAAAACCTTGAGCGAGCGGTATTTGCCAAGCAGGTCGCCCATCTTGTCGATGGCGCGCTCTTTCCAGTCCTCGCCAAGCTCGTGCGGATAGCCCATGAAGTCCTGCACCGGCTTCGGCGCAATGAACGATTTGGCATGCGCCATTACGCCTTCGCGCAGCTTGGGAACCTCGATGGTTTCCTTGATTTCCGGAATATCAAATTCTGCAGCAGCCACTTACGCGTCCTCTATCCGTACAGGGTTGTTCGTCGATCCGTGCCGGCGAATCAGTTGTTCTGGTCCAGACGTGCCGCCCAGGCCGCCACATGGCGATGCTCGCGCGGATTGTCGGCCTGGTTGCGCGTCGGGCTGAAGAAGACGCCCGGCGCGTGCAGCAGTTTGCTGATGGGGAAAATCACCATCAGCAGCGCAACCATCGCGAGGTGCGCCAGAATGATCGGGTCGCTCGGCACAGGCTGCAGGTCAAAGAACATCAGCCCCATGAAAAACTGCTTCAGCGCGACAATGTCGGTGTGCACCACGAAGGTCGTCAGCATGCCGCTGATACCGATTCCCAACAGCAGCACGAGCATGAGGTAGTCCGAGGGCGTCGAAATGTAACGCACGCGGTCCACCATGAAGCGCCGCGCCAGAAGCCCAGCCAGTCCCACCACCATCATGATGCTGGCATATTTGCCGAAGGGCTGGATGAAGACGAGCCATTCGGGAATGGGGTTGACGAAGTAGCGCAGGTGACGGATCAGCACGAGCAGCATGCCGAAGTGGAACAGCCAGCCGAAAACCCAGATCCACTTGTTGGACTTGAACAGCGACTCGAACAGCACGACCTCTTTCGCCATGCGATAGGCCACACCCTTCTGCGTGGTGGGTGCCGGCGTGGTCGGGATTTTCAACGGCGCAGGGGTGCGGCTGTAATCGAAAATCTTGTACGCGAGGCCAGCGACCAGCAACAGCGTTGCCAAGTAGAACATGCCGGCAAAAATCATCGTCACAGTAGACAAAACTTATCCCCCAACAACGTCGTGTTTGCGAATCGAACGCCGCGGCGACGCCGCGCGAGCGCATTCGATTTGGAAACACCGGGTTGTGAAACGAATCGCCCCGACACCCGGGGCGACCCGTGTCCTGCAGATGCAATACAGCCGAATCAGATACAGCCGGTCGGCTTCGGCAGGCCGGCAATCTTACAGGCCTGCTTGGCGGGGCCGTAGGGGAACAACTCGTACAGGTACTTGTTGTTGCCCTTCTCGGGTCCGAGCTTCTTGCCGATGGCCTTGGTCAGCACGCGCACAGCGGGAGCGATCTGGTATTCGGCATAGTACTCACGCAGGAAGTTGACGACTTCCCAGTGGTTCTCGGTCAGGTCGACCTTCTCTTCGACCGCCATGTACTTGGCGATATCTTCGTTCCACTGCGACAGATCGACCAGATAGCCTTCCTCGTCGACTTCGACTTCCTTACCGGCGATGTTCACCATGGGCATAGCAATACTCCTTGTTTAAAAGTTACAGCCAAGACTGACAGTTGCTGTGTTCTGCGACCAGATCCACAAAACCGCCGTAATCCACGACATTGACGCCGTCCAGCACGCGCCCGGCCATGCCGCGCGCCGCCAGATCGGGACCGAGTGCGTAAATCTTGAGGTCAGCCTGTGCTGCCTGGATTTTCGCCGCCGCCGCACCGCCTTTCGTCGCCGCGTAGACCGCGTCTTCGATCAGCAGAACAGCAGAACCTTTGGTGGCCAGGCGCAGGCAGCTATCCAGCGAACTGCGCTCAGTGGCCGATTTATTCACGATATGCAGCATGTGTATCCCCTTAGAAGCTGATCACGACGTCTTGTTCGGCCATGAGATTCTTCATCTCGTCGTCCGACAGAACGCTCACGTCGACAATCAGGTCATCTTCGGTCAGGCCACGCGCTTCCATAGAAGTGCGGTCGACATAGAGCTTCTCGATGTCATAGCCTTCCAATGCACGGTAGGTCTTGGAGAAGTCCTTGACCTCGATACCCTTGGTATCGATGCCCTTCATCAACTGGTACACGCCGTCATCGGTGAAGACCAGGCTGACGTCCTGATCGAAAGCGGCGGTAATCAGCACCACTTCCAGACCCTCGAGCGCATACACGGTACCGTGGGGCGCCTTGCGGTTCAGGAACATGAATTTCTTGACGATGCCGGAGCCGTCGTCTTCCATATCCATATCGCTCATCTCGCTATTCCTCAATCACCGAACGTCACGAGACGATCGTACTGAATACCCATTTCCACCAGCTGGCCCAGACCGGAAATACGGAAACCCGGGGCCAGGATGTCATCCTTGATGCCACGACGCAGCGCTGCGGCCACGCACACGACGAGGTCGATGCCGTGCTCTTCGGCCAGCTTGGACCAGCGCTGGGTGACGTTGCGGTCATCCTGCGGCGGCTCTGCCTTGTTGGTCGAGTTGTTCACGCCATCGTGATAGAAAAAGACGCGCGGAACCTTGTGGCCCTTCTCGATCGCGGTACGCGCAAAGAGATAGGCGGAGTCACTGGCCTGATGGTTGTAAGGCCCTTCGTTGATCAAAATGCCGAATTGCATGGCGAGTCAAACTCCGAAAAAACAGTCTTTATTATCAAAGGTCCGCCGCGGACGCACCGCGGCGGACATGAAAGACGCCAGCCAGAACGATCAGAAGCGGATATGCGCAGAAGCGTTCAGGTTGTAACGACCACCGCGCCAGTTATCGATGTGATACTTGGTGAAGGGCAGACCGGTCTTCTCGAAGAATGCGGGCCAACCGATACGGTCGATCCAGTCGATCATGCGCTCCCAGGGTTTGCCGTCGGCCTTGTAGGTGGCCAGAATCTTCTTGACCACTTCGGCAACTTCGGGCCAGCGCGGGGCGTTGTTCGGCAGGCCGGCGGCGACGAGCTTGTGGAAGGTCGGTTTCGAACGGGCGTTCGAGTTCTTGCCACCCACCCAGATCGCGATCTTGGAATGCTCGGGATCGTTGATTTGCATCGGGGGGCAGGGCGGGAAACAGGCACCGCAGCAGATGCACTTCTTCTCGTCGACTTCCAGCGAGGGCTTGCCATTCACAAGCGCAGGGCGGATCGCCGCGACCGGGCAACGCGCGACGACGGAGGGACGTTCGCACACGTTGGCAACCAGATCGTGGTTGATCTTCGGCGGCTTGGTGTGCTGGACGATGATCGCGATGTCAGCCTGGCCTCCGCAGTTGATCTCGCAGCAGGAGGTCGAGAGCTTGACGCGGTTGGGCATCTCGCACTTGACGAAGTCGTCATACAACTCGTCCATCAGCGCCTTCACCACGCCCGAGGCGTCGGTGCCGGGAATATCGCAGTGCAGCCAGCCCTGAGTGTGGGCAATCATCGACACAGAGTTGGCGGTACCGCCGATGGGGTAGCCCTTGTCGCTCAGGGCCTTGATCAGGGGCTCGACCTTGGAACCGTCGGCCACCATGTATTCGATGTTGGAACGCGCGGTGAAACGCACGAAACCGTCGCCGTACTGGTCGGCAATATCAGCCAGCTCACGAATGGTGTAGTGGTCCATCTGGCGCTGGGTACCTGCCTTGACAGTCCAGATCTCGTCACCGGACTCGGCGCGGTGATACAGGACGCCGGGCTTGGGATGGCTGTGGAACACCCACTTGCCATAGTTCTTCACCATCACGGGGTGCATGTAGGGCATCGGATCCGGCGCACCGGACTCGATAGGCTGACGCAGTTCTGCCATGTTTTTCTCCAACTGAGTGATGTGCGGATTCCGGCACAGCCCGGAATCCGCCCGATTTGAAACTTATTGCCGCGTGAGGATCAGGCAGCGGACTGCTGCTTGTACTCGTTCCACTTCTCGACCTGCTCGTCCCAGTCGTCGGAACGGAAGTAGGGGTTGGAACGCGGCGAGCTGATCATGTTGGGGTCGACCGGGATATCCAGACCTTCGAGGAAGTTGGTCAGGCCGATACGCTCGATCATTTCGCCGGTACGCTCGTGCTCCAGCGCGTTTTCCGCAAAGAAGTCGAGAATGTTGCGAGCCAGCTCGTTCAGCTTTTCGAAATCCTCATCGGACTCCAGCTTCATGAACGGAATCACCACGGTGCCCATGGTCGCGCCGATCTTCAGCACGCCCTTGCCGCCGACCAGGATCGACACACCCTTGTCGTTACCGGGCAGCAGACCGCCGGGGATGACGTTCAGGCAGTGCATGCAACGCACGCAATTCTTGTTGTCGATGCACATGGTGTTGCCGTCGCCCAGATTGGCTGCGGAGACATGCTCGCTGGGCTTGAACTTGTCGCTGGAAACCAGGGTGATGGCCTTGGTCGGGCACTTGCTGATCACGTCGTTGACCAGATCGTTCATGCCGTGGGCCTTGTAGTAATCCTGGACCTGCGCCTCGTTCACGCGGATGTTGTCGCGCCAGGTGCCGATGGTCGCCATGTCGGAACGCTGGATGGCGTTCACGCAGTCGTTCGGACAGCCGGAGAACTTGAACTTGAACTTGTACGGCAGGGACGGACGGTGCATGTCGTCCAGGTTGTTGTTGATGACGGTGCGCAGCGCTTTGGCTTCGTCGTAGCAGGACATTTCGCAGCGCGCAGCGCCGACGCAGGACATCGAGGTGCGCAGCGCGGGGCCGGCGCCACCGAGGTCGAAGCCCATTTCGTTGAACTCGTCGAACGCCTTCTGGACGTTCTCGGTCTTGATGCCCTGAAACATGATGTCACCGGACTGGCCGTGGAAGGCGATCAGGCCCGAACCGCCGGTGGCGGACCAGACATCGCACATCTTGCGCAGCAGGTCGGATGTGTAGTGCATGCCCGCGGGCGGCTGCACGCGCAGGGTGTGGAACTCAGCGGCTTCGGGGAACTGGGGGTTGCCGTTCTCATCCTTCAGCTCGGTGAAGCGGGGAATGACGCCACCGCCGTAGCCGAACACGCCGACCGTACCACCCTTCCAGTAACCGAACTTGGTCTTGTAGGACGTTTCCAGCTGACCCATCAGGTCGACCATCATGTCGTTCTCTTTGGCCAGACGCTTGAGGCCGGTCACGAAGCTGGGCCACGGGCCTTTCTCGAGCTCGTCCAGATTAGGGGTGTTGTGCATTTGCTTAGCCATTTATCTCTCCTAAGAACATATCGAAATGCCCGTTCAGCAGGCAGCTTAACGGTATTCCCCAATCGTATTGGGTTGACCCGCCCGCCACCATCATTCTCATGGGTAGATCGACTACTCCCTCGCGGTAGGTTTCCACCTACCCAAAAGGAGTAGAGCGTTTTCCCCAATGCGGTAATGCCCCATGTCACGGATCAGTGAGACATTACGCGTCGGCCACAGGAATCGATAAGAGTATTAAAATATTGTTGCTAACGCAAGCCCTTGCAGGGAGCAGGGTTGAAACACGGCACGCTGCCCCAACTGATGCTTTATCGGGTTGAGGTCGCGCGTAACCATATCTGGAAGCAATCAATAAAGCTGTTGGACACGGATCGGATCATCCATGCCTGAGATCACCCCGCTCGACAAAATTCGCCTGCCGTTCGGCGGACAGGAAATCGAATTCCAGCACCTGACCCATGAGTCGGGCGGCGTTCCTTTTCTGCGCATTCGCATTCGCGAGAACAAGCGTTTCACCATATTCGATGTCGATCCGGTCAGTGCCGCGAAATGGGCCGAGCTGATGGCGGACTGGGCAAAGTCCCATGCCGGGGACAAGCCATGAGCTGGTGCTGGCCGGAAAACAAGCCCGAGGAATACAATGCCCGCATGATCGACGTGCAATTCGATCTCGTCGGCAGCACGATCCCGGCGGAGAACGCACAGCTCCTGAGCGACGCGATCCTGGTCTTGCTCCCCTGGCTGGGCGACGATGGAGGAAGCGGCATCCAGCACCTCAAGGGCGCCGAAACCAACAGTGGCGACGTCGCACTCAACATCAATCGGCGCACCAAACTGTACCTGCGCGTCCCCAGGGCCCGCGTCGGCGACATGCAAAGGCTCTCCGGGCAGACGCTCGATCTGGCCGGCCACCCTTTGCAGATCGGCGGATTCAAGACCCGCGAATTCAGCCCCTTCGCGAATATCTACGCTCACTTCGTTGACACCGGCAGCGCCACTGAAGAACAATTCGTGCAGGATGTGATGCGCGAACTCGACAGTCGCTTCCAGTTGCGCTGTGGCTTCATCTGCGGCAAGCAGCAAACCCTGCAGAGCGCAGCAGGCCCGCTGCACGGCTACAGCCTGATGCTGCATGACGTGCCGCCGCACAAATCCCTGCAACTGCAGGATGAAGGCATGGGGCGCAACCGCCTGCTCGGCTGCGGTATTTTCATTCCACACAAATCCATCGCGCCGGTCGTCCCGGCGATTCTTTGAAACCAGCCGTATCGGCGATTCCTGAAATCAACCAACCCGAAAGGAGAAACCATGTCGTATGTCGTGAATGGCGAAGAACTGGAAACTGGCGAAGAGGACTTCCTGCTGGAAGCCAATTTCAGCGACGACGTCCCCCCCGTCATCGCCGCCAACGAAAAGATCACGCTGACCGACGACCACTGGCTGGTCATCAACTGGCTGCGCGAGCGCTACAAGGAAGACGGCCATACCCCCAACTTCCGCAACATGGTGAGCATGCTCGATGATGAGCATCCCGGCCATGACTGGAAGAAGAAGCTGTACGAACTCTTCCCAAACCAGCCCGCCCGCCAGGGCCCCCGTGTCGCCGGCCTGACCAAGCCCTTCGGCAAGGGCGGCTACTGATCCCGCGTCTGACGCGACATGGAAACGGGCAGCGGTCTCCGCTGCCCGTTTTTGCCTGAATTCCCCTATCGGCTGGCCGCATGTTTTCCAACACCCTCGTCACCACTGAAGATCTCGCCGCGCATCTTGACGACCCGAACTGGGTCGTGTTCGACTGCCGCTTCACCATCACCGATCCCGAGTCCGGACGCCAGGCCTACGACAAGGCGCACATCCCGGGTGCCCGCCACGTGAATCTGGACAATGACCTGTCGGCGCCCATGGGCACCGATACCGGCCGCCATCCCCTGCCGGATCCGCGCGTGCTTACCGAGAAACTCTGCGCCTGGGGCGTAGGCGTCAACAAGCAGGTCGTGGTGTACGACGACAGCTACGGCTCGATCGCCTGCCGCATGTGGTGGCTGCTACGCTGGCTCGGCCACCCCGGCGTGGCGCTGCTCGACGGCGGCTATCCGAAATGGACGCGCGAGAAGCGTCCGGTGACGGCCGACGTGCCCGAACTGCATAAGGCCGCATGCGCCTGCCTGCCCGAAACCTCGCAGATTGCAGTGACGGAGGACGTCCTGCGCGCCTCGCAGACCGGCGATGCGCTCATCCTGGACGCCCGCTCCGACCGGCGTTTCACCGGCGAGTACGAACCTGCCGACCCGGTCGCAGGCCACGTACCCGGCGCGCTCAACGTCCAGTTCGAGGACAATCTCGACGTGGACGGCACCTTCCTGCCGCCGGAAGCCCTGCGCGAAAATTACCAGGCGCTGCTGAAAGGCAAACCGACCTGGCAGGTCATCCACATGTGCGGCTCGGGCGTCACGGCCTGCCACAACGTGCTCGCGATGGAAATCGCCGGTCTGCCCGGTTCGCGTCTTTATCCCGGTTCATGGAGCCAGTGGATCACCGATCCGTCCCGCCCCGTCGCCACAGGAGAATAGATCATGGTCAAACCCGTACGTGTCCGCACCGTCTGGTTCAAGAAGGATGGCGAACGGAGCCCCGAGGAAATCGCCACCGCGGTCGCGTCCACCGTATGGCGCGTCGCCGACAAGGCCGTGGACAACCTCGGCCGCGAGAACTACGACATCATCACGCCAGCGCGCGGCTTCAAGCTCATCGCCGAATTCGTCGCTTTCCTGGCGCACTATTGCGATCGCATGGCCTACGCTTCGCTCACGCCCGAACGCCGCGTTGCCGTATTGCAGGCGATTTCCAATCGCCTGGGCGAGGTGATGGAGGAGAACATCATCAGCGTCGTCGGCAAGGGCGACGGCAGCCGCAACTACAAGGCCGAGTTCATCGATTTCCTCAACCGCCGTTTCAACGACTACGCCGAGTTCGAGTTCCCGGATGACGAGAAGGCGAGTTTCCCGGCGCTGCGCTTCCTCGGCCTGCAGATCCGCGAGGAAATGGAAGACAGTGACAAGACCTGGGTGATGGACCAGATCATGGACATCGAAATGCCCGAGATGATGGGCACGGTCAGGAAGAGCTTCAAGGGCCTGCTGTCGGACGCGCCAGTCAAGCGCGGCTTCGGGTCGCCCGACATGCTGCCGCCGGAATAATCCTAGAGACCGCATGGCCAGTCCCTTCGACCTCGCCGACGACACCGCGTATCGAACATGGCGCGACGCCAGGCTCGCGGCGTATCCGCGCCGAATCGACGAACTGGTCGTGCCGCTGGGCGATCCACGTCTCATCACGGCCGCAGAACACGCTGCGCTAGCCGCCGCCTGCGCGCGCGCCAACATGGCGATCTACAGCGCCACGCACCTGCCTGCCGCCGACAAGTCGCTGGCCCTGCAGCTCGGCCGTCAACTTGGTCTGGAACGCCTCGAAGGCAACTACCTCGCCGACGAGGACGGGTTGTCGAGCATCACGCCGAACGAAGACGAAACCCAGGTGCGCGGGGACTTCATCCCCTATACGCACAAGCCGATCAACTGGCACACCGACGGCTACTACAACGCGCCCGACCACCGCATCCTCGGCATGACCCTGCACTGCGCGCAGGACGCCGAAGAAGGCGGCGAGAACAAACTGCTGGACCACGAGATCGCTTACATCCAGCTGCGCGACTGCAATCCCGAGTATGTCGATGCACTGATGCAGCCGAATGCCATGACCATCCCCGCACGCATGGACGAGAACAACGTCGCGCGCGCCGAGCAGAGCGGGCCGGTGTTCGCTGTCGACCCCGACGAGGGTTTCCTTGTCATGCGCTACACCGCGCGCACCCGCTCCATCGTCTGGCAGGACGATGCCCGCACCCGGGCTGCCGTGCAGGCGCTCGCCGACATCCTTGCGGGGTCGGAATACATCCTCACCGCACGCCTCGCCCCCGGCATGGGGCTGATCTGCAACAATGTGCTGCACACCCGTAATGGGTTTACCGACTCACCGGGCAGGCGCCGCCTGCTCTATCGCGGCCGCTATTACGACCGTCTGCGCCTCGACCCTGCCATGCCCGCCGCACACGCCGCCTAGCGCGAGCGGTAAAATAGCGCCCTCGTTTGTACGGCCGGTCGCCGCAATGCATCTACTCACCCTCGGGGTCAACCATCACACCGCGCCCCTCGCGATCCGCGAGCAGGTCGCGTTCGGCCCCGAAAAGCTGGTGCACGCGCTGCACGATCTGACCCAGAGCCAGCGCGCGACCGAGGTGGCCATCCTCTCAACCTGCAACCGCACCGAGCTTTACTGCAATGCGGCCTCGGCCGATGACGTGACCGACTGGCTGGCGGATTTCCACCAGATCGAGAGACGCGAGCTCGCCCCCTACCTGTACGCCCTGCCGCGCGAGCGCGCGGCGCAACATGCCTTCCGTGTTGCAGCCGGACTGGACTCCATGGTGCTGGGCGAGACGCAGATCCTCGGCCAGATGAAGCAGGCAGTTGCCACTGCCAAGGAAGCGGGCACGCTCGGCCTGCTGCTCAACAAGCTGTTCCAGCGCACCTTCTCGGTCGCCAAGGAAGTCCGCACCAGCACCGAGATCGGCGCCAATTCGGTATCGATGGCCGCTGCCGCCGTGAGGCTGGCCGAACGCATCTTCCCCAGCATCAAGGATCAGGCCTGCCTGTTCATCGGTGCAGGCGAAATGATCGAGCTGTGCATCACCCACTTCGCGGCGCAGCATCCGCGGCGCATGACCGTGGCCAACCGGTCTGCCGAACGCGCCCGGCCGCTGGCCGAGCGCTTCGGCGCCGGCATCATTCCGCTGACCGCGCTGCCGGACGAGATCGCCGCGCACGACATCATCATCACCTCGACCGCCAGCCCCCTGCCGATCCTGGGCAAGGGCATGCTGGAACGCGCCATCCGGCAACGGCGCCACCGTCCCATCTTCATCGTCGACCTGGCCGTTCCGCGCGATGTCGAGGCCGAGGTCGCCGACCTGGACGACGTTTTCCTCTATAGTGTGGACGACCTCGGCCAAGTGGTTCGCGAAGGCATGGACAACCGCGTCGCCCAGGTGACCCAGGCAGAAGCCATCATCGAGACCAGCGTCGAGCAGTTCGTGCACTGGATGGAGGCCCGCGAACTGGTGCCGGTCATCCGACACCTGCGCGACAGCGCGGAACGCCACCGCCGCCACGAGATCGAGAAGGCCCAGAAGGCGCTGGCGCGCGGCGAGGATGCGCACGCAGTCATCGATGCCCTTTCGCACGCACTGGCCAACAAGCTGCTGCACGCCCCCACCCATGCACTCAACCACGCCACCCGCAGCGAGCGCGAGCAGTTCGTACGCCTGATCAGCCAGCTCTATGGCCTGAGCCCGGACAATTGAGGGGAGTGCCGTAATGAAAGCCTCGCTGGCAGACAAGCTCGCGCGCGCCGACGAGCGGCTGGTGGAACTCGACGCGCTGCTGGCGCAACCCGAGATCGCCGGCGACATGGACAGCTTTCGCAGGCTCTCGCGCGAACGCGCGGACCTCGATCCGGTCGTTGCGCTCTATCGCCAGTACAAGCAGGTCGAATCCGACCGGAGCGCCGCCTGCGAGTTGCTCGCCGACCCGGACATGCGCGAGCTGGCCGAGGCCGAGCTTGCCGACAGCGCAGCCCGGATCGCGCAGCTCGAAACCGAACTCCAGACCGCGCTGTTGCCGAAGGACCCCAACGATGAGCGCAATATCTTCCTCGAAATCCGGGCCGGCACCGGCGGCGACGAATCGGCGCTGTTCGCCAGCAATCTCCTGCGCATGTACACGCGCTATGCCGAACGCCAGGGCTGGAAGGTCGAAATCGTTTCGGAGAGTCCAGGCGAGGTTGGCGGCTACAAGGAAGCCATCGTCCGCATCGTCGGCCAGGGCGCATATTCGCGGCTCAAGTTCGAATCGGGCGGCCACCGCGTGCAACGCGTGCCTGAAACCGAATCGCAGGGGCGCATCCATACCTCGGCCTGTACCGTGGCCGTGATGCCGGAAGCCGACGAGATCGGCGAGATCGATATCAATCCGGCCGACCTCAGGATCGATACCTTCCGCGCATCCGGTGCCGGGGGGCAGCACATCAACAAGACCGACTCCGCCGTGCGCATCACCCACCTGCCCACCGGCCTGGTGGTCGAATGCCAGGACGACCGTTCCCAGCACCGCAACCGCGCCCGGGCCATGAGCGTGCTCGCCGCCCGCCTAAAGGACCGTGAAATCCAGGCCCGGCACGCTGCCGAGGCCAGCACGCGCAAAAGCCTGGTCGGCAGCGGCGACCGCTCCGACCGCATCCGCACCTACAACTTCCCGCAGGGCCGCGTGACCGACCATCGCATCAACCTCACGCTCCACAAGATCGACGCCATGATGGACGGCGACCTCACCGAGTTGCTCGATGCGCTGGCTGCCGAGCACCAGGCCGAACAGCTGGCTGCGCTGTCCGGCGACAGCTGAACATGCACGGAACGGCATCCAGCGTGACCACCCTGCTGGGCGACGCCGCGGCCCGACTCGTTGCGGCGCTCGCGCTGACGCCCCGCGAGGCACGGCTCGAGGCACGGGTGCTTGCCGCATTCGCCTGGGCGCGCGAACCGGCCTGGCTGGTCGCGCACGATACCGACCCCGTCGACAGCACCCGGCGTACTGCATTCGATACCCTCCTGCTGCGGCGTCTCGCTGGCGAACCCATCGCTTATCTCACCGGCACCCGCGAGTTCTACGGTCGAAGCTTCCGCGTCAGCCCGGACGTGCTGATCCCGCGCCCCGAAACCGAATTGCTGGTCGAACTTGCGCTCGCCCGGATGCTGCCTGACACGCCCCTGGAAATCCTCGACCTTGGTACCGGCAGCGGATGCGTCGCCATCACCCTGGCACTGGAACGCCCATCAGCACGCGTGACCGCTGTGGATCGCTCGGCTGCTGCGCTTGCGATTGCGCGCAGCAATGCTGCTCGGCTCGGGGCCGCCATCGATTTTCAGGAAAGCGACTGGTTCGGGGCGCTGCGCGGGCGACACTTCGACATCATTGTTGGCAACCCACCCTACGTCGCCGCGGCCGATCCGCATCTGGAACGCGGCGACGTGCGCTTCGAACCCGCCTCCGCCCTCGTCGCAGGCAAAGACGGCCTGGACGACCTGCATCGCCTGATCGCCGCAGCACCGCGCTTTCTCACCCCCGGCGGATGCCTGCTGCTGGAACACGGCTACGACCAGGCGGAGGCAGTCAGGCAGGTGCTTTGCGAGTGGGGTTTCATCCGGGTTTCCAGCTGGCAGGATCTGGCGGGCACGCCCAGGGTGAGCGGCGGCAAGCTGTCGGAATAATTTACACGCCTTGGCCGGCCAGTCGATTCGAGACCTGACAAAGCCTGTCTTCTCGCGATTTTCCGGCGTATTCCGCTTTGTTGGTGCGAATCTTGCTGCATTCCGGCACAATCCACCAAAATGCATATCGAGGCACACCATGTCTGATCGCACCACAGAAAACCAGGACGTCCCGACCGAAGCAGCCCCCGAGGAATCGGCTGTCGACACTGGCCGCCGCAAAGTTGTGTGCGTCAAGTTGTGCAAATTCGTAATCAGGTAATTGGTTGATTCTGTTTGCGCTGTCGTTGTCGCGCAGGGCGCAGCCCGGAGCGGCGACGACAGCGAGCACGCTCACGCGGCCAGTCT
>JBFMCW010000013.1:0-71191 GCA_040754275.1 Pseudomonadota bacterium
GTGCCTTCGGCATGATCCACCCGGGCGCCGGCGACACCTCCGCGGTGCGCGCCACCTTCATCATCGACCCCAAGGGCGTGCTGCGTGCGATGGTCTACTACCCGATGACCAACGGCCGCTCGATTCCCGAATTCCTGCGGCTGGTCGCAGCGCTGCAGACCTCGGACGCCCACAAGGTCGCCACCCCGGAAGGCTGGCAGCCCGGCGACAAGGTCATCGTCCCGCCACCGCAGGACGTGGCCGCCGCCGAGGCCCGCATGAGCGAAGGCTACGAGTGCACCGACTGGTACTTCTGCACGAAGTCGCTGTGAGCGGTGAGCGGTAAGTGGTAAGTGGTAAGTGGTAAGTGGTAAGTGGTAAGTGGTAAGTGGCGCGTGGGGCGGGGATTCCCGTCGTCCTGCCGCATGGAAACGCAATCGAACCGACGAAAGGAACACCCGTGAAACAGACAATGCTGCAGGAAAAATACCCGGTCTACGTTGCCGAAATCGACAAGGCCGAAACCACATGCCAGAGCGTGGACGACGTCGTCGCCTATCTCAAGGACAGGATCGCCGCCAATCCGAAGGTGCATTTCATCGGCGTATTCGATCATTACGCGCACACGAAACGCATCGAGGGCGAGATCAATCCCGAGATCAAGGCCGCGGTCGATGTGATCTTCTGCTTCGGCTTCGCCTTGCCGAATCCGCAGGTGCTGGCGGTGCGCCCGCGCTCGATCGGCGTGGCCGACCTGGGCGGCAAGTTCGTGGTGAGCTTCATGGAAGCACCTATGAAGCCGGCGAACGAGGCCATGGAAGCCTGGGCCAGGGGCCTGCGCAACAAAGCCTGAAAGCGGTCTGCACGGGCCCGCCGGCATGCGGGCCCGTGTGCATCTTCCATTCAACCGCAGTGCTCAACCGCGAGGTCGAGGCCATGTCCGAACAAACCGCACGTCTGCAGAATTTTCCGGTGTCCTGGTTCTCCATCATCATGGGCCTGGTCGGGTTCACCATCGCCTGGGCCAAGGCCGAGTCGGTCTTCGGCCTCGGCGTCCATGTCAGCGGGGGCCTGCTCGACCTGAGCATCGTGCTTGCCGCGGCGATTGCCGTGCTCTACCTCGCCAAGCTGATCCGCTACCCGGACGAGGTGAAGGCGGAAGTGCAGCATCCAGTGAAGCTGGCATTCGTGCCGACCATCTCGATCGCGCTGATCCTGCTCGGAATCGCCACCCTGCATGGTGCCCCTCAGGCCTCGTTCTGGCTGTGGAGCGTCGGCACCGTGCTGCAGTTGGCGCTGACGCTGTACGTGCTGTCCTCGTGGATCCATCACGACAAGTACGATATCCAGCATCTCAACCCGGCCTGGTTCATTCCCGTGGTGGGCAATATCCTGGTGCCGATTGCAGGGGTGCACCATGCACCGGCGGAGATTTCCTGGTTCTTCCTGTCCACCGGACTCTTCTTCTGGCCCGTGCTCACCGCGATCCTGTTCTACCGGCTGATCTTCCATGCCAGTCTCCCGGCCAAGCTGGTGCCCACGCTGTTCATCGTGATCGCTCCTCCCGCGGTCGGGTTCATCGCCTATCTCGCCCTGCACGGCAGCATCGACGTGCTGGCCATGATGCTCTATTACGTGGGCTTGTTCTTCACCCTGGTGATCGCCACGCAGATCGTCTATTTCACCCGACTGAAATTCTTCCTGTCGTGGTGGGCGTATTCCTTCCCGGTGGCCGCGATTACCATCGCCACGCTGGCGATGGCAGAGCACACCGGCATCGCCTTCTTCTTCACGCTGGCAACCGTGCTGCTCGCGATCCTCAGCTTCATCATCGCCGGCCTGCTGGTGCGTACCCTGATCGCGATCTACCGGCGCGAGATCTGCGTCGAAGGGCATTGACTGCCTGCCCGGGCGGGTGCCTCATGCGGATATTCGCCTGAACCGGAGACGACATGCTCCTCGCCATCGCATTCGCCCTGCTGGGTAGCGTCGGTGCGCTCGCCGGCGCAGCAGTGCTGCTGCGCTTTCCGGACGCGGTGCGCATGCGCCTGGTGCCCTGCCTCGTCGCCTACGCCACCGGCACGCTTCTGGGCGCCGCCTTCCTCGGGATGATTCCGAAGGGGCTGGAACAGGCGCCAGCGGTCGCCATCAGCGGCACGGTGCTGGCGGGCATCGTGCTGTTCTTCCTGCTGGAAAAGCTGGTGCTGTGGCGGCACTGTCACGACAGCGACTGCGCGGTGCACGGCCATCAGGGCGCAAAGCTGATCCTGCTCGGGGATGCCTTCCACAATTTCGTCGATGGTGTGGTCATTGCCGCTGCCTTCCTCGTATCCGTGCCGGTCGGCATCGCGACCGCCCTGGCGGTGATCGCACACGAGATTCCACAGGAACTCGGCGACTTCGCCATCCTGCTGGCCAGCGGCATGAGCAAGACGCGCGCGTTCGCCGTCAATCTGCTGTCCTCGCTCTCGACCCTGCCGGGTGTGGTGCTGGGCTGGGTCTGGCTCGACGAGTTGCGGCAGGCGATCCCGTTCATCCTTGCGCTCTCGGCAGCCAGCTTCATCTATATTGCGGTGGCCGACCTGGTGCCCGGGCTGCACCAGCGCACGGGCGCCCGGGCCGCTGCCCTGCAGGTCGTACTGATCCTGGCGGGTATCGCCACCATTGCCTTCTTTCGACTGGCGCATTAGGGGACGACATGACGAGTACACATGAAAAAGGCGGCGGCACCTTCCGCGGCATCAAGCTCCTGCTGTGCGAAAACCCGCTGCCGCCGCTGGACGCGGCCATCGCCGCGGCGGCGGCCGAATTGCCGGCAAGCAACTACTACACCGAGCCCTATTCGGCGCCCCTGCGCACGCACATCGCGCAGCAGCACGACGTGCCGGAACGCCTGATCCACATCAACGCAGGATCGGAACTGATCCTGCGCCAGATCTTCCAGCGCCTGGGCCGGCAGGTGCACCTGCTGACGCCGACCTACGTGCTGTTCCCCGAGATCGCCCAGGCCTGGACCGAGACGCGGTTGCCGCCCGAGGCGGGCTTCCGCTTCGATCTGGGCGAACTCGTCATTCCCGCAGGTACCACGCTTGCGGTGATCGTGAACCCGAACAACCCCAACGGCGGCACCTTCGACATGAGTCCGCTGCCCGGCCTGCTGCTGAAGTACCCCGATACGGTCTTCCTCGTCGACGAGGCCTTCATCGGCATGGCGGGGCAGAGCGTGGCGAATCTCGTGCCGCGGCATGCCAACCTGATCGTGACGCGCACCCTGTCGAAGGCGCACAGCCTCGCCGGCTTCCGCGTGGGGTACGCCATCCTGCCCGAACCGCTGGCGGACGATCTCAATCGCAGCAACGATGCCTATCCGCTGGCGCGCGCCAGCCAGGCGGCGGCGCTCGCCACGCTGCAGCACGAGGACGCCATCGCCGAACGCGCGCAGATGCTGAAGCAATGGGCAGCCGCGCTCGCCGGCGAGCTGGAGAAGCTTGGGGTGCGCACCTTCCCTTCCGAAACGTATTTCTTCCTCGCCGATTTTGCCCCGCACGATGCCGGGTCGCTCGCCGAAAAGCTGCGCGCGGAAGGCATCCTCATCAAGGCGCTGGGCGATGCCGGCCTCGGGCGGGGCTACATGCGCATCACCACCGCGCTGCCCGAGGACAATGCGCGCTTCCTCGCGGTATTGCGGCGGTTGCTCTGAGCCATCCTGACAGGACGCTGCTGCCTGCCGGCTCGTCAGAGATGCAGCGCGTCGAGCTCGCCGTAGGCGTGTTTCAGCCACAACTTCACGCGATGCCGCTCCAGGATGCCGAGTGCGTGTTCGTCTGCGCGCTGGGTGGCAGCCCAGAAACTGCTGCTGGTGCTGTCGATCTTGATCATTGAGGCCTCGTGCAAACGCTTCACGTTGACGATGCGCGCATGCAGCGACAGGGCGCGTTGCTTTTCTCCGGAGCTTTCGAGCAGATCGAAGTTCTCGCCACGGACGTGATTCTGCACCAGCACGTAGTTGAGGCGTGATCCAAAGCGGTCGAGCAGTTTCTTCAGCAGCTCGACCGAGTCGCGTCCGGAGTCCATGACGTGCCAGTAGGTGAGGGCGATGCCCAACTCGCTCGACAGTTCCAGAAGGCCGGACTCGTCCATCCATTGCGAGAGTGCGTCCTGCGTCTGCGCGGCGAGGTCGACGAGGATGCTGCGGCCGGGTTCGGCCGCAGCGGCCTCGACGATGGCGTCGAGGCTTTCGTAGCGGTCGACGACGATGGGCGAGGCGTAGCCGGCGTAGAAGCGCATCAGCGCGCCGTGGGATTTGTCGGTGTCGAAACCGAGGAACGGGCGCTCGTGGTCGATGAGATATTGCGCGAGGATGCGCGCGACCAGCGATTTCCCGACACCGCCTTTTTCGCCGCCGATGAAGTGGATGTGGGCCATACGGGGGCTCCTGTGTTGTGAATGGACGGCCGTTGCCGGGCCGGTTTCAGGCGGGTGGCCCGACCGGGGGCATGCGTTGCAGCACCGACACGAAGGCAGGCGGCAACATGCCGGCTGCGGCCTGTTCGCGTGCCACGTCGAGAATGTGGACGGCTTCCCAGCGCGCCGGGAAACCACCCATGACCTGGGCGATGCCGATCACCTCCAGCAGTTCCTCCGGGGTGACGTCGCTCCTGGTCAGCAGCTCGCGGCTGTGCAGACGCACCAGCCTGCGCTTGCGCACGACCAGGCTCATCAGCAGCGCCACCAGGTTGTAGAACTTGAGGTTGGTGACGCGCCCCTCGGGCAGGCGCGGCCAGTCGGCGAAGCGCTGCCAGTGCCGCGCGTAGGCATCGAACAGCAGATAGGTGTCGTCATCCGCCTGGGCGTGGATATACAGCGCGATCGCCTGGACTGCGTCGACTACGGCGCCGGGGGCCTTGGCGCGGATTGCGCCTTCGATGTGAGTGAGCGCGCAGACTTCGCAGCCCTGCGCGATGGCGGCGCAGTAGATCAGGATCTCGCTGAGATGCCGCTCGCGCGAAAACACCCCGCGTGACACCAGCAGCCGGGCGCTGTCGAGCAGGGCGTCGCCGAGGTCCACGCCCTTCCTGATCAGGCGCGCGGCCTGCGGGTCGGCATTCTCCATGCCGGCTTCGGCATGTTCCTGCAGCGCGGTCAGCAACTGGTTCGCGCCGCCGGCGATGAGGTGGGCATCTTCGAGGGCGAGCTTGCCGTAGGGATAGTCGGTCGTCATGGCTGATGTGATCCGGGGCGCCGCTCACCGCCGCCGCAAGTCGAGCGTATGCGGAAACTCGCCGGGGAAGTCTTCCGTTGGGGGCGCCATCGGGCCGGGCGGGGTGCCGCCGGGGAAAAAGCGGGCGAGCGGGGCGATCCAGGGCGGCGGGGTAAAGCTGCCGGCGGTGTGGCCCCAATCCTGGAAGCGGATGTGTCGCCGCGCCTCGGCTTCCATCGCGTTGACCGGGAAGGTGTCGTAGCTGCGTCCGCCGGGGTGGACGACGCGGTAGGTGCAGCCGCCGATGGCGCGGCCGTTCCAGGTGTCGATCAGGTCGAATACCAGTGGCGAATGGATGCCGATGGTGGGATGCAGCGCCGAGGGCGGCTGCCAGGCACGGTAGCGCACGCCGGCGACGTATTCGCCGTGCGTGCCGGTGGGGGCGAGCGGCACGCGGCGGCCGTTGCAGGCGAGCACGTAGCGGCTGTCGGTGAGGCCGTTCACTTTCACCTGCAGGCGCTCGACCGAGGAATCGACGTAGCGTGCGGTGCCCAGGCTGGTCGATTCCTCGCCCAGCACGTGCCAGGGTTCGATCGCGGTGCGCAGTTCGATCTGGAGGTTGTCGAGTTGCAGCGTGCCGTAGCGCGGGAAGCGGAATTCGAGGAAGGGCCGGTACCAGTCGAGCTGGAAGGGAAAACCGGCGTCGTTGAGGTCGGCGATCACGTCCTTCAAATCCGCCCACAGGTAGTGCGGCAGCATCCACTGGTCCTGCAGCTGCGTGCCCCAGCGCACCAGCGGCTTCCTGTAGGGCTTGTCCCAGAAGCGTGCGACCAGCGCGCGCAGCAGCAGCATCTGCGCCAGGCTCATGCGCGCGTGCGGAGGCATCTCGAAGGCGCGGAATTCCACCAGCCCCAGGCGGCCCGACGGCGAATCGGGCGAATACAGCTTGTCGATGCAGAACTCGGAACGGTGCGTGTTGCCGGTGAGGTCGGTGAGCAGGTTGCGCAGCAGGCGATCCACCAGCCAGGGCTGCGGCACGTTGCCGGCCGGCATCTGCTGGAAGGCGATTTCGAGTTCGTACAGGCGCTCGATGCGGCCTTCGTCCACGCGCGGCGCCTGGCTGGTGGGGCCGATGAAGAGACCGGAGAACAGGTAGGACAGTGCCGGATGGTGCTGCCAGTAGGTGACCAGGCTCGCCAGCAGGTCCGGCCGGCGCAGGAAGGGGCTGTCCGCCGGCGTGGCGCCGCCGAGCGTGACGTGGTTGCCGCCGCCGGTGCCGGCGTGGCGGCCGTCGAGCATGAATTTCTCGGCGGCCAGGCGGGAGAGGCGCGCCTCTTCGTAGATTGTCGTGGTTGTGTCGACCAGTTGTTCCCAGCTGTGCGCGGGGTGGATGTTGACCTCGATCACGCCGGGGTCGGGGGTGACCATCAGTTTCTCGATGCGGGCGTCGGACGGCGGCGTGTAGCCCTCGATCGCCACCGGCAGCTTGAGCGCGGCGGCGGTGGTCTCGATCGCCGCGATGATGCCGAGGTAATGCTCCAGTGTGGTGACCGGCGGCATGAAGACGAACAGGCAGCCGCCGCGCGACTCGACCGTGAGCGCGGTGCGCGGCACCTCGACCTGGGCCTTGAGCGCGTGATGCGGTGCATGCTGTTCGCGGATGCGCGACGGTGCGGGCGGCTGCGTACTCGAAAAGCGCGCAGCGATTTCGCCATGAAAATCGGCCAGCGGCGGCTGCACGGCAAAGGGATCGACTTCGACCGTCGGTTCGCGTTCGTCCTCGGCCACCCGGGGCAGGCTGGACAGGGGCAGCCGCAGGCCCATCGGCGAATCGCCGGGCAGCAGGTACAGGCGGTCGCGCCGGGTTTCCCAGGGCGCGCTCATCCAGTCGTGCGTGGTCCAGCTCCAGGCGAGCGGCAGGATGTAGCCGGTCGGGGTGTTGAGCCCGCGCGACAGCTTGTTGGCGAGTGCGCCGCGCAGGTTGGCGCTGTCGAGTTCGGCATGGCCCGGCGCGACGTTGGCGGGCAGTTCCGCTTCCTGCAGCAATGCGGCGAGCGCGTCTTCATACGCCGGCTGGACGTAGCGCGCGGCCAGCCCCAGGTGCTGCGCCAGGGTTTCGGCGAAGCGCTGGGCGTCGAGGTGCGTGTGGCCGTAATCCCGGTCGGCCTCGGCGAGCAGTGCCGGGTTTTTCCACACCGGTACGCCATCCTTGCGCCAGTAAATGCCCAGTGCCCAGCGCGGCAGCGGCTCGCCCGGATACCACTTGCCCTGCCCGGTGTGCAGCAGTGCGCCGGGCGCCAGGCGGTCTTTCAAACGCCGCACCAGCACCTCGGCGCGCTCCCTTTTGTGGCGCCCGAGCGCATCGGTGTTCCATTCCGGTGCCTCCATGTCGTCGATGGAGACAAAAGTGGGCTCGCCGCCGTGGGTGAGGCGCACATCCTGGTGCGCGAGTTTTTCGTCGACGGCGTGGCCCAGCGCAAGGATCGCCGCCCAGTCTTCTTCCGCATACGGCAGCGTCACGCGCGGGTCTTCCTTGATGCGGGTGACGGTGTTGCTGAAGTTGAATTCGACTTCGCACTTGTCGGTCATGCCGTCGATCGGCGCGGCGGACGAGGGCTGCGGGGTGGCGGCGAGCGGAATGTGGCCTTCGTCGGCGAACAGGCCCGAGGTCGGGTCGAGCCCGACCCAGCCGGCGCCCGGCAGGTACACCTCGGCCCAGGCGTGCAGGTCGGTGAAGTCGGCTTCCGGCCCGGAGGGGCCGTCGAGCGACTTCACGTCGGGCGTGAGCTGTACCAGGTAGCCCGACACGAAACGTGCCGCCAATCCCAGATGACGCAGGATCTGCACCAGCAGCCAGGCCGTGTCGCGGCAGGAGCCGAGCGCCTTCTCCAGCGTTTCCTCGCAGGGCTGGATGCCGGGCTCCATGCGGATGGTGTAGGCGATGTCGCGCTGCAGGCGCTGGTTGAGCATCACGAGGAAGTCGTTGCTGTGCATCCGCTCGCGCGGCACTTCGGCCAGCCAGGCCTTGAGGCGCTTGCCCGCCGGCTCGGTTTCAAGGTAGGGCGTGAGTTCGCGCTTCAGCGCCGCGGCGTAGTCGAATGGCCAGTGTTCGGCGCTGTCTTCAATGAAATAATCGAAAGGGTTGATCACCGTCATGTCGGCGATCACTTCGACGTCGACCGAGAACTCGCGCGTCGCTTCCGGGAACACCAGCCGCGCCAGATAGTTGCCGAACGGGTCCTGCTGCCAGTTGATGAAGTGCTTCTCCGGCGTGACCTTCATCGTGTAGGCGAGGATGGGGGTGCGCGAATGCGGCGCCGGACGCAGCCGGATCACGTGCGGACTCAGCGTGACGCGGCGGTCGAACTTGTAATGCGTGGTGTGGCGGATCGCGACGTGGATGCTCATGACTGGGAATAGTGTGATGCCTGTTCATGACAAGCAAGGGGCGCGCCAGTGAATTTACAGCGTTACAGGAATGCTGTCGCCAGGAGCAGGGCAACGCACATGTATGGTGCGCGACTGCGCCCCCGTGGCGCACGCACACGGCAGGAAGACGGGCATGATTGCAGAAAATCCTTTGAATTCAGTCGTGATGCGTCTGGCACGCTAGGTGCTTGAGCGGGAGGGCCGGCGGGCAAGGTCGCCATGCCGGCAAGGACAACGGTGTCCCTGGGCGCTTCGCGCTGGGACGCCGTTTTTTTATTTCCGCTCGATGGACGGCATGACGCAAAACGGACTTCACGATTTGCCGATAGTGATCGTCGGCGCAGGCCCCGTGGGCGTGCGCATGGCGGTCGAACTGGCGCAGGTACGGCCGACGGCGTCGGTGCTCGTCTATGGCGACGAACCCTGGCAGCCCTACAACCGCGTGCGCCTGTCCGCGCTGCTGGCGGGCGAGGACGGCTGGTCCGATTTCACCGAAGGTCTGACGCTGCCGAATGCGGTCGAGCGGCGTTTCGGCTGTCGCGTCGTGTCGGTCGATACGGCGTCGCATGTCCTGTGCGACGAGACCGGCATGACGCAGGGGTATTCGAGCCTCGTGCTCGCGACCGGTTCACGACCGCATGTACCGGACATCCCCGGAGTCGCGCTGAAGGGAGTGTTCACCTTCCGTGGCCTGGCCGACGCCGAAGCGCTGCAGGCGCGGCTGGCCAGCAGCCGCCGCATCGCCGTGGTGGGCGGCGGCCTGCTGGGGCTGGAAACGGCGCGTGCCTTGCATCGCTACCGCACCGATGTGGTGGTGGTCGAGCATCATCCGCGCCTGATGCCGAACCAGCTCGACACGCTCGCCGCTGCGAAGATGCGTGCGCACGTGGAGGCGACGGGCATTGCGGTCGTTCTTGACGATGGTCCCATGGCGATTCTCGGCAGCGGGCGCGTCGAAGGTCTACGCCTGCGCAGCGGCACGATCGTCTCATGTGACACGGTGGTATTTGCCGCCGGCATCCGGCCCAACGTCGATCTCGCGCGTGACGCTGGACTCGTGTTCCAGCGCGGCATCGTCGTCGACGATCAGATGCGCACGAGCGCACCGGACATCTATGCGGTCGGCGAATGCGCGCAGCATCGTGGCCAGGTGTACGGCCTCGCAGCACCCGGCTTCGAACAGGCTGCCGTCGCGGCGCGCGCCATTGCCGGAGAGGCGGTGACCTATGCCGGATCGCTGTCGGCGACCCGACTCAAGGTGGCGCGCTGGCCGGTGTTCAGCATGGGCGAGGTCGGCGCCTGGGAACTGCCCGATCTTGCGCAGGAGCACATCTACGACGCGGACGGCACCTACCGCAAACTGGTGACGCGGCGCGGACGGCTGATCGGTGCGCTGGCGCTGGGTGAATGGGACGCCCTGCCGCGCGTGCAGGAAACCATCCAGCATCAGCGTCGCCTCTGGCCCTGGCAGCTCGCACGCTTTCGCAGGCAGGGCGATCTCTGGGCGGCCGAAGCGCGTCAGGTTTCCGCCTGGCCGGCCGAGGCGACGGTATGCAATTGCACCGGCGTGACGCGCGGCCAACTGACGGCCGCAATTGCCGGCGGCTGCGTCAGTGTCTCGGCGCTGACTGCGAAAACCGGGGCCTGCGGCGTATGCGGCAGCTGCAAGCCGCTGCTCGAAGGTCTGCTGGGCGACGCGGTGCCGCGCGAAGCCATGCCGCTGGCCCGCCGCGTGCTCTGGCTGGCGGGTCTGGCGCTGCTGCTGGCCGTGTTGTTCGCGCAGCCGCTCAACGTGCCGTATGTCTGGCGCGAAACCCTGGCCTTCCATTGGGACGAACTCTGGCGCAACGGACTGTACAAGCAGATCAGCGGCTTCAGCCTGCTGGCGCTGGCTGCGCTGCTCGCCCTGATCGGCCTGCGCAAGCGCTGGAAACGGTTTTCGCTGTGGGCCTTCTTCCAGTGGCGCTGGCTGCATACCGCGCTGGGCGGGGTCGCGCTGCTGGTGTTGTGGACGCACACGGGCGGGCGCGCCGGAGACGGTCTCAACCTGTGGCTTGCACTTTCCATGCTGGGGGCAACCTTCACCGGCATCGGTCTGGCGCTTTTCCTATCGCGCGAACACGCGATCGCGCGTGATCGAGGTGCTGCGCTGCGTCCGGCCCTGCAATGGCTGCACTGGCTGCTGCTCTGGCCGTTGCCAGTGCTGCTCGGCTTCCACATCTTCAAGACGTATTACTACTGATGGCGCGCTTTGTTATCCGCTACCGTGCATGGCTGATCTGGCTGATCGCGAGCAGCGCCCTGGTCGCGTATTTCGCGTATGCGATCCAGACACCGGGTGAGGCGCGCGCCTTCATGCCAGGCAAGACGACCCATGCGCACCATCAGATCGAGTTGCAGTGCATGGCGTGCCATTCCGAACCCTTCAAGGGCAAAGCTGGCATCCAGGATGCCTGTCTGTCGTGTCACGCCAAGGAACTGAAGGCGATGGACGATTCGCACCCGATCAGCAAGTTCACCGACCCGCGTAACGCCGACACGCTCGCCAAGCTCGACGCACGCCAGTGCGTGTCCTGCCACAGCGAGCACAAGACCGAGATCACGCGACCGATGGGCGTGACATTGCCGGACGACTTCTGCGTGCGCTGTCACGCGGATGTCGACAAGGAACGCCCGAGTCACAAGGGCATGGCGTTCGCCACCTGCGCCACGGGCGGCTGCCACAATTTCCACGACAACCAGGCGCTGTACGAGGACTTTCTCATCAAGCACGGCCATGGCGAGCGGTTGAAGCCCGACGCCGGCCTGCCCGAACGCGGGCTCAAGGAATTCATGGTCTACATGGAGTACCTCGATGGCAAACCGATTGCAGCAGCGGACATGGATGGCCGTGTCGAGCTCAAACCGACGCCAACCGTGATCCAGAACTGGGAGCACACGGCGCACGCCAAGGCAGGGGTCAACTGCTCGGCCTGCCACCAGCTCAAGGACAAGAAGACCGACAAACTCGTGTGGCAGAAAAAGCCCGACCATCAGGTATGTGCCAGTTGCCACCAGCCCGAGGTTGACGGCTTTCTTGCAGGGATGCACGGCATGCGACTGAAACACGGGCTTGAACCCATGAAGTCGGGCATGGCGGAACAGCCGATGAAACCCTCCGCTGCGCACAAGTCCCTGTCGTGCACCAGCTGTCATGGCGCGCATACCTTCGACACGCGTCGCGCGGCGGTGGAGTCCTGCCTGTCGTGTCACGACGACGGCCATACCCGTGCCTACAAGACATCGAAGCACTTCGGTCTGTGGCACGAGGAAGTGAAGGGGCGGGGCGCGAAAGGCAGCGGCGTGTCCTGTGCCACCTGTCACCTGCCACGCGTCGAGTTCCTCACGCCCGAAGACGAGCAGCGCATCCTGGTGCAGCACAACCAGAACGACAACCTGCGCCCCAACGAAAAAATGGTGCGGACGGTATGCCTGAATTGCCACGGCCTCCAGTTCAGCCTGGACGCGCTGGCCGACAAACGGTTGGTGGCGGGCAACTTCAGGGGTGTTCCGAAACAGCAGGTTGAAAGTATCCGTATGGCGCTCGAAGCCGAAAAACGCGGCGACGCGCGCAAGGCCGGCGCCGGCACGGACGAAGAATGAGCCCGCTCGCGGGTATCAGCCCCCGCGCTGCGGGATTTTTTGTCAACGTTGTGGACAGGAGAGAAACATCATGCGGAAACAGATTTCTTTGACCCTTTTGGGCTGTGCCCTTGCGATGCCGGCGGCGGCCAGCGACTGGACGCACAAGGACATCGCCGATGCCCTGCACAGCATCATGGAAGCGGATCGAACCGTGTACACCAAGCTGATCGTCAACCGCCTGCAGAACCAGGAAAAGGTGATCAAGGCGAGCGAGCACTGGAAAGACGAGAAGGCACTGGTGCTGCCGGCGCAGATGTTCCGCTATGGCTCTGAACACGTGGCGGAAAAGGGCGCCAACTTCAGCTACTCGCTGCTTTCGCTGTGGCCGGTGAATAAGCAGAACAATGCCAAGACACCTGTCGAGAAGGCTGGCCTCGAGGCAGTGTTGAAAGGCGCCCCCTACTACACGACTGAAATCCTGGGCGGCAAGAAGTACTACACCGCGATCTACCCGGACAAGGCGGTCGCCAAGGCGTGCATCAGTTGCCACAACGACCATAAGGACAGCCCGCGCAAGGATTTCAAGATGGGCGACGTGATGGGCGGTGTGGTTTTGCGCCTGCCCATCAAGTAAGGCGGCGCCATGCGCATCGTCAGCACCATGCTGCTCGCGCTGGCAGTATCGCCGGCCGGTGCGGCGGAAACCCATGCCGAGGGCAGGCGCATCTTCACACAGGTGTGCTCGGCCTGCCATGCCAACGCCATGTCGGAGGCACCGCAGGTGAAGCAGGCTGATGCCTGGAAACCGCGCCTTGCCAAGGGCCGTGATGCGCTCTACCTGAGCGCGCTCAACGGTTTTGTCGGGGCCAGCGGGGAAGAAATGCCCCCGCGCGGCGGCCGCCCCGACCTCAAGGACGACGAAGTGCGGGCCGCCGTCGACTACATCGTTTTCATCACCCACCAGAAAGGAAGCAAGCCATGACACCGCAACAGATTTCTCTCATCCAGTCCACTTGGGCGTCCGTCGTGCCGATCCAGGACACCGCTGCCGGTCTGTTCTACCAGCGACTGTTTTCGCTCGATCCGTCGGTCCGTCCCATGTTCAAGGGCGATATGGTTTCACAGGGAAAGAAGCTCATGCAGGCGCTGGGTTTCATCGTTAACAGCCTGACTAAGCTTGATGAACTGGTGCCGGTTGCGCAGGACATGGCGCGCCGTCATGTCGGCTATGGCGTCAAGTCGGAGCATTACGACACGGTGGGCGCGGCCCTGCTGTGGACGCTGGAACAGGGCTTGGGTCCGGCATTCACCGACGAGACGCGCGAAGCCTGGGCCACGGCCTACGGCACGCTTGCTGGCGTGATGAAGGAGGCAGCCTACGCGCCGGCGTGATGGGGTGAGCGGTGAACGGGAGAACAGGCCAAAAAGTTTCGCTAACCGTTAACCGCTAACCACCTATCCCTGCATCTGCCCATTCTGTCCCGCTGCCACCACCTGCAGGGGCTGCGGCTGGTTTTCCCACTCGAACGGCGGCAGGCCGTTCAGTGCCTGGCGCAGGCCTTCGTTCCAGGCGTCGCCGAGTGCGCGGTAGTAGGGATGGTCTTCGGACAGCAGCAGGCGGCGCCCACCATCGAGCATGTCGGCAGTGTAGATCAGCAGTTCCACCGGCGGACCCACGGTAAGGTTGGAGCGAATGGTCGAGTTGATCGACACCAGGGCACAGCGCGCAGCCTGCTCCAGCGGGGTGTCGGTGCGGATCACGCGGTCGAGGATGGGCTTGCCGTACTTGGTCTCGCCGATCTGCAGGAAGGGGTGGGCGGCGGATTCGTGGATGTAGTTGCCCTGCGGGTAGATCATGTAAATCTCGGGCGTCTGCCCCGCGATCTGGCCGCCGAAGATGAAGGTCGCCTCGAAGTTGGTGTTGGAGGTGTCACGTGCGGCCTGGGCGCGCTGCACTTCGGTGGAAAGATTGCCGACGTAATCGACCGCTTCGCTCATCGAATGAGCGCTCGACAGGCAGGGGAGGTTGCCCAGCCGGCAGTCGTCGTGCAGGCGCTTCACCACCGCCTGCGTGGTGGCGAGGTTGCCCGCGGCCAGCAGCACGAACATGCGCTCGCCAGGCTGCACGAAGGTGTGCATCTTGGAATAGGTGCTGACATGGTCGATGCCGGCGTTGGTGAGCGAGTCGGACGCGAAAACCAGTCCGCTGTCCGTCTTGATGGCGACGCAGTAAGTCATGGCGTAGAGATTCCTTCAGTCGGCCTTCATCGTGCCTGTTTTCGGCTTCTGGCTCAAGAGTAATTGTTCGGCGCGTGCGCCAAGATACACATACAGGCCCAGCCCGATCAGCAGGCCCACGGCCGCGGCCATCATCCACACGCCGTCGAGCACGTGCTCGCCATCGCCCACTGCCGACTTGAACATCAGCAGCAGGCCCTCGATCGACACCGCAATGAGGATGGCCGCCATGAAGCGCGTGATGGTGCGGCGGGTCGAACTGTGGCGGTACACGTCCTTGTGCATCAGCACTTCCTCTTCGAGGATGGTCTTGCCGAGGTCGAATACCGCGAGCCCCAGGGTCAGGAAGATGATGACGCCGAAGGGCTTGAGATGCAGGTCGGCGGGTTCGTCGGCCGAGATGAAGATGTCGGTGAGCTCCACCAGCGCGGCGTAGCCCAGCAGCAGTACCACGGCAAACAGGCCGGCGACGATCACGCTGTACACGGCCTTGAAGAAGGGTACGAAGCGTTTGCGCGAGGCGTCGCCCATGAGGAAGGCGACGGCTTCGGCGAGATCGATGTCGAGCACCAGATAGCCGCTGCCCGTGCCGTGCGCGATGCGCACGATGGCGGTGATGCAGAGCAGCCCGCTGGCGTTGGACAGATACGGCGCGGTGATCGCCACGCCGTCGGGCTGGGCGTGGGCCAGTGTGAAGTAGGGCCGTTGTGCACGCGAAGTGCCGAGGCCATGCCCGGCGGCCGGATGATTCTTGCGAACCGGCAGGTTGGGGGTGACCTGGGTGCCGGCCGCGTCGAGCAGATACAGCAGGTCGACGAAGGGATAGTGGCGGCCTGCGCAGCGCACCGCCTCGCCGCGCGCGTTCGCGTCGTCGAACAGTGCCGGGCTGGCGATGCCGGTGACGATGGAGGCGATCAGCTCGTTGAGCGCGTGACGATACTCCTCGTAGCGCTCGATGACCGCGAGCGTACTGGGACTCGCCATGCGGGCTTAAGCCGCCTCTTTCGGCCGCATCTGCCGGCTGTAGAGGAACTCCAGCACCTGGCTGCGCAGGTCGTGGTATTTCGGATCGTGCGCGAGCTGCAGGCGATCGCGCGGACGCGGCAGATCGACGCTGAGAATCTCGCCGATGGTCGCCGCCGGGCCGTTGGTCATCATCACGATGCGGTCGGAGAGCAGCACGGCCTCGTCGACGTCGTGGGTGATCATCAGCACGGTGTTGCCGAGCTCGGCCTGGATTTCCATCACCGAGTCCTGCAGATGCGCGCGTGTCAGGGCGTCGAGCGCACCGAAGGGTTCGTCCATCAGCAGCACATCGGGTTGCATTGCCAGCGCACGGGCGATGCCCACGCGCTGCTTCATGCCGCCGGAGATTTCGCCCGGGCGCTTGTCGGCGGCGTGCTCCATGTGCACGAGTTTCAGGTTATGCAGCACCCAGTCCTCGCGTTCTGCGCGGTTCTTGTCCGGCATCACCTTGTCCACCGCGAGCTTCACGTTTTCGCGCACGGTGAGCCAGGGCAGCAGCGAATGGTTCTGGAACACCACTGCGCGGTCGGGGCCGGGGCCTTTCACTTCCTTGTCCTTCAGCAGACAAAAGCCTTCGGTCGCGTCGAGCAGGCCGGCGACGATGTTGAGTACGGTCGACTTGCCGCAGCCGGAGTGGCCGATGAGCGAGATGAACTCGCCCTGGTCGACTTTCAGGTTGATGTCCTGCAGGGCGCGGAACGGGCCGCGCGCCGTGGGGAAGACAATGCCGATGTTTTCGAGATCGAGATAGGCTTTCATGACATTCTCCTCAGCGCTTGGTGTAATCGAGACGCGACTGGACGGCACCCATCATCAGGTCCAGCGCGATGCCGACCAGACCGATGAGTACGATGGCCAGGATGATCGAGGGCACGTACAGGTTGTTCCACTCGTCCCACACCCAGAAGCCGATGCCGATGCCGCCGGTGAGCATTTCGGCAGCGACGATGACCATCCATGCGACGCCCAGCGACAGTCGCATGCCGGTGACGACGTAGGGCAGTGTGGCGGGGAAGAGGATGCGGCGGGCCATTTCGATCCTGCCGAGTTTCAGCACCGCAGCGACGTTGAGGTAATCCTGGGGGATCGCCTTCACGCCTGCGGCAGTGTTGAGGATCATCGGCCAGATGCAGGTGATGAAGATGACGAAGATCGCCGAGGGATCGACCGCCTTGAACACCAGCAGGCCGATGGGAAGCCAGGCCAGCGGCGACACCGGCCGCAGAATCTGGATCAGGGGTTCGAGCGCACGTTGAACGTTGGCGCTGCGACCCATCAGGAATCCCAGGGGGATGCCTACCAGTGCGGCCAGTCCGAAACCCGCGGCGACACGGCCGAGCGAATACAGCATTTGCCAGCCGATGCCCATGTCGTTGGGACCGTTTTCATAGAACGGATCGGCGAGCACGGTCTTGGCGTGCTCCCAGGTCTCGCCGGGCGTCGGCAGTTCGGGCGCAACGGTGGCACGCACCGCGCTCCAGACTGCCAGCACCATCAGGAAGGTCAGGCATGGCAACAGCACCGACAACGCGATGCGGCGGTTTCGATCACGATCGGGCTGGCGACGTGATGGTGGCGAACCGGTGCCTGCCGCTACCGGCGGCACGGAGGAAGCCGGCATCGAAGGTGCGGCGGCAGGCGGCGTGTCTGCAATGCCACGGTCGAGCGGCAAGACTTGTGCGTGCATGGTCTTCTCCTTCCCGGATCAGCGGTTGAGCTTGGCAAGTGCAGCCATGTCGACCTTGGCGTTCGACACCTTGAAGCCCTTGAGGTAGGCCATGAGCTTGTCGGGGTCATAGGCCATGCCGTCGAAGAAGGTGTCCGGCCCCATCGGGATCGGTGCGGTGGCGGCCTTGAGCATCCACGGCCCCTTGTTCATGCCTTCGGTCTTCCAGTCGCCGGTTGGGCTGGGAATGCCCATTTCCTTCGCCACCGCGCGGTATATGTCCGGGCGATAGATGCTCGCGGCGGTCTTGCGGATGTCCATGGGGGTGGTGATTTGCCCCCAGCGATACATCTGGGTGATGTACCAGGCGGCGTGCGACAGCCACGGATAGGTCGCGGCGTAGCGGTAGAACACGTTGAAGTCGGGCATGGGTTGTGGCGCCTCGGCCTTGCTGTAGCGCCAGGTACCCGTCATCGAGTTGTCGACCACGGTTTCCGGCGCGTTGACGTAGGATTTGGCAGAGATGATCTTCACAACTTCCTTGCGGTTCTCGGGTTTGTCTGCCCAGGCCGCCGCCTCGATCAGCGCCTTGATCGCGGCCTTGTGCGTGTCGGGGTACTTCTCGGCCCATTCGAGATTCACGCCGAATACCTTTTCCGGGTTGTTCTTCCAGATTTCGTAGTCGGTGACGAGGGCGTGGCCGATGCCGAGTTCGACCGCGCGCTGGTTCCACGGCTCACCGACACAGTATCCGACGATGTTCTTGGATTGCAGGTTGGCGACCATCTGCGGCGGCGGGATGACGATGAGGCGCACATCGGTGTCGGGGTTGATGCCAGCCGATGCCATCCAGTAGCGCAGCTCATAATTGTGCGTGGACACCGGGAACACCATGGCGAACGTCATCGGCTCTTTGCCTGCCTTCTTGTCGGCGTCGATCACCTTCTTCAGCGCCACGGCAGAGGTCGGGCGCGTTTTCATTGCGACCGGGTCGGCTGCGACCATGCGTTCGTAGAGTTCGTTGGAAACCGTGATGCCGTTTCCGTTGAGATCCATCGAGAAAGCGGTGATCGTCGGCTTGGGCGTCGCGCCCACGCCGAGTGTCGCGGCGATCGGCATACCGGCAAGCATGTGCGCGCCGTCGAGCGCGCCGATGGCAACCTTGTCGCGGATATTGGCCCACGAAGCTTCCTTGGACACGGCGCTGTTCAGGCCATATTTCTTGAAGTAGCCCTTTTCATGCGCGATCACGATGGGCGCGCAGTCGGTGAGCGGAATGATGCCGAAGGTGACGTTGGGCTTTTCGATGCCGTCGGTGCCGGCGGCCCATGCGCCTTCGCGCACGCCGGGCGGTACCAGTGCCATCAACGCGGCAGCGACGGAGAGTCCTGTGGTCTTTTTCATGAAATCGCGTTTGCTCGGGTCTTGCAGGATGAGTTTGTTCTGGATGCCGCTCACTGTATGTGCTCCAAATAAAAAAGGCGTCGCCTTCAGGGCGGACGCCTTTGTCCGGTTTCAAATGTATTGATGGTCACACTGAAAGCCACATCGTTGCGACTCTTCGAAGTTGATATAGCAACCGTTGTGCCAGCCGGCCTGAAACGACCGTACGCCGCGCGGCACAGACCATTCGGGAGGGGGGGACACTCCAAACCGCGAAGCGTCATGCACCTGGATAGTGCAGTTGCGGCCACGCGTGCACCAATCACGACGGCTTCTGCAGCACCTGCCGCGCAATGTCGACGAGTTTCAGGCCCCGGTCCATCGCGGCCTTGCGCATCTCTCGATATACATCGGGCTCCGAGGCGCCGGTCTGCTTGATGAGCAGGGCCTTGGCCTGGTCGATGAGCTTTCGCTCCGACAGTTCGAGTCGCGTCTGTTCGAGCTGGTCGTGCAGCGCCTGATAGGCTTCGAAACGCGACACGGCGACGTCGAGAATGGGCCGGAGGCGCGACGGGTCAAGGCCGTCGACCACATAGGAAGTCACGCCGGCCTGCATTGCCGAGCGAATCGCCTCGGTGCTGCCGTCGTCGGTGAACATGACGATGGGGCGGGGGCAGCCCTGGTTTGCCACGCAGATGTTTTCCAGCGTGTCACGGTCGGGCGAATCCGTGGCGATGATGACCGCATCGGGCATCAGTGTTTGGATCTGCGCATCCAGGCTGCGTGCGGAATTGAGCGTGGCGGTCACCACGCAGCCTGCCGCCTCCAGCGCGGGTACCAGCATCGCCAGCCGGTCGGGCTGGTTTTCAACGATCAATACACGCATCTTGTTCTCGGTATGTCATGGCATCTCCAAAAAAGGCGGCCTCCGGAGAGGCCGCAAGATCGGAGGAGACTGCCTGAGCAACCTGGCCAAAAGGTCTGGGTACTCAATCCTGTCTTAGCAGGCAGCGTGCCAGTTCCAAGAATGCTGGATTATCAAATGCTTATGGACTTTGCGCCGGTTCCGGAGGGGCCTTGCGCTGAACGCTTGTGGTGCATGGCGATGCAAAACCGGATCAAAACGGGGCGTTCAGGAACAGCGCATGTCCGGCGTCAGCTTCATCCACTGCATGAGCCAGGTCTTCGCGCGTTCGCGTGCGTGCCGTTTGGCGATCTTCTCCTCCGGTGTCTGGTCGGGGCGAAAATCGAAGGCACGCCGTGCCATCGGATAGACCTGGTACTCCACCGGCACGCCGCGTTCCCACAGCGCGTAGAAGGCGCGGCCGCCGTTCATGCGGCGCAGTTCGTAATCCTGTTCGCCGATGAGATAGAGGATGGGGGTGGTGAACTGCATCACCTCGGGGGCGATGCGGAACAGCTGGTCGGGCTCGGGCGCATTCGGATTCTGCATGTGGCCGTAGTAGCTGACGATGGCGGCGAGATCGGCACCGCGCTTTGCGGCGAGGCGGATCGCGTAGTAGGGCCCGCGCGACAGGCCAACCACGCCGACCGGCTGTTTGCATGCATTGGGCAGCGTCTTCAGGTAATCGAGCCCGGCTTCCACGTCCATTTCGGTTTCCGGGTTGTGCGCCGAGGGCCATCGCTCGATGAAGCGGCCGCTCTGCCAGTCGGGCGCGACGACAAGGAAGCCCTGCTCGGCGAGTTCGCGGATGTGGGCGCGCTCGTCGCCTTCGTAGCCGCGCTTGGCGTGGATGAAGAGCACGGGGGGGAAGGGCCCGGGGCCCGCCGGCGTGGCCACTTCGACCGGTACCTCGGTACCGTCTGCAGACTTGATCGTGGTCTTGTCGATTGTCACGCCGTTGGCCTGAGCGGGTGCAGCGCAGGCCGATGCTAAGATGGCGGCCGCGATGATGCGTGCATGCATGGCTGTCTCCTGGTTGTTGTCTGGCCCTCATTCTAGGCCTGTCCCGGCACGCGCGCGCACGGTCAAAACCTACCTTCGCGCAGGACAATGGCTGTAAGCAGGCCGTTCGAGCAACCCGCGCTGCCGGTCCTGCCGGCCAGCGTGCGACGCCCGCTGGCGGCAGCGTGGATTTCGCTTGCCCTGCATGCGGCGCTCGTCGCCCTGGTGCATGTCTCGCCGCCGACCGCCTTCGACGTCGGAGAGTCGGTGATCGAGGCGCGCCTGATGCCTGTGCCGGCCGCCTCGCCGCAGCCGCCAGCCGAGACCGTACCCGAGCGCGCGCCCGAGGCCGCGCCGCCTGTGGAGCCCGAGCCCGCGCCGCCTCCCCCGGTACCGGTGGCCTTGCAGCCAGTGCCCGGTCCCCCGATCGAGCCGGCGCCAGTGCACCGACCCGTGCCGGAGAACACGCCTGCGCTTGCGCCCGAACCGGCCACGCCTGCACCAAGTGTTGCGGCTGCCCCGCCGGCGCCACCGCCGGCACCTGTACCGGTGGCCATCACCAGCGCGGTCGATCTCACCTACTACAAGGCGCGCGAACTCGACGAGCAGCCGCGCGCGATGCGCCGGATCGTGCCCGAGTATCCCCCGGGACCCGATCGCGACCGCATTTCAGGCACGGTGCAGTTGCAACTGAAACTGGAGGCGGACGGGCGCGTGAGCGAGGTCGAGGTGGTGCGCGCCGATCCGCCGGGCCTGTTCGAGGATTCCGCCGTCCAGGCCTTCCGCAAGGCGCGCTTCCGGCCCGCGAAACGCGGCGGCCAGCCGGTGCGTGCGCTGATCCTGGTCGAGGTGGTGTACGACTGGGATGGGCGGCAATGAGGGGTTGGTGGTGAGTGGTAAGCGGTAAGTGGTAAGCGGTAAGTGGTAAGCGGTAAGTGGTAAGCGGTAAGCGGTAAGCGGTAAGCGGTAAAACCACTCCCCGCTCACCGCTCCCCACCGGGCCGCCAGCGCTTCAGCAGCAGCGCATTGCTGACTACGCTGACGCTGGATAACGCCATCGCGGCGCCGGCGACGACCGGGTTGAGGAAACCGAAGGCCGCGAGTGGGATGCCGATCACGTTGTAGACGAAGGCCCAGAACAGGTTCTGGCGAATCTTGGCGGTGGTGCGGGCGGAAATGTCGAGCGCGTCGGCGACGCGTGCGGGATCGCTGCGCATGAGGGTGATGCCGGCGGCGTGCATGGCGACGTCGGTGCCGCCGCCCATGGCGATGCCGACGTCGGCGGCGGCCAGCGCAGGGGCGTCGTTGATGCCATCGCCGACCATCGCCACGGTGCGGCCTTCGGCCTGCAGCGCGGCGATTTCGGCGGCCTTGTCCCCGGGCAGGACCCCGGCGCGCACGCGCTCGATGCCAAGTGCCCGCGCCACGGCCTCGGCGGCGGCGCGATGGTCGCCCGTGAGCAGCACGGGCACGATGTCGCGTGCCATGAGCCGCGCCACGGCCTCGGCTGCCCCGGCCTTGACCGCGTCGCCGAAGGCCAGAAAACCCAGTACCTGGCCTGCATCCGCACGCGCCAGCCAGGCGAGGCTCTCGCCCGCCGCTTCGTGTCCGGCCGCGCGCGCGTCGAAGGCGGCGGGGTCGATGCTGCGTTCCGCCATCAGCCGGCGATTGCCGAGCCACATCTGCACGCCGTCGATGACGCCCGCGACGCCGCGTCCGGGCAGGGCCTGCAGGTCGCGTGCGGCGGGGACGGCCAGGCCGCGTGCCGTCGCGGCATCGAGTACGGCGCGCGCCAGTGGATGCGTGCTGCTGGCCTGAAGCGCGGCGGCCCGGGCGAGCAGGGCCGACTCGTCTCCGCCCACGCAGGCGACGAGTTGCGGGCGGCCCTCGGTGAGCGTGCCGGTCTTGTCGAACACCACGGTATCGACGCGATGCGCGCGCTCCAGCGCCTCGGCGTCGCGCACCAGGATGCCGTGGCGTGCGGCGACCCCGGTGCCGGCCATGATCGCCGTCGGCGTGGCCAGTCCCAGCGCACACGGGCAGGCGATCACCAGCACTGCCACGGCGTTGAGGATGGCCGTCTCGATGCCACTGCCGGCCATCCACCAGCCGGCCAGAGTGACGAGTGCGATGCCCAGCACCGTCGGCACGAACACCGCGCTCACCCTGTCGACCAGGCGCTGGATCGGTGCCTTTTTTGCCTGCGCGTCCTCGACCAGGCGGATGATGCGCGCGAGCACGGACTCCGCGCCTACCGCCGTCACCTGTGCCAGCAGAACGCCGTTCGCGTTGATCGCGCCACCGGTGAGGGTATCGCCCGCAGTCTTGTCGACCGGCAGCGCCTCGCCGGTGAGCAGGGATTCGTCCACCTGACTGTCGCCTTCGATCACCCTGGCGTCGGCGGGCACGCGCTCGCCGGGGCGGACCACCACCAGGTCGCCCGCGCGCACGGCATCAATGGGCAGGTCGCGGTCGACGCCGTCGGTGCGCACGCGCGCGGTGGTCGGGCGCAGGGCCTGCAGGGCGCGGATCGCCTCGGTGGTCTGGCGCTTCGCGCGTGCTTCCAGCCATTTGCCGAGCAGCACCAGCGTGATGACGACGGCCGACGCCTCGAAATACAGGTGCGCGCCGGGTTCCGCAACAAGGAGATACGCTGACAGGCCCCAGGCCGCGCTCGTGCCCACGGCGACGAGCAGGTCCATGTTGCCGCTGCCGGCGACGAGTGCTTTCCAGCCGGCGCGGTAGAAACGCGCGCCGAGCCAGAACTGCACCGGCGTGGCGAGCGCGAACTGCAGCCAGCCGGGCGGCATGAGATGCACGCCGAAGGGCAGGGCGAGCATGGGAACGAGGAGCGGCAGTGCGAGCAGGATGGCGAAGACGAGATGCAGGGCTTCACGGCTGATGCGTGGCGCCGGGGCGGCTGCGGTGTCGGCCTGCGGCAGCGTGGCCTTGAAGCCGGCCTTGTCGACCGCGGCCACCAGGGCGGCAAGCGAGGTGCCGCGCACGACCTCGATCGCGGCCTGTTCGGTGGCGAGATTCACGTTCGCGGCCAGCACGCCGGGTGCGCGGGCCAGCAGTTTTTCCAGCCGGGCCGAGCAGCTTGCACAGGTCATGCCCGCGATCGCCAGCGTGACCGTTTCGCCTGGCACGCGGAAGCCGGCGCGCACTACGGCATCGCGCACGGTGGCGGCATCGACCCTGCCCTCGACGTGGGCGGTCTCGGTGGCGAGGTTGACCGTGGCGACGGTTGCCCCCGGCACCTGCCGCAGCACTCTTTCCAGGCGGGCCGAGCAGCTCGCGCAGGTCATGCCTTCGACGGGAACGGTGCAGGGGGCGGATGAGGGCATGGGCAGCTAGGGACAGGCGTGTACGGCATGGACCGCGCCGGCGGCGAAAGATGCCTCAACGCCGCGCCGTGGCGAAAGGATAATCCTTCGGCAGCAGCACCCACATGCGACCGCGCTGCTTCATGCGTCCGGCCGTCTCGCCGGCCGCGTCGCCGAAGCCCCAGAAGAAGTCCGCGCGCACGCCGCCGCGGATCGCACCGCCTGTGTCCTGCGCCATGACCAGCCGGTTCATCGGCACGGTCGAGTTGGGTTCGGTGGTGGCAAGGAAGACCGGCGCGCCCAGCGGGATGAAGCGCGGATCGACCGCGATCGAACGTCCCGCGGTGAGCGGCACGCCGAGCGCACCGAGCGGACCGGCCAGGCCGTTGGGCAGTTCGCGGAAGAATACGTAGCTGGGGTTGGCGGCCAGGAGTTCCGGCAGCCTGTCGGGATGCCTCGCGCCCCACGCCTTGATGCCCTGCATCGAGGCGTCCACGAGCTTGAGCTCGCCGCGTTCGACCAGCAGCCTGCCGATGGACTGGTAGGGATGGCCGTTCTGGTCGGCGTAGCCGACGCGCATGTGCGTACCGTCCGGCAGTTCGATGCGGCCCGAGCCCTGGATCTGCAGGAAGAAGAGATCGACCGGGTCCTCGGCCCAGGCGATGGGCCTGCCGGGGAAGCCTGGCGCCTCGATGTCGCGGCGTGCGGCGTAGGGCACCAGCCTGTTGCCGACGAGCTTGCCACGCAGGCGCAGATTCTTCAGTTCGGGATAAAGGCTCGCGAGATCGACCGTGATGAGGTCGTCCGGCACCGCATACAAGGGGTAGCGTGCGCGTTCGGTGCGCACGCGATCGCCTTTCAGCAGCGGTTCGTAGTAGCCGGTCACGAGGCCTTCCTCGCTGCCGTCTTCCTGCGTGGCGAGCCAGGGCTGGAAGCGCTGCTCGAAGAAGGTCCGTACCGTCGGTGCGTCGGGTACGGGCAGGGCCAGGGCGTCGGCGCACACGGCCTGCCAGGCGCTCTGGTTTATCAGCGTGCTGCAACTGGCCAGCAGCGCGGGCCAGGCCTCGGCCAGGCGGTCCGTTCCCCAGTGCGCGACCGTGGCCCAGTCCGCGGGCCTGAGCTGGGGCCAGGCCTGGGGCGGCGTCGGCAGCGGCGCAGGTGCAGGGATTGGTGCGGGAATGGGTTCGGACGCAGGCGGCGGCGCGGAGTACGGTGCGGGCGGCTGCGTTGCGCACGCCGTCAGGAGCCCGGCCAACAGCAGCGGACTTGCACGCCGCACGCTTGCACGCAAAGATGCGGCTACGTCGGGGAAGGGAATGACATGGAAAGCCAAGGTCTGGGCTGGTTGCTGCTGGAAGCGGGGATTGCGCTGGGGTTGTTCGTGTTCATCGTGTGGTGGACGATGAAGAAGTGAGCGGGGAAGTGGTGAGTGGTGAGTGGTGAGTGGTGAGTGGTGAGTGGTGAGTGGTGAGTGGCCAAAAGCCGCGACGTGGTTTCGCCACCGCTCACTGTTCACCGCTTACCGTTCACCCAACATCAATGCAGTATCCGCGGCATCGACAGGGTGAAGGGGGGAATCTCGGCGTCGAACTTGTTGCCGTCCTCGGCCACCATCTGGTACGTGCCGCGCATGGTGCCGACCGGGGTCGCCATCGCGGTGCCGCTGGTGTATTCGAAACTCTCGCCCGGACGCAGCAGCGGCTGCTCGCCCACCACGCCGAGCCCCTTCACTTCCTGGGTCACGTTCTCGGCATCGGTGATGATCCAGTGGCGCGAAATGAGCTGCGCGGCCACCGTGCCGACGTTGGCGATGGTGATGGTGTAGGCGAACACGTATCGGTCGGCCGACGGGTCGCTCTGGTCTTCCAGGTAAGCGGTATTGACGCTCACGTCGATGTGGTATTTCTTGCCTTCAGCCACGGCGGTGCTCGAAAGGGTTGGAATGGCCGGAGTGTAACGCAATGACGTAAAATGTCGCAGTTCGAATCCCCACAATCCCGGAGCTTTCCATGACCTACCGCATCGCCCCGTCCATCCTCTCGGCAGACTTCGCCAAGCTCGGCGAGGAAGTCGACAACGTCCTCAAGTCCGGCGCCGACATCGTCCACTTCGACGTGATGGACAATCACTACGTGCCCAACCTCACCATCGGCCCGCTGGTCTGCGAAGCGCTGCGCAAGCACGGCGTCACCGCGCCCATCGACGTGCACCTGATGGTCAAGCCGGTGGACCGCATCATCCCCGACTTCGCCAAGGCCGGCGCCACCTACATCACCTTCCACCCCGAAGCCAGCGAGCACATCGACCGCACCATCGGCATGATCCGCGAACTTGGCTGCAAGCCCGGCCTGGTGTTCAACCCCGCTACCCCGCTCGACGTGCTGGAATACACCCTCGACAAGATCGACATGGTGCTCTTGATGAGCGTGAACCCCGGCTTCGGCGGCCAGAAGTTCATCCCCTACGTGCTCGACAAGGCCCGCAAGGTCCGTCAGATGATCGATGAGCGCGGCCTGAACGTGAACATCGAAATCGACGGCGGCGTCGGCCCCGCCAACATCGCCGAAGTCGCGCGTGCCGGCGTCGACACCTTCGTCGCCGGTTCCGCCGTGTTCGGCAAGCGCAGCGACAGCGATCCCAACCGCTACGACAGCATCATTGGAGAAATGCGCGCCGAACTGGCGAAGGTCTGAATCCGGTAAGCGGTGAGCAGTAAGCGGCGAGCGGAAGAACCCGCGACCGCACCGCCACCGCTTACTGCTCACCGCTTACCGCTCACCAAAATGAAAAGCTTCCCCCTCCCCATCAAGGCCGTCGTCATCGACCTCGACGGCACCCTGCTCAACACCGCGCCCGATCTGGCCTATGCCGCCGAACTGATGATGGCCGAGCTGGGCATGCCCTGCCCCAGCGCAGACACCATCGCCACCTACATCGGCAACGGCGTGTCGCGGCTGGTCAAGCGCGTGCTTACCGGCGAGATGGATGCCGAACCTGCGCCCGAGCTGTTCGAGCGTGCGATCAAGCTGTACCAGAAGCACTATGGCGAACACGTTTCGCGTAATTCGCGCCCCTTTCCCGGCGTGGTCGAGGGACTGGACGCTTTCAAGGCCATGGGCCTGCGCGTGGCCTGCATCACCAACAAGGCCGAGCAGTTCACCCATCCGCTGCTGAAGGACACCGGGCTGTTCGACTTCTTCGAACTGATCCTGTCCGGCGATTCGCTGCCCAGGCGCAAGCCCGATCCGCTACCGCTGCTGCATGCCTGCCAGGTGTTCGGCGTGCAGCCGAACGAACTGCTGCTGATCGGCGATTCGCTCAACGACGCACAGGCCGCGCGCGCCGCAGGCAGCCCGGTGTTCTGCGTGCCCTACGGCTACAACCGCGGCCGCCCGGTGGCCGAGCTCGACCTCGACGCCGTGGTGCCGACGCTGGCCGACGCAGCAAAGATGGTGACGAAAGCATGATTTCAGGGGCTAGGGGCTTGGAGTTAGGGGCTAGGGAGCGCGCGCCGGGCGCGCGATGGTGACGCTGCGCATCGCTTTTCCCTAACCCCTAGTTCCTAACTCCTAGTCCCTACAAAGATGACTGAACAAGAATTCTTCGACCTCGCCCGCCAGGGCTACAACCGCATCCCGCTGGTGCGCGAACTGCCCGGCGACCTGGAGACGCCGCTCTCCGTCTATCTGAAACTGGCCAACGCGCCCTACACTTACCTGCTCGAATCGGTGGTGGGCGGCGAGCGCTTCGGCCGCTATTCCTTCATCGGCCTGCCGGCGCGTACCGTGATCCGCGTGCGCAGCCACGTTTTGACCGTCGAAACCGATGGCCAGGTCGTCGAGGAGCACAACCTCGACGATCCGCTCGCCTTCGTCGCCGGCTACCAGGTGCGCTTCAAGGCCGCGCCGGTGGCCGGCTTGCCGCGCTTCACCGGCGGGCTCGCCGGCTACTTCGGCTACGAGACCATCCGCTACATCGAAAAGCGGCTCGCCGCCACGCGCAAGCCCGACGCGATCCACACGCCGGACATCCTGCTCATGCTCACCGAAGAGCTGGCGGTGTTCGACAACCTCGCCGGCAAGCTCTACCTCATCACCCACGCCGACCCCATGCAGCCGGACGCCTACGCCAGCGGGTGCCTGCGTCTGGCTGCGCTGGCCGCGCAGCTGGGTGAATCCATCAGCCTGCCCCCCGAACCGGCATTCGACGCGGCCGACCCCGTGTCCGAATTCGGCGAGGCCGAGTTCAAGGCCGCGGTACAGAAGGCCAAGGACTACATCGCCGCCGGCGACATCATGCAGGTGGTGCTGAGTCAGCGCATGGCGCGGCCCTTCGAGGCAAGCCCGCTGTCGCTGTACCGCGCGCTGCGCAGCCTGAACCCGTCGCCGTACATGTTCTATTACGACTTCGGGGGGTTCCACGTCGTCGGCTCGTCGCCCGAAATCCTGGTGCGGCTCGAAGGCGAAACCGTCACCCTGCGCCCCATCGCCGGCACCCGCCCGCGCGGCCTCACGCGCGAGGACGACCAGCGCCTCGCCGAAGAACTGCTCAATGATCCGAAGGAATGCGCCGAGCATCTGCAACTGCTCGACCTGGGTCGCAACGACACCGGCCGCGTCGCCGTCACCGGCAGCGTCAAGGTCACCGAGAACATGACCATCGAGCGCTACTCGCACGTCATGCATATCGTCTCCAACGTCGAAGGCAGGCTCAAGCCGAACCTGTCCGCCATCGACGTGCTGCGTGCCAGCTTCCCCGCCGGCACCGTGTCCGGCGCGCCCAAGGTGCGCGCCATGGAAATCATCGACGAACTCGAACCCAGCAAGCGCGGCGTCTACGCCGGCGCGGTGGGCTATCTCGGCTTCACCGGTGACATGGATCTGGCCATCGCCATCCGCACCGCAGTCGTCAAGGACGGCATGCTCTACGCCCAGGCCGGTGCCGGCATCGTCGCCGACTCCGTGCTGGCGAACGAATGGATGGAAACCCTCAACAAGGCCCGTGCCGTGGTGCGCGCCGCCGAGCTCGCGCAGGCGCGCTTCGGCGGCGAGACGGCGGACTGAACGGCCAGCCCGGTCTGAGAAAAACGCCCGCTCACAGCGGGCGTTTTTCATGCCCCGGGCACCAGGCCGAAGGTCTCCGCCAGCAGGGCCGGCAGTTCGTCGTCCGTCACATCCCGCGTCGTCGTCGTGCCGTGCGCGATCGTCTTCAGGCGGTTATCGAAGAGGACCAGGCGGCCTTCCGGGGTCTGCCGCATGACGACGCGGTGCTGGGTGAAGAGCGTGTCGGGGTGCGTGGAATTGAGCCAGTTGGCCGGCAGGAAATCGATCCACTCATGCTGTGCCAGATCGAAGCCGTACTGGTTGGCCCAGGTGCCGTCGACGCGGGCGCGCAACACGTATTCGTGCGCGCCATCCGGCAGCAGTTCGAACACGTCGTCGTCCTGCGCGACTTCGCCGCGGCCCGCGAAGCGGATCGGCGCGCGCAGGCCGTAGCTGCCGAAGCCGACGTCGCATAGCCATTCCTCGCCGTCGAGCATGGCCAGGATCGCCATGTGGGTGCGCGGCCGGCGCGCGTGGTAGGTCATCGGCCGGCAGCCGACGAAGCGGTAGTCGACGCCCAGTGCGGCCAGCGCCATCGCGAAGAGGCCGTTGACCTCGTAGCAGTAGCCGCCGCGCCGGCGGTGGACGATCTTCTCCACGATGTCCTCGGGCACCAGCGAGATCGCCTTGCCGGCCTGCACGTCCAGGTTCTCGAAGGGCACGCTGAAGAGGTGATGGCGCATGATGCCGCGCACGCTGGCAAGGTCGGCCCGCGCATCGCCCCGGTAGGCGATGCGGTCGAGGTAGCGGGACAGGTCGAAGTTTTCGGCTTTCATCTGGGCTTGGCCCGGTGGCGTGGCGGGGCGTCACGGTGCGTCAGTGCGGCATAGCGGAAACAGTCCGTCGTGTGGTCGTTCACCAGTCCCATCGCCTGCAGGTGCGCGTACACGATGGTCGAACCCACGAACCGGAAGCCGCGCTTTTTCAGATCCTTGCTGATCGCGTCCGACAGCGGCGTGCTGGCCGGCACCTGGCTCAGGTCCGCTGGCGCATTCACGAGGGGCCGGCCGTCCACGAACTTCCAGAAATAGCCGTCCAGCCCGCCGCCCGCTTCGCGCAGCGCCAGCGTCGCGCGTGCATTCGAGATCGTCGATTCGATCTTCAGCCGGTTGCGCACGATGCCCGCGTCCGCCATCAGGCGCGCCACGTCGGCCTCGGTATAGCGCGCGATGCGCTCGGCGTCGAAATCGTCGAACGCGCGCCGGTAGTTTTCGCGCTTCTTCAGGATGGTGAACCACGACAGCCCGGCCTGCGCGCCTTCAAGTGTCAGCAGCTCGAACAGCCCGCGCTCGTCGTGCAGCGGCACGCCCCATTCGGTGTCGTGGTAGGCGCGGTAGAGCGGGTCGGCGCTGCACCAGGCGCAGCGGGTGAGGTCGTTCATGGTCATGCCTTGTAGAGGGGGAAGGGTGTTGGACGCTTCAGGGAAACCGCCTGTGGCTGCCGCAGCCGTAGCGATGGATTGTAGCGATGTCCCGCAGCCCATGGCCTATAGTGGACTAGCTGTTCCAAATAAATAACAAATGGCAGGAGGAGGGGTGCGGATCGGCTGTCAGTAGGGCCGCGGGCCGGGCCTGCATGCCGGGCCATGTACCCGGAAATCACCAAGGAGGGCGTGTCATGCACAAGAAGATTGCGGAACAGGTCCCGCATTGCAGGGCGCCCCCGTGGGCTACAGCGAACAGTTCTCGGAGAACACGGAGGACCACAGCGCGACGCTGAAGGTGGCGATCCCGTTCTGAGCGCATGGCCCGTGCGGGGTGGACCCCCTGGCAGGCTGCGGTTTCAGCCGGCTCCCGGTGCAGGCTTAGCGGCCGTTTGCCGCCATGCCGCGCAGGGTCATGACCGTGCCGGCTGCGAGGGCGACCAGCTTGCCGTCCTCGCGCACGATCTCGCACTGGTAGTGCGTGATGGTGCGGCCGTGCTGGACAGGACGGGCCGTGGCCGTGAGCACCGACTTCCACACTGGCCGGAAGAATTGGATGCGCAGATCGATACTGGTGAAGCTTTCGCCCGATGCCAGCGTGGTCGAGTGCGCCGTGCCGATGGCCGCGTCCGCCAGTTCCCCCAGCAGCCCGCCGTGCACGGTTCCCTGCTGATTGCCGTGGATGTCGGCATCGGCATCCATTTCAAGGCACGCATAGGCCGTGTCGATGCCGGCAATGCGAAATCCCAGCAGCTGCGAGATGGCTGTCGGATATTTCATTTCCGTCGTGGCGCCTGCCGGCAGGCTGCCGGCAAGCTGCCGCTGCAGATAGTCCAGCACGGGCAGCCTGCCGGTCATGGCCTGCCTCCGGTCGCGCGCGCCGACGCCTCCGCGAATGCCCGCTCGGCACCCGGCATGTAGATCATGTCGGTTTCGCCAAAGTCGTACCCCAGTTGCGAGACCAGCGTGGTGATCTGCCCGCGGTGATGCGTCTGGTGGTGGAACAGGTGCACCAGGATCAGCCCCAGCGGCAGCGTCACCGGTCGTTGCGAGAGCAGCGACACGTAGCTGACGGAATCGGCCAGGCGCATCGGATCGAGTCGCGCGACATAGTCCTGCAGTGCGGCATCGGTCCTGTCGCGCTCGCGTTCGAGCGTGGCGTAGTCGTCGTACAGTTCCTGGTCGAGCGCGGTCACCGCAAACGGCGCATCGCACAGGCGGCCCAGCCACAGCCGGTCCACCAGCAGCAGGTGGTTGAGGGTGCCATGCACCGAGCGGAAGAACGCACCGAGATCGCGCGTGCGCTCGGCCTCGGACAGCCGTGCGCATACCGCGTACAGCTTCCGGTTCATCCAGCGGTTGTGGTCGGCCATCAGGCCCAGCATGTTCATCGCGTACACGGCGTGTTCCTTGTTGCCTTTTTCTGCGTGATCCGGTTGCGCAGCCCGAGGACATGTTGGCGCATGGCGTCCAGCCAGACCTGCACGGCCCGGCGCCGCAAGCGCAGCGCCCGGCGCAGGTAGTACGCGTGATCGATCGTTCCGCATGGGGTGCGTCGTATCCGCGGCGCCGGCGGGTTCACATCCAGAACAAGCCGGCTGCCGCGGCCGTGATCAGCGCCATGCCGCGCCGCAGGCGGCGCAGGTGCGACGGCGTGCGCATCCGGGCTTGCAGTGCCGTACCGCCTGCCGCCCACAGCACGATGCCCGGCGCCGCAGCGAGGCAGAACACGAGTGCGGCCGCGAGCATGCGTTCGAGGTAGTGCGCGCCTGCGGGCACGAAGCCCGCGATCGCCGCGGCAGCCATCAGCCAGACCTTGGGATTGCCCAGCTGGAACAGCACCGCCTCGCCGAAGCGGAGGGGCCGCGGCGCCTGCACTGCCTGCGGCGCAGCGGCCTGCCAGAACCGGTACGCCAGCCACAGCATGTAGAAGCCTGCGGCAACCCGGAGCACGGTCTGCATGCCGGGCGCGGCCAGGAACAGGGCTCCCAGGCCCACGCCGGCGAGGCAGATCGCGAGGTAGGTGCCCCACAGAATGCCGAGCAGATGCCAGCCGGTGCGGCGCAGGCCGTAGTTCAGACCGGACGACAGCAACAGCAGCGTGTTCGGTCCCGGCGCCAGCGTCGTCGCCAGCGCGTATGCAGCCAGGGCCAGTAAGGTATCGCCCGCGAGCGGGGCGCCCAGGGACGCGGTCAGGGACGGCTTCATGATCCTTCCGCCAGGGCGTACAGCGCGGTCCCCCGCACCGCCTTGCCGTCCGTACCCAGCTCGAACACTTCTGCCGACAGGCCGCGATGCCCGCGATACAGGATCGTGATGCAGTCCACGCCGGCGAGCACGTCGACCAGCTCGAAATGCAGCGCCGGCAGGGCGGCCAGCGCTGCCGTCCAGTAGGCCCGCAGGCGGGCCTTGCCGGCAAGCCTGCCGCCGGGCGCGCCCGCGAAGCGGGCCACGAAGGGCGAAGTGAAGGTGCAGTCTTCGCTGTAGTGCGCCAGCACCGCATCGAGATCGCGCGCATTCCAGGCAGCAATCCAGTCCCGGGCAAAGGCACGGGCGGCGTCGGGGGTCGGGTGCGTCATGGGCGTTCCAGTCCGGTTGGAAAGAAAAGGGGGACGTTGCGCGTCCTGCAACCCACTGTAGCCAGCGACGTGTTATCAATACAGATTCAGAATTGCTAAATTGATGCAGCACAGATTAAATTGCCAGAAAACTGTACTGCCATCAAACGGCCCGAACTGTACCGGAAGGAATCCGCCATGACGCCGCTTTACCAGAACGTCGCCGCCGACCTGGCGCAGCGCATAGCCGAAGGCCACTACGCCCCCGGCACCCGTCTCCCCGGCGTGCGCAGCGTGGCGCGCCAGCGCGGCGTGAGCGTGGCCACCGTGGTGGCCGCCTACCGCAGGCTGGAAGACGAAGGCCACATCGAGGCGCGCGCCCGTTCCGGCTTCTACGTGCGCGCGCGCCGCCCCCTGCATACCATCGAACCCGAACGCAAAGCCGCCGCCCCCCGGCCGCGCCTGGTGAGCGGGCAGGACATGGCCATGGCGCTCATCAAGGCCTCCAACGACTCGCGCATCGTCCAGCTGGGCGCTGCCGTGCCCGATCCCGACTACCTGCCCACCCAGGCCGTGGCGCAGGCACTCGCCCGGGTGGCGCGCCTGCAGCGCACCCGCTCGGCCGGCTACATGATGCCGCCCGGCGCGCCCGAGCTGCGCCAGCAGATCGCCCGCCGCATGAGCGAGGCGGGCGGCCGCATTGCGGCCGACGACATCGTCATCACCACCGGCTGCCAGGAAGCCCTGACCCTCGCCCTGCGCGCCGTCACCCGGCCCGGCGACGTGGTCGCGGTGGAATCGCCCGCCTTCTACGGCCTGCTGCACGTGATGGAATCGCTGGGGCTGGAGGCGCTGGAGATTCCCTCGCACCCGCGCGAAGGCATGGCGCTGGACGCGCTGGGCTTTGCCCTGGAACGCTGGCCGGTGAAAGCCTGCGTGGTCGTGCCCAACTTCAGCAACCCGCTCGGCTTCCTGATGCCCGACGCCAGCAAGCGCACCCTCGTCAGCCTGCTGGGCAAGCACGGCATCCCCCTCATCGAGGACGACGTCTACGGCGACCTGGGGTTCGACCACCGTCGGCCCACCACCTGCATGGCCCTGGCGCCGCGCGCCGACATCATCCACTGCAGCTCGTTTTCCAAGACCCTCGCGCCCGGCCTGCGCGTGGGCTGGGTGGCCGCCGGTAAACACCGCGAACGCATCGAATACCTCAAATACGTGAGCAGCATCGCCAGTCCTACCGCACCGCAGCTTGCCGTGGCCGAGCTGCTGGAAAGCGGACGCTACGAACGCTACCTGCGCGAAGTGCGCGGCAAGTACGCCAGCGCCGTTGCGCGCATGGGCGATGCCGTCATGAAGTATTTTCCCGAAGGCACGCGCGTGTCGCAGCCGCGGGGCGGCTTCGTGCTGTGGGTGGAACTGCCCGGCAGGATCGACAGCTTCGAGCTCGCCCGCCGCGCGCTGAAGGAAGGCGTGAGCATCGCGCCGGGACCGCTGTTTTCGGCGAGCGGAAAATTCCGCAATTTCATCCGCCTGTCCTGCGCGCGGGTGTGGGACGACAGGCTGGAGCGGGCGCTGGCAAAACTCGCGCGGCTGGCCGGCTGACGCTGGCCACAAAGTACAAAGGCCGCAGAAGCGGCCTTTGTACGCGGATGCCAGTGCCCGATCAGGTCCCGATCACGCCGCCGTCATCCTTGGTGATGACCAGCACGGAAGAGCGCGGCTTCAGGGGGGTCGTGCCCTTGAACGTGGTGGGGCCGTTCACGCCGCTGTCGGGCCAGGCGGAGTTGGCCGTGAAGCTGCCGCTCCAGTCTTCGCCCGGGTGCTGGATGCCGACGAACATGGTGCGGCCGTCGGGGCTCGTGATCACGCCGGTCACCTCGGAGTAGGGCACCGCGGTGAGGAAGCGCCTGGTCTCGCCGGTGGCGATGTCGGCGCACAGCAGCATGTTGCCGCCGATGTTCGCCCAGTCGCCGGTGGCGTCGCCGCCCTGGTCGGTCTCGATCCACAGGCGGCCGTGCTTGTCGATCCAGACGCCATCCGGTGCGCCGTAGTCGTCGCCGACGATGTTGCCCTTGTAGCCGACGGTCTGGCCGCCGAACTCGCCCGCGGTGTAGCTGGCGCCGAGAGTCTTGGTGGACAGCTTGTCGCCGCACTGCACGAAGATGTCCCACTCGAAGCCCGTGGCGGCCACGTCGCCGCCGTTTTCGCGCCAGCGGATGATGTGGCCGTAGTCGTTGTCGGGACGCGGGTTGGCGGCATCGACCGGCGGGTTGGCGCCGCCGGCGGAGGTGGAGCCATTGGGGTTGTTGCTGGTGACCGGGGTGTTGCCGCGGCGGCTGTTGTTGGTGAGGGTCATGTACATCTCACGGGTGGTGGGATGCACGGTGATCCACTCGGGGCGGTCCATCATGGTGGCGCCCACCGCATCGGCGGCCATGCGCGTCTTGATGAGGATGAGGGCCAGCACTTCGTCGTCGTTCGCACCGGCGAAGTTGGGATTGTCGCGCAGGGCCACGCCGTCCACGCCGATGGTGCCGGGCAGCAGGGGAATCCACTGGCCGGTGCCGTCGTTGTTGAACTTGGCCACATGCAGCGTGCCCTTGTCCAGCAGGTCGCGGTTGGCCTTGGGTTTCTTGGGGTTCATCTTCTTTGCGCAGACGAACTTGTATGCGTAGTCGTTGCGCTCGTCGTCACCCGAGTAGACGACCACGGTGTTGTCGTCGCCCACGACCACGGTCGCGCCTTCGTGCTTGGTGCGGCCCAGCGCGGTGCGCTTGATGGGGGTGGAGCGGGGATTCCAGGGATCGATCTCCACGATCCAGCCGAAGCGGTTGGGCTCGTTGCGGTTGGCGTTGATATCGAAGCGCGGATCGGCTTCATGCCAGCGATAGCCGAAGCCGGTGGCGGTCAGGCCGTAGCGCTTTTCCATGGTGGTCTGGGTGAAGCTGCCGTTGGCGCCGAAGTAGCCGTTGAAGTTTTCTTCGCAGGCCAGGTAGGTGCCCCAGGGGGTGTAGCCCATGGAACAGTTGTTCAGGGTGCCCAGCACCTTGGTGCCGGTGGGGTCGGCATCCGTCTTCATCAGGGCGTGGCCGGCGGCGGGGCCGCTGATCTTGCAGGGGGTGTAGCCCGTGATGCGGCGGTTGAACGGCGACAGGCGCTCGATCTCCCACATGCCGCGATCCTTGCCGAAGAACTGCTGGCCGACGGTGACCACGTTGACGCCGTGGGCCGCCAGCTGGGCGTCCACCATGTCCTGGGTGATGGTGTCGGTGCCGTAGGTGAGCGTGTCGCACACCAGGCCCGGATCGCAGTACTCGCTGTTGGTCACCAGCAGGCCGCGCTTGTTGCCCAGCGGGCCGGGGAAGGGGAAGTAGTGCATGCCGTCGGTGTGCGCACCGTAGCAGTATTCCTGCACCGCCTTGGTCATGGCGCCGGCGGTGTCCCAGTCGGGCTTGCGGTTCAGGGAATCGCCCCAGGACACCAGCACCCGGGCGGTGTAGCCGTTGGGCACCGTGATCGCATCCGTCATCGGCGCCACGTTGGCGGGCACCGATTCGAAACCGATGCCGTTCTGGGGTGCGGCGGGGCCGAAATGCTTGGCCTCGGCGACGTTGGTCATGCCGTCCACCACGTTGCTGCCCAGCACCGCGGCGGCAGTGACGCCGGCGGTGGCGCCCAGGGAATACTTCAGGAAGCCGCGGCGGTTGATTTCGCGCTGCTCGATCAGATCGAGGATCGACTCGTTGCCCGACGTGTTGGCAACGGTGTCATGGGGATTCGATTTGCCATCCGGATGAAGCTTGCTGCTCATTGTGCTCTCCTGTTTCTGTATGAAATGGAAATCCCGGTCGGTGCCGCGTGTGGCTGCCGGGTTGGCGGGCTCTGGGTGAGGGTGTGACCTGGGCCTACTTCGCTACGCCTCGGCGCATCCTAGGGAGCCTTTGTTACATTTTTGGTGTCGTGCGACCGGTGCTGCGGAGGGGTGCGACGGGCACGGGTGCGGAGGCTGGCGGAGGCAGGCGAGGCGTGGTCAGGAGCCGCGCCGTCGGGGTGGAGGAATTGCGGTGCGGGCGAGGGAGAGAGGCTTGTTTGGGAGGGGCGGGAATTCGGCCTCACCTGGCGTTAGGGTATGTCACCGCCAAAGGCAGCAACTGGTCGTTCAGTGGTCATGGCTAAAAAAGTTGGCGCTACCTCAGCTTCGATGTATGCGCTACCGCCCCAAGCTTTTGCTCCGTTATGATTGTGCAGTGGTATCCACGCCGGGATCAGCCAAGAGAAGCGCTTGCCGCCCAGTGGCAAGCAAAAGGGAGAATATTGAATACCGAAACCCACCGCCAGCTTGCCGGCCTCATCTGGCAAATCTGCAACCTGCTGCGCGGCCCGTACAAGCGCAATGAGTATCGCAAGGTCATCCTGCCCTTGACGGTGCTGCGCCGTTTCGATTGCCTGCTGGCGCCGACCAAGGCGCAGGCGCTGGCGACCTTCAACGAATTCAAGGGCAAGCCGGAAAGCATCATCCGCAGCAAGATGCAGGCCGCCACCGGCTACGAGTTCTACAACCTTTCGAAGCTGGAATTCGCGCCGTCGCAAAAGGGTAGAAACTCGTTGCTGGACGACCCCAGCAACCTGGCGCCCAACCTCAACAGCTATATCAACGGTTTCTCGCCCAACGTGCGCGCCATCATGGAGCGTTTTGCCTTCGACCAGCAGATCGCCAAGATGGCGGAGAAGAATCTGCTGTTCAAAGTCGTCCAGGCGTTCGCGGGGTTCGACCTGTCCTTCCCCGAAATGCCGCCGGATCAGGCCGCGATGCACATGGGCTACGTGTTCGAGGAGCTGATCCGTATCGGCGCGGAACAGTCCAACGAGGAAGCCGGGGAGCACTTCACGCCCCGCGAAGTCATCAAGCTGATGGTCAATCTCCTGCTCTCGCCCGAACAGGACCTGCGACGCAGCCACGTGGTGAAGACCATCTACGACCCGGCCTGCGGCACGGGCGGCATGCTCTCCGTGGCCGAGAAATACATCCGCGAACTCAACAGCGAAGCCAAGCCCTTGCTGTACGGGCAGGACTGGAACGACGAGGCCTGGGCCGTTTGCCGCTCGGACATGCTCATCAAGGGCGAGAACGCCGACAACATCGCCCAGGGCGACACCTTTACCAGGGATGCCCACGCCCGCGACGAGCAGGGTCAGAAAATCACCTTCGACTACATGCTGGCCAATCCGCCCTTCGGCGTGGAATGGAAGCAGCAGCAGCGCTACATCGAGCACGAGAAAGACAATCTCGGTTACGAAGGCCGCTTCGGCGCCGGCACGCCGCGCATCAACGACGGCGCCTTGCTCTTCCTGCAACACATGATCAGCAAGATGCGCAGTCCCAGCGACGGCGGCAGCCGCATCGGCATTGTTTTCAACGGCTCACCGCTGTTCACCGGCGACGCCGGCAGCGGCGAATCGGAAATCCGCCGCTGGATCATCGAGAACGACTGGCTGGAGGCCGTGGTCGCCCTGCCGGAACAGCTCTTCTACAACACCGGCATTTCCACCTACATCTGGGTGCTCACCAATCGCAAGGAGGCACACCGCAAGGGCAAGGTGCAGCTGATCGACGCCCGCAACCACTGGGTGCAGATGGAAAAAAGCCTCGGCAACAAACGCCGGCGCATTGGCGATCCCTCCGACGACAAGCCGAAAGACCCGGATCACATCGGCGACATCACCGCGCTGCATGGCGAGTTCCATGACGGTGCCAGCCGCTGGGTGCTGTTCGACCGCGACGGCAAGGTGGTCACCGTGACCACGGCGGCCCCGGCGAACGATGCGCGGAGTGTGGCAACTGAGGGCCAGACCTGGAAGCCGTTGATCGTGAGCAAGGTGTTCGACAACGAGGACTTCGGCTACCACAAGATCACCGTGGAGCGTCCGCTGCGCCTCAATTTCCACGCCACCCCCGAGCGCATTGCCCGGCTGGAGGACGAAACGGCCTTCAGGAATCTGGCCGGCAGCGCCAGGAAAGACGAGGCCGCACGCCTGATCGACATCGCCGCCGGCGAAAAGCGACAGGAGGCCATCCGCCAGTTGCTGGCCGAATTCGCCAAGCGCCATCCGGAGATGATCAAGGACCGCAAGGTCTTCCTCACCGCCTTGAAGCCCATCGACCGCGAACTGGGCGTGCGCCTGGCGGCTGCCGAACTCAAGGCCGTCATCAACGCCCTGGGCGAACGCGATGAAACCGCCGAAATCTGCCGTGACAGGGAAGGCCAGCCCGAGCCAGACGCCGAACTGCGCGACACCGAAAACGTGCCGCTCAAGGAGAGCATCCAGGCCTACTTCGAGCGCGAGGTGCTGCCCCACGTGCCGGATGCCTGGATCGACCACGGCAAGACCAAGGTCGGCTACGAAATCCCGCTCAACCGCCACTTCTACCGCTACGAACCGCCGCGCGAATTGAGCATCATCGAAGGCGAGATCAAGGCGCTGGAAGAAGACATCGTGCGCCTGCTCAAGGAAGTCACCGCATGAGCGAGCTGACGCCTGCGCAAGACCCGCCGACCGCCAACCTGCTGGCCGACATTCGCGCGCTCATCGAGCAGGCGCGCCAACAAACCGCCGTCGCAGTCAATGCCGGACTAACTCTCATGTACTGGCGCATCGGCCAGCGCATTCACGCGGACGTGCTCGGCGGCGAGCGTGCCGCCTATGGCGAGCAGATTGTCTCGACACTGTCGCGACAATTGGTGGGCGAGTACGGGCGTGGCTTTGCCGAGAAAAATCTGCGGCGCATGGTCCAATTCGCCCAGGCCTGCCTGACCGAGCGGCCGCCGCCCGATGTGCTGCGACGCAAGCTGCATGACGCCGTCGAGACGGCGCGGGCGCGGATTGAGGCGCAGGGGGGCGAGGCATGACCCAACCGGCATCTTGGCTGGGCGAGATTCCTGCGAACTGGTCCGTGAAACGGCTCAAGTACGTGAGCTCGATTAACGACGAAGCTCTGCCGGAAACGACCGACCCGGAATATGAGTTGCTGTATGTGGATATTGGCAGTGTCGATGCCACCGAAGGCATTCAAAAGAAGGAACCAATAATTTTCGAGAACGCTCCTTCGAGAGCACGGCGAATCGTTCGGGATGGCGACACCATTGTTTCGACAGTTCGCACCTACCTTCGGGCAGTCGCACCGATTGAGCAGCCTGAAGAAAACTTGGTTGTTTCTACCGGATTCGCGGTGGTACGTCCCAGGGGAGCCGCACCAAAATTTCTCGCGCATTGCCTACGCTCGTCATACTTTATTGAAACTGTTGTGTCTCGTTCGGTGGGAGTGAGTTATCCGGCGACCAACCCGACCGATGTATCGTGTATCGAAGTACCGCTGCCACCCCTCGAAGAACAACAAGCTATCGTCCGCTTCCTCGACGCCAAGACCGCGCAGATCGACACGCTGGTGGCGAAGAAGCGGCAGCTCATCGACAAGCTCAAGGAAAAGCGCAGCGCCCTGATCGCCCGCACCGTCACCCGCGGCCTGCCGCCCGAGGCGGCCAAGGCGGCTGGACTGGAGCCGAATCCTGAGATGAAGGATTCGGGGGTGGAGTGGCTTGGAACGATCCCGAGTCACTGGGCTGTCAAACGGCTTCGCCACATTGGCGAAGCCGTAATCGGACTGACATATGAGCCGGGAGACGTTTCGGACGAAGAGGACGGGACGCTTGTTCTCAGATCATCCAATGTGCAGGCCGGGAAAATCACACTCGATGACAACGTGTATGTGAAGAAGGCTATACCGAAGCACCTCCGTACTCGTGCCGGTGACATTCTTATTTGTTCAAGAAATGGAAGTCGCGCCTTGATTGGGAAGAATGCCAAGATTGATCGACGGTCTGAGGGCATGACGTTTGGGGCTTTCATGACGGTTTTTCGAAGTGAGATGTCGGAGTATCTGTATTGGGTATTCAACTCGGATTTGTTTACTTTTCAGTCTGGGGCGTTTCTTACTTCAACGATCAACCAACTGACGGTTAATAACCTTTACAGCTTTGCCATCGCCCTGCCACCTGCCGACGAACAACGCCATATCTGCGCATACCTCGAAAAAGAGGTAAGTGCGCTTGATCTACTCATAAGCAAAGTCGAAACGGCAATTTCTCGCCTCACCGAATACCGCCAAGCCCTTATCACCTCGGCCGTCACAGGCAAGATCGACGTGCGCAACTGCCAGGCCGAGAAGGAGGCCGCATGACGCTGGATCGCGACGAAGGCTATCTGCTTGGCCTGGTCAACGAACTGCGCAAGCTGCCGGCCGAGACGACGTGGGTGGAGTTCAAGGAGAACAACGAGAACCCCGACGAGATCGGCGAATACCTGTCCGCGCTTTCCAATGCCGCCGCGCTGGATGGCAAGGCGAATGCCTATGTGATTTGGGGCGTTGCCGACGAAACGCACGATATTGTCGGTACGACTTTCGTTCCGGGTGCGGCGCGCAAGGGCGGCGAGGAACTGGAAAGCTGGCTGCTGCGGATGCTGAGCCCGCGGCTGCATTTCCGCTTCTTTGCACTGACGGTCGACGACAAGTCCGTCGTGCTGCTGGAGATTCCGGCGGCCGTGGGCAAGCCGACGCAGTTTGCCGGCAAGGAACTGATTCGCGTCGGCTCTTACAAGAAGCCGCTCAAGGACTACCCTGAACTGGAACGCGCGCTATGGCGCATCTTCGACCGGACGCCGTTCGAGGCGATGCGGGCGGCGGAAAACCTGGCCGCACCCGATGCCTTGGCGCTGCTCGACTACCCGGCTTATTTCGATCTGCTGAAGCTGCCCTTGCCTGCGGACCAGTCCGGCATCCTCGCCCGGCTGGAGGAGGATGCCATGCTGGTTCGCAATCCGGCCGGCGGCTGGGATGTGACGAATCTTGGCGCGATCCTGTTCGCCAAGGATTTGCATCGATTTCGCGGCCTGGCCCGCAAGGCGGCGCGCGTTGTCCTTTACGAAGGCAGGGGACGGATCAAGACCGTTCGCGAACAGGTAGGACGCAAGGGTTATGCGGCAGGCTTCCAAGGCTTGATTGATTACCTGAACGCGCTGTTGCCTCGCAATGAGGTGATGGGAACAGCCTTGCGTCGCGAGGTTCCGATGTATCCCGAACTGGCCGTTCGAGAGTTGATGGCGAATGCCCTGATCCATCAGGATTTCGCGGTGACGGGCGCGGGGCCGATGGTCGAGGTGTTTGCCGATCGCATGGAAATTACCAATCCCGGCTTGCCACTGGTGAAGACGGAGCGTTTCCTCGACAGCCCGCCGCGTTCGCGTAACGAGGCATTGGCCTCGTTTATGCGACGAGTCGGCATCTGTGAGGAGCGCGGCAGCGGGGTGGATAAGGTGGTTTTCGAAACGGAGTTTTACCAGCTGCCCGCTCCGAGCTTCGAAACCCTGGAAGGCTCAACGCGGGCCGTGCTCTTTGCCCATATGGCGTACAAGGACATGGACAGCCGGGATCGCTCTCGCGCCTGTTACCTGCACGCCTGCTTACGCTACGTGCAACGCGACCCCATGACCAACGCCAGCCTGCGCGAACGGTTCGGCATTGCGCCGGAGAACAGCGCCATGGTGACACGGGTGATCAAGGAGGCTCAGGCAGAGGGGTTGGTCAAGCCCTTTGATCCGGATCAGGGACGGCGGCATGCCAAATACCTGCCGTATTGGGCCTGAAGGTTTTCTATTTGACGGCTATTTGACTGGCGGGGGCATCCAAGTCCTGTGGCAATGAACAAAACTCAAGAAAATCAACATCATGCGTTTGCCGTGCGGGCTATTTCCTATTTGACGCCAGGAGCGGATTCATGAGCCAGACCAGCGAAAGCGCCTTCGAATCCTACCTCGAACAAATGCTGGTCACCGGCGGCTGGCAGCCGGGCACCAACGCCGAATGGGACCAGGCGCGGGCCTTGTTCCCGGCGCGGGCGTTCGCCTTCATCGAGGCCACCCAGCCCAAGCTCTGGACCGAGATGGCCGGGCTGCACGGCGACAATCTGCGGCCGATGCTGCTCGATGCGCTGGTGAAGGAACTGGACATCAAGGGCAGCCTGCACGTGCTGCGGCACGGCTTCAAGTTCTACGGCAAGTTATTCCGCCTGGCCTGGTTCAAGCCGGCCCACGGGCTCTCGCCGGATGTGCTGGAACTGTATGCCCGGAACCAGGTTACGGTGACGCGGCAGGTGCCCTGCCATCCCGGCGACCACAGCACGGTGGACATGGTGCTGGCGGTGAATGGCCTGCCGGTGGCGACCATCGAGCTGAAGAACCCCGGCACGGGCCAGAGCTGGCGGCATGCGGTGAAGCAGTACCAGGCCGACCGCGATCCGCGTGCGCCGTTGTTCGACTTCAAGAAGCGGGCGCTGGTGCATTTCGCCGCCGACCCGGACGAAGTCCACATGACGACGCGGCTGGCGAAGGACAAGACCGTGTTCCTGCCCTTCAACCGGGGCAGCCATCCGGGCCAGGTGCAATGCGGCGCGGGCAATCCACAGCACAAGAGCGGCTACCGTACCGGTTACTTCTGGGAAGAGACGCTCGCCCGCGACAGTTTTCTCGACATCCTCGGCCATTTCCTGTTCATCGAGAAGGACGAGCAGAAGGTGGACGACGGGCGCGGCGGCAAGAAGCTGGTCACCACGGAAAAGATGGTGTTCCCGCGCTATCACCAACTGGACGCGGTGCGGGCGCTGATTTCCGCCAGCCGCGACGAAGGGGCCGGGCACAACTACCTGATCCAGCATTCGGCGGGCAGCGGCAAGACCAACAGCATCTCCTGGCTGTCGCACCGGCTGGCCAGCCTGCACAACGCGCAGGATCAGAAGGTGTTCGACTGCGTGGTGGTGATCACCGACCGCAAGGTGCTGGACAAGCAATTGCAGGATGCGATCTACCAGATCGAGCACGCCCAGGGCGTGGTCAAGGCGATTGACCAGGATGCCAAGCAACTGGCGGCTGCCCTGATCGACGGCACCAAGATCGTGATCACCACGCTGCAGAAGTTTCCCTTCGTGCTGCGCGGTCTGCTGCACGCGGCCGGTGCGGAAAACCAGGACAAGGCCAGCGACGAAGAAAAGCAGCAAGCCAAGGATTGGCAGGCGGCCATCGCGGCGCGGCGCTGCGCGGTGATCGTGGATGAGGCCCATTCCAGTCAGACCGGCGAAACAGCGCGAGAACTGAAGGCGATCCTCGGCGCAAACAACGATCAGGCGGCGGGCAATGGCGAGGAAGAGCCGGATTGGGAAGACCGGCTCAACCAGATCATGGCCTCGCGCGGCCAGCAGAAGAACCTGAGCTTCTTCGCCTTCACCGCGACGCCCAAGGGCAAGACGCTGGAATTGTTCGGCCGCAACGGCGAAGCCTTCCATACCTATTCGATGCGCCAGGCCATCGAGGAGGGCTTCATCCTCGACGTGTTGCGCAACTACACGACCTACAGCACCTGGTTCAGATTCGTGAAGCTGGTGGAGGACGACCCGACCATCCCGAAGAAGAAGGGCGCCCGGGCGCTGGCCAAGTTCAAGGAACTGCATCCGCACAACATCGAGCAGAAGACGGAAGTGATGATCGAGCACTTCCGCGAGCATGCCCGCCACCAGCTCGGCGGTCGCGCCAAGGCGATGGTGGTGACGGCGAGCCGCATCCAGGCGGTGCGCTACAAACTGGCCTTCGAGCAGTATCTGGCGGAAAACGGCTACACCGACATTCGGCCGCTGGTGGCCTTCAGCGGGACGGTGAAAGACCCGGACACCGGCATCGAATACACCGAGCCGGGCATGAACCCGGATGTCGTCACCGGCAAGCCAATTCCGGAGAGCCAGTTACCCGAACGTTTCGCCTCCAGCGACTATCAGGTGCTGCTGGTTGCCAACAAGTATCAGACGGGTTTCGACCAGCCCCTGCTGGTGGCGATGTATGTCGACAAGCGGCTGGACGGCGTGCAGGCGGTGCAGACACTGTCGCGCCTGAACCGCAAGATCGCGGGCAAGGACGAGCCCTTCGTGCTTGATTTCGTGAACAAGCCGGAAGACATCTACGCCGCCTTCAAGCCTTATTTCGATTCGACCAGCCTGCAGGAATCGGCGAATCCCGAGATGCTTCCGAGTATCAAGCACGAACTGGATCAGATGCAGCTGTACCACTGGAGCGAGGTCGAGGCCTTCGCCCGCATCTTCTACCGTGCGCCGGATCGCCAGAACCCAGCCGATCACGCACACATGCAGCGGCATTTGCAGCCGGCGGTGGACCGCTTCAAGGCCATTGAGGACGAGCAGGTAAGGAGCGCATTCCGCGACAAGCTGGGCGGCTATGTGCGGATGTATTCCTTTCTGAGCCAGATCCTGCCCTATGGGGACCAGGATCTGGAGATGCTCTACAGCTACGCTCGCTTCCTGCTGCCGCATTTGCCGATGGATCGCGACAACACGGTGGTTAAGATCGGCAACGAGGTGGAGTTGCAGTATTACCGGTTGCAACGCGTTTCCAGCGGGCCGATCGATTTGAAGGTGGGCGAACCCGAGGCGGTTTACAGTCCAACGGAGGTGGGAACCGGCAAGGCCAAGGATGAAAAGGCGCCGCTTTCCGAGATTATCCAGGTGCTGAACGAGCGCTTTGGCACGGCATTCACCGAGGAAGACCGCCTGTTCTTCGAGCAGATCAAGGCGCGGGCGACGGCCAACCAGCAGGTGATTCAGACCGCAATGGCCAACCCGCTGGACAAGTTTCAGTTGGGGGTGCGCAAGTTGATCGAAGACCTGATGATTCAGCGCATGTCGGAGAACGACAAGATCGTCACCCGGTATATGGATGACGGCGAGTTCCAGCGCACCGCGTTTCCGATTCTGGCGTGGGAGATATTCGAGGCTATCCGGGCTGAAAAGACTTAATTGGCGCAGATTCTGAGTGTTACGGACGTCGTCGTCGATGGTCGAAAGTTTGTCGGTAAGTGAACGTGTGGTCGCGCACCATTGGCGGATGCCCAGGTTAACTTGGCGGATGACCATTCAGGCCGATTTCCTGCCTTAGATACTATCTACCATCACTAGCCGGATCGCCTGCCAATCAACCCCACAGCAGCCCTGCCGATCATCATCCGCACAGGCTGCGCTGCGCCCACGCCGGCAGGGCTCAGCTCTCTTCCTGCATGGCGATGAAGCCGCAGGGGCATTCGCGCGCGCACAGGCCGCAGCCCTTGCAGTAGTCGTAGTCGAAGACGTAGTGCGAGCCGTCCTCGGCGCGTTCGGTGACCTTGAGGACGGCGCTGTCGGGGCACAGGGTCCAGCAGTTGTCGCAGGCGAGGCAGTTGCCGCACGAAAGGCAGCGGCCGGCCTCGTGGTCCGCCTGGTTGGCATCGAGGCTGCCTTCGATTTCGGCGTGCCCGCTGCGCTGCCCGGGCGGCAGGATGGGGGGCTCGAGGCGTGCCACGTGCTCGAAGTAGTTGAGGTTGAGCTGGCTGAACGCGAGCGCCTCGACAGCCTGTTCTGCCGGGGGCGCGATGCCGCGCAGGAAGCGGTCGATTGCGGCGGCGGCGCGGCGGCCGTCGCCGACTGCGGCGCTGACGGAGCCGCGGCCGGGGCGCGCGTCGCCGCCGGCATACACGCCGGGGTGGCCGGGCAGGGCGCCCTCGGCATCGGGGGCGAAGAAGGCCTGCCGGTCGAGCAGGTCGTCCATGCCGAAGCCGTCGACTTCCTGGCCGATGGCGGGGATCACCTGGTCGACGTGCAGCACGGTTTCGGTGCCCTCGAAGACGACGCGCTGGATGCTGCCGTCGGGACGCGGCAGCTTTTTCATGTGTGCCATTTCGATCCCGACCGTGCGCTCGCCGCGCAGGATCAGCCGCAGGATGCCGCGGTGCGGGTGGATGATGACGCCCTCTTCCTGCGCCTGGGCGATTTCGCGCGGTATCGCCCGCATCGCGTCGCCGGGATCGACGCCTGCGCCGGGCAGCGATTCGTGGGTGACGATGTGGACCTGGGGCACGCCGCAGCGCCTGAGCACGCGCGCCATGTCCACCGCGGTGTTGCCGCCGCCGATGATGGCGACGCTGGACGCCTGGATCATCGAGCCGACGGTCATCCATTCCTTCAGGAGGTCGAGCCCCACGTGCAGGTCGCGCGGCACCACGCCGTCGATGCTCCATTCGCGGTTTTTCTGGGTGCCGGGGGCGAGGAAGACGGCGCCGTAGTCCTGCCGCAGTTCGTCGAGCGCCATGTCGCGGCCGAGCCGCTGCTGGGGCCTGAAGCGGATGCCGCTGGCCAGCAGTCGCTCGATTTCGGCATCCAGGACGGGGCGCGGCAGGCGGTAGGGCGGTATGGCCATGCGGCAGGTGCCGCCGGCCAGCGGCAGGCTGTCGAAGAGATCGACGCGGTAGCCGCCGCGCAGCAGGTGGTAGGCGGCCGAGAGGCCGGCCGGGCCGGCGCCGACGACGGCGACGACGGGTGCATCCGCGCCGAGGGCCGCGACCGGGTAGGCCCAGCCGTGCCGGATCGCTTCGTCGCCGAGGAAACGCTCGACGCCGTGGATGCCGATGGCTTCGTCGTACTGCCCGCGGTTGCAGGCGGATTCGCAGGGGTGGTGGCAGACCCGCCCGGTGATCGCCGGCAGGGGGTTGGCGCCGACGATCGCTTCCCAGGCGCGTTGCGGCTGGCCCTGCGCCAGCAGGCCGAGCCAGGCCTGGGCGTCTTCTCCGGCCGGGCAGGCGTGGTGGCAGGGCGCCGGGCGGTAGTGGTGGACGGGCCGCTGCACGCGCCAGGTGCCGGTCTTGAAGGCCAGCGTGGTGCCGGGCAGGGCGTAGGCGCCGCGGGTCAGTTCGGTCATCGCTGCCGCTCCATCATGCCCAGCGCTGGCCGCCGCGCCGCACGGTGTCCGCACCTTCGCTGTCGCGCGGGTCGTCGTGCAGGCCCTTGAGGCCGTAGTACTCGATGTTGCGTTCGGCCAGCGCCTGCAGGTGTTCCAGTTCCTCGCGCGCACGCGGGTCGTCCTTGAACAGGTGGCTGAAGCGCTGCTGCAGGCCCAGGTAGTCGGTCACCGGCCGGGGCTGGCGGATCGGCATGGCACCGATGAGCTCGCCGCGTTCCAGCTCGATCAGCGGAAACAGGCCGGTCTGCACTGCCAGCCGTGCCACCTCGATGCTGAGCGCGCCGTCGTGGCCCCAGCCGAGCGGGCAGGGGGAGTGGATCAGCAGGAAGGTCGGGCCGTTGATTTCCATCGCGCGCCGCACCTTCTTGCGGATGTCGCTCGGATAGGCGACCGAGGCCGAGGCGGCATAGGGTATGTGGTGCGCGGCGATGATGGTGAGGATGTCCTTCTTCAGGTGGCGCTTGCCCATGCGTTCCTTTCCGGCCGGCGAGGTCGTCGTCATCGCGGCGTGCGGGGTCGAGCTGGAACGCTGGATGCCGGTGTTCATGTAGGCCTCGTTGTCGTAGCAGACATAGAGCACGTTGTGCCCGCGTTCGAGCATGCCGGACAGCGACTGGAAGCCGATGTCGAAGGTGCCGCCGTCGCCGCCGAAGGCGAGCACCTTGGTCGACTTGCCCTGTGCCTTCAGCGCGGCCTCCATGCCGGCAGCGATGGCGCCGGTGTTCTCGAACAGCGAATGCATCCAGGGCAGGCGCCAGGCCGATTCCGGCCACGGCGTGGTGAAGATTTCCAGGCAGCCGGTGGCGTTGGCGATCATCACGTCGGGGCCGGCCGCTTCGGTGACCAGCCGGGCGGCGAGCGCCTCGCCGCAGCCGAGGCAGGCGCGGTGTCCGGATTCGATGCCCTGGAAGCGCGGCTGGCTGCGCCGCAGGTCGGCAAGCGGGATCGGGGTTTCGGGGGTCGCGTTCATGCGCATGGGCTTCCGGTTTGCGTTCAGCGGTCTTCCACCGGCAGCTTGCCGGGATCGACGTCGAACAGGGCGAAGGGCTGGGGGGCCTGCGTGGCGACGGCCTGCAGCAGGCGCGGGTAGGTTTCCAGCGGGATGTCGCGGCCACCCAGGCCGACGGCGAAATTGTGTACGCGCGGTGGAGCGGGCATATCGAACAGGGCGGCCTTGACCTCCGCGCCGACGATTCCGCCGCCGCCGGGCGAGAGCGCGCGCTCCAGCACCACCAGGTCGGTGAGCCCCGCGCAGGCTTCGCGCAGCGATTCGGCGGGAAACGGGCGGAAGGCCCGCAGGCGGATGAGCTTGACCGGCCCCAGTTCGGGATGCATTTCACGCGCATCCGCCAGGGTGCCGCATACCGACCCCAGTGAAAGGATGGCGATGCGGGCGTCGGCATCGCCCTCGACCTGGAGCAGGCCGCCGTGGCTGCGGCCGGTCTGCGCATGCCAGTCGGCATCGGCTGCAAGGATCGCGTCGGCGGCCTTCAGGAGCGCCTGGTGATGCGCATGCCGGGCTTCGGGATAGAAATCGGGCGAGACCAGCGTGCCCATGCTGATCGGCCTGCGCGGGTCGAGCGTGCGCGAGAAGCGGTAGGGCGGCAGGAAGGCGTCGACCTGTTCCTGCGTGGGCAGGTCGATCGGCTCCAGCGTGTGGGTCAGGGTGAAGCCGTCGACGCACACCATCACCGGCAGTTCGGTGCGTTCGGCAATGCGGTAGGCCTGGATGGTGGTGTCGACCGCTTCCTGGTTGTCGGCGCAGTAGAGCTGGATCCAGCCGGCGTCGCGTACCGCCATCGAATCCTGCTGGTCGTTCCAGATCGACAGCGGGGCGCTGACCGCGCGGTTGGCGCAGGTCATGACGACGGGCACGCGGCTGCCGGCGATGTTGTAGAGCACCTCGCCCATCAGCAGGATGCCCTGCGAGGCGCTGGCGGTGTAGGTGCGGCTGCCGGCGACCGCCGCGCCCAGCACCACCGACGCAGCGGAGAACTCGCTTTCCACGCTGACGAATTCGCAGGCCAGCCTGCCGTCGGCAACCAGCTTGGCGATGTTCTCGACGATGTGGGTCTGCGGCGTGATCGGGTAGGCCGCGATGACCTGCGGCCGGCACAGCGCGACCGCCCGCGCGATGGCCTGCGAGCCTTCAAGCGCCTGTCGCATGGGCGACCTCCTTCCACAGGCCGGCCGGCACCTGCTGCGCGGCGGCTTCGATCAGGCGCAGGTTGCGCTCGAGGAGCTCGCCCTTGAATTTCTGCCCGAGCGCGCCGGCGAGCGCGTGCATCGGCAGCATCTGCGTCAGCGCCAGGAAGGCGGACAGCAGGGCGGTATTGGGAACCGGCCGGCCGAGATGCGCCTTGGCCAGCTGGGTCGCGGGCAGCGCGATCGCGGCACGCCCCAGCTGTGCTTCCAGCGCGGAGACGTCCAGCGTGGTGTTGACCAGGATCCCGCCGTTGGGGCGCAGACCGTCCAGCACGCCGGGCACGTGCAGCAGGGCGTGATCCTGGATGATGAGGAAATCGGGATGCAGGACCTGGTTATGCCGCCGCAGGACCTGCCCCGCAATGCGGACGAAGGCCACCACCGGGGCGCCGCGCCGTTCCGCACCGAAAGCCGGGAAGGCCTGGCCGAAATGGCCTTCGTCGATCGCCGCCGTGGCCAGCAGATAGGCGGCGACCACATTGCCCTGGCCACCTCGACCGTGGATGCGGACTTCGATCAAGACGGGATTCTCCTCGGGCAGGCTTTACTCGGTTGCAGTATTGCACTTTGCCTGCACAATGTGAACGCGGCGTGAAACGGCCCTTTCCGGCGCGCGGGCGGCTGTCGAGCGGTGGTCACAATCGCGTCATAAGATGCGGCGTCGTGGAGCAGTTTTCCGCTTGCCTGAACGAGCCGGTGCAGACATGAACGATGCGATTCTGATTCTCAACGCCGGTTCCTCCAGCCTCAAGTTCGCCGTGTACCCTGCAGACGCGGCGCTCACCCGGGGTGCGCTGTACCGCGGCAGCATCGAGGCAATCGGGCAGGTTGGACGCTTCCGGCTGTTCCAGGGCGCCGATGCGGGCTGCCTGTTTGATGAGGCGGTGACGACGGCCAGTCATGCGCAGGCCCTCGCACTGCTGTTCGAGAAGGTGCTGGACGTACACCCCGATCTGGAATTGCACGCTGCCGGCCATCGCGTGGTGCATGGCGGGGCCGATTTCACGCACCCCGTGCGGGTCGACGAACGGATACTGAAGAAGCTGGAACGCCTGATTCCCCTGAGCCCCCTGCATCAGCCGCACAATCTGGCGGCCATCCGTGCACTTGCCGGACTGCGTCCGGGCCTGCCGCAGGTCGCCTGCTTCGATACCGCGTTTCACCGCACGCTTCCGCCGCGCGCACAAAGCTTCGCCTTGCCGCGCGATCTGGCCTCGGGAAAGATCTGCCGCTACGGATTCCATGGCCTCTCGTACGAGCACATTGCAGGCGTGATGCCGGATTACCTGGGCGCAGCCGCGGAAGGTCGGGTGGTGGTCGCGCATCTGGGGTACGGCGCAAGCCTGTGTGCCCTGAGCCAGCGTCGGAGTGTGGAGACCTCGATGGGCTTCACGCCGCTCGACGGAATTCCCATGGGCAGCCGCTGCGGCACCCTCGACCCCGGGGTGCTGCTCTACCTGCAGCGGGAAGAACGGATGAGTCTGGTACAGGTGGACGAACTCCTGCACCACCGCGCGGGCCTGCTCGGATACTCCGGTATCAGCGGCGATGTGCGGACACTTCTGGCAAGCGACCAGCCCTCCGCACGGGAGGCGCTCGAACTGTTCGCCTACCGTACCGCTCAGGCGATCGCCGGTCATGCGGTTTCCCTGCAAGGGATCGATGCCCTGGTCTTCACTGCCGGAATCGGAGAGCACGCGGCGCCGGTGCGTGCAGCCATCTGTACGCACCTGGCCTGGCTCGGCATCGACCTCGATGCCGAAGCCAATCGCAGACATGGCCCCTGCATCAGTCATGCGCACAGCCGGGTGACCGCATGGGTGATTCCGGCAGACGAGGAATGCGTGATCGCCCGCCACACCTGGGCATTGACGGCAAACGGATAGCGCGCGCAGCCCACGCCATTTTGTCATCTTGTCGGCGAAGAATGGCGAGATCGGTAACCACGCAGCAAGGGGGGTTTCATGAATGCGCCCGCACCCGTTTCCAGGCTTGAACTTCCAGCCGACGAACTGAACCGGATCGACGCCTACTGGCGTGCCTGCAACTACCTCGCGGCGGGCATGATCTTCCTGCGCGACAATCCCCTGTTGCGCCAGCCGCTGCAGCCCGAACACGTCAAGCGCCGGCTGCTGGGGCACTGGGGGGCCAGCCCGGGGCTGAGCTTTGCGTGGGTGCATCTCAATCGCCTGATCAACAAGTACGACCTCGATGTCATTTTCCTGGCAGGTCCGGGCCATGGCGCCCCCGGCGTGCTGGCCCCGGTATATCTGGAGGGTTTCTACAGCGAGGTCTACCCCAACAAGGGCGAGGACGAGGAGGGCATGCGCCAGTTCTTCAAGGAGTTTTCCTTCCCTGGCGGCATCGGCAGTCATTGCACACCGGAAACCCCGGGCTCGATCCACGAGGGTGGCGAACTGGGCTACAGCGTTTCGCATGCTTTCGGCGCGGCCTATGACAATCCCGATCTGCTGGTGACCGTGATGGTGGGAGACGGCGAGGCGGAAACCGCACCGCTCGCCACCTCCTGGCATTCCAACAAGTTTCTGAATCCTATCCGCGATGGCGCGGTGCTGCCCATCCTTCATCTCAACGGCTACAAGATCAACAATCCGACACTGCTGGCGCGCATCTCGCATGAAGAACTGGAGAGCCTGTTCAAGGGTTACGGCTGGACGCCTTATTTCGTGGAAGGCTCGGAGCCTCTGACGATGCACGCAGCCATGGCAGGGGTACTGGAGCATTGCGTGCTGGAAATCCGGCGCATTCAAAATGAAGCCCGTTCCAGCGGCATCCCGGGGCGCCCGCGCTGGCCGCTGATCGTGCTGCGCTCGCCCAAAGGATGGACCGGCCCCGGCGAAGTGGACGGCAAGAAAGTGGAAGGGTTCTGGCGATCGCACCAGGTGCCAATCGCCGACGTGCGCAACAACCCGGCGCATCTCCAGCAACTGGAAGCTTGGCTGCACAGTTACCAGCCGCACACCCTGTTCGACGATGCGGGGCGCCTGCGCCCTGAACTGAAGGCCCTGGCGCCCAAGGGCACGCGTCGCATGAGCGCCAACCCGCATGCCAACGGCGGATTGCTGCGGCGTGCGCTGCGCATGCCGGATTTCCGCGAATTCGCTGCCGAATTGCCGGGACCCGGCAAGATCACGGCGGAAAACACGCGTCCGCTGGGCAGGCTGCTGCGGGACGTCATGGCACATAACATGGACAATTTCCGCGTATTCGGTCCGGACGAGAACGCCTCCAACAAACTCGACAATCTGTACGAAGTCACCAAGAAGACCTGGCTTGCCGACATCTATCCGGAGGATGCCGACGGCAGCGAACTGTCACCCGATGGCCGGGTGATGGAAATGTTGTCCGAACACACGCTGGAAGGCTGGCTGGAAGGTTATCTGCTGAGCGGACGGCATGGCTTCTTCTCCACCTACGAAGCCTTCGTCCACGTCATCGACTCGATGTTCAACCAGCACGCCAAGTGGCTGGCGATGTCGAAGGACGTGCCATGGCGGGCGCCCGTTTCCTCCCTCAACCTGCTGATCACCTCCACGGTATGGCGCCAGGATCACAACGGCTTTACCCACCAGGATCCGGGTTTCCTCGATGTGGTGGTGAACAAGAGTCCTGCAGTCACGCGCATCTACCTGCCGCCGGATGTGAACACCCTGCTGGTGACCGCCGCCCACTGTCTGGAGAGCACCGACTACATCAATGTCATGGTGTGCGACAAGCAGAAGCACCTGCAGTACCTGGACATGGATGCAGCCGTCAAGCATTGCACCAAGGGCATCGGCATCTGGGAATGGGCAAGCAACGATGCAGGTGCGGAACCCGACGTGGTGATGGCGAGCGCCGGCGATATTCCCACCAAGGAGGCGCTGGCGGCGACGGTGCTGCTGCGCGAGCACTTCCCCGACCTGAAGGTGCGCTTCATCAACGTGGTGGATCTGTACAAGCTGGCGCCTGCCAGCGAGCATCCGCACGGTCTGACGGACAAGGATTTCGACAGTCTGTTTACCCTTGACAAGCCGGTCATCTTCAATTTCCATGGCTACCCCTGGCTGATCCATCGCCTGGCCTACCGTCGCCACAACCATATCAACATGCATGTGCGCGGCTACAAGGAGAAGGGCAGCATCAATACGCCGCTGGAACTGGCCATACAGAACGAAATCGACCGTTTCAGCCTCGCCATCGACGTGATCGACCGCATCCCCGCATTACGCGTGGCCGGTGCACACGTCAAGGAGAAGCTGCGCGACATGCAGATCGATTGCCGCAATCACGCGTACGAGAACGGTGTCGACCTGCCTGAGGCGGACGCATGGACGTGGCCGTACTGACGGCTTGAACATTGAATGGCCTGAATCATGTCCGACATCGCAGCAAGATCCCTCCACACCCGCGCGGCCCGCTCGGTCGAGGCGCTGAAAAGTTCCTTCACCGACAATCTGTTCTACCTGACCGGGCGCTCTTTCCAGAAGGCCAATCTTGCCGACCTGTACACGGCACTCGCGTACACCGTGCGCGACCGCATGCTGGAACGTTTCGTCATTACCGTCGACAGCTACAGGCGGGACAATGCCAGGACCGTCTGCTATTTCTCGGCCGAATTCCTCCTCGGTCCCCATCTGGGCAACAACATCCTCAATCTGGGTTTGCGCGACAACCTCGAAGAGGCCTTGCGCCAGCTTGGACTGGACCTGGAGACCCTTGTGCAGCAGGAGCGGGAACCCGGCCTGGGGAACGGGGGGCTGGGGCGCCTTGCGGCCTGCTACATGGATTCGCTCGCCACCCTGGAAATCCCCGCCATCGGCTACGGCATCCGCTACGAATTCGGTCTGTTCGCCCAGGTCATCAAGGATGGCTGGCAGGTGGAGATGACCGATGCCTGGCTGCGCGACGGCAACCCCTGGGAGTTGCCCAACCGGCAGCTGCGCTATCCCGTCAAGTTCGGGGGGCACACCGAGCACTATCACGACGAACGCGAGCATCTGCGGGTCAGGTGGGTTGCGGGCAACACGGTGTACGGTGTTGCATTCGACACGCCGGTCCTCGGTTATGGCGTGATCAACGTCAATCATCTGCGGCTCTGGAAAGCCGAGGCGCAGGATGTCTTCGATTTCCAGGCGTTCAACATGGGCGACTACTACGGTGCGGTCGAGGACATGGTCATGGCCGAGAACCTGACCAAGGTGCTCTATCCAAACGATGAACCGGAAGTCGGAAAGGAACTGCGTCTCAAGCAGCAGTACTTCTTCGTGTCCTGTTCCCTGCAGGACATGATTCGCCTCACGCTGCGGGACATGGGCGACCTGGCGCGCTTTCCGGACAAGTTCGTCGCCCAGCTGAACGATACCCACCCGGCCATCGCGATTCCCGAGTTGATGCGTCTTCTGGTGGACGAACACGAAACGCCCTGGGAGCAGGCCTGGGACATCGCGCGCAGAAGCTTTGCCTATACCAACCACACGCTCCTGCCGGAAGCGCTGGAGGCCTGGCCTGCGGAACTGTTCCGGCGTACCCTGCCGCGCCATTTCGAGATCATCGACGAAATCAACCGCCGCTTTCTGGACGAGGTCCGCGTGCGCTTCATCGGCGATGCGGCGCGTGTCGCGCGCATGTCGCTGATCACGGAAGAGCCTGTCAGGCAGGTCCGCATGGCATATCTCGCAGCCGTCGGCAGCTTTGCCATCAACGGCGTCGCACGGCTGCATACCGAATTGCTGAAATCCACCGTCCTGCGCGATTTTCATGCGCTCTGGCCGGAGAAATTCAGCAACAAGACCAACGGCGTGACGCCGCGTCGCTTCATTGCGCTGGCCAATCCGCCCCTGGCCCGTCTGATCGGGGAAGCCATCGATGGCGACTGGCTGCGCAGGCTGGAGTCGCTGAAGCGCCTGGAGCCGCTGGCGGACGATGCCGGCTTTCGGGCAAGGTGGCGCGAGGTCAAGGCTGCAGCCAAGCAGAATCTGGCCGCCACCATCCATGAAGTCACGGGCATCGAGGTCGATCCGGAGTCCATGTTCGACATCCAGGCCAAGCGCATTCATGAGTACAAGCGGCAGCATCTCAAGCTGCTGCACATCGTCAGCCTCTACTGGCGCCTGAAGAACAAGCCGGACCTGGAAAGTGCGCCGCGAACCTTCATCTTCGGCGGCAAGGCCGCGCCGGGTTACGGCATGGCCAAGCTGATCATCAAGCTGATCCACTGCGTGGCAGATGTGGTCAACCATGATCCGCAGGTCAACAAGAAGCTGCGGGTCGTGTTCATTCCCGATTTCAACGTCAGGAATGCCCAGCGGATCTATCCTGCCGCCGATCTGTCCGAGCAGATTTCAACGGCCGGCAAGGAGGCCTCGGGCACCGGCAACATGAAGTTCTCGATGAATGGCGCACTCACGATCGGCACGCTGGATGGCGCCAATGTGGAGATACGGGAGGCGGTGGGGGCGGACAACTTTTTCCTGTTCGGGCTGACCGCCGACCAGGTGCAGGAAAGCTTGAACATGGGCTATCAGCCCTGGCAACTCATCGAGGGCGACGCTGAATTGAAGCAGGCCCTGGACCTGATCGACTCGGGCCTGTTTTCCCATGGCGACCGGGAACTCTTCATGCCGCTGACCCGCAAGCTGCGGGAGCACGACCCCTTCCTCGTCTGTGCCGACTACCGTGCCTACATGGCGTGCCAGGACAAGGTCGATGCACATTTTCGCGACATCGAGCTGTGGACAAGAAAGTCCATTCTCAACGTCGCTCGAATCGGGGGATTTTCCTCGGACCGCGCCATACTCGAATACGCAGGGGAGATCTGGCGGGTTCGGCCCATGTCTGTGAAGGGCTGAGCCGGGGCGCCCCGCAGGTGCGTCCAGCCGCGTGATGCGGCGAAGTCGCCCGACACGGGGAATGGGCGGTCGACGGGTATTGCGGACTGACTCCCGGAGATGTCTGGCTGCAGTATGCATTTTTTTCATGCGATTCCATTCAAACGCCTACCGCCTCCGCGCCAGCATCACGCCGGACAGCGCCCGCCACTGGTGCACGGAGAGGCCCAGCCCGATGAGCAGGGTGCCGGCCCACACGCGCACGCCGACGTGCTCGCCGTTCGCCGCGCTGCCCAGCAGCAGGGCGAGCACGGGCGTGACGAGGGTGATGAGCGCGACCTTGCCGGTTTCCAGGTGCTTGATGACGTAGTAGTAGAGCGCGAAGCCGATCACCGAGCCGAACACGCCGAGGTAGACGATGGCGGCGCCGGCGCGCGGCGGCACGGCGGCGGGCATGCGGGCATCGGCGTTCCACCACCACACCAGCGCGAACAGGGGCAGGGCGACGGCGAGTGCGCCCACGGTGGTGGCCAGCGGCGGGCTGTCGTCGCCGATGCGCTTGATCCAGACCAGACTGCCGGAATACAGCACCACGGCGGCCAGCAGCGCGAACACGCCGGCCAGGGCGTGGCTGCCGCCCAGTTCGTGGCTGTCGCCGAAGATGACGACGAGGCCGGCCAGGCCCAGCAGCATGCCGGCGAGTCTGGCGCGAGTAAGCGCTTCGTCCTTCAGCCACAGCAGCGCGAGCAGACCGGTGATCAGCGGCGACAGGCCGAACAGCACCGAGATCAGACCGGAGTGGATGTACTGCGCGCCCCAGTAGGCGAGCGTCATGGCGCCGAACATGCCCAGGCCGGCGGCGGCGTAACTGGCGCGGGCGCGGCGATGCAGCGGCAGGCCGATGCGCCAGGCAACGAGGACGAGCGCGGCGACGGCAAGCCCGATGGCCATGCGCGCAGCCACGGCGAACGAAAAATCGGTGCCCTGCGCGCTCCACTTGATGGCAAGCGGCGTGGTGGCCCAGATGAGGATGACACCAAGGTAGGCGGCGGGAACGGACATGGGGCTCTCCTGGGCTCAGGTCGTGGGCGGATGCACGGAATGGGGGACAAGGCGCTGCCAGGCCAGGCACAGGCAACGGACGGGTTTGGTCAGGGCGGGGCGGATGCGGATCATGGTGGACTCCTGTGTGGACGACAAAAACAAAAAGGCCGCGAACCTGTGCGGGGTCCGCGGCCTTCTCGGGGAAATGGGGGTTATTGGGGGATCAGCTTTCCTCGGGCCCGGACGTACGCATGCGCAGCCACGTGCACAGTGGCAGTCGGCGAATGACGATGGGCAGGGAAGAAAGGTGAGCCATGGCGGCATTCTGGCCGGGGCGGCGGGAAACTGTCAATCGCCCGGCCCCTGCAAATCCGGCGGCCTGATGCATTCATTTTTGCCCAGGACGTGTAGCCGGCCCAGGAAGCTGCGGACGGCTATAATCACGGGCTTGTGCGCAGTAATGCCTTGCGCGCCCGAAGGACACGCCATGCTTTTGATGATCGACAACTACGACAGCTTCACCTACAACCTCGTGCAGTACTTCGGCGAGCTGGGCGAGGACGTCAAGGTCGTGCGCAACGACGAGATCGATCTTGCCGGCATCGCCGACCTGAAACCTGATCACATCGTCGTTTCGCCCGGCCCCTGCACGCCCAACGAAGCCGGTGTGTCGGTGCCGCTGATCAAGGCATTCGCCGGCAAAGTGCCCATCCTCGGCGTGTGCCTGGGGCACCAGAGCATCGGCCAGGCCTTTGGCGGCAGGATCGTCCGCGCCAGGGAGCTCATGCACGGCAAGACCTCGATGATCCATCACCTCGACAGGGGGGTGTTCAGCGGTCTGCCCAACCCGTTCCGCGCCACCCGCTACCACTCGCTGGTGATCGAACGAGAAACCCTGCCCGACTGCCTGGAAATCACCGCCTGGACCGACGACGGCGAGATCATGGGCGTGCGCCACAAGACCCTGCCGGTGGAAGGCGTGCAGTTCCACCCGGAATCCATCCTCACCGAACACGGTCACGCGATGCTGGCGAATTTTTTGAAGGAAACCGCGCCCTCTCCCTTGAGGGGGGAGGGCGTATGAGCATGCAGCACAAGGACCTGCTTTCGCTCCTGATCGAACGCCGCGACCTGCCGCGCGAGGCGATGCTGGCGGCGATGAACGCGCTGATGGGCGGCGAATGGACGCCGGCGCAGATCGCCGGTTTTCTGGTTGCGCTGCGCATGAAGGGCGAGACGGTGACCGAGATTGCCGCCGCCGCCGAGGTGATGCGTGCGCTGTCGACCCGGGTGCCGCTCGCGGGCGTCGAGCATCTGGTGGATACCTGCGGTACCGGCGGCGACGGCGCGCACACCTTCAATATTTCCACCGCCGCCGCCTTCGTGGCTGCGGCCTGCGGCGCGCGCGTCGCCAAGCACGGCGGGCGTTCGGTGTCGTCCACCTCGGGCAGCGCCGACGTGCTGGAAGCGCTGGGCGTGAACGTGAATCTCGCGCCGGAACAGGTCGCCGAGGCGGTGAAGACGATCGGCGTGGGCTTCATGTTCGCCCCCAACCACCACAGCGCGATGAAGCACGCGGCGCCGGTGCGGCGCGAACTCGGCGTGCGCACGCTGTTCAACCTGCTGGGCCCGTTGACCAATCCGGCCGGCGCGCCGAACCAGGTGATGGGTGTGTTCCATCGCGACCTCACCGGCACGCTTGCCCGTGTGCTGAACACCCTGGGCAGCCATCACGTGCTGGTCGTGCACGCCGAGGAAGGTCTCGACGAAATCAGCCTCGCCTCGCCCACGGCCGTGGCCGAACTGAAGGACGGCCGCGTCACCGAATACGAACTCGAGCCGGGACTGTTCGGCCTGCCGCAGGTGGCGGCGAGCGAGCTGGTGGTGAAGAGCAGGGACGAGGCGGTGGAGATGCTGCTCGCCGCGCTGGAAAACAGGCACGCCGGTGCCGCGGCCATCGTCGCGCTCAATGCGGGCGCCGCGATCTACGTGTCCGGCCGCGCGGCCAGCCTGATGGACGGTGTCGGTCAGGCACGCACGGCGATCTCCAGCCTTGCGGCACGCGACACGCTCGAACACTACCGACGCTTCAGTCAGTCATGAGCGATATCCTCGAAAAAATCCTCGCCACCAAGCGCAGCGAAGTTGCCGAGGCACGCACCGACGTGCCGCTCGCGGAGATGCGCGCACGTGCTGCTGCCGCCACGCCGCCGCGCGATTTCGTCGGCGCGCTGCGCACGAAGCACGTGGCGGGCAAGCCGGCGGTGATCGCGGAGATCAAGAAGGCGAGTCCGTCCAAGGGCGTGATCCGGGCCGACTTCCGGCCGGCCGAGATCGCGGCGCGCTACGAGCAGGGCGGGGCGGCCTGCCTGTCGGTGCTGACCGACGTGGAGTATTTCCAGGGCAGCCCCGGTTACCTCATGCAGGCGCGCGCCGCCTGCGCGCTGCCGGTACTGCGCAAGGATTTCATGATCGATCCCTACCAGGTGTACGAGGCGCGCGCGATGGGCGCCGACTGCATCCTGCTCATCGTCGCCGCGCTGGAACTCGAGCAGATGCAGGACCTGGAGGCGCTGGCGATGGAACTGGGCATGGCGGTGCTGGTGGAATCGCACAACGCCGAAGAACTCGACGCTGCGCTCCAGCTGAAGACGCCACTGCAAGGCATCAACAACCGCAACCTGCGCAGCTTTGATGTGAGCCTCGACACCACGCTGGGCCTGCTGCCGAAGATCGGCCCCGAACGCATCGTCGTCACCGAGTCCGGCATCCTCGCGCCCGCCGACGTGGCGCGCATGCGCGGCCATGGCGTGAACACCTTCCTGGTGGGCGAGGCCTTCATGCGCGCCGACGATCCCGGGGCGGAGCTGGCGCGGCTGTTTGCCTGATCAGATTCGAGATTCAAGATACAAGAGGCAAGTGAAAAGCGACAAGGCTTTCCTTGCATCTTGAATCTTGTCTCTTGCATCTGCGTTGAACGCGCAGTGTTCAACGCTTGCCGAATATGCTCCCCAGCACCCCGCGAATGATCGAGCGGCCGACCTGGCTGCCGATGGCGCGTGCGGCGGATTTGGCGAGCGCTTCGACTGCGCCTTCGCGGCGGCCGACGCCGCCGAGCACGCTGCCCAGGACGCCGCCCACGCTGCTGCCACCTGCCGATCCGGTCTGCTTCGCGGCCTTGGCCTCCGCTCTGGCCTGCGCTTCGGCCTCGGCCGCCTGCGCGGCCTGTTCGGTGCGCGCTTTCAGGGTTTCGTGGGCGGATTCGCGGTCGACGACCTTGTCGTACACGCCGGCGACGAGCGAGGTCTGCATGGCCCGCTGGCGCTGGGTGTCGGTGATGGGGCCGATCTGACCCTGCGGCGGCACGATGTAGGCGCGTTCGACGACGCCGGGGCGGCCCTTGGCATCGAGGAAGGACACCAGCGCTTCGCCCACGCCGAGTTCGGTGATGGCGGCGGCTTCGTCGAGGCTGGGGTTGTCGCGCATGGTTTCGGCGGCGGCTTTCACGGCCTTCTGGTCGCGCGCGGAGAAGGCACGCAGCGCGTGCTGCACGCGGTTGCCGAGTTGCGACAGCACCTTGTCCGGCACGTCGGCGGGGTTCTGCGTGACGAAATACACGCCCACGCCCTTGGAGCGGATGAGCCGCACCACCTGCTCGATCTTGTCGACCAGCGCGTCGGGGGCGTCGTCGAACAGCAGGTGCGCCTCGTCGAAGAAGAACACGAGCTTGGGCTTGTCGAGGTCGCCGGCTTCCGGCAGGTTTTCGAAGAGTTCGGACAGCAGCCACAGCAGCAGCGTGGCGTAGAGCTTGGGCGACTGCATGAGCCGGTCGGCCGAGAGGATGTTGACGACGCCCCGGCCCTTGTCGGTCTGCATCAGGTCGGCGATGTTGAGCATGGGCTCGCCGAAGATCCGCTCGCCGCCCTGTGATTCGAGTTCGAGCAGGCCACGCTGGATCGCGCCGATGGACGCGGCCGAGACGTTGCCGTATTCAGTGGTGAATTCCTTTGCGTTCTCGCCGACGAAGGCGAGCATGGAACGCAGGTCTTTCAGGTCGAGCAGCAGCAGGCCGTTGTCGTCGGCCACCTTGAACACGAGGTTGAGTACACCGCTCTGGGTTTCGTTGAGATCGAGCATGCGGCCTAGCAGCAGCGGGCCCATGTCGGACACGGTGGCGCGCACCGGGTGGCCCATGTCGCCGAAGGCGTCCCAGAAGGTGACGGGGTAGCCCTTGTGTTCGAAGCCTTCGAGCTTGAGCTGCTCGACCCGCTCGGCGACCTTGGCGTTGCCGCCGCCGGGCTGCGAAATGCCGGAGAGGTCGCCCTTCACGTCGGACAGGAAGCAGGGCACGCCGATGTCGGAGAAGTGCTCGGCCAGCGTCTGCAGGGTGACGGTCTTGCCGGTGCCGGTGGCGCCGGTGACGAGGCCGTGGCGGTTGGCCATCTGCGGCAGGAGGTGGAGTTGAGTGGCGTCGTGCTGGGCGATGAGCAGCGGGTCGGTCATGGCGGTTTCCGGATGGCGGGACGTGGGCGAATTCTAGCGGCTTCGCCATTTTGCAAGGTTAAGGAAAGTATAGAAGCGTTCGCTAATATGTTCGTATGATTCTGGGTGAGCGGTGAGCGGTGAGCGGTGAGCGGTGAGCGGTGAGCGGTGAGCGGTGAGCGGTGAGCGGTGAGCGGTGAGCGGTGAGCCGAGCGATTTGCCGGAATGGACAAGAACGGGAGAGTCGGGTGGCCACGGATAAACGGATGCACGAAATCGTGATCGTCGGCGGCGGCGCCGGTGGGCTTGAGCTGGCGACGCGGCTGGGCGACAAGCTGGGCCGGAGGAAGCGTGCGCGCATCACGCTCATCGACGCTTCGCCTTCGCACCTGTGGAAGCCGCTGCTGTACGAGGTGGCGGCGGGCAGCCTGGATTCCTACGCCGAGCGGCTGGAATACCTGGCGCAGGGCCACTGGCACGGTTTCACTTTCCGTCTGGGGCGCATGGACGGCCTCGACCGCGCGAACAAGCAGGTCAGCGTGGCGCCCACGCTGGACGAGCACGGGACCGAAATCATTCCGCGCCGGTTGTTTTCCTACGACACGCTCATCATCGCCGTCGGTTCGGTGGCCAACGATTTCGGCGTGCCCGGCGTGGCCGAGCACTGCGTGATGCTCGACACGCCCGAACAGGCGCGCGAATTCCATCGCCGTCACATCAATGCCTGCCTGCGCGCCAACACGCAGAAGGAAGCGGTGGCACCCGGGCAGCTCACCGTCGGCATTGTCGGCGCCGGGGCCACCGGCGTCGAGCTCGCTGCCGAATTGCACGACACCACGCGCGAGCTGTCGTCCTATGGCATGGACAACATCGAGCCGGACAAGAGCCTGAAGCTGCTGCTGGTCGAGGCCTCCGATCGCATCCTGCCCGGCCTGCCGCCGCGCCTGTCGGCCGCGGCGGCGAACCGGCTGGCGGAACTGGGCGTGGAAATGCACGTCAACGAGCGCGTCGTCGAGGTGCGCCGCGACGGCATGCTCACCGCCGAGGGCAAGTTCATTCCCGCCAGCATGATGGTGTGGTCGGCCGGCATCAAGGCGCCGGATTTCCTGAAGGACCTGGACGGGCTGGAAACCAACCGAATCAACCAGCTCGTGGTGAAAGCCACGCTGCAGACCACGCGCGACGACAACATCTTCGCGCTCGGCGACTGCGCCGCCTGCCCTATGCCGAACGGTCGCAACGTGCCGCCGCGCGCGCAGGCCGCCCACCAGCAGGCCTCGCTGATGGCGAAGGCGATCTGCCGCCGCTTTCGCGGCAAGCCGCTGCTGGAATACGAATATCGCGACTATGGTTCGCTCGTCGCGCTGGGGCGTTTTTCCACCGTGGGGAATCTCATGGGCGGGCTCACGGGCGGCAGCATCATGATCGAGGGCGCGATGGCGCGGGTGGTGTACTGGTCATTGCACAAGATGCACCAGATCGCGCTGCACGGCTGGTTCAAGACCGCACTTTCCACTTACGCGCATTTCATCAGCACGCCGACGCGGGCGCGCATCAAGCTGCACTAGGGCCCCGGGCTGCTTTCATTCCACAGCCATGCCGCCCCGCGCACGCCGCTCGAATCGCCGAAGGCAGGCGGCACGAGCCGCGTCTCCACCCGGTCCGAGAATACATAGCGTCGCCACAGCTTCGGTACCGTTTCATAGAGGCGCGCGATGTTCGACATGCCGCCGCCGAGAACGATGACATCGGGGTCGATGAGATTGATGACGCCGGCCAGCGCACGCGCCAGCCGCTCTTCGTAGCGCGCCAGCGTGGCGCTGCACGGGCCGTAGCCGGCGGCGGCGAGCTGGGCGATCTCGTGTGCGGGCAGGTCTTCGCCGCCGTAGCGCACGTGGTTGGCGGCGAAGCCGGGGCCCGACAGCCAGGTTTCGATGCAGCCTTTCTTGCCGCAATAGCAGGCGGGCGCGGCGTCCAGTTCGCGCGGCGTCGGCCAGGGGTGCGTCAGCGGCTCGCCCGTGGCGGGATGCGTGCCGGTGGGTTCGCGATCGGCCTGGCTGTGGGCGAACTGGAAATAGGGCAGGGGCGAGTGGCCCCATTCGCCAGCGATGGCATTGGCCCCCCGAAGGGGCTGCCCGTGCACGACCACGCCGCCGCCGACCCCGGTGCCGAGAATGACGCCAAACATCGTGTTCGCGCCGGCGGCCGCGCCGTCGGTGGCTTCCGACAGGGCGAAGCAGTCGGCGTCGTTGGCAAGCCGGATTTCACGATTCAGCGCGCGTTCCAGGTCTTCCTGCAGGGGGCGGCCGTTGAGACAGGTGGAATTGCAGTTCTTCATGCGCCCCGTGGCCGGCGAGACGGCGCCCGGGGTGCCGACGCCGATGCTGCCATGCCCGCCGAGTTCGTATTCCGCCTGGTGCACCAGCGCGGCAACGGCGGCCACCGTCGCCAGGTAGTCGTTCTGCGGCGTGGGCATGCGCCGGCGCAGGAGTTCATGGCCGGCGCCGTCCAGCGCGATCAGCTCGATCTTGGTACCGCCAAGATCGACGCCAAGGCGTAGCGTCGGGGGGCGGCGGGCAGGGGGCTCGGTGCTAAAATCGCGCATTCATTCAGCGTTGGAAACAGTCATGGCAGGACATTCGAAGTGGGCCAACATCCAGCACCGCAAGGGGCGCCAGGATGCCAAGCGCGGCAAGATCTTCACCAAGCTTATCAAGGAAATCACCGTGGCCGCCAAGATGGGCGGCGGGGATCCCAACATGAACCCGCGCCTGCGGCTGGCGATCGACAAGGCCAAGGCCGAATCGATGCCCAAGGACAACATCGAGAACGCGGTCAAGCGCGGCACCGGTCAGCTTGAGGGCGTGAACTATGAGGAAGTGCGCTACGAGGGCTACGGCATCGGCGGCGTGGCGGTGATGGTCGACTGCCTGACCGACAACAAGACGCGCACCGTCGCCGACGTGCGCCACGCCTTCGTCAAGCACGGCGGCAACATGGGCACCGACGGTTGCGTGGCCTTCCAGTTCAAGCACTGCGGCCAGATCATCCTGGAGCCGGGCGCGTCCGAGGATGCGGTGATGGAAGCCGCGCTCGACGCCGGCGCCGACGACGTGATCTCCAACGAGGATGGCTCGATCGAGGTGCTGACCCCGCCCGATCCCAAAACCTTCGAAAGCGTCAGGAACGCGCTGGAAGCCGCCGGCTTCAAGCCCGCGGTGGCCGAGATCACCATGCGCCCCGAAGGCGAAACCGAGCTCGCCGGCGACGACGCGGTGAAGATGCAGAAGATCCTCGACGCGCTCGACAGCCTGGACGACGTGCAGGACGTGTACACCAACGCCGTCCTGCCGGAGTAAGCAGCCCCTTGCGCATCCTCGGCATCGACCCCGGCCTGCGGCATACCGGCTTCGGGGTGATCGAACAGACGGGGCAGAAACTGGCTTATGTGGCGAGCGGCGTCGTGAAAAGCGGCGATGGCGAATTGCCGACCCGGCTCGGCGTGCTCTTTGCCGGACTGAACGAAGTCATTGCCACGTATCAGCCCGACACCTGCGCGGTGGAAATCGTCTTCGTCAACGTCAACCCGCAGTCGACGCTGCTTCTGGGGCAGGCGCGCGGCGCGGCGATCTGCGCAGCGGTGTCGAACGAACTGGTGGTGGCCGAATACACCGCGCTGCAGATCAAGCAGGCCGTGGTCGGCCACGGCAAGGCGGCGAAGGAACAGGTGCAGGAGATGGTGAAGCGCCTGCTTGCCCTGCCGGTGGCGCCCACGGCCGACGCCGCCGACGCGCTGGCCTGTGCGATCACCCACGCGCATGGCAGCCGGCTCGGCACACAGTCCACCGCGGGCTACCGCGTGAAGGGGGGGCGGCTGGTATGAGCACGGCGCTCGCTCCGGCCGAACCGTCGCGGGAACGCCTGACGAATCCGTTCACGCGATATGTGCTGGCGACCCGGCCGGCCTTCCTGACCATCACCCTCGCGGGCTGCCTGCTCGGTTTTGCCGCTGCCGTTTCCGGCGGTGCCGCGTTCGACTGGACGCGTGCGCTGGCCACATTGCTGCTGGCCCTGCTGGCGCATGCCGGGATCAACGTGCTCAACGATTATTGCGATCACCTCAACGGCACCGACGCGCGCAACACGCAGCGCATCTACCCGTACACCGGCGGCAGCCGCTTCATCCAGAACGGCGTACTGTCGCCGCGCCAGGTTTTGAGACTGGCCGTCGTGCTGTTCGCCGCCACCATCGCCGGCGGCCTGTGGCTGCTGAGCGTCGCGGGCACGGGCCTGTTCTGGATTGGCCTGGCCGGGCTCGCGATCGGCTGGGCCTACTCGGCTGCACCCTTGCAATTGAACAGCCGGGGCGTGGGTGAGTTGTGCGTCGCGTGTGGCTTTCTGCTGATCGTCGCAGGCGCGGACTACGTCCTGCGCGGCACCTGGTCATCGCTGCCCTGGCTGGCCGGCGCCCCCTACGCCCTGCTGGTCACCAACATCCTGTATATCAACCAGTTCCCCGACCGCGCGGCCGACCGCGCCAGCGGCAAGCTGCACTGGGTGGCACGACTGCAGCCGGCAGCCGCAGCCTGGGGCTACGGCCTGATTCTGCTGCTGGCGGCGCTGGCGCTGCTGGCCGGCATCGTCGCGGCGCTGTTGCCGCTCGCGGCGGCACTGGTACTCGTCGCCTGGATTCCCGCAACTGCCGCGTGGCGGCAGTTGTGGCGTTTTGCCGCCACGCCGGACCGGCTTGCCCCCGCAATCCGGCAGACCCTGCTGGCCGCCCACTTGTTGCCGCTCATGCTGGCGGCGATTGTGCTGCTCTCCGGAAAACCCACATGACTGGACGCACCCGATGATCGGACGAATTTGCGGCATCCTCGCCGCCAAGCAGCCCCCGCAGGTGCTGGTGGACGTGAACGGCGTCGGCTACGAGATCGACGTGCCGATGAGCACCTTCTACAACCTGCCCGGCATCGGCGAGAAGGTCAGCCTGCTCACGCATCTGGCGATCCGCGAGGATGCGCACCTGCTCTACGGTTTCGGCAGCGAGACCGAGCGGGCCGCATTCCGCGAATTGCTGAAGGTATCGGGTATCGGCGCGAAGACTGCGCTGTCGGTGCTGTCCGGGCTGTCGGTGAACGATCTCGCGGTGGCCATCGCCGCGCAGGAGGCCGGCCGCATTGTGAAGGTGCCGGGCATTGGCAAGAAGACCGCCGAGCGTCTGCTGCTGGAGCTGAAGGGCAAGCCGGTGTTCGCCGGCGCGATCGCCAGCGCGGCGCCGGCCGGGGTGTCCGACGACGTCCGCCAGGCCCTGCTCGCGCTCGGTTACAACGACAAGGAGGCCACGGCCGCGATGCAGAAACTGCCGGCCGACCTGCCGGTGTCGGAGGCGATCCGCCAGGCGCTGAAGCTGCTGTCCAAGGGTTAAGATACCGGCATGATCGAAACCGACCGCCTCATCGCCCCCGCCGTCGTCAGCCCCGCCGAGGAACAGATCGAGCGTGCGCTGCGGCCGCGCACGCTGGCGGAATACGTCGGCCAGGCGAAGGCGCGCGAGCAGCTCGAAATCTTCATCCATGCGGCGCGCAATCGCAGCGAGGCGCTCGACCACGTGCTGCTGTTCGGCCCGCCTGGTCTCGGCAAGACGACGCTCGCGCACATCATCGCGCGCGAGATGGGGGTGAACCTGCGGCAGACCTCGGGCCCGGTGCTGGAGCGCGCGGGCGATCTGGCGGCGCTGCTCACCAACCTGGAACCGCACGACGTGCTGTTCATCGACGAGATTCATCGTCTGAGTCCGGTGGTGGAAGAAGTGCTCTATCCCGCGCTGGAGGATTTCCAGATCGACATCATGATCGGCGAGGGGCCGGCGGCGCGTTCGATCAAGCTCGACCTGCCGCCGTTCACCCTGGTGGGGGCCACCACGCGTGCCGGCATGCTCACCAATCCGCTGCGCGACCGCTTCGGCATCGTGGCAAGGCTGGAGTTCTATTCGGCGGAAGAGCTCGGCTTCATCGTGCACCGCTCGGCAGGCCTGCTGCAGATGAACCTGGACGAAGCCGGCGCGCTGGAAATCGCCCGCCGCTCGCGCGGCACGCCGCGCATCGCCAACCGCCTGCTGCGCCGCGTGCGCGACTACGCCGAAGTCAAGGCCGACGGCCACGCCACCGGTGCGGTGGCCGATGCGGCGCTGGTGATGCTCGACGTGGACCGCGCCGGTCTCGACGTGATGGACCGCAAGCTGCTCTCCGCGGTGGTGGAAAAATTCATGGGCGGGCCGGTGGGGCTGGACAACCTCGCCGCCGCCATCGGCGAGGAGCGCGACACCATCGAGGACGTGCTCGAACCCTATCTCATCCAGCAGGGCTACCTGCAGCGCACGCCGCGCGGCCGCATCGCCACGCCGCTGGCGTACCGGCATCTTGGCCTGGCCGCACCGGCGGAACCCAACGCGGACCTGTTCTGATGGCCTACGTCTGGCCGGTGCGTGTGTACTGGGAAGACACCGACGCCGGCGGCGTCGTGTACTACGCCAATTACCTGAAATTCCTCGAACGCGCGCGCAGCGAATGGTTGCGCAGCCTCGGTTTCGAGCAGGATGTCCTGCGCGACGAGGACGGCGTGGTCTTCGTCGTGCGGCGGGTCGAGATCGACTATCTTGCGCCGGCGCGCTTCAACGATGCGCTTGACGTGACGGTGGAACGCGTCGCGCTCGGACGCGCCAGCCTGGACATCGAGCAGGCCATCCTGCGCGGGCCAACCCGGTTGGTCACGGCACGGGTCAAACTGGCCTGCGTGGATGCCGTAATGTTCAAACCCGCTAAAATACCGGCGACCCTCCTAGACGCCGCAGGCCGCGCAACGTGAATCCGGAATTCAGCCAAGATCTTTCGCTCCTTCACCTCATCCTGAACGCATCGATTCCGGTGCAGGCCGTGATGGCGCTGCTGCTGGTGGCGTCGCTCATGTCGTGGTGGTACATCTTCATCAAGCTGTTCGCCCTGAAGCGCGCCATGCGCGTGACCGAACGCTTCGAACGCGAGTTCTGGGGCGGAGGCGACATCAACGCGATGTACCAGCGGATCTCCGCCGAGCGCGACACTGCCGGCGAAATGGAACGCATCTTCGAAGCCGGCTTCCGCGAATTCATGAAGCTGCGGCGCCAGGCAGGGCTTTCGGTGAATGTCATCATCGATGGCACGCGCCGTGCCATGCGCGCGACCTATCAGCGCGAACTCGACGGGCTGGAATCGCATCTGGCTTTCCTCGCCACCGTCGGCTCGGTGTCGCCCTACGTCGGCCTGTTCGGCACGGTGTGGGGCATCATGATCGCCTTCATGGGCCTCTCAAGCGTGGCGCAGGCGACGCTCGCGCAGGTGGCGCCCGGCATCGCCGAGGCGCTGATCGCCACGGCGATGGGCCTGTTCGCCGCGATCCCCGCCGTGGTCGGCTACAACCGCTACACGCACGACATCGACCGGCTGGCCAACCGCATGGAAAGCTTCATGGAGGAGTTTTCCAACATCCTGCAACGGCAGGCCACGAAGACCGCATAAGCCATGGCCCGCACGCGCAAGCAGGTCGCCCAGATCAACGTCGTGCCGATGATCGACGTGATGCTGGTGCTGCTCGTCATCTTCATGGTGACCGCGCCCTTCATCAATCCGGGACAGGTCGAACTCCCCAGCGTGGGCAAGACCGCACAGACGCCGGCGCAGCCGCTGGAAGTGATCATCATGGAGTCGGGCGACTACCTGCTGCGTGACCGCGCCACCGGCGGCGAGGCGCGCACGGTCGCCAAGCGCGATCTCGCCGCCGAGATCGCGGCCTGGCAGCGCGGCGCGGCGGACCAGCCGGTGGTGATCGCGGCGGACAAGAACGTCCGCTATGAGGAAGTCATGAACACGATGTCGCTGCTGCAGAAGGCGCAGATCAGCCGCATCGGCCTGCTCGCGCGCCCGGCGCCGTGAACGTCGCACTCGACGCCCCCCATTTCTCCCGCCCCGTTCCGAACATCGCGGCCGGTGCGCTGGCGCTTGGCGTGCACGTGCTGTTCGTGCTGCTGCTCGTCGTCGGCGTGTCGTGGCAGACCCAGCATCCGGCACCGGTGATGGTGGACCTGTGGTCGGCCCTGCCCGAACTGCCGGTGCCCGCCCCGGTGATCGAGCCAGAGCCGCAGCCTGAGCCGCCACCCTTGCCTGAGCCGGTTAAGGCCGAACCCGTGCCCCTTCCCAAACCCGTCGTGAAGGAAGCGCCGCCGCCCAAGGCGCCGGATATTGCGCTGGAAAAGGCAAAGGAAAAGAAAAAGGCCGATGCTGCGCGGCTGGAAAAACTGAAGGCCATGCAGGCTGCCGAGGAAAAGGCGCTGGCCGATGCCGCACGCGCCGAGGCCGAGGCCATGAAGAAGGCGCGGGAGAAGCAGCTTGCAGAGCAGAAGAAGCGCGACCTGCTGCGCCAGATGGAAGAAGAGGAATTGATGCAGCGCATGGCGGACGAGGATGCCGCGAGCGAATCGCGGCTGGTCAGGCAGGCAGCGGCCAATGCGGCGGCGAGCAAGCGCCAGGCCGAACTGGCCAGGATGGTTGGCCAGCACCGCGACATGATCAGCGCCAAGGTGCGCGGCAATACCCGTCTGCCCGAGGATCTCAAGGGCAATCCCGAGGTGCGCTTTCTCGTGACAGTGTTGCCGACCGGCGAAGTCGCCGACGTGAAGCGCGTCAAGCCCAGCGGCAATGCGGCCTACGATGAGGCCGTCGAGCGTGCGATCCGCAAGTCGTCGCCGCTGCCGCTGCCGGAAGAGCGCGAGGCACGCGCGGCCTTCGTGCCGGAACTTTCCTTCGTCCACCGTCCCAAAGAGTGAGCGCGCGAGCCGCGCCGGATCGCGATC
>JBFMCW010000014.1:0-63533 GCA_040754275.1 Pseudomonadota bacterium
GTGCCTTCGGCATGATCCACCCGGGCGCCGGCGACACCTCCGCGGTGCGCGCCACCTTCATCATCGACCCCAAGGGCGTGCTGCGTGCGATGGTCTACTACCCGATGACCAACGGCCGCTCGATTCCTGAATTCCTGCGGCTGGTCGCAGCGCTGCAGACCTCGGACGCCCACAAGGTCGCCACCCCGGAAGGCTGGCAGCCCGGCGACAAGGTCATCGTCCCGCCACCGCAGGACGTGAATGCCGCCGAGGCGCGCATGAACGAAGGCTACGCATGCACCGACTGGTATTTCTGCACGAAGTCCCTGTGAGCGGCAAGCAGTGAGCCGTACGGGCGGCGGGGCTTCCCGCCGTCCTTTTCCGAGGAGAACGATCATGTTGTTCCGGCAATTCTTCGATGCCGAATCGAGCACCTACACCTACCTCATCGCTTCGGGCGCCGGCCGCGAGGCGGTGATCATCGACCCGGTGAAGGAACAGGTGCCGCAGTACCTGCAGGCGATCCGCGAGCTCGACCTCAGGCTGGTGCGCGCAATCGACACCCACACCCACGCCGACCACGTCACCGGCCTGGGCGACCTGCGCGAAGCCACCCACTGCATCACCGCGATGGGCGAATACACCCGCGCGGAATGCGTGAGCGAGCATGTGCGCGAGGGCGATGTGATCGACGTCGACGGAGTCAGGCTTGGTGCGATCTACACGCCTGGTCACACCGACGAATCCTTCAGCTTCGTGCTCGATCCGCTCAAGCCGAAAGCGGTGTTCACCGGCGACGTGCTGCTGATCCGCGGTACCGGCCGCACCGACTTCCAGGGCGGCGACGCGGCCAAGTCGTACGATTCCATCGTCGGCAAGCTGTTCCGCCTGCCCGACGACACGCTGGTCTATCCGGCCCACGACTACAAGGGCTGGACGGTCTCCAGCATTGGCGAGGAAAAACGCCACAATCCGCGACTGGCACACACCACGCGCGAAGACTACATCGCGCTGATGAACGGTCTCGTGCTCTCCAATCCCCGGCTCATGGACATCGCCATCCCGGCCAATCTGGCCTGCGGACAGTCGAGAAAGGCCGCCTGAAGCCTGGTTCCCCTGCTTCTTCTCCTGAGATGCGGGCCGCTGGCCCGCTTTTTTTCGTCCTGCCCATGCGCGCCCCGCGCGCCGCACACAAAAAAGGCGTACATTAAAAAAGCAGGGTCACGCTGCCCTGCGAGGAGATAACCATGACAAGAATGCTGACCTGCCTTGCTCTGCTGCTGCCTGGCTTGGCCTGCGCCGGTTCCGCCCGCGTCGAGACCGACGTCGGTTTCACCAGCATCCGCATCCAGGCCGCCGCAGTGGTCGATGCCGACGCGGCCACGGTATGGGCGACACTCACCGACTACAACAACCTCGCGCGCTTCGTGCCCGGTATGACGCTGTCCCGTCTCGTCTCGGCGCCCAACGCGCGCCCCAAGCTGCTGGAACAGCGCGGCGAAGGCGGACTGATCGCGCTGGTCGTGCCCGACCACGTGGTTTTTGCACTGCAGGAACGCCCCACCAGCCGCATCGATTTCCGCTCGGTGGGGGGCGGGCTCACCTCGGTACGCGGCGAGTGGGTGATCCTCGGCGACCGTGCGCCGGTGAAGCTCGGCTATCGCGCCACGGTCATGCCGCCGCTGCCGCCACCGCCCCTGCTCACCGACGATTACGTGCAATCCGAAATCCGCCTGCGCATGAACGCACTGGTGCGCGAAGCGGAACGACGCATGGCCGCAAAGCAGGCCGCAACGGCAGCACCAACAAAATGACAATACTCCGGGAGACCTTCCATTTTTACCCTGCTGGCACGACTCGCTAGCCGCCATCCCTGGTGGCTGATCGGCCTCGCCGGCCTCTGGCTGGTGATGAGCGGACTGTTCGGCATGGACATCGAGCAGCGGCTCACCCTGAATCCGGGCTGGGATGCGCCGCACAGCGGGTCGGCGCTGGCCGCGAAGCAGATGCGCGAAGACCTCGGCCGCGACGCTGCACCGGTGGTGGTGCTGTTCAAGCCGAAGGCGAATGGCCCTCAGCAGGTGGACGACTTCGCCTACCGCATCGCGGTGGACGCCGCGCTGGCGCCGCTCTATGACAATCCGCATGTACAGCGCGTGGACACCTGGTACGCCAGCGGCAACGCCGCCCTGCGCTCGCGCGACGGCCGCATGACCTACGCCGTGGTGCACCTGAAGAAAGGCGAGGACGAAGGCATCGCCGCCTACCGCGTGCTGCGCGACAGTCTCGCCAGCCGCGAACTGGATATCGCGCTGGGCGGCGAACTCGCGGTCTACGTGGACGTGCGCGAACAGCTCGACCACGATCTGCGGCTGGCCGAAAGCGTCAGCTTCGCCCTGCTCGCCGTGCTGCTGGTCTGGGTATTCCGCTCCGGGGTCGCGGCGCTCCTGCCGCTCATCGTCGGCGGGCTCACCATCGTCAGCAGCATCGCCTGGCTCAAGGTCGCCACCTGGGGCACCGAGATCAACGTCTACGCGCCCAACGTGGTGTCCATGCTGGGCCTCGGGCTCGCGGTGGACTACAGTCTGTTCATGGTGTCGCGCTTCCGCGAGGAACTGGGCCGCGGTCTGCCCACCGAGTTCGCCCTGCAGATCACCATGCGTACCGCGGGCCGCACCCTGATGTTCAGCGCCATCACCGTGGCCGCCAGCCTGTTCTGCCTGTTCCTGCTGCCGCAGCGCTTCTTCCACAACATGGGCCTGGCCGGCGGCATTTCGGTCGCCTCGGCCATGCTCGCCACCCTGCTGCTGCTACCGGCGATGCTCGCGCTCCTGGGCGACAAGGTGAACCGCTGGGTGCCGCCCTTCCTCGCGCGCCCGCCTGATACCAGCGAAAACGGCCGCTGGTACCGCTTCAGCCATTTCGTCATGCGGCATGCGCGCGTCGTGCTCGGCGTATCCATCGCGATCCTGGTGGTGATGGGCCTGCCGGTGAAGGACATGAAGATCGGTCCGGCCGACAGCCGCTCGCTGCCGCCCAGTGCCGAAAGCCGCCAGGTGCAGGAAACCCTGGAACGCGACTTCGCCGTCGGCGAGATCACGCCCATCGTCGTGGTCGCGCGTACCCGTTTCGCGCTTACGACGCCGGACAGCCTGGCGGCACTGCACAAGCTCGGCGCCGATATCGCGGCGCTGCCCGGCATCGCACGCGTGACCGGCCTGATGAGCCTCGACCCCGCACTGGGCCTGGCCGACTACCAGCTGCTCTATGCCAATCCCGAAGCCTTTCCGCAGGCCGCCGCCGCACTCGACGAATTCGGCCGCGGCCAGACCTCGGTGCTGTACGTGCACGTCGAGGCCGACCCGACCTCGGCGGCCGCGCGCCAGCTCGTTTCGCGCATCCGGGCGCTGCCGCTGCCGGCCGGCCTGGCGGAAGTCCAGGTGGGCGGCTTCTCCGCCTTCCACCTCGACTACCTCGACACCCTGCGCGCGCACGTGCCGGTGGCGCTCGCCGCAATCGTAGCGGTCATCTTCGTGCTGCTCTTCCTCATGCTCGGCAGCATCCTGGTCCCGGTGAAGGTCGTGCTCACCAATCTGCTCTCGCTGTCCGCCACCTTCGGTGCGCTGGTGTGGATCATCCAGGAGGGCAATCTCGCCCACTGGCTCGGCTTCACCCCGCAGGGCGCGCTCGACGGCACCATCCTCGTCCTCATCTTCGCCAGCGCCTTCGGCCTGTCGATCGACTACGAGGTCTTCCTGCTCTCGCGCGTTAAGGAAATGTGCGACGCGACCAAGGGCGACAGCCTCAAATCGGTGTCCACCGGCATGCAGAAGAGCGGTCCCATCATCACCAACGCGGCGCTCCTGATCGGCGTCGTGCTCGGCGCCTTCGCCATGGGCGAGGTCGTGTTCATCAAGGCGATCGGCCTCGGGCTGCTGCTGTCGGTGATCGTGGACGCCACGCTCGTGCGCATGCTGCTGGTGCCGTCCACCCTGCGTCTGATGGGCTGGCTCAACTGGTGGGCACCCAGGCCCCTGATGATGGTCTACCAGCGCCTCAATCTCGGCGAAGCCGAAAGCGAATCCGATTCCAGGAGACCCCGATGAAGATGCTTGCACCGTTCGTTCTGCTGCTGTCCGGCCTGGTATCGACCGCGCAGGCCGATCTCGCGCTCACCGGCTACAGCGCGGCCGGCCCGCTTTCCACCCAGGAGCGCATCTGGATCCGCGAGGGCCAGGTGCGGCGCGACTTCGTCGACCGCGGCCGCGCCTACACGCACCTCTTCGATCTGGGCAAGCGGCAGGTCGCGCTGATCGACCATGTCGCCCGCCTGGTCGAGCTGCACGATCTGAAATCCCTGCAGGCCGGCACCGAGATCGGTGCACCGACCAGTGCGCTGAAGCTGAGCCTCGATCCCACCGGCGAAACCCGCCCGCTGCGCCACTGGAACTGCGAGGCGCACACGCTCGCCGCCAGCATGCCGACCCGACTGGGCCCCGAGGAGACGGTATTCCATCTCAACGGCAAGGTGTGGGTGGCGCGCGGCACGCCCGAACAGGCTGCGGTGAAGAAACTGATCGACATGACGCGGCAGAAGGATTTCTTCCTCGGCATTCCCGCAGCCGTGAAGGCCACACCGGCTCAGGCGAAGATGCTGAGCGAACTCGTCCGCGAACTCGCCCCCAGGGGGCTGCCCTGCGGCGGCGAACTCGACGCGCGCTACGAGGGCACCGGGCCGATGGCCAATCTGGCGCGGCGCCTGCCGGCCCGGCTGAGCCTGTCGATCCAGGACTTCTCGAACACCCCGATCAAGCCCGAGCTGTTCGAGCTGCCCGAAGGCTACCAGGTCCGTCGCTGAACGGCCGTTTCAGGGCCCGCCCAGCAGCGCAGACTTGAGGTCGGCCTGCACGGCCGCGTCGCCCAGCCACACGGCGAGAAGCGCGCGAAAGAAATCCGGGCCGGCAATGGGCTTGCCGACTGGCCTGCCGTTCACCACCAGTTGCATGCCGGCGGCGGATTCGTCGAGCACCTAGACCGTTCCCACGCGCGCGTCGCCCCGGCTGGCGATCAGGGCCTCGAATTCCGCAATGCGCGGTTCCAGCGCAGCCTGGCTCACCGCGCTTGCATTGGCCTTCAATCCCTCGCGGGGTGGCCGGGTTCAGGATGCCGCACGAACTCGCGCGAGGTATATCTCCGCCAGCGCCTTGTACAGCGGATGCGGGCACAGCATGCGGGAAACCGCCGTGGCCAGCAGCGTCGCCAACATCAGCGGCACCACCATGTCGTGGTTGTCGGTCATCTCCATCACGATGACGAAGGCGGTGATCGGCGCCTGGACCACGCCCGCGAAATAGGCGGCCATGCCGATCACGATCAGCGCCCCGGGATCGGCGGCAGACAGCAGATCGGAAATCGCCTGGCCCACGCCCGCCCCGGCAGACAGACTGGGCGCAAACAGGCCGCCGGGGATGCCGCTGACGAAGGACACCAGGGTGGCCAGGATCTTCCACAGGCCGTAGTCTGCCGAGACCGCAGCCTCGCCCTCGATCAGGCTGCGTGCCTCAAGGTAGCCGCTGCCGAACACGGTACCGCCCGAGGCCAGTCCGATCAGCGCCAGCACGAAACCGCACAGGCCCGCGAAGAGAACCGGCCGCGTGCGCACGAAGGCGCCGATCCGCCCCGGCAGGCCGTGCGCGGTGAACGCGATGACCGCCCGGCTGAAGAGTCCGCCGAGCAGCCCGCCCGCCAGACCGCACAGCAGCACGCCGGTCCAGTCTGCCGCGCCGTGCGGGGCCGCCGCGGTCGAGCCGAAATACACGTAGTCGCCCTGCACGTAGATGGCTGCGAGACCGGCGATGATCACCGCCGTGAGCAGGGTGCCGCTGGTGCGCGTCTCGAACGAGCGCGCCATTTCCTCGATGGCGAAGACGACACCGGCGAGCGGCGTGTTGAACGCGGCGGCCACGCCCGCGCCGCCGCCCGCCACGATCAGGCCACGTTCCATGAGATGCGAGGGAAAGCGTACCAGGCGCCGCAGGTTGTAGAGCAGCGCCGCGCCCACCTGCACGGTCGGCCCCTCGCGTCCCACGCTCGCCCCGCCGGCCACGCCCACGCAGGTCAGCAGCATCTTCGCCGCCGCGACGCGCAGCGACAGCACCGCGTCGCGCGCAGGACCGTCGGGCATGCGCAGCGCGGCGATGGTCTGCGGAATGCCGCTGCCGGCCGCGCCGCGGAAGAAGCGTTGCGTCAGCGCCGCCACGCCGGCAAGCGTGAGCGGCGTCACCAGGAGCGGCAGCCAGGGCGAGACGGCGAGCAGGTGGCGGAACACTTCGTGCGCGAAGTCGTTGGCCAGGGCAAAGGCGGTGGCTGCCAGGCCGACGCCGACCGCGCCGCCCCAGAACACCAGCCGGCGCGCCCACAGCCGCATCGAGAACAGGCTCGCGCGATGGCGTTTGCGGACACGCAGGAGGCGCAGGCGGCTTGGCTTCATGATCGCCGTATTATCGTCACGAAACCGCGAAAAGCGGAAAAAATGCCGCTGCAATGCGAAGCCGCGGGAGACAGTACTGGGCCGCACGCATGTCTCCGGGGGCGATTTGCGCTAGAGTGAAGTCATCTTCATCCAGGGAGCAGCCCATGGCCACCCATACCGCCTTCCGGCAATTTGTCGTACTGTTCGCCGCCCTCTCGGCCCTGCTGGTGTCCGCCGCGCCAGCCCGCGCCGCAAGCGCCGCCGTCATCGACGTCGAGGTCAGCGAGGCACTGGAGGCCTTCCAGAAGATCGACGGCGCGCGCGCCTTCCTCGCCATCGCCAAGGGCGTGCTGGTGTTTCCCAAGGTCTACAAGGCCGGCATCGGCGTCGGCGGGGAATACGGCGAAGGGGCCCTGCGCGTCGGCGGCACGACGGTCGACTACTACAGCACCGCCGCAGCCTCGATCGGTTTCCAGCTCGGCGCGCAGGCCAAGACCATCGTCGTGCTCTTCATCGACGAGGCCGCACTGCAGAAATTCCGCGCCAGCGAGGGCTGGAAGGTCGGCGTGGACGGTTCCGTCGCGCTCGTCGACATCGGTGTGGGCAAGAGCCTCGATAGCCAGAACATCAAGGATCCGGTGGTGGGTTTCGTCTTCGGCCAGAAGGGCCTGATGTACAACCTCACGCTCGAAGGCTCGAAGTTCACCAAGCTCGACAAGAAGCGGTAAGCCGGCCCCGCGGCGCCGGCGCTGCGACCTTCAGCGGCCGTACTGCTGCTGCATCTGCTGCATGCGCTTCATCATCTCGGGGTCCATCTTAAACCCGCCCGGTCCCATGCCGGGCATGCCGGACATCGTCACCGCACCATGCTTCTGTCCCGGCTTGCACGGCCCCAGCCATTTGCCGGTCATGGTCGATTCCATCGTCGCCATGCCGTGCATCGGCGGCGTGAAGTGCGCACGGGTCTCCATCCGGTAGTCGGTCGTCATGTTGCCGGTGATCGTGGTCTGGCTGGCCACGGTGCGGCCTTCGTCGGTGCATACCGAATCGATGGTCACGGTCCTGCCGCGCTGCTTCACGTCCATCTTCGAACAGCGCTGCTTCAGCTTGCGCATGTCGTTGGGATCGGCGGTCATGTCGTCCTGCTGGTGATCGATGCACACCTGCATCGTCATCGGGCCGGGCATGGTCTGTCCGCCGGTGCGGGTCTCGGTGCGGATTTCCCACAGGCCGGACTTGCGCTGGGGCATGTCCACAGCCAGCGCAGTCGGGACGCCGACCGCCAGCAGGCTCAAAGTGAAGAGGGCGCGTGCGACAACAGCCATGGCAGACTCCTGCAACTGAAAATCCGCATGCTGCCACAAAAAGACAGAGGCGGAACCCCGCCCCTGCCCGCCGTCAACGACGATGCGTCATGACTGATGGCGCATATGCCCGCGATGGCCATGCCCTCCGCCGTGGCCACGTTTCGGCATGGCCTCGGCATCGAACACTTTCTGCTGCTCCGGGGTGAGCTGGGCATAGAAGGCCTTGACTGCCTCGGCGCGTGCCGCCATCTGCGCACGGCGCTGATCGGCCCTTTCCAGCATGCTGTCGAGACGCTGCGGCGTGCTCATCCCGGCAAAGGCCTCGCGCATCGCCGCCCGATCCGCATCGGGTGCCGCCTGCGTGCGCGCGGCCGAGGCGACGAAGGCCTGCCAGGCGGCTTCCTGCGACGGCGCAAGCTTCAGCCTCTCCTTCAGTTCGCCCAGACGCTCGTCGCGCCGGGCTTCCCATTTGGCTTTCATCGCCTGGCCATGGCGCATTTCGCAGCCGGGCTTGCCGGCGGCCTTGTCCGCGTTCATCGCCCAGGCGGAGGCGCCGAGCGCGCCGCCGCCGATGAGCGCCGCCAGCAGGATGGATTGCGTAAATTTCGATTGCATTGCGGTCTCCTTTCAGGACTGTTTCGAACGCCAGCCCGTTGTGGGCACGGCCAGAAGACCAGTGTGGCGCGGCCTTGTATCTGCAGCATGTCCGGCAGGGACGAAAGTGTTACCGAATATTTCCCGGGTGGGCTCAGAAGCCGCCGATGTATGCATAGCCGTCGTTCTGCAGCTTGACGAGCCGCGTGTAGCCGTCGTGCACGATGGTCACGCCGGGCAGCACGTCGTCGGGTGTCCAGCCGCGGGCCTTCATCACGCTGTGGCAGATTTCGACGTGCACGCCCAGGTTCAGCAGGTCCTGGACGATCTTGGCATTCAGGTTCACCGCGAAGGGATCCTCGCGGACGCGCTGCCAGGCAGCGTCGGTGAGCAGGAACTGCGCAGCATCGCCATGCAGCACCAGATGGATGTCGAGCTGCGACGGCTGCACGCCCTGCTTGCCGAAGGCCTCATAGAGACCACGTGCGTAGTACAGCCCCTTGCTGATGCCGGCCGCGATCGCATCCGAATGGATGTCGTACGCCGCCATGTAGTGCGCCTGCGGATCGACCTTGAGCATCGGCCGGGCAGGCGCGTCGGGTGCGGCAAAGACCGGTCCGGCCATTGCCAGTGCGCAGGCCGCGATGGCAATCCATCGTGAAATGGTCATGCTGTTCCCTCCTTTGGTTTCGATCGGTTTCCGGTGTGACGCTGCCTGCGAAGCGGCGTTCCCGCCGGATGGAACTTCCGTACCAGCCCCCCCCGTGCGCTCTAGCCACGCGCCGGACATCCGCTATAAAGGTCAGACAGGCGCCTTGAGCGCAGACAACAATCACGGTGGAGACAACATGAACGCCCGAATCCGCACGCATCTGTGCGCCCTGCTCATCGCCTTGCCCGGCGCGGCCGCCGCAGATGCAGCCGCCCCGCAGGCGCCCCTCGTCAATCGCATCAGCTTCGCCCCCCTGCCCCTGCAGATTTTCATGCAGGCAGGCCAGAAACCCGCCGTGGTCTTCACCACGCCCTGCGTGCAGATCGAAAAGGCGACCAACGGTTTCCCGCCCTTCCTCGCGTTCGAGCAGTTCATGTTCGAGATGGTCGGCAAGATCAACGACTCGGAGGCGCTTCCGGTGCGCCTCGAGCCGGTCTGCATCTGAGGCCGGCTCACGCGTCCGGCAGGAGCGTCACCCGCGCCGTGCCGTCAGGGGCGGCGATCTCGAAGGCCAGCACGCAGTATTCCGGCTGCGACTCCAGCGGCGTGGGGTCGTCCGCGCAACTGCAGCCGCCGACGAAGCCGGCGTAGAACACGCCTGCCTTTACCCGCAGCCCCGTGGCCGTCTCTTCCGCGGCGATCAGCATCGTGCGGAAGGGCTCGTCCGCCACGGAACTGGCCTGCGCAAGGCCCTGCTGCAGCGGCAGCAGGCCTGGATCGATGGCATCGGCCTCGCGCGTGAAGACGGCGCGAAATTCGGGCGTGTTCCAGGCAGCGAGAGTCAGCGGCAGCGTCAGCGACATCGTGATGGTGGCAGGCATTCTAAGCGGCGCATGGTGTCACATGCGCCCGGGCGTGCAAACTGCCCGGCCTTCACCGCACAGGGCCATCCGCACTGTCGAGCGGCCACGCACCGGTATCCAGCGTCTCCACGTAGGCATGCCAGGTGGCATGGCCGATCAGCGGGAGCAGCACGATGAAGCCGACGAAGGCCGTTGCGAAGCCGAGCAGCACGGCGCTGCCGATCAGCGCCGCCCACAACAGCATGGGTTTCCTGTTGCGCAGTACGGCATTGAAGCTGCTCACCGCCGCCGTGATCGCATCCACCTTGCGGTCGAGGATGAAGGGCAGCGAAAACGCGCTCGCCGCGAACACGATGAGGGCGAAGACCGCGCCGACCGCGCTGCCGACACCCAGGAAGGTCAGCATGTCGCGCCAGCCGGGTTCGCCGATGGCAGGAAAGAACACGTGCACCATCGCCGCCGCGCGTGCCCACACCAGCAGCACGATCAGGAGCGCCACGCCCAGCACCAGCAGCTCCTTGAGGTGATAGGCCCCCTCGCGCAGGCAGTAGCCCAGCACAGGGTTCAGCCCCTTGCCGAGCTGGCGGCTGATCGAGTACAGCCCGACGGCCAGCACCGGTCCGATGAACACGAATCCCGTCGCCAGCCCGATGTAAAGCGCCAGGGTGCCGAAGTGCCAGGTGAATGCCGCGATCAGCATGCTCAGCAGCATCAGCGCAAAGCCATATGCCAGGCTCAGGCGCGGCGCACGCCGCAGGTCGGCCCAGCCGAGGCGCAGCCAGCGTAGCGGTGCCGTCGCATCCAGCGTACGGGCGGGCACCACGAAGGGCAGGTTTTCGGGCGACTGGACGTGTTCGTGTACAGGCAGGGTGGACATGCGGCACTCTCCTCTGTGGTTGTCGTCGCCCGTCTGTCTGCGCGGGCGTGGTTCCGTTATAGAACATCCGCCCGGCACATCCAGTTCAGTCCGGTGCCGCGGCCAGCTTCGCGCGCAGCGACTCGATCACCGGCTCGGCATATTCCTGCATCTCGGGCGGCATCACCTCGAAGAGATATTCCAGCTCGTCCAGCGCCGCCTCGATCTCCGCCCGGTGGGTGAGCCCGGGCAGGGCGCGGGCGATGTCGTGCAGGGTCCGGTAGGGGGTCACGCCGCTCATGGTGCCACTCCGTTCAATGCGATTCCGATACGCCTGCATCCGGTTCAGCCTGGATGCGCTTGTCCAGGTAGAACGGACAGGTCGTCGTGCTGTCCGGCTGCCGGACCAGCTCCTCGCTGAAGTCTGCATAGGTGCGATGCAGCAGGTGCCTGGCGGCATCGTCTTCGTGGCGGGCACAGCTTCCGGCCAGGTCGCAATGGGAAGTCATGCAGTAGGTGTAGGTCATGTCGCGGTCCCCGCGGTCAACGTAAAAGTCAGAGCAAACGATCCAGCACGAACACGCCCACCATCGCAAAGGCCAGCGCGATCTTCAGCAGTGCGCCGAACAGCAGGCCGAGCGTGGCGCCCACCCCGGCGTGCGTGGCGGAGCGGAACGAGGCCTTGCCGCTGAACTCGCCGATGAGCGCGCCGAGGAAAGGTCCCAGCACCAGACCTGGCAGGCCGAAGAACAGCCCCACGACCGTGCCGATCGCCGCGCCCCAGATCGCGCGCGGCGAGGCGCCGAACTTCTTCGCCCCCAATGCCGTCGCGAGAAAATCCACGCCATAGCTCGCCAGCGCCAGCACGCCCAGGATCGCCAGCGTCACCCAGCCCACGTAGGCGAAGTTCTCCGCCCAGGCCAGCAGCACCAGGCCGGCGAACACCAGCGGGATGCCCGGCAGGACAGGCAGGATCAGGCCGGCAAAGCCCGTCAGGATGAGGAGCGCGGCGAGCGCCCAGAGAAGGATTTGCGTGGTGGGGTCCATGGGCCCAAGCTTATGCCAAATCGCGTGCGCCGTCGCGGGGGGCGCCGCAGGCCGCACAATCTGCCTTATCGAGGGGAGACTCAAGAACTCGAACTTCCCCTCGATAAGGTGCAGAGGTTTGATTGTTATTGATCCGAAACCCGCGCGGCGTGTCGGCCAATACGGCATGCTTGCGCCGGCGCCTGTTTTCAACTTCATTGGTTTCGGATCAATAATACGTCCTCTGCGTGATTCACCTTCCCGGCATGTCATCGTCCCCTCAGCGCGTCGCCGTACTCGGCGCCAGCCACAAGCCCGAACGCTATTCCAACCAGGCGATCCGCCTGCTGATCGAGCACGGGCATCGCGTCGTGCCCGTGCATCCGCGGCTCGACACGGTCGAGGGCCTGCCGGTCGTGCCCGCTCTCGACGCCATCGCCGATCCGGTCGACACGCTCACCCTCTACGTCGGCCCGGACCGCTCGGATGCGCTCGTCGACGCCATCGTCGGCCTGCGCCCCGGCCGCGTGATCTTCAACCCCGGCACGGAAAACCCTGTGATCGAAGCCCGTCTCGACGCTGCGGGCATTCCGCACGAACGTGCCTGCACGCTGGTGCTGCTGCGCACCGGGCAGTTCTGATCCCTTTTGCTGTTTCGTACCATGATCGACACGACCACCCTGCTCGCAGCCTCCGGTTCCCCACCGCCAGCCACGTCGTGCTGATCCTCGCGCGCGGGGCCGACATGCTGCCCCGCTCCGGGTACACCGTGCACACGACGCGCGACGTGCCGAAGATGCCCGACGCCGGCCCGCTGCCGGAAAGGCCCCGCGCCCGGCTGCCCCGCCCGCGATGGGCGGAGCGGTGGCGGCGGGATTTGCGAAACTGAAAAGTCAGGGCGCCCCCTGCGCGCGCTTCCACATCTCCATGAAGCGGCCCGCGTCAAAGCCCGTCATCTTCTCGCTGCCCACGGTGATGAGCGGCACGCCGCTGCCACCGAGCTGACGGAACTTGATCGCCCCGTACTCGGTTTTCTCCACATCCCATTCGCGGAACGGCACCCCGTTCTGTCGCATGAAGGCCTTGGCGCGCTTGCACACGCCGCACCATTCGGTGGTGTAGAGCGTGACTCCGCTGTCCGTGCCCGCCACCTTGCCGACCAGCGCGGGACCGGCATAGGTCTGCAGCCGCAGCTGCGTGGTCCGCGCGGTGGGCGGCGGCATGTCGCTGTAGTGGGTCTTGCCCTGCGCGTCCGTCCACTTGTAGACGCCGGCCGAAGCCGGAAGGGCGAGAAACAGGGCGAGAAGGATCGGAAAGGCTTTCATGTCTGGTCCCCTGGTCAGGTTGAATCCGTCATGGTCTGAATGCTCTCAGGCAGGTGCGTCCGACTGCGCGATCGCCGCGAACGCCCCGCCGGTCAGCATGCGCAGATCGTCCGGCGCCAGCTCGATCTCCAGCCCGCGTCGGCCGGCGCTCACCAGGATCGTCGGGTAATGCGCAGCGGATGCATCGATCCAGGTCTGGAGCCGCCTCTTCTGCCCCAGCGGGCTCACGCCGCCGAGCACGTAGCCGGTCGTACGTTCCACGTCGGACGGCGCGGCCATCTCCGCCCGCTTGGCGCCCGCCGCCTTCGCCAGGCGCTTCATGTCGAGTTTCGCGGATACCGGCACCACGCCCACCGCAAGCGTCCTGCCGTCGAGTCGCGCCACCAGCGTCTTGAACACGCGCGCCATTGGCACTCCGAGCTTTTCAGCGGCTTCCTCGCCATACGAGGGATGCGCGGGATCGTGCACATACTCGTGCACGGTGTAGGCGATGCGTGCCGCCCTGGCGGCGTGGATGCCGGGGGTCATGCGCCTGTCCGGCCAAGATGACGGAAGGCACGGCAAACCCTGCGTGACCAGCCTGCAAGCGTGTCCGGCGCCCTGTCCGACACGGCGTCAGCCCAGATCCTTGACCGTTGTCGAGATGCCGTTCGTCTTCACGGATTCGATGCCGTTGTCGCGCGCGAGGGTGGTCGCGTAGAGCTGGCTCGATCCGATCACCTGGTGGTTGGCGGCTTTCAGATTGAAATGGAATTTTCCGTTTGCGGCCTCCTTGCGCTCATAGCGTTCATCCTGCGCGCAATTCTTCTGCACTGAGGCGATGCCGTTTTCCGCAGCGGCTTTCGTCTTGTACAGCTCGCTCGTCAGTATCGTCTCCGCGTTGCCTGCCTTGAGCACGAAACGGAACTGTCCATCGCTGCTGCCGCTGATTTCGAACCAACCTGCCATTTGAAGTCTCCTTGTTCATTCATGCACGCAACCGGCGACGGTCGCCGTAGCGACCCGGCCGCCTGCGGACATGATAAACGCTCCTGTCCGCGCAGCTTTCCCGGGCATGCCTGAAATTACCAAGCCTCAACAATCGGAGCGGACCGGACTGCACAGGCTGAACCGGCTACCAGGGCGTGCCGTAGAGGCGCAGCGTGGCCCCGAAGCCCTTGTCGTTCTGCAGCGGAATCGCCACGTAGGGACGGCCTGTCTCGTCCTTGCGGCCCTCGGCGATGGTGTCCTGCGCATTCGACCAGCCGCTGTCGGCAAGCACGTAGCCCACGCGCCAGGAGTCTTCCGGCGTGTCGGGCGGAATCGCGTTGATCACGAGCGTGTCGCGGAAGAGGTATTCGCCGGGCACGTAGTGATCGTCCACCGATGAGTCCTCGCCGCGGTAAGTGAGCATGGATACCGCGAGCTGGATGGAGAACATCATTTCCCTGCGTCGTTCCGGCCGCCTGGACGTATCCATGAACACGGAGAAGAGGGTCGGCTGCCGCGCCGTCTGCAGCAGCTTGCCATCCCCGTCGAACAGGTCGCCGCGTCGGCGCAGGATGGCGCTGTTGTTGGCGATGGTGCGGCGCGTGAGGTCGAAGTCGAGCGCGCCGCGCGTCGCCACCGTCACCTCGAAGTAGTAGCCCACCTGCGTCCCCAGCAGCTTGCGCACGACCCCGATGGACGGCAGCGGCAGGGCGTCCACCCACAGCACGCCGTCCACCCGCAGATCGCCGAACAGGAAACGCGTGAGGTTCTGGAAGCCCTCTTCCGAATTGACGATGCCGTACGCGCCGCTGTGGCTGCGATGCACGTGGGCCCGGGGTGCAGTCTTCACATAGGCATTCTCGATCCGCACCAGGCCGTCGCTCAGTTCGCCTGCGAGCAGGCGCGACGCGCCCTTCGCCACGTCGTAGTCCTTGCTGTTGGTGCCCACCAGGCAGAAGAAGCGTTCCGGGTCGAACTTGCCGTCAAGCGAATTCACCGCTGCCTTGTTGTCCTTGATCGCCAGGTACTCGCGCATGCGGTCGCGGTTGAAATTGTTCATGTCCCACAGTTCCAGAAAACCCGGCGTGTTCAGGCCGGCCATCTCGATGCCGTTGTGCGGCGTGGCGTAGGTGAACACCTTGTCGACCAGCCTGCGCGCCGCCGGGCTGCCGACCTTGTCGTTCTGCAGGAAACAGCGGCATACCAGTCCGCCCATGGAGTGCGCCACCAGATACACCCTGAAATCCCCGGGCTTCATCCGGCCGTCGCGGCACACCTGGTCGCGCACGCGCAGGATCAGATCGGAAAGGCCCTGCGCCGCCTCTTCCACACTCGGCACCCTGCCGGTGCCGAAATCGGGGTCAGCCACGTCGTAGTATCTGTGGATGACGATGCTTTCCGGCGCGATCGGGCCGGTTTCCCGCTGCAGGCCGTCCTGGTAGATGTCCTTGTAGCCCAGCTTCATCAGCCGCACGATCGGCGATTCGAAGAACACCTTGCGCACCGCCCCGTTCCACGCCTGGCGCGCCTTGGTCGAGCCGTATTCCAGTCCCATGTAGGGTGTCGAGGTCGTCTCAGTGATTTCCGACTTCGTCATCGCGTAGCCGCGCACGTAGATGATGGGAAAGCGTTGCCGTGCTGTCATGGTTTCATCCTTTCCTGATCGCCCTGCCGCATTCCGGTTTGGTCACGCATGACGATATCGCCAATCGCAGCCCCCGCACCCAGCGCCCGCGCACGCAACTGCCCGCAGCCGCCCTCCACATCCTGCCCGGCTGAGTGTCGCAGCTTGGCAAGGATGCCGCGCACGTGCAGGCGGCGCGCCATTTCCGCCGCGCGCTCCCAGCTCGGGCGGCGGTACTCGAAGCCGTCCACGCCTTCCACGCTGTTGTAGGGAATCAGGTTCATCACCGCGTACCTGCCGGCCAGCAGGCGCGCGATGCCTTCCAGCTCGGCCTCGCTGTCGTTGATGCCTTCGAGCAGCGTCCACTGATACTGGACGGGATAGCCGGTGCGGCGCGCGTAGGCCTCGCCCAGATCCACCAGCTCCTCGGGCGCGATGTCCGGCGCCCTGGGCAGCAGGCGGCGGCGCAAGGCGTGATTGGTGGTGTGCAGGGACAGCGCCAGTGCCGGCTTCACCGCAGCCTGCGGCAGGCGCTCGAACACGCGCCGGTCGCCCACCGTGGAGAACACCAGGTTCTTGTGCCCGATGCCGCCTTCCACCCCCAGGAGCGCGATCGCCTCCAGCACGTTGTCCAGATTGTGCGCGGGCTCGCCCATGCCCATGAACACCACCTTCTTCACCGGGCGGCGACGACGCGCCAGCACCACCTGTGCGACGATCTCCGCGCTGCCCAGCTGTCGCAACAAACCACTGCGGCCGGTCATGCAGAACACGCAGCCGACCGCGCAGCCCACCTGCGTGGACACGCACACGCCGTCGCGCGGCAGGAGCACGCTTTCCACCGTCTGCCCGTCGGCCAATGCCACCAGCAGGCGCTCCGAACCATCCGCGCCGGGATGCCCTGACTGCACGCGCGCCAGGGCGTCGAGTTCGGCGAACACTGCCGGGAGCGCGTTGCGCAGCGCCAGCGGCAGGAAGTCCTCCGCGCGGCGGCGCCTGATATCGAGCGAACGCACCTGCACCCAGGCGCGCAGCACCCGGCCTTCGTGGCAGGGGGCGGCGCCGAGGTCGCGCAGGCGTTGACGGAGGCGGGCGATTTGCATGGCGGGGGCAGGGTAGCACGGGAGGCCGGCCAGGCGCGCGCAGATTTCGCTTGCATGTATGCGCCAGCCGGCGCATAGTGTGGCCAGCGATTTTCAAGTAGTTCTGTTGTTGTCTGGTTCTCTACCTGCGTCCTGCAGGTTTCTTCCTTCATCACCTGCTGTCTTGACCGTCGTTCCCAATGGGGGCACGTTCCCCTGCATTCAATTTTTTTCAGGAAATACAAGACATGGCAACAGGTACCGTAAAGTGGTTCAACGATTCCAAGGGCTTCGGCTTCATCACCCCCGAAAGCGGCGGTGACGATCTCTTCGCCCATTTTTCCGCGATCCAGAGCCAGGGGTTCAAGACCCTGACCGAGGGCCAGCGCGTCACGTTCGACGTCACTGCCGGCCCCAAGGGCCAGCAGGCGTCCAACATCCGCCCCGCCGAATAAGCGGCGGGACAGGCAGAAATCCTGCCTGTCGCACGCTCCAGGGTCGCCGCTCCGGGTATCCCCCGCTGCGTCGTCCCTCCGGAAAGCCCGGCACGCTGCCGGGCTTTTTCTTTTCAGTGTCGTCCCCGGAGGTGCCCTCATGGCAAAAGAAGAACTGCTGGAAATGCGCGGCGTGGTGACCGAGGTGCTGCCCGATTCGCGCTTTCGCGTCACCCTGGAGAACGGCCACCATCTGGTGGCCTACACGGCCGGAAAAATGCGCAAGCATCACATCCGCATCCTCGCCGGCGACAAGGTCTCGCTCGAAATGTCGCCCTATGACCTCAGCAAGGGCCGCATCACCTTCCGTCACATCGAAGGCCGTAGCGGCCCCGCCCCCGTGCAGCCACGCCGCAGGCACTGATCCACGCAACCGTCCCGCCTTTCACCCGCTGGCAGGACGGTGTCTCAGGGCGTCAGGTCCGTGCGGCAATACGCCGGCTGGGTCGATGCAATCTGCGGAATCACGGCAGGCGATGCAAGCCGCGAACGACACAGGTTGACATCGATCCGGCCGATCAGCGGATTCGGATGGATCACCCCGCCCGGCTGCATGGCCACGCATTCGTAGCCCATCGCACAGTCCGGCCAGCGGCCCGCCGACGGACTGGCATGCTGGATCGGCGAATTGCAGCAGCAGCCGGTTTCGCCGGTGCAGATGTAGGTTGCGGAAGGCGTGGTGACCGTGGTAGTGGTCGTGAACAGGGCGCAACTGCCGAGCAGCACCCCCAGGCCCAGGATCAGGAATGGAATCGGTCGCATGACGTTCCCCTTGTACCGGTGCAGGGAGTCTCAGTGTAGATCATGCGGACTGACCGGCACGCCGGGGGCCGCTGCCGGCCCTGCGCGCCCCTGATCCGGCACGCCCAGCCGGGACCACCCGGGCATCGGGGTCCCGGTCTCCGGTTCCCGCCATGGCAGCAGGCGGCGGCGCCCTCAACGCCGCTCGCCGTGTCCCCTGTCCTGCGGGCCGCGCTGATCACGCTGATCGCGTGGATCGCGCGGCGGCTGGTAATGCTGCCGTGCGACCGGATCGCGCGGCTGGTAGCGGTAATGCTCGCGGCGGATCACGTGGCTTTCCTCCGGCCCCCGCGGATAGTACTCGCCCGAATAATGGCGCTGGTAATACGGCAAGGGCGCGGGCGGCGGCAGACGGTGCGTGCTGATGTCCCAGCCGCGGCGACGCTCGTTCCAGTCGGGACCCCAGTGTTCGTCCCAGCGCGGCGGACGGTCGACGACCCAGCCATGGAAATACGGCGGCGGACGACGGTAGTAGCGCACCGGCACGCGCAGCAGGTATACCGGCACGTCGAAGCGCGCCACCAGACGCCAGGGGCCGTCGTACCAGTCGCTCACGTACCAGTCGTCGTCAACGAACACCCAGTACAGGCCGTCGTAGAAGAACAGGTTCACCTCGAGCTGCGGATCGTAGTACACGGGATGGTTCGGCACCCGCACCAGCCTGGGGTAGGCCGGCACGCGGACGCCGATGCGTACGCCCGGCAGGGCGATGCCGACGCCGACGCTCACGTTCACGTCGGCACGGGGCGCGCCCGGTGACAGCATCAGCAGGGACAGGGCAAGGATCAGGCTGCGCATGGTTCGGGGCTCCTTCTGGTCACGTTACAAACGGATCGCGCCGGCGCTCACAGCAGCGGGCTCACCTGGTGTTCGCCGCGTTCGTACACCACGTGCGCGCGTCCCACCAGCAGCAGGTCCAGCGAGCCGATGCGCGCCACGTCCTTGTTGGCGTAGGGCAGGCGGTGCAGCACGTAGCGCATGGCATTCAGCCGCGCGCGCTTCTTGTCGTCCGACTTGATCACCGTCCACGGCGAATCGGCGGTGTCGGTGTAGAAGAACATCGCCTCCTTGGCCTTGGTGTAGTCGTCCCACTTGTCGAGCGAGGCCAGGTCGATCGGCGACAGCTTCCACTGCTTGAGCGGGTGCACCTTGCGCTCCTTGAAGCGGCGGCGCTGCTCCTCGCGGCTCACCGAGAACCAGAACTTGATCAGGTGCACGCCGCTCCTGGACAGGTTGCGCTCGAACTCCGGCGCCTGGCGCATGAATTCGCGGTACTCGTCCTCGTTGCAGAAGCCCATCACCCGCTCCACCCCGGCGCGGTTGTACCAGGAACGGTCGAACAGCGCGATCTCGCCCGCCGTCGGCAGATGCTGCACGTAGCGCTGGAAATACCACTGGCCGCGCTCCGTCTCGCTGGGTTTTTCCAGCGCCACCACATGCGCACCGCGCGGATTGAGATGCTCCATGAAACGCTTGATCGTGCCGCCCTTGCCCGCCGCATCGCGCCCCTCGAACAGGATCACCACCTTCTGCCCGGTTTCCTTCACCCAGGCCTGCAGCTTGAGCAGCTCAACCTGCAGCTGGTACTTCTCGCGCTCGTAGGCCTTTCGCGACATCAGGTTCTTGTAGGGATAGCCGCCCTCGCGCCAGTCCTCGGCGAGTTCGCCGTCGGCATCGAAAGCCACCCCGCCCCTGCCCAGTGGCGGCCGCGCCAGCAGCGCATTGCGCAGTACCTCCGCATCCTCCGGCGAGGCGCCGGCAAGAATCGCCTTCAGCGATTCGATCATCTCCGGGCTGCCCTTGCCGGCATGCTCGAGAATGTCCTTCACCGCCGTCACCTTGGATTCCTGCGCGGCGTTCACCGCCTCGTCCACGGTAAAGGTCTCCACCCCTTTGCGGGTGCGGATCGGCGACACGTCGCCCTGTTTCACGGTGCGGGCCTTGCCGTTGCGGCTGCGGGCCGGGGCAGGTTTGGCGGGGGGAGGCGTAGAAAGCTTGGTCGTCACAACTCGGTCCTGTCGAAAGCATGGTTGGGAAAAGGCACGGGCCGTGCACGCTCGGCACGGCGTCTGCCGTGCATGCCCAAATAAAGGACATACAAATCTCATTAAAGACCATATTGCGCCTTTGTGAAGGCGGCCCGGACAAGCCCAAACCCCGTGCAGGGCGGGATAATGCCCGGGCCATCCGCCATCGAGACGACACACCATGCCCTTCATCCGGATTTTTCCCCTGCAGGAAACCGAAACCGTGCGGCCCGAGGACTTCGGCCGCGCCAACCCCGCACGCTGCCGCGCCGAACGGCACTTCAATGCCCGCGAGTTCTGGCTCGGCCTCCACCAGATCGCCGCCTACGAGGAATGCCCGCTCTACCTCGTCTGCGAGGCCGAACCCAACGGGCTGGTCAACGGCATCCGCATCCGCCTCGTCGACGGCAGCCTGCTGGTGGTGGCCGACGACCCTGAAGCCGACGCACCCGGCTTTGCCGCCGCACTGGAACAGGCCGCCGGCGGACGCATCGCGGAAATGGGGTATTCGCGCTACCTGGGCGAGCTGGCGCGGAAGAAGCTGATCTAGCGGTAAAGCCGCGTTGACGGCCCCCAGCCGAATCTAGGACAGCAGATAGATCTCGATTACGCTGGCTGCAAGCAACGAGCTTGAAGCCATCCAGACAGTCAGGGGCACCGGGCGCCGCCCCCCTTGCCCCGACAAGGCCTGGGTGGCCTTGACGACCCATATCGACAAAAAGGGCCAGAAGGCGTTGATCAGTACGGTGCTATACAGGCCGAGTGTGGCGATGGAGTGAAAAAACAGCGTATAGGCCAGACCAAAACTCAGGATGCCATGCAGTGCAAATGGCCAAAGCCACCTGCCCTGCAGAGGTACAGAGGGCATGCCCAGAACACGCCCGACCGGATAAAGCAGCCACGCCAGTGCCGTACCTGCGGCGAGGGCAACAAACGCGTGATCGAGCGTATCGCCACCCGTAAAGGCTGCTTTCACAAAAGCCTCGCCAATGGCCCATGCCAGCGCCGTAAGCAAGCCCAGGGTTACAGCGGCGCGACTGTACAGTTGCCGCAGCAGGCCCATGTAAAACAGCGCTATGCCCACAACCATCAAGGCAAGTGGTATCGCCTGCAATCCATTCAGGGTCTCGCCCAATAGCAGAACGGCGATCAGCGCCGAGAACAACGGCTTGATTTTGGCGAACTGGGCCGCAAACTCCGTCCGCGTTCCGAATGCAAACCCGGACAGATAGTAAAGGCCGGTTGCGATCGGATAGGTGAATATCCCCGCCAGAACCGTTTCCATCGTCAGGGCTTGTCCGGCCCCGATGGGGAATGCCAGCAGGCCAAGCACCACCAGCCCAGCTGTCATGCTTGTCAGCAGGCCCGGGACGATGGCCGCCCGCTTTTCCGGGGGGAGCCGGCTCAACCCGAGATTCAGAACCGGAACGGACAACGCCCAGAGCAAGGCGCTCGCGATGGCATAGCCATAGGGCGGCATCAGCCACCCCACTCCAGCAATACCGGCATCAGCGGGAACAGCACGAGCACGGTCTTGCCGCTGGACACGACCATACGGCGTATCAGGGAAACAGGCTTGTCCGCAAAATCAGGGAACCAGTGCGTATAGCCAATCACCAGAAACAGTCCGATCGCACCTGCACCCGCAAGTGGGCTGTAGTACGCGACCAGGAGGATGAACGAGGTGATTAGCGAGATGAGCGCGGCATATCGCGTATTGATCGTGCTCTGGTAGTAATAGCGCGTGATCCTGTGACGAGCATCGTTATCGATGAACCTGTTGAAGATCACATCCAGGGAATCCGCAGAGATGATGTACCCGATGAATGACACCATCGCAAATATCAGGCTCAGCATCAGAATCGCAACCTCCCAGTTCATCATGATTCCCGTCTTGAAGAGGGGCTCCAGCTGCTCCGAGACATGCTGCAATTCCAGTGACGAAACGGCGATCATGATTGCAATCGTCGTCATGCTCGACTGAGCCTTGTTGCGGTAGCTTTCTTCCATCTGGTCCAGCCTGCCCTCCGACATGTTCCCGGAAGCTCCCCACTGTTCGCTACAGTATCCAAGCAGTCGCCGCAACGTCCTCACTCTCTTGTAAGCCTGCTCCGCCCCGGGCTGCCGGTTTCGCCGTGTTCCCAGATATACCAGCCACCAGGCTGCAAAGATGCACACATACACCGTGAAAATGTGCCGGTCGTACAGCCAGCGCGTTGTGTGCTCCCTGGCCCAATCGGACGAGAAAACCCTGAGCGGTTCACATCCGGCTAATGCTACCGTCACCAGGGCCATGACAAGCATCAGCAAGCCGAATGTCGTCCCTGCAATCAACCGGAGCGGAGACTGGTTGTCCCGACTATACAAATCCAGCGCATTGAGCGGTTCGTTCGAGTTGCCATCCTGACCAGCCATACGCTCCCCCTTTGTGGAAATTCGATAGCGTTTTGTCACCACAGTCATGCTGGCAACACGCGGTATGTGGATTGTACGAACCCGAAGGGATACGCGCGCGTCGCCACCAGCTGCAACGGCACGTCCGAGGATAGCGCGCCGAACAGCGTCCGGCCCGAACCGAGCAGTACAGGAATCGTCGTGATCGTCAGCTCGTCGATCAGGTTTTCGCGCAGAAAGGCCTGGATCAACTGGCCACCGTCCACGTACAAATGGCGGAAGCCCAACACCTGCGCCGAATGCACGATACGGGCAGGCGTCTCATCCGTCACGCGTACCGTGTGTGGAAGGTGTGCAGGCAGCGCCGGGCCGGAGCGACTCGCCACCCACACCGGCCGCTCGGCAAACGGCCAGGCAGGAAATGCCAGCACCTTCTCGAACGTCGCCCGCCCCATCACCAGCAGATCCACCGTCGACATGAAGGCTGCATAGCCGCAGTCCTCCCCGGCAGGCACGCAGGCGTTGGCCTGCTCCAACCAGTCGATCGCGCCATCGGGACGTGCGATGTACCCGTCGAGCGAGGCGGCAATGAAGACCGAGGTACGGAATGTCATCTGGAAGCTGCGTGCATGCGGTCGGCCATGATGCATGACCCACTTGCGCCCACCCGGACAATATCCGAAGCGGACTGTTATACGGAAAACCGATCGGGCCAGACTCCTTGTACCCTCTCAAGAGGAAGCCGCCGTCTGATCCAAGCCCGCAGCCGCGCTGCGCGCCTCCATGAACCCGGCCAGGATCGGGCTGCAGATCACCCCCAGGGCCAGGCGCAGGCTCTTGCTCGGAATCACCAGCGTGCTCGGGCGCGACATGAAGGCGTCGGGAATGCGCCGGAGCATGTCCGGAAAATCGTGGCGCGCGCGGTCGCGGAAATGGATCACGCACAGCGACTCTTCGGCCAGCGGCACGTCGCGCGCGATGAAGGGGTCGGAGGTATCCACCAGCGGCATGCGCTGGATGTTGATGTCGGTGAGGCCGAACTGCGGCACGATGTAATGGATGTAATCGTCCATGCGGCGCAGGATGGTCTCCACCGACTCCTCGGGCGTGCACGTGCCCTGCTTGCAGTCGCGGTGGATCTTCTGGATCCACTCCAGGTTGATCGCCGGCGCCACCCCGATCAGCAGGTCCACGTGCTGCGCCACGTCGATGCCCGGGCGCCCCGTGCGGCGGTCGATTTCCGGCGGAAAGTGGCGCGCATCCACCTTGCGGCGCGTCCAGGTATTGGCCATCACCCCGCCGTGCTGCCCCTCGTAGAACAGCAGATCGCTGCCCGGCGGCAGCGGCGCCCAGGGCGTGAACTCGCCCGGCTGCACCCCCAGTTCCGCCGCGTGCTCGGCCGTGTGCGCATACTGGCGCACCACCCCGCTGCCGCATTCGCCATAGGTTTTGAAAAACGCCTCCAGCTCCGGGAAATGATTGCACTCCGGCCCGAACCAGGAAACATTGCGGCCGCTGCGCCGCGCCTCGTCCAGCAGCGCGGCGAACTGCCGGTCGGTATAGCGCCGGAATCCGTCGCCATGCACGATCGCGGGCTTGATGTTCAGCCGCTGGAAAATGAACTTGAACGCGTGGCGGATCGTGGAAAGGCCGGCACCGGACGAGCCGGTGACCGCAACGATGGGATGCTGCCGGGACATGGTCGGTTATTTCCCCAGATTGGCCGGAAGGCCGCGGAGCGGAAAGTGTAACCCGGCGCATCCTGCGAAGAACAGAGTCCAGTCATCGCGGGGCCAGCGACCAGCAAGTGCGTCGGGTCCTTTCGCACCTGCCCCTTTGATTCCCTTCGGCAGCGAAGAAATTATCAAGCTGGATTCGTTCGAGTTTCCTTCTCATTCGCTCCAGAACAATGCGTCGAGCAATTGCCCCGTATTCAGTGGCCCGCTGAACTTTTTTCTTGGAATGTCGCGGTAGTGGGGCCTGACTCTTTTTTTGCCATCTTCCCCACGCTTGATTGGCGATACCGAAGCCTTCTCAGTCTCCACATTCGGCATCGGCTCGCTTGCAGATGCGCCGAAGAAAAGAAAGTGATCGATTTGCAGATCAGATTCGGAATGCACGACCACCACGACACAGCTACCCGGCATCAGCGTGAACTCAAGCCGAACCGAGAACTTGCTTGCACTACCGTTCTTGTGAACCTGCTTCACCTGGATGTACCGAAGCTTGCCAGCACATGCCAAGACCAGATCAAAGCCTGCATCATCCACTTCCGAATTGAAAATACTGAGCGGCACATTCGGATCGCGATGCCACAACTCCCCCGCCAGAGTCGCCACCAAACGATGGGTCAACACGTTCTCTACGTATGAAGAACGCTCTGCAAGCGCCTTGCGGTAAGCGGAAAATTCGGTCATGTGGGAAACCGTCGTGACAAATTAGCCTTTCCGTGTCCCGCCACTCGTTTTTCTCAAGGCTTGTGATGCCGGGCGAAACTCGCCGCGCGTGCCCCCAGCGAAATGGCGAAATTACGGATCCCCAGCTCGTCGTTCGGCTCGGCGTATTTGCCCTTCGCCCCGTCCTTCACGTTCGAGGTGAAGAAGCACGCGGCATCATAAAGTCGTTCGCGCACAAGGCGCTGGCAGACTTCTTCGTAGCGCCTCGCGTAGGACAGCGTCTGGAAAACCTCGTCGACAGGGAACGGGGCGAGGCGGATGCGCCGGGTGGCGCAGGTAGATTTGGGGTTTTCTTCCAGCATGAAGAGGTAGCCAAGCCAGGGGCGTGCCGAAGGCTGGTAGGTGCCTTTAGCATACGCGGCCCAGAAGTCGGTAGCGTTGCCGAGGGCTTCCTCGACACGGTTGTTGAAGTTGTTGCCAAAGCTGCCGACCTGCGATTTCACTTCTACCACGGCAACCAGATCATCGCCCGAGCGCACCACCACGTCCCATTCCTTGGTAGGGCGGAAGTAGCCCGGCAGGGTGCGTGCGGTTTTGGCTGTCGTGTGGATCGTCACATCGGGTAGGCCGGCGTCGCGCACGATACGTTCGATCAGTTTCACGAAGCCGTCGGCGTGCTTGCCGCCGGTCACCGCGCTACGGTTGCCCGCGTCCTTGATCCCCGATGCGCTGCCCTGCTTTTCCTGTTGGTTCGCGCGCGTGGACCAGAAATGCTTGACCGCCTTCGCGAGTTCGCGGCCCGGATCAAGCATGGCCGTCCGCGTGCAGGTAAATCTCTCGCGCCGACAGCAGGCGCGGCGTGTCGGCCTCGATGCGCCGCGCGGCGAGCGCGAAGTAATCGGGATCGACCTCCACGCCGATGCTGTTGCGGCCCCAGCGCGCGGCAGCCACCGTCGTCGTGCCCGTTCCCATGAACGGATCGAGCACCGTGTCGCCGACGAAACTGAACATGCGAATCAGGCGCTCGGCGAGTTCCACCGGATACGGCGCGGGATGCTGGCGTGTGGACGCGCCGGTAAGCCCGGTCCAGATCTGCTGGAACCAGGCGCGATGGTTCTCGGTGGAGATCACGGAAAGCAGACGCGCCGCCAGCGTCGGGCTGCGATACCCGCCCGGTTTGCGCTCCATCAAGATGAACTCGATATCGTTCTTGATCACGCCGTTGGGCTCGTAGGGCTTGCCGAGAAACCCACCGCCATTGCCATCGGCTTCGTACACCGCGTTGGCGATCTTGTTCCAGATGATCGGCGACAGATTGGAAAACCCCAGCACCCGGCAATGCTCCTGGATCGACGCATGCAGCGGCACCACCGTATGCTCGCCCGCGTTTTTGCGGCGTGACAGGCATACGTCGCCCACCACGCACACCAACCGCCCGCCCGGCACCAGCGTCCGGTAGCAGTGTTGCCACACCCGGTCGAGCTCGGTCAGAAAACCCTCGTAATCCTCGATGTCGCCCATCTGCGCATCCGACGGGTTGTAGCGCTTAAGCGTCCAGTACGGCGGCGAAGTCAGCACCAGATGCACGCTGTTGTCCGGGATGAAGTCCAGCGCGCGCGCATCGCCCCTCCACAAGTCATGCATCGTCGGAATCGCAGGCAAGGCCGCTTCGATTTCGCGCATCAGCGCCGCGTCCTTGGCGATGCGCGGAATCGCTTTCTGGTCGTCCGCGAGATCGCGCAGGCTGGCGGGTAGCCAGTCGGCGAAATCGGGAGGTGGGAGGCGTTCGGGTTTGTTCATTTCATGACGGCTGAATTATTCGAGCCTGGCCCCTTTGACTCATGGTGTAGCGGGAAGATTAATCGAGGCTGACCCTTTTGGTGGCCCCTTTAGATTGTTCACTCGATATCAGGCCAATGAAAAATATGTCGCGTCCATCTCTGTACATCCGTTAGCACGACGAGATTCGCAGTATTCCCACCCTCGGCACGTAGTAGCTCGTTGTGGCACAACAGATCGAGCGCACGATAGATGGGTGGCTCGTCTCGCTCGATTTTCAATCGAGCCAAGCGATGTTCAGTCCATACTTCGGGTGAGTCATCACCTTTCAACATGGCCATCTCCAACTCCACAAAACGTTCCTTCAGACCCCTGTGCTGATTGGTCCGCGACGCATAGCCCACAACCATATCTACTGCCGCGAGAATAGCGGCCATTACTGCCACGCCCATCAACCAACCAGACGTTTCTCCTGACCGGCCAATCTCAAATAAAACTGAGCCTGCCATCAACACCGTCAACACACTGGTTAGCCGATGTAACCGTTCAAAAAAAGCCCGTCTACGGTCATGATATCGAACAGACCGACGCACGCTAAAGAGCAGTGCGTACTGGTCGTTCGTCATGTCCTGCGGTCTCACTTTTTGCCATCCTCCTTTGTGCCGCGATGTGGATTTTCTGGCGGGGGACGAGTGTCTGTCACGTCAAAAATACGGCGACTAGGTCCTTCTGAGAGCGGTACGCTATCCGGATCGGATTTACGTAACGGAACTATCTGTTCGTGTAGTGGTTTCCGATCATCCAAATCTTTCTCTTTAGCCATTTCAATTCCCCTCTTTCAAAAATTAATCGAACCTGGCCCCTTTGATGCTTCCCATGTCAGGGAGGAGTTAAAAGCACTGGCGCCACAGTGGCATTGTCTTCAGACAAATTGAGCGCATCCACTAAGCCATTCGTTAAAACTTGGGTTTCTTCGTTGATCTGTTGGGTTATGGCTTCGGCTTTTTCTTGGCTATCAGGAATTACCTTCATGTCAGAATTAACCAATCCATCGGCATTTGGTAGTGGCTGTGTATTCAAGATTCCGTTAGCAAGCTGCGCAAGATTTTGCAAGACTTCCGGGCTACGGATTGTCTTAATGTCAGTAGTAAGTGACGCGCCATCAGCCCGAGTAAGAGTTGTTGGATGCGCTCCAGCCGAATCGACATCTGGTTGTGACTTCCACCAGCCCGCGATAGCCCCGCCCATTGGAACAACTGAAAGTACCGCAAACATCCATCCCGCACCGACTCCTTTTTCCAAAAGGAAAGCAGCACAAATAAGTGCAACAGCAGAAAGCCCTAGTAGGGACACCAAAAATGTTTGGCTTAGGACTGGCTGGATGCTAACGCTGGTTTCAACCTTGGCGCTGAGTTCTGGCTGAACCATTTACCCCCCCACTATCGTGATGGTGCCGTCCGGATTTCTTAGGGGGACAAAGGGGGAGGCAAAGAATTCATAAGCCTTAGGGTGGGCGCTATTGAATAGCTGAATAATTTTTGTTACGTGGCTTCCATATTCAATCGTACAGCTAGCATCAAGGACGCAATTTGTTATGTCGAAATTTGTTGTGGTTACGACAAGTGTGCATCTGTCGAAGCGGCAGCCTTCGAACGAATATCCATCCAGAACAATTTTCTTGTTTAAGAAGTAAAGGTTTACTACCTTACGTTTCCCGAATAAGTCAGCTGACCCCAGCACTGAATTTAGACCACCAGCTGCCATATCACGGGCTGTTTTGTTTACTAGTCCACCCCTTAGAGCACCAGCAAGCAATCCTTTTTTACTGTCGCTATCGTCTGGATACATTAACGAAGTCCTAATTCAATTTGAAAACCAAAGGGGCCGTGCTCGAATTGTTTTTCGATTTGCTTCACTGCCGCTCCAGCTCCGAGACCACAGCCTTCGCCAAAAATCCGGGACGGGTTGAGAGTTGGGAGATATCAACACTCCACCAACATCCACATGCTCAGCACTTAATCCCAGCTCAACGCCCCGCCCGTCTGATACTCCGTGACGCGCGTCTCGAAGAAGTTCTTCTCCTTCTTAAGATCGATCATCTCGGCCATCCAGGGGAAGGGGTTGGTGACGCCGGGGAAGAGTTCGTCCAGGCCGATCTGCTGGCAGCGGCGGTTGGCGATGAAGCGCAGGTATTCCTTGAACTGGGCGGAGTTGAGGCCCAGCACGCCGCGCGGCATGGTGTCTTCTGCGTAGCGGAATTCGAGCTCGACGCCCTTCTGGATGAGGGTGCGGATTTCGGCTTTGAACTCGCTGGTCCACAGGTGCGGGTTTTCGAGCTTGATGGTGTTGATGAGGTCGATGCCGAAGTTGCAGTGCATGGACTCGTCGCGCAGGATGTACTGGTACTGCTCGGCGGCGCCGGTCATCTTGTTCTGGCGGCCCAGGGCGAGGATCTGCACGAAGCCGACGTAGAAGAAGATGCCTTCCATGATGCAGGCAAAGACGATCAGCGACTTGAGCAGTTTCTGGTCGGCCTCGGGGGTGCCGGTCTTGAATTCGGGGTTGGTGAGGGTGTCGATGAAGGGGATGAGGAATTCGTCCTTGTCGCGAATGGACGGGACCTCGTGGTACATGTTGAAGATCTCGCCTTCGTCGAGGCCCAGGCTTTCGACGATGTACTGGTAGGCGTGGGTGTGGATGGCTTCTTCGAAGGCCTGGCGCAGCAGGTACTGGCGGCACTCGGGCGCGGTGATGTGGCGGTAGGTGCCGAGGACGATGTTGTTGGCGGCGAGCGAATCGGCGGTGACGAAGAAGCCGAGGTTGCGGCGCACGATGCGGCGCTCGTCTTCGGTGAGCGCGGTGGGGTCTTTCCACTGGGCGATGTCGCGCGACATGTTCACTTCCTGCGGCATCCAGTGGTTGGCGCAGCCGGCCAGGTATTTTTCCCAGGCCCATTTGTATTTGAAGGGGACAAGCTGGTTGACGTCGGTGGCGCCGTTGATCACGCGCTTGTCGGCGGCCTGCACGCGGCGCGCCTGCGGCGCGGGCGCCGGGTCTGCCGCGGGCGCGACGGGCGCGGGCGCAGGCATGCGCGGGGCGATGGCCGGTTGCAGGGCGGGCGTGAGGTCTTCTTCAAAATTCAGCATCGTTTACGTCTCCTTTTGGTCTTTCAAAACCACGGTGGGTTTGCCACCGAAAACAATTCAAATAGGCGGGAGAGGTTCCCCCTCTGGAAGAACCTCTAAGCATTCGACTAAGCCCGCAAGCGGGCAAGTCGCTGCTTATCCCCAGCCCCTCTCCCGCTTGCGGGAGAGGGGCTAGTCATCCCTTCTGCGCCACCTCGGCTGAACCGGGCCGGCGGGGATGAAGGCGAGCACTGTCCGAGCTCCGCAGCAGGACACGTTGTGTGTGTCCTGCCAGGGCGAGTTGCGCAGCCGCCCCGATGGTCCGGTTCAGCCGAGGCCCGCCCCGTCAGGGGTGGCGCAGCAGGGTGCCTTTCTTTTGGTTACTTTTCTTGGGCAAGCAAGAAAAGTAACTGGCCCGCCGGGGCCAGACCCGGCAAGCCCAACCCGTGCTTACTGACACGCCTCGCACTCCTCGAACCCCGGATCCCCCGGCCGCATGGTGCACACCTTGCCGGCAATCTCCGGCTCGGGCAGGTTCGCCGCCGCCGCTTCCAGCGCGCTCACCGGCGCCGACGCGGCGCTCATGCCGCTGCCGCCATGCGCGGACACGGCGTTCAACTCCCCGCCCTTGCCGGTGGATTTCTCGGCCGAGGTCGCGCCCAGGGTGCGCAGGTAGTAGGTGGTTTTCAGGCCGCGCACCCACGCCAGCTTGTAGATGTCGTCGAGTTTCTTGCCCGAGGCGCCGGCCATGTAGATGTTGAGGCTCTGCGCCTGGTCGATCCATTTCTGGCGGCGGCTCGCGCATTCCACCAGCCACGCCGGTTCCATTTCGAAGGCGGTGGCGTACAGGGTGCGCAGGTCCTGCGGAATGCGGTCGATCTTGGCGAGCGAGCCGTCGAAGTACTTGATGTCGGCCACCATGACTTCGTCCCACAGGCCCTGCTTTTTCAGGTCGGCGACGAGGTACTTGTTGGCGACGGTGAATTCGCCGGAGAGGTTCGATTTCACGTACAGGTTCTGGTAGGTGGGCTCGATGCTGGCGCTCACGCCGACGATGTTGGCGATGGTGGCGGTGGGCGCGATCGCCAGGCAGTTGGAGTTGCGCATGCCGTACTGGGCGATGCGGGCGCGCAGGCTGTCCCAGTCCAGGGTGCTGGAGCTGTCCACGTCCAGATAGCCGCCGCGCTCCTCCGCCAGGAGTTTCAGCGAATCCTGCGGCAGGATGCCTTTGCTCCACAGGCTGCCTTCGTAGCTGGAGTAGCGGCCGCGCTCGGCGGCGAGTTCGGTGGAGGCCCAGAAGGCGTAGTAGGCGACGGCTTCCATGGAGCGGTCGGCGAATTCGACGGCTTCATTGGAGGCGTAGGCCACGCGCAGTTCCTGCAGCGCATCCTGGAAGCCCATGATGCCGAGGCCCACGGGGCGATGCTTGAGGTTGGAGTTGCGGGCCTTGCCGACGGCGTAGTAGTTCACGTCCACCACGTTGTCGAGCATGCGCATGGCGGTGTGGATGGTGGTCTTCAGCTTGTCGAGGTCGAGCGACAGCGTGCCGGCATCGTCACGCTTGAGGTGGTTCACAAGGTTGACCGAGCCGAGGTTGCACACGGCGACTTCGTGGTCGTTGGTGTTGAGCGTGATCTCGGTGCACAGGTTGGACGAGTGCACGACGCCGACGTGCTGCTGCGGGCTGCGGATGTTGCACGGGTCCTTGAAGGTGATCCAGGGGTGGCCGGTCTCGAACAGCATCGAGAGCATTTTTCTCCACAGCTGGAGGGCAGGCATGCGCTTGTAGTGCTTGATCTCGCCGCGGTCTGCCTTCCGTTCGTATTCGGTGTAGGCCTCGGCGAAGGCGCGGCCGTAGAGGTCGTGCAGATCGGGCACGTCGGAAGGCGAGAAGAGCGTCCAGTCGCCGCCTTCCATCACGCGCTGCATGAACAGGTCCGGAATCCAGTTCGCGGTGTTCATGTCGTGGGTGCGGCGGCGGTCGTCGCCGGTGTTCTTGCGCAGGTCGAGGAATTCCTCGATGTCGAGGTGCCAGGTTTCCAGGTAGGCGCACACCGCGCCCTTGCGCTTGCCGCCCTGGTTCACCGCCACGGCGGTGTCGTTGACCACTTTGAGGAAGGGCACCACGCCCTGCGATTTGCCGTTGGTGCCCTTGATGCGGGCACCCATGGCGCGCACCGGGGTCCAGTCGTTGCCCAGGCCGCCGGCGTACTTCTGCAGCATGGCGTTTTCCTTGATGGCCTGGTAGATGCCGTCGAGGTCGTCGGTGACGGTGGTGAGGTAGCAGCTCGAGAGCTGCGAATGGCGGGTGCCGGCGTTGAACAGCGTCGGGGTCGAGCTCATGAAGTCGAACGAGGACAGCACCTGGTAGAACTCGATGGCGCGCGTTTCGCGGTCGATTTCGTTGATGGCGAGCCCCATGGCCACGCGCATGAAGAAGGCCTGCGGCAGTTCGATGCGCGACTCTTCGATGTGCAGGAAATAGCGGTCGTACAGGGTCTGCAGCCCGAGGTAGCCGAACTGGTAGTCGCGGCCGGCGTCGAGCACGGCGGCCAGGCGCGCGAGGTCGAACTGGCCGAGTTTTTCATCGAGCAGTTCGGCGGCAATGCCCTTTTTAATGAAGTTGGGGAAATATTCGGCGTAGCGCGTGCCCATCTGCGCCTGGGTGACGGCTTCGCCGAGCACTTCGTGGCGGATGGAGTTGAGCAGCAGGCGCGCGGTGACGAAGGAATACGCCGGGTCCTGCTCGATCATCGAACGCGCGGCGAGCACCAGCGCCTTCTCGACTTCGGCCATGGGCACGCCGTCGTAGAGGTCGCGCAGCACGGTCTGCATGATGGGCTCGGCCTTGACGTTGTCGCCGAGGTTGGCGCAGGCATCGGCCAGCACGGCGGCCAGGCGCGCGGTGTCGAGCGGCTTTTTCTGGCCGTCCTCGATGACGTGGAGCTGCACTTCGGGCACGCCGGCGGCTTTTTGCGCGGCGCGTTCCTGCGAACGCTTCTCGCGGTAGAGCACGTAGGCGCGCGCGACTTCGTGTTCGCCGGAACGCATGAGCGCGAGTTCGACCTGGTCCTGCACGTCCTCGATGTGGAAGGTGCCGCCGTTGGGCTGGCGACGCAGCAGCGCGCCGACGACCTGGCCGGTGATGCCCTCGACCAGCTCGCGGATGCGCGCCGAGGCCGCGGCCTGTCCGCCCTGCACCGCGATGAAGGCCTTGGTCACGGCAATCGCGATCTTGTTCGGCGCAAAGCCGACCACCGCGCCGTTGCGGCGGATGATCTTGTAGTCGGCGTAGCGCGTGTCGATCACCGCCGCTTCGGCGGTTTCGAAGGACGGGATGGGGGCAGTTTGGGCGGACTCGGTGGCGACTGACAGCATCTGCGGGGCTCCTTGGTGGTGGGTAAGGACTGAGCGGTTGCCGTGCTTCCGGGCCCGCTCCACACGGACTTATCCAGAGTTATGCACAGCTTTCCCAACCCCCGTGCACACGATTATTCACAACATGTTGTGGTGCTGCCGGGAGTCAAATACAAATTCTAGGTAGGTCGCCCGGCATGTCAACCGGGAATCGTCAGCGCGTCGGAAGATTTTTTCCGGGCAGGAAAATCCCCCGGCAAATCAAGCTGCTTGCCGGCGGCGATGCCCAAGAAATGAACAGGGAGACGGCCCGGTGCGGGCTGGCGGGACGAAACGCCCCGGAAAGGCCGATGGCTGCGTCGCACATCAGCCTATTCGAATGCGCGCATGCACCGACGCGTGCGCGGAGGGTGCTGATTTTTTGCGCAGGGGTGGGGAGTGGGGAGTGGCAGAAGGCTAGGCCGACTTACCACTCACGACTGACCACTCTCCTTCACTGCAACGGCTGCGCGACCGGCGCGCCGGGTTCGGCGAGCGGCAGGGTGGCACCGCCCTGCGCGGGTGCGGCAGGTTTGGGTGCGGCGCCGGGCGTGGCGGGAATGGGGGTCGCCTTGGCCCGCTGCTCCATGAGCGCGCCGAGATTCAGCATGGCCTTGGCGTAGCCCTGGTCGGCGGCACGCTTGAACCAGTCGGCCGCCTGGGCGAGGTCCTGCGGCACGCCGTGGCCGTCGCGCAGCAGGGCGCCGAGGTTGTTCTGCGCGGCGGCGTCGCCGGCGTCGGCGGCGCGGCGGTACCACTGCGCGGCGGTGGCGGGGTTCTTCGCCACGGCACGGCCGCTTTCGAACAGCACGCCGAGGTTGTTCTGCGCCTGGGCGTCGTTCTGTTCGGCGGCGCGGGTGAGCCACTGTACGGCTTCGGTGTCCTGGTTCTTTTCGAGCAGCAGCCAGCCCAGGCGGCTCTGCGCGGCGGGCAGGTTCTGCTCGGCGGCGCGACGGTAGACGGCGAGCGCCTCGTCGAAGGTGGCGGGGCTGCTTTCGAGCAGGCTGGCGAGGTTGTACTGGCCCATGGCATCGCCGGCGCCGGCGGCCACGCGATACCAGCGCACGGCCTCGTTCATGTCGGTGGCGACGCCGCGGCCGTCGCGGTAGAGCGTGCCGAGGTTGTTGGCGGCGATGGGATGCCCCTTCTCGGCGGCCTGCCGGTAGGCCTGCGCGGCGAGCGCCTCGTTCTTCGGCACGCCCTCGCCCTGTTCGGCCATCCAGCCGAGCTGGGTCTGCGCGTCGAGGTCGCCCTGCTGCGCAGCCAGAACGAACCACTTGGTCGCTTCGGCTGCATTGACTGCGGTGCCCTGCCCCTTGAGATGCATCCAGCCGAGCTTGGCCTGGGCGGTGACGTTACCCTGCTCGGCGGCACGGGTGAGCCAGGCGAGGGCTTCGGCATGATCCACCGCCACGCCGTCGAGGCCTTCGCGGTAGAGCATGCCGAGGTTGGCCTGGGCCAGCGCGTTGCCGAGTTGCGCGGCTTCGGTCAGCAGCTTCCTGGCCTGCGCGGCGTCGCGCGCAACGCCTTCGCCTTTCGCGTACTTCAATGCGAGGTTGTTCATCGCGGCGGCGTCGCCGTTGTTGGCGGCGCGCGCCAGCCACTTCACGGCCTCGGCGTCGTTCTTCGGCACGATTTCGCCGCGCTCGTGGACGGCGGCGAGATAGCTCTGCGCGGCAGCGAGGTTCTGCGACGCGGCGCGGGTGAGGAAATCGACGCCGGTGGCGGGATCCTTCGCCGGCACGCCACGCCCTTCGATGAGCAGCAGCGCAAGGTTGTACTGCGCGGTAGGTTCGTTCTGCAGCGCGGCGCGGCGGTACCACTCGACCGCTTTCTTCTCGTCCTTCGCGACGCCGTCGCCCTTTTCGTAGGCCCAGCCCATTTTCATCTGCGCCTCGGGATCGCCGCGCTCGGCGGCCATCTGGTAATAACGCATCCACTCGGGCAACACGTCTTCGGCGTGGGCGAACTGGAGGAGGCCCGCGCAGGCCAGTGCCAGAATCAGTCGGTTCATTGCTTCACTCCTTGCGGCTGTGTGTAGTCGGCCGGTTTGTACTCAATGGGAACGTCGAGCCACATCGCAACGGGCATGCCGAAACGCTGGGCGGGATAGAAACGCCAGCCGCGCACGGTCTCCAGCGCGGCCTGGTCGAGTACCGGGGCCCCGCTGCCCTGCTTGATCCAGGTCTGCCCGACCCGGCCGTCGGCCAGCACTTCAGCACGCACGACCACGCGCCCCTCGGTCCGCCCGGCCAGCGCCTGTAGCGGATAGCGCGGCAGCTGGTTGTTCGGATGATGGCGCGGCGGCGTCTCGTCCGGCAGGGTCGCGGCGGTGGCGTTGATCGAATCGAGCCCCTTGGGGATGGGCTTGCGGTCGAAACCGGCGAACATGAGCGGCAGTTCGCAGATCGAGCGCGGCGAGTTCACCTTGAGTGCGGGCGCGTTGAAACGTTCCTCGATCACGCGCGCTTCGCCGCTGGCCTCCTGGGTCTGCAGCGCGGCGACGCGCGCTTCGCGTACCGGCTGGGTGGGGGCGGCGGTGTCGGCACTGCCGCTCAGCCGGCCGGCGGCGCCATCTGCCATGCGCTGGACGTCGGCACGTACGGTACTGGCAGCGAGCAGGGGCGTCGCCGCCTCGCGCACACCGCCGCCGCTGCCGGCAAACTGCTGCGCACGGCCTTCGCCGGACACGCTCGCAGCCGCGCCGCCACCGGCGAGGCCGCTGCCGCTGCCGGTGGCGACAGGCGCTGCAGCCTGCATGAGCCCGCTGCCGCGCTCGGCCGGACCGGCACTGCGGCTGGTACCTGCACTGCTGCTGCCGGTTCCCTGGCCGCTCGCCGCAGGTGCCTGTGCGCTGCCGGCGTTCGACTGGCCCGCCCCCGAGGCGGCCAGCTGGACGCTGCCGGGGGTACGGCTTTCGGCCGCGGCGACGCGGCCCTGGCCGCTGCGTGTGGCGGCGGCCGGGGCGGCAAGCGCGGGCGGCTGGCCGCCGCGGCTGGCACCGCCGCCGGCCACGGTCTGCGGCACGGCACGCGCGGCGAACAGCGCGGTCTGGTCGGGACTGCCGGGCTGGCGTGCGAGGCCGTCATCGAGGGCGCGGCTGCCGCCACGCATGTTGTTCTGTCCGCCCTGACGCGCGGCCTGGCGGAATTCGGGCGTCGCCGACTGGGCGATCGAGGCCGGTCCTTCGAGGCTGAGCGGCCCATCCACGCGCGACTCGCCGGGACGCGCGGTCGCCGCAGCGGCACGTGCGGAAGGCTGCGGTGCGCTGCCGAGGCTGGGCGCACGCGGCGCGACCGGGCTGGCCGCGCTGCTGCCGGTCTGCAGCGCGGTCTCGCCCCCGGGACTGGGCGTGACCGCACGCTGTGCGACCGACGCCCGGGGCGCGGACAGGCCGGCTGCCTCGCGCGCGGCGAGCGCGGCACGGCCGGACAGTCCCTGACCGGGCTGCGCGGCCGGCGTGGGCACGGGCTTGGGCATTTCCCTGGGCTGCGCCACCGGCAGCGGCGGGCTCACCGGTTGCGGGCGCGGACGCGGACGCGGCTGGGCCACCGGCAACGGCGTCTTGGTCTGCGCGGTCACGCGCGCGGCCCGCTCGGGCCGGCTGCGCGGCGGTTCGGGCGTGTCGGGTTCGAGCAGGACCTCGACCTCGACCTGCGGTGCCGGGATGCTGCGCATCACCAGCCAGGGCGCAATGAAGAGCAGCGCGACGAGATGCAGGACGAGCGAGAAGGCCAGCGGTGCGCCGTCGCGCCGCAGCAGCCGCATGGAGTGCGCCGCCGGGCCCTCGCCCTCCGGGCGGCGGTCCTGGCGGTGCCAGCTGAACCGGTCAGCGTTGGGCATCGGGCTGGGTGGAAGCGGTCACGAAGCTCATGCGCACGATGCCGGCGCGGTTGACCGCGGCCATGACTTCGGCGATGCGTCCGTAGGCGACGCGGTAGTCGGCCTTGAGCTGCACGGCGAGTTCGGGATCGGCCTTCAGAAGATCGGCCAGCTGCGTTTCGAGGTTCTCTCCCGCAACCTGTTCCTGGTCAACATAGACATTGCCGTCGGCATCGATGATGAGCTCGATCTTCTTGACCGGAATGAGCTTGGCCACTGGGGCGGTCCTGGGCAGGTTGACCGGCACCGCCTGCAGCAGGAAGGGCGCAGTCACCATGAAAATCACCAGCAGCACCAGCATCACGTCCACCATGGGCGTGACGTTGATCTCGCTCATCGGCGCGTAGTCGTTGGGGCGCAGCAGGGCCATGTCACTTGCCCTCTTCTTTCTTGGCGTCGTTCTTCTTCTCGGCGTGGTAAGGCGTTTTCATGACCAGGTGCAGGAAATCGGTGGCGAACTGGTCGAGGCCGGCAATAGTGGTGCGGACGCGGCGCACGCCGTAGTTGTAGGCGAGCACCGCGGGAATCGCGGTGGCGATGCCGAAGGCGGTGGCGGCGAGCGCCTCGCCCACGGGACCGGCGACGATGTTGAGGCTGGCCGAATTGGACAGGCTGATGTTCTGCAGCGCATGCATGATGCCCCACACGGTGCCGAACAGTCCGACGAAGGGCGCGGTACTGCCGATGCTGGCGAGCGCCATCAGACCGTATTCCTTGCGGTGCTGGATCTGCTGGAGCTGGGTCTTGAGGGTGCGCTCGAGGATGTCCTTGCGGTCGCCCAGGCTGTCGAGGCTGAGGGCGGCTTCCTTGTCTTCCGAGATGGCGTCGAAGCCGGCGACGGTCAGTGCGGCGAGGTCGCCCTGCTGCGCGCGCGCGACCTTCTCGCCGGCGCGCAGGTCCTTGGCCGCCCAGAAGGCCTGCTTGAACGCCGTGTCGCGCTTGCTGTCGCGCATGTTCTGCCACACGCGCGAGAGAATCAGCATCCAGGTCACGATGGAAAACACCAGCAGCACGACCAGCGTGAGGTTCACGGCGAAGGATTGGGTAAACGTGTTCATGCGGAAGTCCTGTTCTTCTGAAGCCGGCCGCAAACGGCCAGCCGCCAATAATTTCAGTTTATTAAGAGTAACTAATAGACAAAAAGGATTTTAACCGAGCCTGCCCCCGCGACGGAACGCCGGAAGGGCGATTCCCTGCGATTCGATAGGTTTTTTCGATATGATGGTACGAAGCGCCCAACCCGCATTTCAACGATACCAACCATGCGACATACCGCAGTCCTGCTGATTTCATGCCCCGACCAGAAGGGTCTGGTCGCGGCCATCGCCGACTTTCTGCTGTTGCATAATGCCAACATCCTGCACGCAGACCAACACCAGGATGCCGAGCTCAAACTCTTCCTGATGCGGGTGGAGTGGGACCTCGCCAGCTTCAATCTCGACCTGGCCGATTTCGCTCCCGCCTTCAGGCCGATCGCCGAACGCTTCGGCATGACCTGGCGGCTGGCCGAATCCAGCCGCAAGCCGCGCATGGCGGTGTTCGTGTCGAAATTCGACCACTGCCTGGCCGACCTGCTCTACCGCTTCCAGAGCGGCGAGCTGCACTGCGAACTGCCGATCATCCTCAGCAACCACGAGGACACGCGCTGGCTCGCGGACGCCTACCGCGTGCCCTACCAGCACGTCGTGGTGACGAAGGACACCAAACAGGAGGCCGAGCAGATGCAGCTGTCGATCCTGCGCGACCAGAAGATCGATTTCATCGTGCTGGCGCGCTACATGCAGGTGCTGTCGCCGGAATTCATCCGCCATTTCCCCAACCGCATCATCAACATCCACCACTCCTTCCTGCCGGCCTTTCACGGCGCCAAGCCCTACCACCGGGCATTCGAGCGCGGGGTGAAGCTGATCGGCGCGACCGCGCACTACGTCACCGAAACGCTGGACGATGGCCCGATCATCGAGCAGGACGTGGCGCGCATCTCGCACCGCGACAGCCTGGAGGATCTCATCAACAAGGGCGCCGACCTGGAGAAGGTGGTGCTGTCGCGTGCGGTGAAGTGGCACATCGACAACCGCGTGCTGGTGTACGCCAACAAGACGGTCGTGTTCGACTGAATCCATGTCCGAGCTCAGCATACCGGCCGTCGAGCCCGCCCTGATCCGCACGCTCGAAACGCGCCCGAAGCAGGCTGCGGCCTGGCTCGCCCGCCTGCCCTTCGCCAGCCCGGCCGACGCCGCCCAGCAGATCCGCACCGCGCTGCACGCCATGAACCGCAGCACGCTCGACAGCGCACTCCGCGAGACCCTGCTGGCCCTGTACCGGCCCGCGGTCGCGCGCACGACCGCGGGCCTGGAAACCCTGCTCGGCGACGCCGGCGTACCGCCGCACGCGCAGCAGCGCCAGCACGCCGCACTGCTGCGCGAACTGGCGCTGGAACACGCCATCGGCTACAAGCATCTGCTGCGCGATCCCGCCCAGGGCAGCTCCGTACGCCACCAGGCCGAACTGCTGGCGCGCCTGCTCGCGGCCCTGCGCATCGTGCAGGATGCGCACGCGCTGACCTACAGTCCGCTGCCTGCAGGCCTGTGGCTAAATCTGCATCGCCTCTACGCGCAGGCGCGCAGCACGGGGCTGGCCGACGCCGCGATCGGTGACACACGGCCGGCCAGCCTGGCATACCGCGAGGCCCTGCTGATCGCGCTGGCCGATCCGCCGCACATGAGCCGCGGGGAACTGCTCCACACACGCGCCTATGCGCATGCCTTTGGCACGCACGCCGTGCTGCGCGAAGGCGCGGCGGGCGAAACCGGATTCGCGATCGACACCGGCAGCGACAAGGGCCCGGCCGGGCATTCCGCGGCCGACGCCGGCACGCTGTGGCTGGATACCGACGCGCTCTGCCGACAGCTGCACGATACCGCGCTGCGCCTGCGCACCGGCGACACGCCGCGCCGCCTCGGTCTGCCCGAGGGTATGGAAGGCGAACTCTCGCTGCTGGTCGCCAAGCGGCTGTCGAAACGCTGGCGCAACGGTGCGCAACGGGCGTTCTCCCGCCGCAGGAGCGGGGACGGCACGGTGGAAGTGGTGGCCGGGGTATGCGCCATCCACCGCCTGCTCTCGGACGACCCCAGCGACGAAGCCGACGGGGACAGTCTGCCGATCGGCGACGTTTCGACCCTCAATACCCCTCCGCTGGCGGTCCATGCCAGCCGCTGGACGATGCGCAACGACAGCGCGGCCGGACTCGCGCTGTCCGGCGTGCCCGACAGCGCGCTGAATCTGAAGGTCGGCGACGCGCTGGCGCTGCGCGAGGGAGAGGGGACGGCCTGGTCGCTGGCAGTGATCCGCTGGATCGTGATGCGCGACGGCGGCGAGGTGGAACTGGGCATCGAACGCCTGGCACCCAGGATGCAACCCGTATGGGTGCGGCCGCTGCGCGGGCATCGCAAGACGCCCGAACCCGCCCTCTTCGTGCCGGGCCTGGCCGCACTGAAACAGCCCGATCGACTCATGCTGCCGCGTTTTCTCTATGCAGACGGCATGGATGCCGAGATCTGGCAGGCCGCGCGCCAGTACATCCTGAGTTTCGGACGTCGCCTCGAACACACGCCGAGTTTCGACCTGATCGATTTCACCGTTTTTGCCTGAGGGCGCATCCCGCATGACCGAGATTCTCGTTCTGTACTACAGCGCGCACGGCAGCGTGCGCAGCATGGCGCAGCTGGTGGCGCGCGGCGTCAACCAGGTGTCCGGCGCCAGCGCACGCCTGCGCAGCGCGCCGCCGGTCGCACCGCGCACCCTGGTGGCCGAACCGCCGGTGCCGGACGAGGGCGCGCCTTATGTCGAACTGAACGATCTCGAACAGTGTGCAGGCCTCGCACTCGGGTCACCTACCCGCTTCGGCAACATGGCGGCGCCGCTCAAGCATTTTCTCGACACCACCGGCGCGCTGTGGGCCAAGGGCACGCTGGTCGGCAAGCCCGCCGCGGTCTTCACGTCCACGGCCAGCCTGCACGGCGGCCAGGAAACCACCCTCATTTCGATGATGACGCCGCTGCTGCACCACGGCATGCTGATCCTCGGCCTGCCCTATACCCTGCCCGAGGTGAATCACACCGCGAGCGGCGGCACGCCCTACGGCGCCAGCCACTGGGCCGGCCCGAACGACGACCAGCCGCTCACGGATGCCGAACGCACGCTGTGCATCGCGCTCGGCAGGCGGCTCGCAGAAACCGCACTGAAGCTGGCATGAACGACACCCCGAGCGGTCCGCATGACGAGGCCGATCTGCTGAAGACCTTTGTCCTGCAACATGTCGCCAGCGCGGCGCTCATCGCGCTCATCTTCCTGTGTGTGGCGTGGGAGCTGTGGCTGGCCCCCATCCGCCCCGGCGGCTCGTGGCTGGTGCTGAAGGCACTGCCGCTGCTGGCGCCGTTGATGGGGATCCTCAAGGGCCGGCGCTACACCTACCAGTGGGCGCCGATGCTCATCCTCGCCTACTTCAGCGAAGGCGTGATGCGCGCCTGGAGCGAACGCGGCCTGTCGCAGGCGCTGGCGTTCGGCGAAATCCTGCTGTCGGTGGCGTTCTTCTTCGCGGCGATCTATTACGCGAAACTCAGCGCCCCCTCCCGTCAGGGGCAATGAAAAACGCCCCGGACGGGGCGTCTGCGAACGGCGTGCCGGCCTCACACCTGCGGGTGCGCACGCTCCAGCTTGGCGTCGAGCTTGTTCAGAGCGTGCAGGTAGGCCTTGGCCGAGGCGATGACGATATCGGTGTCGGCGCCCTGGCCGTTGACCACGCGACCGTCCTTGGCCAGCCGCACGGTCACCTCGCCCTGGGCATCGGTGCCGCTGGTGATGTTGTTGACCGAATAGAGCAGCAGGTCGGCGCCGCTCGCCACCACCGATTCGAGCGCCTTGAAGGCCGCATCGACCGGCCCCGAGCCGTCGCCCTCGGCGCGCCGCTCGTTGCCCTCGTCGGTGAATACCACCCTGGCGTGCGGCACTTCGCCGGTTTCCGAGCAGACCTTCATCGACACCAGCTTGAAGCGTTCGTGCTCGGCGGCGTAGCCTTCGTCGGACACCAGCGCCTGCAGGTCCTCGTCGAAGATCTCGCGCTTCTTGTCGGCGAGATCCTTGAAACGCGCAAATGCGGTGTTCAAGGCCTCTTCGGTTTCGAGCACGATGCCGAGTTCGGCGAGTTTGCTCTTGAACGCGGCGCGGCCGGAGAGCTTGCCCAAGGTCAGACGATTCGCGTGCCAGCCCACGTCCTCGGCGCGCATGATCTCGTAGGTCTCGCGGTGCTTCAGCACCCCGTCCTGGTGGATGCCGGATTCGTGCGCGAAGGCATTGGCGCCGACAATGGCCTTGTTGGGCTGTACCGGGTAGCCGGTGATGGTCGAGACGAGCTTGGACGCCGGCACGATCTGCGTCGCATCGATCCTCGAATCGCAGTTGAACACGTCCTTGCGGGTGCGCACGGCCATCACGATTTCTTCCAGCGAGGCGTTGCCGGCACGTTCCCCAAGGCCGTTGATCGTGCACTCGACCTGGCGTGCGCCGTTCATCACGGCAGCGAGCGAGTTGGCGACGGCCATGCCGAGGTCGTTATGGCAGTGCGTGCTCCAGATGACCTTGTCGGAATTCTTCACGCGCGCGATGAGTTCCTTCATGCGTTCGCCCCACAAGGCGGGAATCGAATAGCCGACGGTGTCGGGCACGTTGATGGTCTTCGCCCCGGCCTCGATCACCGCGTCGAACACGCGCACCAGGAAGTCCATCTCCGAGCGCACTGCGTCCTCGGCGGAGAACTCGACGTCGTCGGTGTATTCCTTGGCGAGCTTCACCGCCTTCACCGCCGCCTCGACGACCTGGTTGGGCGTCATGCGCAGCTTCTTCTCCATGTGGATCGGGCTGGTGGCGATGAAGGTGTGGATGCGGCCGCGCTTGGCGGGCTTGATCGCCTCGCCTGCGGCGCGGATGTCGCGCTCGTTGGCGCGCGCGAGCGAACAGACGGTCGATTGAGTGATGACTTCAGCGATAGCGCGGATGGCGTCGGCGTCGCCGGGGCTGGCGGCGGCGAAGCCGGCCTCGATGACGTCGACGCCGAGTTTTTCGAGCTGGCGCGCGATGCGGAGCTTCTCTTCCTTGGTCATCGATGCGCCGGGGCTCTGCTCGCCGTCGCGCAAGGTGGTGTCGAAAATGTACAAACGGTCGTTCATGGCTGGCTCCATGGTGGGTCGGCCCGCGATCAGGGCGCGCAATGCCGACGCATTATATAAGTGTGCCGCAGGCGGCCTGCGGCGCGGGGATACTGCTCGGGGGGAGGGGGTTCAATGTGCGCGCGCGACGCGCAGCAGCAGGCTGCCGAACAGGACGTTCGACAGGCAGAGGACGAAGGAGGGTTGCGACCAATTAGACATGGTCTAAATTGTATGGATTTTTTTCCGGCCTGCAAGGATCCTGCAGCTCAGGCCGCAGGATTGCGCCGGAAACGTTGCATCAGGGCATCGACGTAACCGGACAGCCCGTACAGCACGAAGCCGCCAAAGAGCACTTCAGGCGGGCTGGTCGAGATCAGGATGAAGACCAGCACGACCAGCAGGATGACGAAGAACGGCACGCTCTTCCTGAGATTGATTTCCTTGCCGCTGTAATAGCGGAAATTGCTGACCATGGTGAGCCCGCCGAACAGGGCAAGCGCCGCTGCGAGGACTTGCACGCTCTCACCATCGATACCGTATTCGACCATCACCCAGACGAAGCCGGCGATGAGCGCAGCCGCTGAAGGGCTGGGCAGGCCCTGGAAAAAACGCTTGTCGGTCACGCTGTCGATCTGGGTGTTGAAACGCGCGAGCCTGAGGGCAGCCCCCGCACAGTAGACAAAGGCAGCGATCCAGCCGAACTTGCCCAGCCCCTGCAGCGCGAATTCGTAGATGATCAGCGCCGGGGCCACGCCGAAGGACACCATGTCGGCCAGGCTGTCGTACTCGGCGCCGAATGCGCTCTGCGTATGCGTCATGCGTGCAACGCGGCCATCGAGACCATCGAGCACCATGGCGATGAAGATCGCCACAGCGGCATGCTCGAAGCGGCCGTTCATCGCCTGCACCACGGCGTAGAAGCCGGCGAACAGGGCGCCGGTGGTGAACAGGTTGGGCAACAGGTAGATGCCGCGATCGCGCATGCGCGGACGCTGCGAATCGGCCTTGCGGTGATTGAATTCGAGCATGCGGGCTGTTGGCTCTGATTACCAGCGAGCCAGTATGGTACGCCCGCCGGTGACTTTCTGTCCGATCGACACTTCAGCGCGTGCCGAGGTCGGAAGATAGACGTCCACCCGCGAGCCGAAACGTATGAAACCGTAGCGCTGTCCGCGCGCCAGGCGGTCGCCGGCGCCCACGTAGCACAGGATGCGGCGTGCGATGAGGCCCGCGATCTGCACGCAGGTGACATCGCCGCGCGCGGTGGCGATGTGGATCGCATTGCGCTCGTTCTCGGTGGACGCCTTGTCGAGGTCGGCGTTGACGAAACTGCCGGGGCTGTACCAGACGCCCTTCACCTCGCCGTCCACCGGGCTCTTGTTCGAATGCACGTTGAACACGTTCATGAACACGCTGATCTTCAGCGCATCGCGCTTCAGGTATTCGTCGTGGAATTTCTCGACGGCGACGATGCGGCCATCGGCCGGCGCGATCACCGCGTCGGCATCGGCCGGTGGCACACGCACCGGGTCGCGGAAGAACTGCAGCGCGAACACCGCCCAGATCCAGAACGGGATCGACCACCAGCCGACCAGCCAGGTGGCAACGAACGCAGCCGCGAACGCAGCCAGGAGAACCAGCCAGCCTTCGCGGGCGATGAGGGGATTCTTCATATTAGGGGCTAGGGGCCAGGAGTTAGGGGCTAGGGGCTAGGGGCCAGGGAAATAAGGAAGCGCGGCGCAGCCGCACAAGGCCCCCTAGATCGTAGCCCCCAGCCCCTAGATCCTCAGTTCTTCGATTGATCGACCAGCTTGTTGGCCTTGATCCACGGCATCATGTCGCGCAGCCTGGCGCCGGTAACCTCGATGGCATGCTCCGCGTTGAGGCGGCGACGCGCGGTCATGGCCGGGTAGTTGGTCTTGCCTTCCTGGATGAACATCTTGGCGTACTCGCCAGTCTGGATGCGCTTCAGCGCATTCTTCATGGCGGCGCGCGACTGCTCGTTGATGACCTCGGGACCGGTGACGTACTCGCCGTACTCGGCGTTGTTCGAGATCGAGTAGTTCATGTTGGCGATGCCGCCCTCGTACATCAGGTCGACGATCAGCTTCAGTTCGTGCAGGCACTCGAAGTAGGCCATTTCGGGGGCATAGCCGGCTTCGGTCAGGGTCTCGAAGCCCATCTTCACCAGCTCGACGGCGCCGCCGCACAGCACGGCCTGTTCGCCGAACAGGTCGGTCTCGGTCTCCTCCCGGAAGGTGGTCTCGATCACGCCGCCCTTGGTGCCGCCGTTGGCCGCAGCGTAAGACAGGGCGACGTCGCGCGCCTTGCCTGACTTGTCCTGGTAGATGGCGATGAGCGAGGGCACGCCGCCGCCGCGCTTGTACTCGGAGCGCACGGTGTGTCCGGGGCCCTTGGGCGCGATCATGATCACGTCGAGGTCGGCGCGGGGCACGATCTGGTTGTAGTGGATGTTGAAGCCGTGGGCGAAGGCGAGCGTGGCGCCATTCTTGATGTTCGGCTCGATCTCGTTGCAGTAGACGCCGGGCTGCTGCTCGTCCGGTACCAGGATCATCACGACGTCGGCGTCCTTCACCGCGGCGCCGACTTCCTTGACGGTGTGGCCGGCCTTCTTGGCCTTGTCCCAGGAGGCGCCGCCCTTCCTGAGGCCGACGGTGACCTTGACGCCGGAATCGGTCAGGTTGGCGGCGTGGGCGTGGCCCTGCGAGCCATAGCCGACGATGGCGACCTTTTTCTTCTTGATGAGGGAGAGGTCGGCGTCCTTGTCGTAGAAAACTTTCATGGTGAAATCCTGAGTTAAAGAAAAATCAGATTTGATATGGAACTGCGCTGCTTCAAACCTTGAGGCTCCGCTCGCCGCGGCCGATGCCGGACGCGCCGGTGCGCACGGTTTCGATGATGAATGCGGGATCGATCGCTTCGAGGAAGGCGTCCAGCTTGGAACCGGTACCGGTCAGTTCGATGGTGTAGGTCGAGTCGGTGACGTCGATGATGTGACCGCGGAATATATCGGCGGTGCGCTTCATTTCCTCGCGCCCCGCCCCCACCGCCTTGACCTTGAGCAGCATGAGCTCGCGCTCGATGTGGCGGCCCTCGGTCAGGTCCATCACCTTGATCACGTCGACCAGCTTGTTCAGCTGCTTGGTGATCTGCTCGATGATGTCTTCCGAGCCGGTGGTCACGATGGTCATGCGCGACAGCGTGGCGTCCTCGGTCGGGGCCACGGTGAGCGATTCGATGTTGTAGGCACGCGCGGAAAACAACCCTGCGACGCGGGACAGCGCACCCGCCTCGTTCTCCATCAGCAACGAAATGATGTGGCGGCTATTCATTACAGCTCCTCCGCCAGGATCATCTCGGACAGGCCCTTGCCGCCCTCGACCATGGGGTAGACGTTCTCGGTCTGGTCTGTCTGGAAGTCCATGAACACCATGCGTTCCTTGAGCGCGGGCGAGAAGGCTTCCTTGATCGCGGCCTCGACGTCCTCCGGCCTGTCGATGCGCATGCCGACGTGGCCGTAGGATTCGGCGAGCTTGACGAAGTCGGGTAGCGATTCCATGTAGGACTCGGCGTAGCGGCTGCCGTAGAAGAACTCCTGCCACTGGCGCACCATGCCCATGTAGCGGTTGTTGAGCGTGAGCACCTTGACCGGGATGCGGTACTGCTTGCAGGTGGAGAGCTCCTGGATGTTCATCTGGATCGAGGACTCGCCGGTGATGCAGGCCACCTGTGCATCGGGGAAGGCAAGCTGCACGCCCATCGCGTAGGGCAGGCCCACGCCCATGGTGCCGAGGCCGCCGGAATTGATCCAGCGGCGTGGCTGGTCGAACTTGTAGTACTGCGCCGCCCACATCTGGTGCTGGCCGACGTCGGACGTCACGTACGCATCGCCCTTGGTCACTTCCCACAGCTTCTCGACCACGTACTGCGGCTTGATGATGGGGCTCTGCTTGTTGTATTTGAGGCAGTTCTTCGATCGCCACAGCTCGATCTGCGTCCACCAGGCAGTGAGCGCGGTTGTATCGGGCTTGTCCTTGGCCTGCTTCAGAAGCGCGAGCAATTCGGTCAGTACGTTCTTCACGTCGCCGACGATGGGCACGTCGACCTTGACGCGCTTGGAAATCGACGATGGATCGATGTCGATATGGATGATGCGGCGCTGCTCGCGCGCGAAATGTGCCGGGTTGCCGATCACGCGGTCGTCGAAGCGTGCACCGACCGCCAGCAGCACGTCGCAGTGCTGCATCGCCATGTTGGCTTCATAGGTGCCGTGCATGCCCAGCATGCCGAGGTTCTGTCTGTCGGTGGCCGGATAGCCGCCCAGGCCCATCAGCGTGTTGGTCACCGGGAAACCGAGCAGGCGTGCCACGTCGACCAGCTGGCTCGCGGCATCGCCGAGAACGACGCCGCCGCCGATGTAGATCATCGGGCGCCTGGCTTCGAGCAGCATCTGCGCAGCGCGCTTCAGTTGTCCGCTGTGTCCTTTCACCACCGGGTTGTACGAGCGCATCTCGATGCTGGCCGGATACGCATATTCGGCGAGGTGGTAGGTGACATCCTTGGGCACGTCGACGACCACCGGACCGGGCCGGCCGGTGGCGGCGATGTGGAAGGCCTTCTTGATCGTCGTCGCCAGTTCCTTCACGTCCTTGACGAGGAAGTTGTGCTTGACGCAGGGGCGCGTGATACCGACGGTATCGACTTCCTGGAAGGCATCCATGCCGATCGCCGGGGTCGGAACCTGGCCGGTGATGATGACCACCGGGATGGAATCCATGTAGGCCGTGGCGATGCCGGTCACGGCATTGGTCGCACCCGGACCGGACGTGACCAGCGCCACGCCGACGCGGCCGGTTGCGCGCGCATAGGCGTCGGCGGCATGCACCGCGGCCTGCTCGTGGCGCACGAGCACGTGCTTGAATTTGTTCTGCTTGAAGATTTCGTCGTAGATGTTGAGCACGGCCCCGCCGGGGTAGCCGAACACGAACTCGACCCCCTCCTCGGCCAGACAACGTACGACGATCTCGGCGCCCGTGGCTTCCATAAACTGGCAATAAATCAAATCGTTGGTGAACCTGTGAGGGTAATCGCTTTGCCGGGTTGCGGTCAAGAAATCCCGCTGTGGGCGCCGCTTCGCGTCGCGGCCGGCAACAAAAAGCCCCTCCACTCTGGAGGGGCTTGGCCGGACGACGCGGGTCTGCGCCTATTCGTGCGCTGCTTCGGTAAGCGCACGCATGATTTCATTCAGCGAGCCCTGCGCATTTTCGAACAGGCAGACGGTGTTGCCCATGCTGCAGACCGTCATGTCGGTGCCCTGCACGACCCAGCCCTGCGATGGCGACCAGCCGCGCATCTGGGAAAACAGGGATAACAGATCGGTGTTGCCGGAGACCATGCGACGGTACCACTGGGCAAAGTGCGCCAGCCGGTCCATCAGTTCGGGCGGGAGCATGCCCTGCGCGTCCATGATGACGCCGTCGTCGCGAAAGCGGCAGACTGCAACCACACCGTCGAGCACCAGAATCTTTTTCAGGGCCATGGCGCACCTCAGGCGTCTTGCAAAGCGTTGAAGGTCGCCTCGTAGTCGGCATCGCGATTCTTGACGATCACGCCGCAGTTGCCGTTGACCACGACCGACCATTCCAGTCCCACCACCGAGAAGCCCTTCAACGGCTGGAAGCCGCCCTGCCCGGTGACGGCTTCCCAGCCGCGCGCCTCCATGCCCGCGATCGCCAGGTTGGCGACGCAGGAACGCGTCAGCAGATCGAGCACCTGGGGCGTCAGCTCGGTGCCCTCGCGCAGCACGTGACTCTGCAGGTCGCCCCGGTCGTTGTAGGTGAACGCCGCCATGGCGCCCGGCAGATCCATCATTTTTTCGAGATTCATTTCGTCTCCCCTTTTGGTATCGGTTTCAGTACAAGGCTTCCCTGGTGTCCCCGCCGAGCTTGGCGTAGAGATTGGCCAGCAGATCGTCGCCGACGTCACCGACCTTCGCGCGCATGATGGTCATGACGTCGTTCAGAAGGTCCTCGCGGTTCTCGATGAAGGAGAAATAGTTGCCGACCGCGCAGACGGTGACGTTCGCGCCGCGCACGATCCAGCCCTGCACCGGGCGACAGCCGCAGTTTTCTGCAAAGGAGTCGAAAATCTCGGACTGCATGTTGACCGAGAGCGTATTGGCGCGGCACAGGATCGATGCCATGCGGGCATATTCGTCCGTCAGCGCGCCCAGGTACGAAAAGCGGTCGCCACGGTAGGCATACTCGCCTGCGGCGATCACGCCGGGAATTGCCATGAGTTGCTTTACGATGTGCATCGAGCCCCCTCCTGATTGGTGTTGTAACCGGTCGTGCCGGTGCAATTAATTATGGGCAGCGCGGTGTGGCAAATTGCCGCGCACGGCTCCAATATAGAACCATCATGCAAAGCAACGCAATAGCCCCCCCCGCACCCCTCCTGGTCCGTCTCGCCACCCTGGTCTACGAATCCCTGCTGGTCGTGGCCGTGGTGTTCGTCGCCTCGTTCGTCGCGCTGCCCGTGGTCGGAGAGCTGCATGCCCCGTGGCAGAGGCATCTGTTCCAGGGCTTCCTGCTGTTCGTGCTGTTCGCTTACTTCGCGGCATTCTGGCTGACCAGCGGACAGACGCTCGCAATGAAGACCTGGCGCGTGCGCCTGGTGCGCGCGGATGGCAGGCGGTTGCGTCTTGTCGATACCCTCCTGCGTTTCGTACTGGCCTGCATCGGTCTCGCGCTTGCCGGCCTCGGCTTCTGGTGGGCCCTGGTTGATCGTGATCGCCAGTTCCTCCACGACCGTCTGCTCGGCACGCGGCTCATCCGCGTACCCCGGAAAGCCTGAACGTGGACTGGCGCACGCATCTGCATGCGCGGCTGCAGGCCCTGCAGCCGCGCAGCCTGAGCGTGCTGGACGCGGACGCGCGCATGCTCGCTTCGATAGCCCTGCCCGACCTTTCGGACCGCGTGCAGGACGGCGCGCCGGCTGCCCCATGCGCGCTGGCACTCGGCGTCGCCGCGCTCGACGGCCTCGATGCGGGTGCCGCCCGGCATCTGATCCACCGTGCACGACTGTATGCCGCCCCCCGCCTCCTCCTGGTGGCGCGCGCGGACTGCACGCTCGACGACGACGCCTTTCGCGCCCTGGGATTCATGCGGGAACTGCTTGATCCTGCCGATGGCACGCGGATACAGTCCTACGACCTCGCCACCTACAAGCCGGTGCCGGACTGGCTCAACGCACGGTTCTGGGCGCACCCTGAACGCTGGGTGCCCTGAGACCTTCCTGCCTCACTGCGTACCCGTCGCGTCCTGCAGGCGGGTATGGGCCACACGTAACGCGGCGTAGGCCGCCAGCACATGCGCGTGTTCGACGATGCAGGGCAGGGCCGATACGTAGCCGTGCTCCTTGACGATGTAGTCGACCGCGCCCAGGCGCATCGCCTGTGCGGCAGCGGATTCGTCGCCGCGTCCCGTGATGAGGATGCTGGGAAGGCGGTAACGGTTGTGCAGCACCTCCAGCAGTTCCAGGCCCGACATGCCGGGCAGGCGCAGGTCGAGCAGCGCGACGTCGGCATGGTTGCCGGGAGCCTCCAGCCAGGTCAGTGCGGCTTCGCCGTCGGCATGCACCACCAGGTCGAGGTGGGGTGCGCGGCGTTCGAAATGGCGGCGCGTCAGTTCGACGTCGTCCCGGCTGGTTTCGACATACAGCACGGTCAGGAGCGTAGTCGGGTGGACGGTTTCGCGCAGCCGGACGCGCGCCTGCTGCAGGCGTTCGCCCAGCTGGTCGAGATAGGGCCCGCGCTTGGGCACGTAATCCTGCGCCCCGGCCTTGAGAAACTGCACCACGCTGGCTTCGTCGCCAGCACCGGCGACGACCACCACGGCAAGACCGAGCGCACGGCGGCGCGCATGCAGGAGCACGTCCAGGCCGCAGCCATCCTGCAGCCACATGTCGAGCAGCAGCACGTCGTAGGTGCGCGCGTCGAGCCGGGCAACCGCATCGTGCACGCTGCCGACGGCATCCCATTCAAGATCGGGCAGCTGCCTGAGAAGCGCACGCCGGGTGAGGTCGCGGTCGAATGGATTGTCCTCGACATAGAGCAGTTTCATGGTCGCAGCCCGTCCTGTTGTTCGAAGTAAAACGTCGCACCCCGGCCCGGTGCGCTCTCGGCCCATACGTGCCCCCTCAGGCGTTCTGCGGCACGCGCCGCGATCGCCAGGCCGATGCCGGTGCCGCCATTGTCGTCACTGCCGGGCAGGCGATGGAAGATTTCGAAGATGCGGTCGTGATAGCGCATGTCGAAGCCGGCACCATTGTCGCGCACCGCGAAGCGATAGCCGCTGCCATTCCGCCGGCCTTCGATGGATACGACCGGCGTCCCGGCGCCGCGCGAGAATTTCAGTGCGTTGGACAGGAAATTGCGGAGGATCTGCATCAGGCCCTCGCGGTCGGTTTCCAGCACCCCGGCCTCGATGTCCTGCGTCAGCGTCACGCCCTCGCGGAGCTGCGGCTCGAATTCCGCGAGCAGCTGGCGCACGAGTTCGCGCACGTCGGTCTGCGCCGGTTTCAGCTGGCGCAGCTGCACGCGCGAATAGGCGAGGATGCCCTCGATCATGCGATCCATGCGCTCGCTGGCGACGCGGATCAGATCGACATACTCGCGCGCCTCGCCGGGCAGCGCGTCGCGATATTCGCTGGCAAGCAGACGGCTGTAGCCTTCGATTCCGCGCAGCGGCGCCTTCAGGTCGTGCGACACCGTATAGGCGAAGGACTCCAGGTTGTGGTTGGCGGCCTCGAGCTCCTGCGTGCGCTGGCGTACCCGTGCCTCGAGCTCGTTGTTGAGGGTCTCGATCTCGCGCTGGATCGCCTTCTGTGAAGTGAGATCGCGCAGCACCACCGAGAAGTACTCCAGCCGTCCCTGCCCGTCGCGATGCGCCAGCGCAACCACCGACACGGGCAGCGCCTGGGGCGTGTCCTCGCGCAGCAGGGCCTCGCCGGTCCAGCGGCCGGCGTCGAGCAGCGCCGGGCGGATTTCTTTGTCCAGCAGTGAAGTGGTGTATTCGCCCAGGAAATCCCGGCTACGGTAGCCGCTGACGTCGGCCCCGGCCGACAGGCCGAGCAGCCTGCGGCCGGCCGGGTTCATCTGGATGAGATGGCCGTCCGGGGCCATGATCGCGACCATGTCGGGCGTCGCCTCGATGATGCGTTCCAGCCGCTCGCGCGCCGCTTCCACCCGCTGGTAGCGGGCCTGCGACATCGCCATCGCGGCGAAATCGCCCATCGAACCTGCAAATGCCACATCCTCGTCGCGCCAGACCCGGAGTTCGCCGACGTGTTCGTGGCACACCACGCCCACCACCGCACCGTCGAGCCAGATGGGTGCATCGAGCAAGGACGTGATGCGCATCGGAACCAGATAGGCTTCGGACAGTTCGGCCGTGCGCGGATCGTGTACCGCGTCGCTCGCCGCCAGGGCGCGGTTGTCCGCCAGGGCGGCGAAATAGGCCGGGTACTGGTGTGCGCTCAACGATGCGCCGGCCCCGGCCAGGCCATGGCGGCTGTCGTACTGGCAGATGCAATCGAGCGTGCCGCCGCCGGCACGCAGGCGCCAGATGCCGACCCGGCTGACCCCGATGGAGCGCGCCGCAACCTCGACCACCCGCCCCATCTGGCGTGTCAGCTGCCCCGACTGCCAGTCCGCGCTGGCCGCAATGTCACGGATCGCGCGGTTGTAATCGTGCAGCCCGGCATAGCCGCTGATGCGTCCCATGGCATCGCTCCCTGATGCGTTCCGTGGAGCAATTTAACCATATCGCGCGCAGCACTTTGCATCGCCCCCCTGCGGCGTGGAGTACACTGCGGCTTCGTCTAGGAATTCCCCGTCATGGCCTTCGTCCCCCACAACCCGCTCGAAGAACAGCTCGCCGCCGTGCATGCCGGCACGCTCGATCCGGAAACCTTCGTCCTGCAGCTCGTCGACCAGCAGGTATTCATGCCGGTGCGCGACGAGAAAAATCCCATCCAGGGCTTCCAGCGCTCGACCCAGGCCGAGCCGCTGATCGTCGAGGACGAGGACGGCGAGCGCGTGCTGGTACTGTTCACCAGCCCGGAGCGCGCCAAGCCCATGGCCGAGCATTTCCCCGATTTTTCCGGTGGGCTGCTGACCGAATTTTCCTGGCTGCTGCGCCGCATCGGCGGCGGCATTCCAATTGCACTCAATCCCGGCTGGGAAATCGGCATGGATTTCGATGCCGACATGGTTGGCCAGCTGATCGCGCAGCTCCCGCCCGAACACCCCGCCTGAGTTCCGAGATGCTGACCGAGGCCGCACGCGCAGCCTTCCGCTCCGTCCTGGGCGACGACCGTTTCTTCGACGACCTCCCCACCCGTGCGCTGTACGCCAGCGACGAGACGCCGCGCGAGGTCACGCCCGATGCCGTCCTGTTTCCCGCCTCGCACGACGACGTGGCCGCGCTGATGCGCAGTGCGCACGCCCACGGGGTTGCCGTGACGCCACGCGGTGCCGGCTCCGGCAACGTCGGCGGCGCGCTGCCCGCCCCCGGCAGCGTGGTCGTCAGCTTCGAATGCATGCGCCGCGTGCTCGAATTCGATGCGGACAACCGTCTGGTCGTCGTCGAACCCGGCGTGGTCACCGAGGACATCGAGCGGCTTGCGCGCAGCGCCGGCCTGTTCTACCCGCCCGACCCCGGCAGCGGTGCCTACAGCCGCATCGGCGGCAATCTCGCCATGAACGCCGCCGGACCACGCGCGGTCAAGTATGGCGTGACCCGCGACTACGTGCTGGGCCTGCGCGCCGTCACCGGTACCGGCGAATCGATCCGTACCGGCTGTCGCACCACCAAGGGGGTCACCGGTTTCGATCTCACGCGCCTCTTGGTCGGTTCCGAAGGCACGCTCGCGCTCATCACCGAAGCCACACTGAAGCTTATGCCCGCCCCGGAGGCCGTCGCCACCCTCCGGCTGTGCTTCGCCGACGCGCATTCCGCACTGGCTGCGGTCATCCGCGTCATGCGCCAGCCCGTCATGCCGTCGGCCCTCGAGTTCATGGACGCGCGCGCCATCGACGCGATCCGCCCCACGGGAGCCGCGGACGATCTTGCGCCAGGCACGCGCGCGCTGCTGATGGTCGAGGCCGACGGCGCCTCTGTCGATGTCCCGCGCCAGATCGCCGCGCTCGAGAACGCGCTGGCAGGCGCAGGCCTGCTGGAAATGAAAAGCGGCTTCACCCGCGAGGCGATCGTGCACCTGTGGTCCGCGCGCAAATCGCTCTCGCATGCGGTCAAGCAGATTGCCCCGCTGAAGATCAACGAAGACGTGGTCGTGCCGGTCTCCCGGCTGGCGGACTTCGTCGATTTTCTCGACGCCACCGCCAGGGCGCAGCGGCTGCCCATCGTCTCCTTCGGCCATGCCGGCAACGGCAATCTGCACGTCAATCTCATGGTGCACCCGGACGACGCCGACGAGATGGCGCGGGCGCGCGCCGCGCTGGATGCCATCATGTCGCGCGTCCTTGCAGCGGGCGGCACCCTGTCCGGCGAACACGGCATCGGTACCGAGAAGCGGCGCTTCGTCCCGCAGGAGATCGACGCCCCCACCCTCGCCCTCATGCGCGCGATCAAGCGCCAGTTCGACCCTCTCGGCCTGCTCAATCCGGGGAAACTCTTTCCCGACTGATTTTCACGCGTCGCACGCTTTACAAGCGGAATGGCCATGTATAGAATGCGCGGCTTCGTTGGGGGTATAGCTCAGCTGGGAGAGCGCTTGCATGGCATGCAAGAGGTCAGCGGTTCGATCCCGCTTACCTCCACCAACTCAACAGGAAGTACGATGCACAGGCTTGGCGTCCTCACCACCTTGCTGGGGTTGATACTGAGTGTGGTCGGACTGATCGTCGGGTTCTGGAAAATGCTGCACGGGACCGAACAGGCCGAAGTCTGGCTGGGTCTGGTACCCTTGGGATTCGTCGGTTTGCTGCTCGGCGTCACCCTCACGCAGATGTCCAGAAAGCAGTAACGCAGCACTTGACGGTTACACCGTCGTCCGGGTCCCCATCGTCTAGAGGCCTAGGACACCGCCCTTTCACGGCGATAACCGGGGTTCGAATCCCCGTGGGGACGCCACCTTACTCCCGTAAGGTGCAACAATCGAAGCAGGAAATGCAAATAGCGGCGGAAGCCGCTTTTTTGTTTTGTGGCGCCAGAATATGGCGCCCCCGACACGAATCGAACGTGTGACCCTCCCCTTAGGAGGGGGATGCTCTATCCACTGAGCTACGGGGGCGTGGCGCGCATTCTACCGAATCGTCCGCCGCTTCGCGCCTGCGGGGCCGCTATCATGCGTGCAGGAGGCCTCCATGAACACCATGCTGATGAGTCTGGCGGTGCTGCTGGCGCTGGCGAGCGCCGCATTCTGGATGCTGCGGCCCGGCGCGCGACCGCCCGTAGGCAGTGCGGCGCCGGATTTTACCTTGCAGGACCAGTTCGGCCGGAGACACCGACTCGGCGATTACGCGGACCGCTGGCTGGTACTGTATTTCTACCCGCGTGACGACACGCCCGGCTGCACGCAGGAAGCCTGCCGCTTTCGCGACGACATCGGCATATTCGGCGAACTGGGCGCCGTGGTGATCGGAATCAGCATCGACAGCACCGATTCGCATGCGGCCTTCACGCACAAGTACGACCTGCCGTTCACGCTGCTCTCCGATCCGCACGGATGCACGGCCGCAGCCTACGGCAGCCTGGTGAATCTGGGCCTGGTGAAATTCGCACGCAGGCAGACGTTCATCGTCGGACCGGACGGTCGCATCGCGGCGCGCCACGATCGGGTCGATCCGGCGCGCCATGCCGCGGAGGTGGCGGCCCGCCTGCTCAGCCTGCGCGGCTGAGCCCACCTGTCATTCCAGCGGAATATGGGCTAAACAACAGTGTCGTGGCCATCGTTCGCGCCCATGCCCATCACTCGCGCGCTTCCCCTCTCCACCGGCACCGCCTTCGTCGCATTGATCGCCCTGATCTTCGGGCTGGCGCTGAACAGCCTGTGGCAACTGCACGTGCTGGGCACGCAGATGCGTACGGTGGTCGAACACCACAACCGCAAGATCGACATCATCACGCAGACCCAGGTGGCGGCGCACATCCGCACCGACAGCCTGTTCCGCATGGCTCTCTCGCCCGATCCTTTCGAGCGCGACGCACATTTCATGGAATTCAACCGGGCGGCCTTTCTCGTCGGCAGCGGGCGCAATGCACTCCGGCAGATGGGCTTCGGCGCCGAAGAGCAGAAGCGCTTCGACGCCCAGACCCGGCTGGTCAACGACATCCAGCAACTGCAGGAAAGCATCGTCGACCTGCTCAATGCGGAACGCGATGCCGAGGCCCGCAGGCTGCTGATCGAACACGCCATTCCCATCCAGGAGCAGTTCAACCGCCAGCTTGCCGACATGCGCGCCGACTATCAGGCCGCCAACCTTGCTGCGCAACGCGTGGCGCAGCAGACCTACCGGCAGACGCTGCTGCTGACGCTGGCGCTTGGCATCGGCGCCGTCTCGCTTGCGCTGCTGATCGCCTGGCATACCCTGCGCAAGGGGCGGCTGAAGTCGCAGCAAATCCGCGAACAGCTGATCGAACTGGAACGCTCGCGCGCGGCCCTGCACGAGGAAGCCACGCACGATCCGCTCACCGGGCTGGCCAACCGGCGCCTGTTCTACGACCGCCTGCAGCAGGCGATCCGCCACGCGCACCGCTACGGCGGCCGGCTTGGTCTCCTGTACATCGACCTCGACCGCTTCAAGACCATCAACGACGACCACGGCCATCACGTCGGCGATGCCGTCCTGACAGAGGTGGCGCGCCAGTTGCTGGCATGCGTGCGCGAATCAGATACCGTCGCACGGCTGGGCGGCGACGAATTCGTGGTGCTGCTCGAAGGCGTTCAGGGTCGCCAGGACTGCATCGCCGCCGCCCACAAGATCGAGCAGGCGCTGGCGCGCAATACCCTGTTCGACGAACTGGGGCTCGATGTCGAGGCCAGCATCGGACAGGCCATATTCCCGGATGACGGCAATGACGAGGACGCACTGATGCGGCGCGCGGATGCGGCGATGTATCGGGTCAAGTCGGGCGACAACTCGCAGCGGCAGGTCGCCCTGCCATTCTGAACCACAGGGTCAGATCACCCGCTCGCGGCGCGCCTTGGCGCCCCAGATCCATACGTACTGCACGCCGGACGCCGCCGCAATGGCGAATACGCCCGCAAACAGCCAGTCGAGCCAGTGCCCCTGCCCGACCACGCCTGCAAGGCTGCCGAGCACCAGTGCGAGCAGGGCGAACTCGGCGAACATGTGGGTCTTGCCCAGCCAGGTGGGGTGGATTTCAAGATGGCCGGCAAGGCCGCGGTAGCTCAGGGCACCCAGCACGATCACCGTGTCGCGCGCCAGGATGGCCAGCGTCACCCACAGCGGAATGGCGTCTTCCAGCGTGAGCATCACCAGCGTGACGATGCCCAGCGCCTTGTCGGCGACGGTGTCGAGCGCCGCGCCGAGCTGCGTCATCTGGTTCAGCGCGCGCGCGAGAAGACCGTCGATGCCGTCCGACAGCGCTGCAGCCAGGAACAGCCAGCACGCCGCCTCCCATTGGCGGTGCAGGATCAGCCAGGCGACGACCGGCACGGCCACAAGCCGCAGCATCGAGATGACGTTGGGCAGATTGAAAACGCGTTCGCTCATGCCGCTACCGTAATCAATCCAGCGGCTGCCTGGCAAGTTCGTCCCAGATTTTTTCCAGCCGCTTGACAGATACCGGGTAGGGTGTCTTCAGTTCCTGGGCGTAGAGCGAAATCCTCAGTTCCTCCAGATGCCAGCGGAATTCGTCGAGTGCGGTCGGAGTCGCTCCCTTCACCTGCGCACGCCGTGCCAGGTACTTGTTCTGCAAGGTGAGGATACCCGCCATCGCGCGCCCGTCGCGCTCGTTCGAGGCCGGCAGCTTCTCCAGTCGCTTGAGGATGCCCCTGAGATAGCGCGGCAGGTCCTTCAACCGTGACCAGGGCGTGGCGACGATGAAATCGTTCGGCACAAGCGCAGCGAGGTGGCTCTGCTCGTCGCGCATCGGGCCGGGAAACTGCGGCTTTGCGCCCAGCCGAGCCGCCACCTGCGCGTGCAGATCGAGAATCTCGACCACGTCGCGCAGCAGCGCCTGCTTCACCACGGCGATGCGCGGCCTGGCACGCTCTTTCTGTTTATCGAAGGCTTTCGCGCTCCTGGGCGCCTCGTCGTCACCGAGGAGCGCGCGCGCGGCGACGGCGTCCTGCAGTTCGGCGCGCAGCTTGTCGACGCTGCCGAAGGCCCGGTATTTCAGCGCCAGCGCGGTTTCACGCCCCAGATCCTTGTCGAGCTGCCTGAACTGCGCCGCCAGCGCGATGCGCAGCAGGCGCACCACACCGCGCCGCGTTTCCATCTCGGCCGCCGCTGCGTCGTCGAGCAGGCGCAGGTCGACCGCATCACCGGCATCGACCAGCGCGGGGTAGCCCGTCAGTTCGCGGCCTCCGCGCTTGAATTTCACCTGCGCCGGCAGGTCGCCGAAATTCCATTCGGTGAGCCCGTTGCGCCCGAAGGCATTTTCCTCCGCCCCGCCGCCGTAGGTGATGCGCGCGGCTCCCCCCAGTTGCGCGCGCAGCGCGGCGAGATCGCGCCCGCTCGCCAGTTCCTGGCCGCCGTCATCGAGCACGCTGAAGTTCATGACGAGATGCGCCGGCAGTTCGCCCTTCCAGTCGTCCGGGTGGACATCCGCGCCGGTCTTCCTGCGGATCCAGGCGCCCAGCGCCTCGGTCAGCATCCGTTCACCCGGCTTCTCGGTCGAGAGAAAGGCCGTCACCGTATCGGGCAGCGGGATCAGCGGCCGGCGACGGTCCTTCGGCAGGTTCTTCAGCAGGGCCGTGAGCTTGTCGCGGATGAGACCCGGCACCAGCCAGTCGGTGCGCGCGGCATCCACCCGGTTGAGCAGATACAGAGGCAGCTTCAATGTCACGCCGTCGAGCGGATGACCCGGCTCGAAACGGTATTTGAGCGCGCACGCAACGCTGTCGACCTCCATCGTCTCGGGAAACAGGGCGTGATCCGCGCCGATGCCTTCGGCCACGATGTCCTCGCGTGCAAGGAACAGCACGCGGGGATTCGCCGCCTCGGCCTCGCGCCGCCACTGTTCGAAGGCCGGCCCGTTGTGGAGCCCCGCCGGAATGCGCGCGTCGAACACGCGGAAGATGCGCTCCTCGTCGAGCCACACGCCTGACTTGCGCGCCTTGTGCTCCAGCGTTTCGATTTCCTTGATGAGCGCGCGGTTGTGTGCGAGCCACGGCGCCTGGGTGTCGTACTCGCCCGCCACCAGCGCGCCGCGGATGAACAGCTCGCGGGAAAGCTCCGGATCGATGGGGCCGTAGTGAATGCGCCGCCGCGGCGCGAGCGTGATGCCGTAGAGGCTCACGCGCTCGAAGGCCATCACGCGCGCGCTGTCGCGGTCCCAGTGCGGCTCGATGACCATGCGCGTGAGCAGATGCCGCCCCGCCGCCTCGATCCATTCCGGCCGCACCTCGGCGACGGTACGTGCGAGCAGCCGGCCGGTATCGGTGAGTTCGGCGGCGACGATCCACTTGGGCTGTTTTTTCGCCAGCGCCGAGCCCGGATGCACGGCGAGCTTGATGCCGCGCGCGCCCTGGTAGTTGCCCTCGTTAAGTCGGTTTTGGCCCGGCGTTTGCCCCCTCTCCCGCGAGCGGGGGAGGGTTGGGGAGGGGGAATGAAAACCGATGTTGCCCAGCAGACCCGTCAGCAGCGCCTGGTGGATCGCGTCGTAGCCGGCGTCCTTCTCGTTCTCGCGCAGGCCGAGCTCGGCGACCTGCGCATGCAGCTGGCCGTGGATGTCGCGCCATTCGCGCATCCGGCGCGGCGACAGGAAATGGTCCTGCAGAAGCGTCTGCAACTGGCGGTTGGTCTTCTTGTGCTTCAACTGCTCGTCGTACCACTTCCACAGCCTCAGCCAGCCCATGAAGTCGGAACGTTCGTCGGCAAAGAGCTTGTGCTTTTCGTCCGCCGCCTGCGCGCGTTCCATCGGCCGGTCGCGCGGGTCCTGCACCGACAGGGCGCTCGCGATGACCAGAATCTCGCGCACGCAGCGCTGCTGTTCCGCCGCCAGCAACATGCGCGCGACGCGCGGGTCGAGCGGAAGCTTCGCCAGATGCCGGCCGGTTTTCGTCAGATTGCCCGCCTCGTCCAGCGCGTGCAGTTCCGCCAGCAGCTGGTAGCCGTCGGCGATCAGCCGCGCATTGGGCGGATCGATGAAGGGAAAATTCACCACGTCGCCCAGGTTCAGCGACTTCATGCGCAGGATCACGCCGGCGAGCGAGGAACGCAGCAACTCGGGATCGGTAAAGCGCGGCCGGTTGGCGAAGTCAGCCTCATCGTAGAGACGGATGCAGACACCGTCGGCCACGCGGCCGCAGCGGCCGGCCCGCTGGTTGGCCGAGGCCTGGCTCACCTTCTCGATCAAGAGCTGCTCGACCTTGTTGCGCGCCGAATAGCGCTTCACGCGCGCGGTGCCGGGATCGATCACGTAGCGGATGCCCGGCACGGTGAGCGAGGTCTCGGCCACGTTGGTGGCGAGCACGATGCGCCTGAGCGCATTCGTCGGCCTGAAGATCGCATCCTGCTCGGCCACGGACAATCTCGAAAACAGCGGCAGGATTTCGGTGCCCGGCGGATGATGTTTGCGCAGCGCCTCGGCGGTGTCGCGGATCTCGCGCTCGCCCGGCAGGAAAACGAGAATGTCGCCCGGGCCCTCACGCGCCAGTTCGTCGGTGGCGTCGAGGATGGCGGCAGTCAAATCGCCCTGGGCATCACGTTTGCTCCCGTCAATCGGTCTGGGCCTGGCCTTCGCCCCCTCTCCCGCAAGCGGGAGAGGGTTGGGGTGAGGGCGGGTGGCGCCACTACGCCCCTCTCCCCCGGCCCCTCCCCCGCCTGCGGGGGAGGGGGGGTCTTCGCGTTCGATGGGCCGCCAGCGCACTTCCACCGGATAGGTGCGGCCCGAAACCTCGATCACCGGTGCGTCGTTGAAGTGTTTCGAGAAGCGCTCGGCGTCGATGGTGGCTGAGGTAATGACCACGCGCAGGTCGCTGCGCTTCTCCAGCAGCGTGACGAGGTAGCCCAGCAGGAAGTCGATGTTGAGACTGCGCTCGTGCGCTTCGTCGATGAGGATGGTGTCGTAGCGCGAGAGCAGCGGATCGCCCTGGCTTTCGGCGAGCAGGATGCCGTCGGTCATCACCTTGATCGCCGTGTCCTCGCGCACCTTGTCGGTGAAGCGCACCTTGTAGCCGACGATGCCGCCGAGTTCGCCGCCCAGCTCCTGCGCGATGCGCGCCGCCACCGAGCGCGCGGCGATGCGGCGCGGCTGGGTGCAACCAATGAGTTTGCCGGGACGCACGCCGGCTTCCAGGCACATCTTGGGAATCTGTGTCGTCTTGCCCGAGCCGGTTTCGCCGCACAGGATCAGCACGCGATGCGCACGAAGCGCGGCGAGGATGTCGTCGCGCCGGGCGGAAACGGGCAGGTCGGGGTAGTGGATGTTCAAGGCGTTCAACTAAAAACGGATGCACGGAGAGTCAGGAGAGTAAAACCAGAAAAGCCAAATGCACGCCTCCCCTGACTCCCTTGCCTCCCTGTTAAAACGTGAATTATTTGTTCTGGATATACCGCGCGTCGTCGAAGGTTTCCAGCCAGTGCGGCTTGTATACCGCCATCACCGTCACTGCCATGCCACTCATGAAGGCCTCGCCCCAGCTGATGAGCAGCGTGGCGTAGGGTGTGTAGTGGGCGAATAGATATTCGGTGGAGTATGCGCCGCTGGCCGCCATGAGAAAGGTGGTGGCCAGCCCGACGGCGGCCACCGACAGCCAGCCGCCGGCAAAGCCGTTGCCGAGCACGTAGATGAAGAAATGATTGGGCAGGCGCGTATCGAGCAGGCGAAACAGCCCCCAGCTCACCGCGGCCGGAAGTGCCGCCGTCACCATAGCGTCGAACCCCAGCGTGGCCCAGGCCCCCTTGCCGAAGGCCGCATTCGCAACGAGCACCAGCACGCCGGCACAGACGGCGCGCCAGTAGCCGAACATCATCGTCAGCACGGCCATGCCGTAGAGATGGAAGGCCAGTCCAGGCTTCACCCCTGTGCGAATCTGCCACAAGGCCAGGATCGCCACTGTCGCCCCCAGAAAAAGATTCAGCTTCGTCGGGTCGCCCAGCCGTCGCCAGTCGCCCGACATGAGCCAGCGCCAGGTCAGAAACACCAGTCCGGCCCAGCCTGCGAGCAGCAGTGCTTCGGGCAGGGCCAGTGCGGTGGGGTTGAGCGCGGTAGAATTCATGGGCGAATTTTACGCGAGCCGCCCACCCCCATGTCCCCCAACCTCACCCGCCCGCTTTCCGACGACGAACTCGCCGCCTACGACGATCTGCTGCAAACCCTGGTCGAACGCGCCTCACTGCCGCTTTCCGTGGAAGGACTGGACGGTTTCTCCGCAGCCCTCATCGTTGCGCCCCGGGTGGTCATGCCCAGCGAATACCTGTCCGTGCTATTCGGCGAAGCCGGCATGACCGTATTCAAGGACGAGGCCGAAGCCCGCCTGTTCATGGAAACCTTCCAGCGCCGCTGGAACGAAATCGCGCGCGCCCTCAACAGCCCCGTCGACAACCTCGCCGACCCCAAAGCCTATTCGCCGCTGATCCTGGATTGGGACGGCATACTGAACGACCTGCCCAAGGCCGAGGCCACCGCGCTCAAAAAAAGAGGCTTGCCCGCCTACGGCGAACTCTGGGCCGCCGGCTTCCTGCTCGCGGTGGAACACTGGGAAGCTGACTGGGCGCTGCCCGAAGACAGCAAGGACGAACAGTTCGTCGACGCCTGCCTCGACCCCTTCTATACCCTGATCACCCCCAGGTCAGAATGGACGGCCGAAGAGAAGAAACTTAGCCGCGACGCCCACGTCGCCAATGCCATCTGGGCCGCGTACGACCTGCGCGAATTCTGGCGCGACCGCGGCCTCGGTCCGCGCGAGCCCATCCGCAAGGCACCCGAACCCGGCCGTAACGACCCCTGCCCCTGCGGCAGCGGAAAGAAATACAAAAAATGCTGCGGCGCCGACCCGACCGTGCATTGATCGCCACCCTAGCCCCTAGCCCCTAGCCCCAAGGCCC
>JBFMCW010000015.1:0-62359 GCA_040754275.1 Pseudomonadota bacterium
ACGAATGGGGCCAGTTCCTCATCGCCAAGGGCGTGGTGGACCGCGCGCACTACGAAGCCAAAAACCGCGCCTTCTATGAAGACTACAAGGCCGGCCGGCTCGACATCTACGCCTTCCTCGCCTTTGCCCTGCGGCCCCTGGCCACCCATCCGCGCGCCGAACTCGATGCCTGGCGCGCCGAATACGTCGCCACCCGCATCCAGCCCATGATCACCCAGGCCGCGCGCGACCTCGTGAACCGGCACATGGACGAAGCCGACTTGGTCGCCGTGATCACCGCCACCAACAGCTTCGTCACCGCGCCCATCGCCAGGGAATTCGGCATCCCCAACCTGATCGCCACCGACCCCGAGGAAATCGACGGCCGCTTCACCGGCGAAGTCGCCGGCACGCCCTGCTTCCGCGAAGGCAAGATCGCGCGCCTGGAAGCCTTCCTCGAAGCGCGCGGCAGCCGCATCGACTGCCTGGAGAACAGCCGCTTCTACAGCGATTCGCACAACGACCTGCCGCTGCTGGAAAAGGTGCATCACCCGGTCGCCGTCGATCCCGACCCGATCCTGCGTGCGCATGCAGAAGCGCACGGCTGGCCGGTCATTTCGCTGCGGAGCGCCTGAAGTGTCGCAATCCGCCCTGACCGAAAGCGTCGCCCGCCAGCGCGATGTGCTTGCCAACCTGCTGCGCGAACCGCTCGCACTCGCCGCAGAAGCCTGCAGCCATGTCTGGCCCAATCGCGCCGCATTGAACGGCGTACTCGCCGACGCGCTCGCCCATCTGTCGGCCTGCAAATACATGTACGCGCTCGACACCCGTGCCGTCCAGGTCAGCGACAACATCAGCCGCGAAGGCCTGATCGAAACCGACTACGGCCGCGACCGCTCCGACCGCCCCTACATGAACGAAGCCGTGCCCAGCCAGGGCTTCCTGCTGTCCGAGGCCTACATCAGCCTGCGCGCCAAGCGCCCCTCGCTCACCGCCATCCAGATCGTGCGCGACAGTGACGGCCGCGCGCTCGGCTTCGTCGGCGCCGACTTCGACCTGCGCAACCTGCCGCTCACCGGCAAGCTCTACGACGAGCCCACTGTCTGGCGGCAGATCAAGGGCGACCCCGCCATCCGCGGCGCCGTCTTCCAGCAGACCCGCAACGAAAGCGCACTCGACCGCGCACTCGACACCGTGCTGGGCGTGATGGAAGAACTGATGACCGACCGCGGCGTCTTCCACGGCAAGCTGCACTTTTCCAGCAGCCGCGCCACCGTGTGGCTCTACGACGACCCCTACCGCTACCGCCTGCTCGACATCGACGCCCTCACCGACCCCGACACCTGCCTGATCTACCCGGTACGCGACTACCCTGCCGACGCCATCGTTCCGCGCGACCGCATCCGCGCCGTGCTCGACGCCGTCGCCGCGCTCCGCTTCATCGATGAGACCTTCTACCTGCGCGCCGGCTCGCTCAACATCATGAACGGCATGGTCGGCCTCACCTTCTCGTGCGACGGCTCGCACTACCTGCCGTGGGACGAATTCCTGACCAAGGGACGTGAGTTCTGGGCCAGCGGGGTGGGGACGGGCTGAACCTCTATTCGGCAGTCCAGCGCAAGCTATTGCACATCCTGCGTGCGCACCCTAAACTGCATCGCATTTGCAACGCATCGATTGGTGCCCGCCATGAAAAACGCCTCTCTGCCTTCCTTGCGCGTTGACAGCGAAACGCGTGCTGCCGCCGAATCCGTACTGCGCGAAGGAGAAACCCTCTCGGGGTTTGTGCTGGAAGCCGTGCGGCTCAACATCGAACGCCGCGAAGCTCAACAGGCATTTATCGCGCGCGGACTCCGCGCCCGAGAAGAAGCTGCCGCGACCGGCAATTACGTCAGTCCGGAAGACATGCTGTCGCGACTGGACGCCACCCTCGCCCGCGCTCGCAAGAAGCAAAACAGCCGCCAAAAGTGAGCTATCGTCTCAGGCTTGCGCCCGGCGCAGCCGATGACCTGCAAAGGCTGTTCGATTTTCTGGCCGATCAATATCTGGCAGCAGCGGAACGCGCCCGGCAGGCCGTCGAGAAAGCCTTCGAGCTGCTTCGCAACTTTCCCTTCGCCTGCCGCAAGGCGTCGGCCAGCCAGCCGTCTCTGCGCGAACTCGTCATCGAATTCGGGCACGCAGGCTATGTCGCCCTGTTCGAAATACAACGCCACGACACCATTACCGTATTGGCCGTGCGACATCAGCGCGAAGACGACTTCTATTGACGCTGCAAAAAAGGGAACCGCAATGCAATGGCAAACCCGAATAACCCGCGACCCGGAAGTGCTGGGCGGCAAACCCGTCATCAAAGGCACCCGGATATCTGTCGAACTGATTGTGGGGTGGCGGGCCAACGGCTGGGATATCGAACAAATCCTGAAGGCCTATCCCACCCTGAGTCAGGAAGATATCGAGGCCGCGCTTGAGTACAGCAGAAACCAAGAGCCAGCTGACGCCGAATAATCAGAAAACGACATTCAGCCGCATTCGGACAGGCTTGCCAGCGCCGCCGGCATCGCGCACACTCCGGCGCACAACAAGTAGAACCGGTGCGGAGAATAAATAAACAAGCAAACCGGATAAATGATACCAAGGCTCGCAGCCATTTCATTCGCAAATCAAGCCCATTTTTCTGGCTGCGTCTGTTCGCCTTCTGGAAATGAAAACGGCGAACCGAAGTCCGCCGTTTGTATCGGTGGGCTCGACCTTTCGGCTTTGCCCTTGTTACCGATAGTCCCCACCATCGGAATGCCTGATACGGTTTCGATGATAGCACGGCACCGAATAAAGGAAACCCCATGAAATACCGCGCAGGTCTCGATTTAGGCACCGCTTCCATCGGGCTGGCAGCGTTTTCGCTTAATCGCGATAGCCAGCCTGTGGATTTGATCTGGAAAAGCGTCCGCATATTCGACGAGCCTCTCGACAACAGCACAGCTGGCCTGCAATCCAAAAAGGCTGCCCGGCGCGCTGCTCGAATGCAGCGGCGTCAAATCGACCGGCGACGGGGGCGCAATCGGCGAATAGCTGCTCTTTCGCCATTGCTCGGATTGCCGGATTTCCGCATACCGCGAGATGGTGGGCAAGCCATACTTGAACTGCGTGCCCACGCAGCACGTGAACGCATTGAACTGGACGACCTGATGCGCGTATTTCTGCGCATGAGCAAGCGGCGTGGGTACGCTGGGGAATTCCGCCAGAAGAAAGAAGGCTCAAAGGTCGGCGAAGTCGAGGGGGGCAGCAATGATCTTAAAAATGCCATGGCATCCCTTGCAAAGGAGCGAGGCTTGGAAACCCTCACGCTCGGTGAATATTTGCACCACCGTTGGATGCACGGACTGCCCACCAAGCTCAAAGTCAAGGAAAACCGTACCGACGACAGCAGCGAGCTTCCGAATCTGTACGCCTTACGCAGCCAAGTCGAGTTCGAGTTCGAGAAAATCTGGTCAACGCAGGCGGGGTACCACGCCATCTTGAATGGCGATCAAGACGGCAAGCCCATCAAAACCATCTTTCATGAAGCGATTTTCCACCAACGCCCCCTCAAATCCGTCGGCGGCATGGTCGGGCAATGTCCGCTCGAACCCACCTTGCCGCGAGCCCCAAGAGCGCAGCCCGCTTTTCAGCGTTTCCGCATCGAGAAAACCCTGGCCGACCTGCGCTGGGGCGCGGGCAAGCGCGCAACGCCACTGAGCCGCGAACAGAAAGACGTCATCCGTACCCTGCTCGATGAGAAAGAAACCGTCAGCTTCAAGGCCATCAACGACGCATTGAAAAAGGCTGGCTATCCCGGCCCTGAAGGTCGGGGCCTCAACATGGATCGAATCAGCCGCGAAGAAATTCACGGCAACAAGACCAATTCGGTTTTCCGTAAGCTTGGAATGGAACAGCAATGGAACGCGCTTGAAGCACGCACCCAGATTCAGGTCATTAATTTTCTGGCCGATCTCGGCTCGCCAGAACAACTCCACGACCCGCTCTGGCACACACGCTTTGTCCGTCGCGTAAAGACCAACCACAAGGATGTAAATGGGAACTGGATTTATGAGGATAAAGCTCGGCATTTCGATCCTGCTTTCATCGACTTTATCAACCTGCTCAAGGAAAACGAGAAATTTGATCGCCTGCCCAAGATGGGATTTGACGGCGGGCGGGCGTCCTACTCTATCAAAGCGCTGAACACCCTGGCGGACTGGATCGCAGAGCCTTGGTGGGAAGCCGACTGGCAGGGAGAGAAACGCATCGACGAAGAAGCCGCCGTGCGGACCTGCTATTCGCACACTTTAAAGCAAAATTCCCAGCAGCAAGCTCACTTGGGAGCACCCAACCCCACAGGTAACGACGTTGTGGACGGCGCTTTGCGCCAGCTGCACCGAGAATTCAACCGCATGATCGACGCGCTGGGCGCGCCGCCGCATGAACTCGTAGTGGAACTCGCGCGCGAAATGGGTGTGGGCGTGAAGAAGCGCAACGAGCGCGAGACGGAAAATGCAAAAAATCGCGTTGCGCGATTGAACGCAGAAAAAGCCATCCGTGCCGCTGGCGCGTCTGTCACGCCGTCACGGGTGAGGCGGTATTTATTGTGGCGCGACCAGAGCGAGGGGCTTTGCCCCTACTGCATCCGAAAAATTGAACTGGGTGACGCCCTGAGCGGCATAGAAACCGAATACGAACACATCCTGCCAAAAACGCTGACCCAGGTGGGCTTGAAGCGCAGCGAGATCGTCCTGGCACACCGTAGTTGCAATCAGGAAAAAGGCAACCGCACGCCTTGGGAAGCCTGGGGTAATGGCAAAGACCCGGATCGGTGGAACATCATCGAGCAACGCGCTGCCTGGTTCGAGAAAAACAAACAGTACCGAAAAGCGAGACTGTTATTGCTGAAGGACTTCGAAGTCGAAGTGCTCAACGACGAGTCCATCGCCGAATTTGCAGACCGACAGTTCCACCAGACCTCGTGGATCGCAAAGGAAGCCGCCAAATGGCTTCAAAGCGTCTGCTCAACGCCTGTTTCCGTGGCACGCGGAGAAACGACTGCCCTGCTGCGCCGTGGCTGGAAACTGGAAACCGTTATCCCCCAGGTACGCATCGAAGAAGGGTTACCCGTGCTAGCCGAAGAAGAAGTGAGGGTAAGCACGGTGAATGGCAAGGAGAAAAAAGAAAAAATCACGCCCGTGATTTCGGCTGAGGATTTCGAGAAATACCGGAAACTATGGGAAGGGCACCCGCCCAGCAAGGAGCTGCACACCGACCTTAAGCTCAACAAGCGCATCGACCACCGGCATCATCTCATCGACGCCATCACCATCGCGCTCACTTCGCGCGCTCTGTTCCAGCAAATGGCACGCGCCTACAAGCAGGAGAGCGAGAACCCTGGTGAAACTCGCCGCGTTAGGCTGCACGCCCCTGAACCTCCGGTCAAGAATCTGCGCGACCTTGCTTTGGCCGCCGTGCGCGCGTGCCCTCTTTCGATAAAGCCGGACCGTTTCCCTGATGGGCAAATATTCCAGGGCACCGCCTATGGCATCGCACAGAAAGACGGCGAAAGTAAAAGCCGCCTGACTTTGCGAGTAGAACTCTCAAAGATAATCGACCGCAAGAAAGGTACGGTGGATCAGGCCAGAAAAGCTATCGCCACCATCGTCAGCTCGCGTATTCGCCAGATTGTCAGCGAAGCCTTTGAGTCACGTATTTCGCAAGGCAAACCCGCGCCTGCCGCCTTGTCGGAACCGATTTATCAATCCGAGTATGGCAAGCCCGTCGCGATCAAACGCGTCGTGTGCTTTACCGACAAATACGCCGAAGACGTCATGCTGGTCCGCCATACCAGCAGTAACGGCAAGCAGCACGACAAGCGCCTGCTTCACGCGGGCTATGCCTGGCTGGATACCGAGTTTTCTGAGGGCCGCATCGTGCGCCAGGAATTGGTGACGATCCAGCAAGCCATGCGGCAAAAGAGAAAACCCAAAGCTGATGAGGTATTGCGATTACACAAGAGCGATGTCGTGCTCGATAGCAAAGACAACAAACAGTATAGGATTGGCTACTTCACAGCAGAGGGGAATGTATTCCTGATTCCCCACGTTGACCCACGCGCCTTCGATGCCATCAAGGAGGCCGGCTCCGGCAAGAAAAAGCTGTCTTTTGGGCAAATCAAACGATTGAGTGTGCTCAACTGATGTCCGCCCATCGCATCCTGCTCATCGAGAACCCGGCCCAGCTGCATGTCGATCTCGGACGCTTGCGGATCGAGCGTGAGGGGATGCCGGATGTTTTTGTCTTGCCGCGTGATATTGCCGTGCTGTGCCTGCATCACCACAGCATCCAAGTCAGCGTGCATAGCCTGCGTGCGCTGGCTGAAGCCGGAGCGGGGATTGTCGTCACCGATGCCAGCCATCATCCATGCGCTTGGCTATTGCCCACCAACGGCAATAGCGACCTTGTTCGCCGGTTGCGCCAGCAAATCCTTCTTGATGCCTCTCCAATCAAAGGCTCGCTTTGGCAGCAACTGGTTCAAGCGCGGTTGCGTACCCAGGCCGAGAACCTGCGCGGGCTGAAAAGAAAGGGGGCGCTGCGACTGGAACGGCTTGCCCAAGACGTGCAGCCCGGTGACATCGGTAAATGTGAGGGACAGGGAGCACGGCATTACTGGGCACACCTGTTTCCGGAAAGCTTCCGCCGCGAGAAACAGGGCGCGGACGATCCGATCAACGCCCGGCTCAATTTCGGTTATGCCGTGCTGCGCTCAATGATTGCCCGCTCGCTGGTCATGGCGGGACTCAACCCAGCGCTGGGACTGGGGCATATCAGTACCGAAAACCCATTCAATCTGGCTGACGATTTCATCGAACCCTTTCGGTTCATCGTCGAGCGCCATGTTTGCCAAGGCGATCAAAGTGATTTCGATAGCCTGGCAAGAAAGCGCCTGTTGCAATTGGTCGAAACGGAAATCGTGATCGATGGTTCGGGCTACCGCCTGCCCGCTGCCATTGACGAAACCATTGCCAGCTATCTGCGTGTACTCGATGGCCGGGCAAAAAATCTTGTCCTGCCTACTGGCGGACGCTTTCCAGAAAACGCATGGGCGTAAACGGCTGGCGTGTCATGTGGGTCATCTGCGTTTACGACTGCCCCATGACCGATACGGAAGCGCGCCACGATTACGGCGTATTCCGTAAATGCCTGCTGCAGGAAAACTTCGTGCAACTACAAAATTCGCTCTATGTGCATCATTTCCCGACCCTTGCCGTCGGCGAGGCTACGATTTTGCGTCTGCGCAAGCACATTCCCGCTGGTGCACAGGTTGCATTTTTTATCGTCACCGACAAACAGTACGGCATGACCCGTGAGTTTTTTGGCAGCAAACCCACAAGAAAAAAGCCCGACTTGCCGGAGCAAGTCGAGCTTTTTTGAACAACAACAACTTATTAATCAACTGGTTGCGGGCAACCAGAGGTTATCAGGCATTCCGATGGTGGGGTATCGGAACCTACAGCCGCGTCGATGGCGGCGCCGCGCTGAGGTTATCAGGCATTCCGATGGTGGGGTATCGGAACCGGAACGCTGTTGGAGATGAACGCGTCATGAGGTTATCAGGCATTCCGATGGTGGGGTATCGGAACCGGACTGGCTGCGGGCGCTGCTCGATGATTGAGGTTATCAGGCATTCCGATGGTGGGGTATCGGAACGATGATATGCATCCGATGATCTCGGGTGGGGAGGTTATCAGGCATTCCGATGGTGGGGTATCGGAACGGGCACCGTGGTCATGCGCGCTACCGCGTAGAGGTTATCAGGCATTCCGATGGTGGGGTATCGGAACTTACCAGCCTGGCCATCGGCGCCGCCCAGAGAGGTTATCAGGCATTCCGATGGTGGGGTATCGGAACCGGGGCCATCGCCCACATCGGGCTGCGGCAGAGGTTATCAGGCATTCCGATGGTGGGGTATCGGAACTACACCTACACCTGGAGCGGCAGCGCCTGGGAGGTTATCAGGCATTCCGATGGTGGGGTATCGGAACAAGCTGGGCATGAAGGCCGAGCAGCGCGACGAGGTTATCAGGCATTCCGATGGTGGGGTATCGGAACGCGCAGCGGCCACAGGCAACCGATGCCGAGGAGGTTATCAGGCATTCCGATGGTGGGGTATCGGAACCGCATGATGCTGCGCCTGATTGCACACTACGAGGTTATCAGGCATTCCGATGGTGGGGTATCGGAACTGGGCGGAGGGGAGGGAAATTTCTAAACAGGAGGTTATCAGGCATTCCGATGGTGGGGTATCGGAACGACTGACTGCACCGCCACAGCTTGCGCGACGAGGTTATCAGGCATTCCGATGGTGGGGTATCGGAACATGCTGCCCGCCAAGGCGCGGCTGGATGATGAGGTTATCAGGCATTCCGATGGTGGGGTATCGGAACGGGGCCGACACCGGGCTGGTCCAGCCGGACGAGGTTATCAGGCATTCCGATGGTGGGGTATCGGAACTAGCCCGAATCGATTGCGCCGCAGTCGGGAGAGGTTATCAGGCATTCCGATGGTGGGGTATCGGAACCAGAATTCGACTATTTCGGCTATTCGATCGGAGGTTATCAGGCATTCCGATGGTGGGGTATCGGAACCCGCCGGTCTGGCTGGGGATGGCGACGTTGGAGGTTATCAGGCATTCCGATGGTGGGGTATCGGAACGATCAGTTCGTCGAGCCAGTCAGGCAACAGGAGGTTATCAGGCATTCCGATGGTGGGGTATCGGAACGCAATTTTGTCGATGGTTTTTTGTGCGTAAGAGGTTATCAGGCATTCCGATGGTGGGGTATCGGAACCGTGATTGAGTCGATGGCCGGCTGGATTTCGAGGTTATCAGGCATTCCGATGGTGGGGTATCGGAACCGCGCGCGGTACAGCGATTCGAGCACGGCAGAGGTTATCAGGCATTCCGATGGTGGGGTATCGGAACGCGCATCACCTCCCGCAGCGTCACCCTGTCGGAGGTTATCAGGCATTCCGATGGTGGGGTATCGGAACTGTGCTGCGCCGACGGCGGCGTCCTGCACGGAGGTTATCAGGCATTCCGATGGTGGGGTATCGGAACGAATCATCAAACAGGAGAACCCCCTGTTTGATGATTCGTGCCGCACCTCACGGTGCGTCTGTCTATAAGAAGAAGTCCCCAAAGCTCTTATTGCCAATGCCCCCACATTCTGCAGCTTGAATCCCCCCGCCCCCCCGGCGGATAATGCGCCATTGCCCGGGGCGCGCCTGTTTTGGAAACCTATCTCCTCATCCTGATTTCGACGGTGTTCGTGAACAACATCGTCATGGCCAAGATTCTTGGCCTGTGCCCGTTCATGGGCGTGTCGAAAAAGCTGGAAACGGCCATCGGCATGGGCCTGGCGACGACCTTCGTGCTCACGCTGGCCTCGGGCGCAAGTTATCTCATCAACGAATACCTGCTCGGCACGGAGCTGTTCTACCTGCGCACGCTGTCGTTCATCGTGGTCATCGCAGGGATCGTGCAGTTCACCGAGATGTTCGTCCACAAGACGAGCCCGGTGCTGTACCAGGTGCTGGGCATCTATCTTCCGCTCATCACCACCAATTGCGCGGTGCTGGGGATTCCGCTCCTGAACGTGCAGGCGCAGCACAATTTCGTGGAGTCGCTGTTCTTCGGTGCGGGCGGAGCGATCGGCTTCACGCTGGTGCTGATCCTGTTTGCGGGCATCCGCGAACGGCTGGAAACCTGCGATGTGCCGGGGCCGTTCAAGGGCACGAGCATTGCGATGGTGACGGCGGGGCTGATGTCGCTGGCCTTCATGGGCTTTTCGGGGCTGGTCAAATAATGCTGTCGGCGATTCTGGTGATGGTCGCGCTGGCCATCGTCATCGGCGTGGCGCTGGGCTGGTCGGCGATCCGCTTCAAGGTGGAAGGCAATCCGCTGGCGGAGAAGATCGATGCGATCCTGCCGCAGACGCAATGCGGCCAGTGCGGTTTTCCGGGCTGCAGGCCGTATGCCGAAGCCATCGCCAGGGGCGAGGCAGACATCAACCAGTGTCCGCCCGGTGGCGAGGACGGCGTGAAGAAACTCGCCGAACTGCTGGGGGTGGAACCCAAGCCGCTGGACGAAACGCACGGCACCCCCAAGCCCAAATCGGTGGCCTTCATCGACGAGCAGACCTGCATCGGCTGCACGCTGTGCATTCAGGCTTGCCCGGTGGATGCCATCGTGGGCGCGGCCAAGCAGATGCACACCATCGTCGCGGCGGAATGCACGGGCTGCGAGCTGTGCCTGCCGCCTTGCCCGGTGGACTGCATTTCCATGGTGCCCATCGCGGAAGACCTGCCGCACTGGAAATGGAAGCATCCGGTGGTTCAACTCAAGCGCGTGGCATGAGCCCAGGATGAACCGCGAACTTTTCCGCTTCAAGGGTGGCGTGCATCCGCCCGAGCACAAGGCCGAATCGAACGGCCGTCCGGTCCACGCCGCGCCGCTGCCGCGCGAGCTGGTGATCCCGCTGCGCCAGCACATCGGCAACCCGGCCAAGCCGGTGGTGAACGTGGGCGACCGGGTGCTGAAGGGCCAGTTGATCGGTACGGCCGACGGCACGATTTCGGCGGCAGTGCACGCCTCCAGTTCCGGCACGGTGGTCGCCATCGAGCCGCGCACCATGCCGCATGCCTCCGGCCTGCCCGACACCTGCATCGTGATCGAAACCGACGGGCGCAACGAATGGATCGCCCACGCGCCGGTCGACTACCGGAACCTGCCGCCTGCCGAATTGCGCATGCTGCTGCGCGACATGGGCCTGGCCGGCCTCGGCGGCGCAGTCTTCCCCAGCGCGGTGAAGCTCGATCCCGGCCCGACGCACCCCTGCCCCACGCTGATTCTCAACGGCGGCGAATGCGAACCCTGGATCACCTGCGACGACGTGCTGATGCGTCATCACGCCGACGAAATCCTGCAGGGTGCGGCGATCATGCAGCACCTGCTTGGCTGTACCGAAATCCTGGTCGGCATCGAGGCCAACAAGCCCGAGGCCATTGCTGCCATGGAAACGGCTGTGGCGAAACTGGATTTCCCGGTGGAAGTGGTGGCGGTGCCGTCGATCTATCCGGGCGGTGGCGCCAAGCAGATGATCGAGGTGCTCACCGGCAGACAGGTGCCTTCGGGCAAGCTTTCCACCGACATCGGCATCCAGGTGTTCAACGTGGGCACGGCGCATGCGCTGGCCCGTGCGGTGAATCACGGCGAGCCGATGCTCTCGCGCCTGGTCACCGTCACTGGCCACGTGCTGCGTCCGCAGAATTTCGAGGTGCTGATCGGCACGCCCATGCAGGCCCTGATCGATCTGGCCGGCGACCGCGACGGCACCACGGGTGTGCTGATGGGCGGCCCGATGATGGGCGTGCCGATGCCCAATGCGCACGTACCGGTGGTGAAGGCCACCAACTGCATCCTGGTGCAGTCGCGCGAACTGTTCCCGCCCTTGCCGCGCGCCCTGCCCTGCATCCGCTGCACGCGCTGTGCGAACGCCTGTCCGGCGGAGCTGCAGCCGCAGGAGCTCTTCCGCTTCGCAAAGGCCGGCGATTTCGGCCGTGCGCAGGAATACCACCTGTTCGACTGCATCGAATGCGGCTGCTGCAGCTATGTGTGCCCCAGCCACATCCCGCTGGTGGACTATTACCGCTACGCCAAGAGCGAGATCTGGGCGCGCGAGCGCGAAAAGCGCGCCGCGGATCTGGCCCGCGAACGCCACGAATTCCGCCAGTTCCGCCTGGAACGCGAAAAGCAGGAAAAAGCCGAGAAGCTCGCTGCCAAGGCCGCAGCCAAGCGAGCTGAACTCGCGGCCGAAGCGCCGTCCGGTGTGACCTCCGCCGGAGCCGCGCCGGATGCCGATGCGAAGAGGGCGCTCATCGCCGCCGCGCTGGCGCGCGCGCAGGCGAAAAAGGCCGAAGCCGCGCCGAAGAACACCGACCACCTCACGCCCGAACAGCAGCGCGAGATCCAGGAGATCGAGGCGCGCCGGGCTAAAATCCGCGAACTGGCGCGCAAGCCGCTGGAATCCGAAGAAGACGCCTGATGACCTCCCCCACCCTGCACGGCAACGACAGCGTCACCCGCATCATGGCCTGGGTACTCTGCGCGCTCGTGCCCGGCATCGTCGTGTACGTGTGGCTGTTCGGCCCCGGCATCCTGGTCACGCTCGCGCTCGCCACTGTCACCGCGGTGGCGGCCGAGGCGGCGATGCTGAAGGCGCGCGGCTACCCGGCCGCGCCTTTCCTCGCCGATCTGTCGGCCGTGGTGACCGCCTGGCTGCTGGCGCTGTCCTTGCCAACGCTTGCGCCCTGGTGGCTGATCGTCACCGGCACGCTGTTCGCCATCGTGGTGGCCAAGCACCTCTACGGCGGGCTGGGGCAGAACATCTTCAACCCGGCGATGGTCGGCTATGCGGTGCTGATCGTGTCCTTCCCGGTGCAGATGACGCAGTGGGCCGGGCCGGCTGAACTCGCCGGGGTGCAGCTCACGCTGGCGCAGAGTGCGGCGGTGATCTTCGGCGGCGACGTGCCGCGCGCCACGCTCGATGCGGTGACCATGGCGACGCCGCTGGATACGCTGCGTACCGGCCTGTTGCAGCAGTACACCGTGGACGAAATCATGCGTCAGCCGATCTTCGGCCGCATCGGCGGCACCGGCTTCGAGTGGCTGGCATTTTCCTTCTGGCTGGGCGGGCTCATCCTGTGGGCGCGGCGCATCATCGACTGGCGCATTCCCATGGCCTTTCTGCTGGGCGTGTGGCTCATGGCCGCATTCCTGCATTTCTTCGATGCCGGCCGCTTCGCGTCTCCCTGGTTCCATTTCTTCGCGCCTTCGGTCGCGCTCGGCGCCTTCTTCATCGCCACCGATCCGGTATCCGGCGCGACGACGCCACGCGGCAAGCTGATCTTCGGTTTCGGCGCCGGCCTGCTCACCATCGTGATCCGCACCTGGGGCGGCTTTCCGGATGGCGTCGCCTTCGCGATCCTGCTGATGAACCTGTGCGTGCCCCTGATCGACCAGTACACGCAGCCAAAGGTCTACGGCGAGGCGCGTAGCGGCAAGGAGCCGCACGCATGAAGCTCACAGGCGCCGGCCGCAACGCGGCGCGAACGGGTGCGATCCTGCTGGTGTTCGCGCTCGTCGGCACGGCCATGCTCGCCTTCACCCACGACCGCACCGAGCCGGTGATCACGAAAAGCCAGCAGACCGAGAAACTCGCCCTCATCAACCAGGTACTGCCTGCCGCGCTGTACGACAATGACCTGCTGGCCACCCAGCGCAGCCTGCCGCCGGACGAACTGCTCGGGACACACCAGCCTTCGGCGCTGTGGATTGCGCGACGCGGCGGCAACTTTGCCGGCGTGGTGATCGAGGCCGTCGCGCCCGAGGGCTACAGCGGCAACATCGCGCTGCTGATCGGCATCGATGCCGACGGCACGGTCACCGGGGTTCGGGTCACCGCGCATCGCGAAACCCCTGGACTGGGCGATTACATCGACCGCGCCAAGAGCGCCTGGATCGACCAGTTCGCCGGCAAGTCGCTGCTCGTCCCCGAACCCAAGCACTGGAAAGTCCGGAAGGACAGCGGCGTATTCGACGCCCGCGCCGGCGCCACCATCACCCCGCGCGCGGTGATCAAGGCCGTGAAGAACGTGCTGGAATACTATGCCCGCCACCGTGCAGCACTGGCCGTACCGCCTTCGAAGGAGAAAACCCCATGATGACGATGAGCGAAATCCGCACCCTGTTTCACAACGGCATCGACAAACAGAACACGGGGCTCGTGCAGTTGCTGGGGCTGTGCCCGCTGCTGGCGATCAGCAACACAATGGTCAACGCCCTGTCGCTGGGACTGGCGACCATGCTGGTGATGGCGGCATCCAGCGGCGCGGTATCGGCTGTGCGCAATTTCGTGCCGCACGAGATCCGCATTCCCGTATTCGTGCTCATCATCGCCGCGCTGGTCACCGTGATCGACCTGGCGATGAATGCCTTCGTGCATCCGCTGTATCTGGTACTCGGCATCTTCATTCCACTCATCACCACCAACTGCATCGTGCTCGCGCGCGCCGATGCGTTTGCCTCCAAGAACCGGCCGCTGCACAGCGTGGTCGACGCCGTCGCCATGGGCCTGGGCCTGACCCTGGTGCTGGTGGTGCTCGGCGCCTTTCGCGAGCTGGCCGGCCAGGGCACGCTGTTCTCCGGCATCGATATGGTGTTTGGCGCGGGTGCGAAGCATCTGGTGCTGCACGTGCTGCCCGATTACCAGGGGTTCCTGCTCGCCATCCTGCCGCCCGGCGCCTTCCTCGCGCTGGGACTGCTGATCGCTGCGCACAACTGGCGCAAGGCCCGCGCCGAACGCCGCGCGCGAGCCTTGGCGCCCGCTGCCGCATGAAGCCGCCGCTGAAGAAGCGCGTGCCCAAGCCGCGCAATCCCTTCGTCGCGCTGGCCCTGCAGCGCAGTGCCGGGGCCCACGAGAAACCCGCCAGCGCGAAACGCCAGGCCGAGAAGCGCGCGCTGCGGAAACGTCTGAACGAGCAATGAACCCGGTCGCGCCATGAACGCAGCGAAACGCGAGGAAATCTTCCGCCGGCTGGCAGCCGCCAACCCGCATCCCACCACCGAGCTGGAATATTCGACGCCCTTCGAACTGCTGGTGGCCGTGGCCCTATCGGCGCAATCCACCGACCGCGGCGTGAATCTCGCCACCCGCCGCCTGTTTCCCGTTGCCAACACGCCCGAGGCCATCGTCGCACTGGGCGAAGCCGGGCTGGCAGACCACATCAGGACCATCGGCCTCTACAAAAGCAAGGCGAAGCACATCGTCGCCGCCTGCCGGATGCTGATCGAGCAGCACGGCAGCCAGGTGCCGCACGACCGCGCCGCGCTGGAGGCGCTGCCCGGCGTGGGCCGCAAGACCGCCAACGTGATCCTCAACACCGCCTTCGGCGAACCGACGATGGCGGTCGATACGCACATCTTCAGGGTGGCCAACCGCACCGGGCTCGCACCTGGCAAGACCGTGCTGGAAGTGGAAAAGAAGCTGCTGAAGAACGTGCCGAAGGCCTATCGGGTGGATGCGCATCACTGGCTGATCCTGCATGGCCGCTATGTCTGCCAGGCCCGCAAGCCGAAATGCGGCGAATGCATCATCGCCGATCTGTGCGAATACAGGGACAAGACCTGGCCGCCGGCCGAAGCACAATCCGTCGACAAGGACGGCAAGCGCAAGTCGAATCCTCAGACGCCTCCACACCCTGCCCCCGCCCGCCCGCGTGGGGGCAAACGCCGCACCCAATCCGGCTGATGTTCAATCCCAGTCGCGAGCAGGTTCGTCAGTTCTTCTTCGACGTCTGGGCCAAGTACCGTGCGGGCCGGCCGCTGGCGGGCGCCGAGCAGCCGGCCCTGGAGGCGGTGCTGGCACATCCCGAATACCACGCCCTGCTGGAAGACCCCGACCGCTACCGGGATCGCGACTATCCCCCCGAGCACGGGGAAACCAATCCCTTCCTGCATCTTTCCATGCACCTTGCGCTGGCCGAGCAGCTCGCCATCGACCAGCCGCCCGGTCTCGCCGACCGTTACCGGCGCCTGCTGGAACGACACGGCGACGCCATGCGCGCCCAGCATGCCGTCATCGATTGCCTGGGCGAAACGATCTGGCGCGCCCAGCGCGACCGCACCGCCTTCGATGCAGCGCGCTACCTCGCCTGCCTCGACCGGCAGCTCGACAGCTAGCAGGCGCAATTTCGCCTGCAATGGGCTTTATTTTCCCGCAATCCTGTCGATAAACCTGTTGAAAGCCCGGCGGCCGTGTCGAATTTCCGGCTCGCCCCGTCATTCTCAGGTTGAATATCGATGTCCCAGGTGGAAGAACTCAAGATCGGCGACCAGTTGCCCAGCCCGCGCGGCGTGGCGCTGGCCGTGCTCGAGCTCTCGCGACGCGAGAACGTCACCCTGGGCGAGATCGCGCGCGTGGTGCAGACCGACCCCGCGCTGTCCGCGCGGCTGATCAAGCTGGCCAATACCGGCTCGATGATCGCCCGGCCGGTGGTATCGCTGCAGGAAGCGGTGGTGCGCATGGGCATGGCCTCGGTGCGTCAGCTCGCATTGGGCTTTTCGCTGCTCGACCAGTACCGCGCCGGCACCTGTCCCTCCTTCGATTACCAGGCCTACTGGTCGCATTCCCTGCTGATGGGCCTGACCATGCAGGCGCTGGCGGACCGGGTCCGGGTGGCGGCGACGGACGAGATGTTCATCTGCGGCCTGCTGGCGCAGATCGGCCGCCTGGCGCTGGCTACCGCCTACCCCGTCGAATACGATGCCGTGCTGAAAGCGCAGCAGACCGCTCCCGCTTCATCCTTGATCGAACGTGAACGCGCGGCGCTCGAAACGGACCACACCGAGCTTGGCATCGTGATGCTGAGGGAATGGGGCATCCCCAAGGCATTCACCGAACCGCTCGCACGCTACGAAGACCCGGAAGCGCCGGGCTATCCGCACGACTCGCGCAGCAACAGCCTGCTGCTGATGCTGCGACTCGCACACCATCTGGCCGACCTGGGCCTGGCGAGCGAGGCGCACCGCCCCAAAATGGCGCAGGAATGGCTGGAACTGGCGAAATCGCTCGACGTGACGCCGGACCTTGCCGGCCCCTTCATCGATGAGGTCATCGCCAGCTGGAAGGAGTGGGGCGACCTGCTCAAGATCCCCACCATGGCGCTGCCCCCGTTCGAGGAGATCAGCCACGGCCAGGCACAACCGAACGCCGACGAGACGCCCCTGCGCATCGTGGTGGCCGACGGCAATGCCTTCAGCCGGCGCAAGACCATGTCCCTGCTGGTGGAAAACAGTGCGCACATCGTCTATCCCGCGGACAACGGCAACGCCGCGCTGGCATTGGCGATGGAGGTCCTGCCGCATGTGATCATCGCGCACTACAACTTGACCGGGCTGGACGGCCCCGATCTGTGCCAGACGCTGCGTGAAACCGAGGAAGGCCGCCGCATGCACATCCTGCTGATGTCGGACGAGCACGGCGAGGAACAGCTGACGCGCGCCTACGAGGTCGGCGCCGACGGCTACGCGCCGAGCAGCATCAGCGCAAAAGGCCTGCGCACCCGCCTCTTCGCCGCGCAGCGTCTGGTTCAGTTGCAGAATGCCTGGGAAAAGGACCGCGCGCAGTTGCGGCAGATCGCTGCAGAACTCGCCGTGGCCAACCGCCGGCTCGCGAACGCCGCACTGACCGACCTGCTGACGGGCCTGCCCAACCGCCGTGCGGCGATGGAACAGCTCGAACAGGCCTGGAGCGCGGCCGAACGTGCGGGTCAGCCGCTCTCGGTCATGGTGCTGGATCTCGATCACTTCAAGCAGATCAACGATACCTACGGCCATGCCGCCGGCGACCTGGTGCTGCGCGAAGCCGCCGATATCCTGCGCCAGTCGGCGCGACGCGGCGACAGCGTATGCCGCATCGGCGGCGAGGAATTCCTCGTCATCTGCCCCAATACCGACATCAAGTCTGCAGTCCTCTCGGCCGAACGCCTGCGCGCCACGCTCGCGGCGCACACGGTTTCCATCGGGGATTCCACCCGCAACATCACCATCAGTATTGGCGTGGCGACCCGTCACGACAATACGGCCGACGCCGACGCGCTGGTCAGCCTGGCAGACCAGGCGCTCTACGCGGCCAAGCAGGGCGGGCGCAACCGCATTTCGGCGCGCTGAACGTGCAACCGCCGGCAGACAGGGCGGCCGGGACCGTCCGGTCTGCCCGGTCCCCCGCTCAGTATTTCAGCTGCAGGCCTTTCTGCTGCGCGTAATACGCCGCCAGGTCGGCCATGTCGGCATCACTCAGGTTGGCAACCTGTCCCGCCATGATGGGGTTCTTGCGCTTGCCCGACTTGTAGTCCCTGAGCGCGTGATAGAGATAGTCGCGATGCTGTCCTGCGAGCTTGGGGAAGCCGGGCGTCTGGCTGTTGCCATCTTCGGCGTGGCAGGCGGCGCAGGCGGTTGATTTGGCCTTGCCCGCTTCGGCGTTGCCCTTGGCGTGAACGGGCGAGGCCACGGCAAAAGCAATGGCGGCGAATAGAAACAGGGTCTGATTCATGGTGTCTCCCCGATCAGTTGGCCGGACCGCTGTACGACGAGGCGTAGTAGGCGGCAAGGTCTTCCATGTCCTGCTCGGACAGGCTGCCGGCGATGCCCTTCATGCTGGGGTGATCACGCTCGCCGGATTTGTAGGCCTTGAGCGCCGCCACGATATACTCTGCGTGCTGCCCGCCCAGCTTGGGCACGCTGTACACGCTGGGGTAGGCGGTCCGCCAGCCGGCTATGCCGTGACAACCGGCACACATCGAGGTCTTGAGTTGTCCGGCCTTGGGGTCGCCCGCCGCCTGAGCAGGCACGGCAACCGCCAACAGCACGGACGCGCATAGCGTCATCGTGGTGGATTTCATCTTCCTCGCTCTCTCTGGTTGTGGTTGTCATCGCCCCTGTCTGACGTGGGGCTTGCTTGGGATTATATGACCGTACGCACAGGGGATGCAGCAAAAAGTCCTTTTACAACAATACGTTATAAATTAAATTACTAATATGCTTCTGGAGTGTTCATGATCAACCTGCAGGCCTGCCCACTGTGGCTTTACCGGCTGCTGCCTTTCCTGCGCTGGTGGCCGGATGTCACGCCCCGGACCTTCCGGGCAGACGCCATCGCCGCCCTGACGGGCGCAATGATCGTGCTGCCGCAGGGCGTCGCCTTCGCACTCATCGCCGGCCTGCCGCCCGAATACGGCCTGTACGCCGCAATGGTACCCACCATCGTGGCAGCGCTGTGGGGATCGAGCTGGCATCTGGTGTCGGGGCCGACGACCGCCATTTCCATCGTGGTGTTCGCCTCGATCAGCCCGCTGGCCGAACCCGGCACCCCGCAATTCATTGCGCTGGTGCTCACGCTCACGCTGCTCACCGGCCTGTTCCAGCTGGCGATGGGACTGGCGCGTCTGGGCATGCTGGTGAACTTCATCTCGCACACGGTGATCATCGGTTTCACCGCCGGCGCCGCGCTGCTCATCGCCGGCAGCCAGATCAAGAACTTCTTCGGCCTCGACATCCCGCGCGGTGCGCACTTCCACGAAGTGCTGCTGCACTTCGGTACGCACATCCTGGAAATCCAGCCCTGGGTGCTCGCGGTCAGCCTGATCACCCTGGCCTCCGGCATCCTTGCACGCCGCTTCCTGCCGAAACTGCCCTACATGATCGTCGCCATGGTGGTGGGCAGCCTTGCCGCCGCCTGGATCAATCACCGCTACGGTGCAGATGCCACCGGCATCCGCACCGTCGGTGCGCTCACGGCGGCATTCCCGCCCCTGTCGCTGCCGGACTTCTCGCTGGTTGCGATCAAGCAGACCGTGTTCCCGGCGATGATCATCGCCATCCTCGCGCTTACCGAGGCGGTCGCCATTGCACGCTCGGTGGCGATCAAGTCCGACCAGCGCATCGACAGCAACCAGGAATTCATCGGCCAGGGGCTCTCGAACATCGCCGGCAGCTTCTTCTCCGGCTACGCATCAAGTGGCTCGTTCAACCGTAGCGGGGTGAACTACGCCTCGGGTGCGAGGACGCCGGTGGCGGCAGCGCTCTCGGCCGTATTCCTGCTCCTCATCGTGCTGCTGGTGGCGCCGCTCGCCGCCTACCTTCCGGTGCCGTCAATGGCGGCCATTTTGTTCATCGTGGCCTGGGGACTGATCGATTTCCATCACATCGGCGAAATCGCCAGGCGCCACCCACGCGAGCGCATCGTGCTCGCGCTCACCTTCGTCGGCACCCTGATCGACCTGGAAAAGGGCATCTTCCTCGGCATCCTCGTGTCGCTGCTGTTCTACCTCTATCGCACCTCGCGCCCGTCGATCCGCGAGCTGGTGCCGATCGCCGGCGACTACGACGATCCGCGCCGCAAGTTCGCACCGATCGAGAGCGATGCGCCCACCTGCCCGCAGATGGCCATATTGCGCGTGGAAGGCTCGATCTTCTTCGGTGCCGTGGAATACGTGCAGCAGCATTTCCGCAACGTGGACGAGTCCGATCCCCAGAAGAAACACCTGATGCTCACCTCACGCGCGATCGGTTTCGTCGACCTGGCCGGCGCGGAATTGCTGGCCAAGGAAGCTGAGCGGCGCCGCAAGCTCGGCGGCGGCCTGTATCTTGTGGGTGTACAGCCCGATCTGTGCGCAATGCTACGACGCAGCGGTCAGGCCGAAGCCGTGGGCGAAGAGCAGATTTTCCGTCACAAGGGCGACGCGCTGCGCGCGATCTACCCGCGCCTCGACAACGAAACCTGTCGCACCTGCAGCGCACGCATCTTCCACGAATGCCGCGCGGCGCTGCCGGACGGGTCGCCGCGTCAGGACCCCTGATGCGAACGTCGCCAGTTGGCCGGCGACATCGGGTCGGTCGACTGCCACAGGCCACGCCGGGCCTCACGCGCTTCGTCCTGCAAGCGCCGTAGCGCCGCAGTCTCCGACCGCGAGCTGGCCCAGGCATGGCCGCGCCGCACCAGTTCCGCATTGAGCTGCAAGCCTGCCACGTCGAGCAGGCCGAGCTTGCGCCCGTAGGGATCGACCCCGACGATCTCAAGCTGTGCATGCCGTTTGAGCGCCAGCGCCCTGAGCGCGCGCGCGGCCTGCGCGCCATGCGGCTGGTCGGATTCCGGCGCATCGATCCCGGCCAGCCGCACTTTCAGGAAAGCCCGTGAACCGGGCGCGTAGTGATCGGGTTTGAAGAGCACGGTGTCACCATCGATCACGACGATGACCACGCCCGCAAGCGACCCGGCGCACGCGAGCACCGGCCCCAGCAGAACACACAGCAGGGCGCAGGCAAACAGCCGCTTCAACCTGGAAACCGCAGTTGGACGCGCCCGATGGTGCGTCCAACTGTGGTTTCCAGGTTCAACTGGCGAGCATCTCGGCAGCATGCTGCCGGGTGGTGGCGGTGATGGTCTTGCCGCCGAGCATGCGCGCGATTTCCTCGACGCGCGATTCGGCATCGAGAACGGCGATATGCGACGACACGAAGCCCTCGCCCGTCTGCTTGGCGACGCGCAGATGCCGGGTGCCGCGCGCGGCGACCTGGGGCAGGTGCGTGATCACGAGTACCTGGTGCGTTTTGCCCAGCTTCGCCAGCCGGCGGCCGACTGCTTCGGCCACGCTGCCGCCGATGCCGACGTCGACCTCGTCGAAGATGAGCGTGGGCACGCCAGCCACGCCGGAGAGCGCCGTCTGGATCGCCAGGCTGATGCGCGACAGCTCGCCGCCCGAGGCCACCTTCGCCAGTGGCCCGGCCGGCAGCCCCGGATGGCTCGCCACGCGAAAGGTGACGTCTTCCAGTCCGTGCGTGCGCGGCTCATGCGCCGGCACGAGCTCGATTTCGAAACGCCCGCCGGCAAGCGCGAGCTCGTGCATGGCAGCCGTCACCTGTGCCGCCAATGCGGCCGCCCCTTCCCTGCGCAAGGCCCCAAGCGTTTGTGCTTCGGTCTCGTAGCGCGCGCATGCCGCTGTTTCCTCAGCAACGAGTTGTTCGAGATCGTCGCCTGCTGCCAGTTCGGCCAGCCGCGATTCGTAGCGTTCGAGCAAGGCGGCCAGGGCCTCGGGTTGCACGCGATGCTTGCGTGCGAGTCGATGCATGTCGCCCAGCACGCGGTCGAGTTCGGCCAGCCGTCCGGGATCCAGGTTGAGACGATCGGCGTAACGGCGCAGGGCATGCACGGCTTCGGCAATGTCCGCGCTGGCGGCGTCGAGCATCGCGGTGATGTCCTTCAGGCTGTCGTCCAGGGCCTGCATCGCATCGAGGCGCGCACGCAGTTCGCCCAGTACGCCGGTCACCGCGGCTTCGCCCTCGTCGAGCCCGTCGATCAATGCCTGGCTGCCCTCGATGAGGGTGGTGACATGCGCGAGACGCGCATGCTCGCCCTGGATATCGTCCCAGCGCCCGAGATCGTCGCCCAGCGCACGCAGTTCCTCGACCGCGCTTTGCAGGCCATCGCGTTCGATGCGGCGCTGCTCGCCGTGGGTTTCGGCTTCCAGCCGGCGACGCCGGGCAGCCTGCCAGACGTCCCAGGCTGCCCGCGTCGCGTGCGCGTTTCCTGTGGCCCCGGCATGCGCATCGAGCACCTCGCGCTGGGTGTCCGCGCGCAACAGGGCGTGGTGGGCATGCTGACCATGGATGTCAAGCAGGTGTTCGGATGCTTCCTTCAGTTGCGCGAGCGTCGCCGCGCTGCCGTTGACGAAGGCGCGCGATCGCCCGCCGGCATCGATCACGCGGCGCAGGATGAGGGCATCGTCCTCGGCCGCAAAGCCGTTCGCATCGAGCCAGGCAGCCAGATGCGGCAGACGCGCGATGGAGAACTCGGCGGCGATCTCGGCGCGCGCCGTGCCCTGCCGCACCACGCCGCCTTCAGCGCGATCGCCCAGCGCCAGGGCCAGGGCATCGACGAGGATGGATTTTCCCGCCCCTGTTTCGCCGGTGAGGACCGTCAGCCCGGGCGCAAAGTCGAGCTCGACGGATTCAACCAGCAGATAGTTTCGGATGGAGAGATGAGTGAGCATGCGCGGTGAGGGCTTGTGACGAAACCGTAGCGAACGCAGTCGGTTTATTCACACGCTAGAGTTTCTTGCCCCAGTGCAGTTTTTGCCGCAGCGTGTCGTAGTAGCTGTAGGAATGCGGGTGCAGCAGGGTGACGGGCCGATTGGCGCGGGTAATCCACACATGGTCGCCGCTCATCAGGTCGAAGTGGTGCTGCCCGTCGAAGTGGACACGCGCATCGTCGGCATAGGTGAGATGCAGCTCGATGCGCGAATGGCTGCTCACCACGATGGGACGCGCCGACAGGGTGTGCGGGCAGATCGGCACCAGCGCCACGGCTTCCAGCGTGGGATGCACGATGGGCCCGCCGGCCGACAGCGCATAGGCCGTGGTTCCGGTCGGGCTTGTGACCACCAGGCCGTCGGCGCGCTGGCTGTAGACGAATTCGCTGTTGATGGCGATTTCCAGGTCGATCAGCCGCCCCGATCCGCCCTTGCCGACGACCACGTCGTTGAAGGCGGTGGTCTCGAACACACGTTCGCCGTTGCGGCGGATCTGGCCGTTGAGCAGGATGCGTTCTTCCGCCACGTACTGGCCGCTGAGAATCTCGGCGATGGCATCGTACATGTCGTCCACGGTGATGTCGGTGAGGAAGCCAAGCCGCCCCTGGTTGACGCCGATCAGAGGGGTGCTGTGCGAAGCCAGTTCGCGCGCGATCGACAGCATGGTGCCGTCCCCCCCCAGCACGACTACCACGTCGCTTTCCGCCGCCAGTTCGTGCAGGTTGCGGCGGGGACAATCCTGGATGTTGAGGCGCTCGGCGGTCTGGCTCGCCAGCATCACTTCGTGCCCGCGCCCGCGCAGGAAGTCGCCCAGCTTGCACACGGAATCGTGCATGCCGGGATTATCGTACTTGCCGACCAGGCCGACGGTATGGAATGGGGTTTGCATGGACGCCGATTATAAGGACAGATGCAAGTTTCAAGTTTCAAGTTGCAAGTTTCAAGTTGCAAGACTACCGGTGAGATGGACAGCATCTTCCTTGCAGCTTGAATCTTGTGTCTTGTCCCTTGCATCTGTCCTTATAATCCACTCATGCTTACCGATCGCGCACGCATCCTGCTGAAAACCCTGGTGGAGCGGTACATCGCCGAGGGCGAACCGGTGGGGTCGCGCACCCTGTCCAAACATTCCGGGCTCGACCTGTCGCCGGCCAGCATCCGCAACGTGATGTCCGACCTCGAGGAGATGGGCTTCGTTGCCAGCCCCCACACTTCGGCTGGACGCGTACCGACGCCGCGCGGTTACCGCTTCTTCGTCGATACCCTCCTCACCGTGCGGCCGCTCGCCCAGGTCGAGGTGAACCAGCTCGAAACCCATCTCGCGCCCTCTGACCCGCAAAAGCTGATCACCGCCGCTTCGACCCTGCTGTCCGACCTCAGCCAGTTTGCCGGGCTGGTGATGACGCCACGGCGCAATCCGGCCTTCCGGCAGATCGAGTTCCTCAGCCTGTCCGAGAAGCGCATCCTGCTCATCATCGTGACGCTGGAAGGCGAAGTGGAAAACCGCGTCATCGTCACCGAGCAGCCCTACTCGGCATCGGCACTCACCGAAGCGGCCAACTACCTGAACCAGCATTTCGCCGGCTTCACCTTCGATCAGGTGCGCACCCGCCTGCGCGACGAACTCGGCCGCATGCGCGATGACATCACGCAACTGATGGCCGCCGCGGTGGACGCCGGCAGCCAGGCGCTGGATACCAGCCAGGAGAACGTCGTGGTATCCGGCAGCCGCAAGCTTCTCGACGTGGAAGAACTCTCCAGCAACATGGGCAATCTGCGCCGGCTGTTCGACGCCTTCGAACAGAAGACCGGGTTGCTGCAACTGCTCGACCAGTCGCGCAGCGCCGCCGGCGTGCAGATCTTCATCGGCGGAGAATCGAACCTGCTGCCGCTCGACGAGTGCAGCCTCGTCACCGCCCCCTATTCGGTCGACGGCCAGGTCGTCGGCACGCTCGGCGTCGTCGGACCCACGCGCATGGCCTACGAGCGCGTGGTCCCCATCGTCGACATCACTGCAAAACTTCTCTCCAGCGCGCTGTCGCACCACTGATGACATTCCTCAAGGAACCTGATTACACCCACGGCCAGCTTGCGAAAACCGGCATCCTTCTGCTCAACCTCGGCACTCCGGAGGCGCCGACTAAGCAGGCGCTCAAGCCCTATCTCCGGCAGTTCCTGTCCGACCCCCGCGTGGTCGAGATTCCGCGAGCACTGTGGTGGCTGATCCTCAACGGCATCATTCTCAATACGCGGCCGAAGAAATCCGCCGAAAAATACGCTGCGATCTGGACGGCCGACGGCTCGCCGCTGAAGGTGCACACCGAGCGACAGGCCAAGCTGCTGAAAGGATGGCTGGGCGAACGCATTGCCTCGCCCTTGCAGGTGGAATACGCCATGCGCTACGGCAGTCCTTCGATTCCCGACACGCTTGCGCGCATGAAGGCCGAAGGTTGCGACCGCATCCTGATGCTGCCCGCCTATCCGCAGTACGCCGCCTCCTCCACCGCCACCGCGCACGACATGGCATTCGACTGGCTGCGGAAAACCCGCAACCAGCCGGCCTTGCGCACGGTGAAGCACTACCACGACCATCCTGCCTACATCCATGCGCTGGCCAGCAACATCCGCGATTTCTGGCAGATGCACGGACGCCCCGAGGTGCTGGTGATGAGCTTCCACGGCGTGCCGAAATACACCCTGGAAAAAGGCGATCCCTATCACTGCGAATGCCGCAAGACCGGCCGCCTGCTCGCCGAAGCGCTCGGCCTCGACGAGAAGCAGTTCCGCCTCACTTTCCAGTCCCGCTTCGGCAGGGCCGAATGGCTGCAGCCCTATACAGACATGACCCTGGCCGCACTCGGCAGGGAAGGGACCAGTCGCGTCGACATCGTCGCGCCGGGCTTTACCGCGGACTGCCTCGAAACGCTCGAGGAACTGGCGATGGAAGGCCGCGAAACCTTCCTCACCGCAGGTGGCAGGGAATTCCACTACATCCCGGCACTCAACGAGCATCCGCAATGGATCGATGCACTCGGCCGTATCGCGCTCGAAAACCTGGGCGGCTGGGCCAGCGTCAGCTGGGATCGCGACGCCGAACAGCATGCGCGCGAGGCAAGCAGGATGCGCGCAACGCAACTCGGCGCGTCGCGCTGACGGCTCCGAAAATTTTTCCCCAACACGCCGGAAACCCGCGCTATATAAGCGTTTGCTTGTTGACAGTACATTTTTGCTACTGAATCATGAATGCCCATACGGGAAACCGAGAAACCCGTATCAGGCAGTCATGACGATACAAGCGGGGTAACCAAGAAGCCCGTCGCCATCGCCGCTTCCGGAACCCATGGTTCCTGTCATTCAATCGTTTGGAGGAGCATCAATGAAAAAATCCTTCGTTGCCACCCTGATCCTCGCGGGAACACTGGGCGTGGCGCTCTCGGCACACGCCGATCCACGTGCCCGCTTCATCGCGGCCAACTGTTCCTATTGCCACGGCCCCGACGGCAAGAGTCGCGGCGCCATTCCCAGCCTGGCCGGGATGGAAGCCGGCTACTTCGTGGAGCAGATGAAAGCCTTCCGCGACGGTTCGCGTCCGGCCACCGTCATGAAGAAACACGCCTCCGGCTATACCGATGCCGAGTTCGAAACGATGGCCAAGTATTTCGCCTCGATCAAATAAGCCAAGGAGATTTTCTATCATGACCCTCAATCGTCGCGATTTCCTCAAAACCTCCGCCGGTGCGGTTGGCCTTGCAGCCACGGCAGGTCTCGCCGGCTGCGCCACAGCCCAGACCGGCAGCGCGGGCCCCAAAGTCGTCGTCGTGGGCGCCGGTTTCGGTGGTGCCACCTTCTCCCGCTACATCAAGATGTGGGCCCCCAATACACAGGTCACCGTCATCGAACCCAACGCCAAGTTCACCTCCTGCCCCTTCTCCAACACCGTGCTCGCGGGCATCAACAAGATGGACGACATCGCCATGCCCTATGACTACCTGAAGAAGGTCGTCGACAACTTCGTGCCGGACACCGTCACCGCAATCGATACCACCAAGCAGACCGTCACCACTGCGGGCGGCCATACCTTCGCCTATGACAAGCTGGTGCTGGCCGGTGGTATCGAACTGCTGTTCGACAAGGTGCAGGGGTACGACGCGGAAGCACAGAAGACCGTGAAGCACGCCTGGAAAGCCAGCCCCGATCAGACGGGCGTGCTGCGCCAGCAACTCGAAGCCATGCCCGATGGCGGCACCTTCGTGATGTCCGTCCCCATGTCGCCCTACCGCTGCCCGCCCGGCCCCTACGAGCGCGCCTGCATGGTCGCCAGCTACTTCAAGCAGGCCAAGCCCAAGTCCAAGATCATCATCCTCGACGGCAACCCCGACGTGGCCTCCAAGAAAGGACTGTTCGTGGCCGCCTGGAAGAAGCATTTCGGCTACGGCACGGACAACAGCATGATCGACTATCGACCGAACAACATGCCGCGCGCCGTCGATGCGAAAAACATGAAGGTCAGCACCGAGTTCGACGACGTGAAGGGCGACGTGATCAACGTGGTGCCGCCGATGCGCGCCGCTGCGGTGTGCGGCATGGCCGGCGTGCGCGATGGCAACAACGGCAACTGGTGCACCATCGACTACCGTACCTTCGAGTCCAAGGTCGTCAAGAACGTCCACATCCTGGGCGACTCCGCGCTGACCAATTTCCCGAAATCGGGTTCAGTGGCCAACAACACCGGCAAGATGTGCGCCTACGCCATGTCCGAGGCGTTTGCCGGCCGCAGCGTCGACCCGGCACCCGTGGTCACCAACACCTGCTACTCGGGTACCGGCATGGGCACCGCCTTCCACGTTGCCACCGTGTTCCGCTGGAACGAAGAAAAGCAGTCCATGATCCCGCCCAAGGACGCCAATGGCGTGTCCGCGGAGGAAAGCGAACTCGAAATGGCCTACATGGAATCCTGGGCGAAGAACGTCTGGGCCGACACGCTGGGCTTGCCGGAGTCGTACGCCTTCACGGCCAAGGGCTGATGGTGCCGTCTCGTACGACTGAACGGGGCTTCGGCCCCGTTTTTTTGGCTGCCCCGTCGATCCCTCATGCACGCTGGAGCGAATTGACACGGTAAAAATACTAGACAAAGAATAAAAAGAAATTAATATCTCATTATTCGTTGTGCTGGTCAAAGCGGTACAGCCAGATCACCAGTGCCCGTGCAATCAGAGGAGCCCGCCATGAAGTTCAGCACGCTGTGCGTTTCCCTGTTGACCCTGACCGCGCCGACCCTGGCCGTTGCGGCAGAACCGATCCAGCCGGTCCCCGCCGTCAAGGTGAAGAATGCGGCGATGGTCGAGCTCGGCAAGAAGCTCTATTTCGATCCGCGACTGTCCATGTCCGGTTTCATTTCCTGCAATTCCTGCCACAACCTCTCCATGGGCGGCACCGACAACCTCAAGACCTCGATCGGCCATAACTGGCAGCAAGGCCCCATCAACGCGCCCACGGTGCTCAACTCCAGCATGAATCTGGCGCAATTCTGGGATGGCCGCGCCAAGGACTTGAAAGCCCAGGCTGGCGGCCCCATCGTCAACCCGGGCGAGATGGCATTCACCCACGAACTCGCGGTCGATGTGCTGGATTCGATTCCCGCCTACAAGGCGGAATTCCAGAAGGTCTTCAAGAAACAGGAAATCAACATCGGCATGGTCACCGACGCCATCGCTGCGTTCGAGGAAACCCTGAACACGCCCGACTCGCGCTTCGACAGGTGGCTGAAGGGAGACAAGAAGGCACTCAGCAAGATGGAATTGCGCGGCTACAAGCTTTTCAAGGACAGCGGCTGCACCGCCTGCCATTACGGTCCGGCCGTCGGCGGCACATCCTTCCAGAAGATGGGCCTGGTCGAGGAATACGACACCAAGAACAAGGCGCAGGGCGTCGCCGGACTCACCGGCAAGGATGCCGACCGCATGAAGTTCAAGGTACCCACCCTGCGCAACGTGGAACTCACCTATCCCTACTTCCACGACGGCGAAGCCGAGACGCTGGAGAAGGCCGTGGACATCATGGGCAGGCTGCAGGTGGGAAGGGTCTACAGCCAGGAAGAGATCGACGACATGGTCGCCTTCCTGAAGACGCTGACCGGCAGGCAGCCCGAGTTGAAGCTGCCCATCCTGCCGCCGTCGAACAACACCACGCCCAAGCCGAAACCCTTCGGCTGATCGCTGGCCTACGCGAAAAGCGCCCTGCGCGCGCTTTTGCTTGCGCGACCCGCGAACAGGACCGCGCTGTTTGCGATCAGACCCGCTCGTAGACCACGAAATCGAAACGCACGGTGTCCGCCTTTTCCCCCCTGCACGTCGTGCGCTCGATCTCACGGAACGCAGCGCGATCATACTCGGGGAACCAGGCATCCCCTTCGGCCTCGATATCGACTTCGGTGAGATAGAGGCGATCGGCGAGCGGAATGACCTGGGCGTAGAGTTCGGCGCCACCGATGAAGAAGACCTCGCTGGCATCCCGGCACAGGGCGACAGCCGCAGGAATGGAGTCGGCGACCACACAGCCCTCCTTGCGATAGTCGCGGTTGCGGGTGATGACGATATTGGTGCGTCCGGGCAAGGGACGTCCGAGCGACTCGAAAGTCTTGCGTCCCATCAGGATGGGATGGCCGAGCGTGAGCGCCTTGAAATGCGCCAGGTCTTCCGGCAGCCGCCAGGGCAGCCGGTTCTCGATGCCGATCACGCGGTTCTTCGCCAGCGCGGCGATGACGCTGATGCGCGGCCTGTTAAGTGCCATCTTGTCTCCGCTCACCGCTTACGCTTCACCGTCGCTACACGGCCACCGGCGCCTTGATCGCGGGATGCGGATCGTAGCCTTCGAGCGTGAAATCCTCGAAGCGGAAACCGAAGATGTCATGCACACCGGGATTCAGCGACATCGTCGGCAGGGCACGCGGCGTGCGGCTCAACTGCTCGCGCGCCTGCTCGAGGTGGTTGAGGTAGAGGTGCGCATCGCCCAGGGTATGCACGAAATCGCCCGGTTTCAAACCCGTCACCTGCGCCATCATCATCGTCAGCAGCGCGTAGCTGGCGATGTTGAACGGCACACCAAGAAAGATGTCTGCACTGCGCTGGTAAAGCTGGCAGCTCAACCTGCCGTCGGCGACGTAGAACTGGAAGAAGGCATGGCAGGGCGCGAGCGCCATCCTGTCGAGATCGGCGACATTCCACGCGGAAACAATGATGCGACGCGAGTCCGGGTTGGTTTTCAGCATCTTCACGACTTCGCTGATCTGGTCGATGGCGCCGCCGTCACGCGCGGGCCAGCTGCGCCACTGGTGGCCGTACACCGGGCCGAGGTTGCCGTTCTCGTCCGCCCATTCGTCCCAGATCGAGACGCCGTTGTCCTTCAGATAGCGGATGTTGGTGTCGCCCTGCAGGAACCACAGCAGTTCGTGGATGATGGAGCGCAGGTGGCACTTCTTGGTGGTGACGAGCGGAAAACCTTCCGCCAGGTTGTAGCGCATCTGCCAGCCGAATACCGACAGCGTGCCGGTGCCGGTGCGATCGTCTTTCTTCGTGCCGTGTTCGAGCACATGGCGCATCAGGTCGAGATAGGGTTTCATGGTCGTTTCGAAGGCGCGGCCGGTGTGGCCTGCGTGGTCTGATTATCGCCGATAACGGCATCGTAGAAACCCGCCAGGCGGGTGGCGGGGGCCTGGCCGTAGACATTCCAGAAGGCGATCTCGAAGTCCGTGTTGTCCTGCACGGCGAGTACCAGTTCGCGGAAGCGCGCTTCGTCCTGCGCCTTCAGCCAGGCGACGAGGAGCATGGACTGCCGGTAGAACTCGAAGATGTTCAGATTCGACGACGCCGCGCGATGGCGCCTGTCCGGCGTATCGCGCAAGCCCAGATTGACGCGCCGGCCCGCTCGGATCGACTCGTAGGCACGTGCCTCGCTTGCGAACTCCGCGCCGCCGCCGTCGGCCGTCAGCGTCGCCCAGCCCTCGTGAAACCAGACCGGCAGCGTGCTGTGGTAGTGACCGATGCGCTGTCCCAGATGCAGGTGCGCAAGTTCGTGCGTGAGCAGGGCCGGCAGTCGTGCCCGCTCCTTGCCGTCGAGATTTGGCGAGAGGATGAGCCGGTTGTCCGGCACCACCGCGGCCGCGAGTTTCGGCGTCAGCACCCACCGCTTGAAGCAGGCTTCGCTGCCGCACACGTATACCCGCGGCGGACGCAGGAATGCGCGGTAATGGCCTGCCTCGACCTTGGCGATGGCAGCCGGGAGGACGGCTGCCACGCGCGCGCCGTAGGCTTCGTATCCCAGCTCGATCCGGATGCGCGTATCGCCTGCCAGCGGGACGAAGCCCTCGATGGGCTTGAGGGCACGCGGTTCGCTCACGGTGAGCGCGCAGCCCGCCAGCAGGACGGCGGCAAGCAACCCCCACGCCTTCATGCCAGTTCGAGTGCCTGCCAGCGTCCGTCGATCAGGCCTTCGAGCGGCTGGTACTGCGTCTTGTAGGCCATCTTCCGGCTCTCGGCGATCCAGTAGCCCAGGTAGAGATAGGGCAGATCGAGCCGCCGCGCCAGTTCGATCTGCCACAGCACGCCGTACACCCCCAGGCTGTCCGATGCACGATCCGGATCGAAGAAGGTGTAGACAGCGGACAGGCCGTCCTCGATCTGGTCGATCACCGCGATCATCACCAGCGCATCGCCGTCGCGGAACTCGACCATCACCGTATCGACGTTGGACGACAGCAGGAACTGCGTGTACTGGTCGGGACCGTCGCGATCCATCCCCCCCCCGGCATGCCGGCTGCCAAGATACCGGCGGTACAGCGCGTAATGCTCTTCCTTGAAATCGAGCGGCAGGAAACGCGCTTCCAGCTTCAGGCTGCGCCTCAGGCAGCGCCGCTGGGTACGGTTCGGCATAAAACGCGCGACGTCGACGCGCACCGGCACGCAGGCCCGGCAGTGCTCGCAATGCGGCCGGTAGGTAAACTGGCCGCTACGGCGAAATCCGGCGCGGATCAGCGCGCTGTAGGCATGACGGTCGATCAGGTGCGTGGGCGTGGCGACCTGAGAACGCGCGCGCCGGCCCGGCAGATAGCTGCAGTCGTAGTGCGCGGTAAGGTAGAACTGAATGCGCTGGAACGGCGGTTCAGTCGGATGCATCGAAACTCCAGGGCCCGGGCCGGTGCGGCAAGTTTACCAAGTCCGCCACCTGCATCGCGAACGCCGTTCGCGGCAGGGGCTTCGCACCCAGGCTGGCGAGATGCGGGGTTTCCATCTGGCAATCGATCAGACCGAAGCCCCAGCGTTCCAGTTGCCGGGCGAGCCGTACCAGCGCAACCTTGGACGCATCGCTTTCCCGGCTGAACATCGACTCGCCGTAGAACATGCGGCCGATCGCCACGCCGTAGAGCCCACCCACAAGCCGACCGTCGCGCCAGCTTTCGATGGAATGCGCGTAGCCGGCCTCGAACAGGCGCGTGTAGGCCGCGATCATCGCCGGCGAGATCCAGGTGCCGCCCGCCCCTTCGCGCGGCGCCGCGCAGGCATGCATGACCTCGGTGAACGCGGTATCGACGCGCAGTTCGAAGCCGGCATTGCGCAGACGCTTGGCCAGCGATCGCGCGACCCGTACTTCGGCGGGCACCAGCACCATGCGTGGATCCGGGCTCCACCACAGGATCGGCTCGCCGGGATTGAACCAGGGAAAGATGCCGTGCCGGTAGGCGTCCAGCAGGCGCGGCACGGACAGGTCGCCCCCCATCGCCAGAAGGCCGTTGGGATCGTCCAGGGCCGTATCGAGGGGAGGAAAGCCCGTAGGCGTGTCGTGCGGGACCGGCATGCCGCGCATCTTAACGGAACAAAAAATGCTTGCATTTTTATACGACTATATTATGATGCGCATATCTTCAATGTTGTTGTGATACTGCCGGCAAGCGCCGAAGCGTGGTCCAGCCGCTCCGTATAATGCGGGCTTCGAGACACGCATCCGGACATCCCAGTCAGGACATGACAGCAGCGAAGCATGGCTAGAACAGACGGAACGTTTCACCCCGCCGGATCGGCATCGGCGCCACAAGCATCGCTGCCGCATATACCGACCCGGGCGCCTGTCCGGTGCCCGGGGTACTCGGTCGGAACCCCGCATGTTCCTGTCACGCACCGAATGACGTTTGCGGCAGGTGCACCTTCTCTCCTGGGCCTGCCGTGTTGTAGCGTCCTCCTCTGGGGCGATTCATGAGCGGCTCTCCTGGACGGCTCATGAACGCCCCTTCTTTTTTGCCCGTCGAACAGACCGACCGTTCCTGTTTCCACTGCGGTCTCCCGGTTCCGCCTGGCTCGAACTATCCGATCCGCTACGAAGGCGAAACGCGCGAAGCCTGTTGCCGCGGCTGTCAGGCCGTGGCGCAGACCATCATCGACAGCGGACAGGGCGCCTACTACACGCACCGCACTGCCCTGCCCGCCACCCCACAGCAGGCGGAAGCCGAACTCGCCCAGCTCGGCCTGTACGACCTGCCGGAAATCCAGGAAAGCTTCGTACGGGTCGAGGCGGAAAACGTCCGCGAGGCCGCGCTCATCCTGGAAAACATCGTCTGCGCCGCGTGCATCTGGCTGAACGAGCGCCACATCGCCGCCCTGCCGGGCGTGCTCTCGGTCGAGATCAACTATGCCACGCGGCGTGCGCGGGTGCGCTGGGACAACAGCCGCATCCAGCTCTCGGCCATCCTCAAGGCGGTGTCCGACATCGGCTACATCGCCCACCCCTTCGATCCGGGCCGCTCCGACGACATCCACAAGCGCGAACGCAACACCGCCATCAAGCGACTCGCCATCGCCGGCCTCGGCATGATGCAGGTGATGATGTACGCGCTGCCGACCTACACCGCCACCGACATGACCGACGAGATCCGCCGGCTGATGAGCTGGGCGAGCCTCGTGCTCACCATCCCCGTGGTGCTGTATTCGGCCTGGCCGTTCTTCATCGGCGCCTGGCGCGACCTCAGGCGGCGCACGCTGGGCATGGACGTGCCGGTGGCGCTGGGCGTGGGCACGGCCTTCGCCGCCAGCGTGTACAGCACGTTCTCCGGGCACGGCGAGATCTACTACGACTCGGTGACCATGTTCATCTTCCTGCTGCTGACCGGGCGCTTCCTTGAAATGAACGCGCGGCGCCGCGCCGGTGCCGCGGTGGAAGAACTGGTCAAGCTCATTCCCGCCGCCACCACGCGCCTGCCCAACTGGCCGGCACGCGACGAGGAGCAGGTGCCGGTCGCGCGGCTGGTGGTCGGCGAGCATGTGCTGGTGCGGCCCGGCGAGACGCTGCCGGCCGATGGCGTGGTGGTCGAGGGCGAAAGCGCGGTATCCGAAGCCATGCTCACCGGCGAATCGCTGCCCGTGTCGAAAGCCGCAGGAGCAAACGTCGTCGGCGGCAGCCTCAACCAGGCGAGCCCGCTGGTGATCCGGGTCGAACGGCTCGGTGCCGACACCCGGCTCGCCTCCATCGTGCGTCTGCTTGATCGCGCGCAAAGCGAAAAACCGCGCATCGGCCAGCTTGCCGACCGCGCCGCCGCCTGGTTCGTCGGCCTTCTGCTCCTCGTCACGGCGCTCGTCGGCGTGGCCTGGTACGTCATCGATCCGGCCAGGATGCTGTGGATCGTCATCTCCGTGCTCGTCGTCACCTGCCCCTGCGCACTGGGCCTCGCCACGCCCGCCGCGCTCACCACCGCCACCGGCCGGCTGACACGACTGGGCTTGCTGACCACGCGTGGGCACGCACTGGAAACGCTTGCGCACGCCACCGACCTGGTCTTCGACAAGACCGGCACCCTCACCCAGGGCCGCCTCTCGGTGCGCCGCGTGCTGCCGCTCGACGGCCACAGCGCAGCGGAAGCCGCCGCTCGTGCCGCCGCACTCGAAGCCGGCTCCGAACATCCCATCGCCCGCGCGCTGCGCGAACACGCTGTCGAAACGCTGACTGCGCTCGACATCCGCAACACGCCGGGACGCGGCGTCGAGGGCACGATCGACGGGCGCGTCTATCGCCTCGGAACGCCGCAGTTTGCCGTGGGCGACGCCACACCGCCTGCCACGCCCGATGCGGACGGCGGCGCAAGCTGGATCCTGCTTGCCGAATCCGGACGCCCCGTTGCCTGGTTTGCGCTCGCCGACACGCCGCGCGTGGATGCCGCATCTGCGCTCGATGCCCTGCGCGCGCAGGGCCTGCGCCTGCACCTCCTGTCCGGCGACGCCGAGGCTGCGGTTGCCGCCACCGCGCGCCAGTTCGGCATCGCCGACTGGCACGCCGGCACCCTGCCGGAGGACAAGCTCGCCTATGTGAAAACGCTGCAAGCCGAAGGCCGGATCGTCGCCATGGTCGGCGACGGCATCAACGATGCGCCCGTGCTCGCCGGCGCACAGGTATCGATCGCCATGGGCGAAGGCGCCGATGTCGCGCAGGCGGCCGCCGACATGGTCATGCTCGGCAGCCGGCTCGCAACGCTGTCAGAAGGCGTGGCTCTGGCACGCAAGACACAGAAGATCATTCGCGAAAACCTCGGCTGGGCGCTCGGCTACAACCTCATCGCCATCCCTGCTGCCGCACTCGGCTACGTTACCCCATGGATCGCCGGCATCGGCATGTCGGCCAGCTCGCTGCTGGTGGTGCTGAATGCCTTGCGGCTGTCCGAGTTCAAAATGGGGAGCATCGAGCGGTAAGCTGCAAGCGGCAACCCCCGCCCACCGCTCATCGCCCACCGCTCACCACTCACCCTAAATGGACATCCTCCTCCTCCTCATCCCCGTCAGCCTGCTCATCGTCGGCGGCATCGCCTGGGTGATGCTGTGGGCAGCAAAAAGCGGACAGTTCGACGATCTCGAAGGCCCGGCGCACAGCGTGCTGATGGACGACGACACGCCGCACGCCCCGCGGGACACGCCTGACCCACCCGATCGCGAACAGTAGGCGGCTTCGCCTATGCTGCGAACTGGCCCATCCCGCTTCGTCGCGCCATGACCCTGCCCATCCTCTGGTACTTCGCCGATCCCATGTGTTCATGGTGCTGGGGATTTGCGCCCACGCTCGACATCCTGCGCGGCGAGACCCGCGAACGCATGAGAATCGCCCTGGTGCTGGGCGGCCTGCGGCCGGGCGAAACCGCCCCCATGACCGCAGCCGCGCGCGCGGAAATCCTGCACCACTGGCACGAGGTGCACGCGCGCACCGGACAGCCCTTTCGTTTCGAGAACGCCCTGCCGGACGGATTCATCTACGACACCGAGCCCGCCAGCCGTGCCGTGCTTGCCGCCGCTACGCTCGATCCCGCCCACACCTTCCCGATGTTCAAGGCGATCCAGTCCGCGTTCTACGCCGAGGGACACGACGTCACGCAAGGCGATTGCCTCGCGCAGCTGGCGGAAAGGCTTGGCCTCGATGCGGCACGTTTTGCCGCAATCTGGGCGAGCGACGCGGCCCGGGACAGGACACGTGCGCATTTCCGTCAGGCACGCACCGCGGGGGTGCGCGGCTTTCCCACGCTGATCGTGCAGCAGGACGAACGGCTCACCCCAGTCGCAACGGGCTGTGAACCGATCGACACGGTACGCACGCGGCTCGCTGCATGCCACGTCGCATGAGGATCCGGCCCGGCCTGCTCGTCGTGCTGCTGCTCGCCCCCCCGGCCGGCGCGGGAAGCACTCCCCCGCCCATGATCGACGCGCACGCGCATTACACGCTCGCCGACCATCTGGCGGTCCCGCCGGACGCGCTCCTCGCCCGCCTCGACGCGGCAGGCGTGACGCGCCTCGTCGTGACGAGCCAGCCCGCGGAACTTGCACAAACGCTCCACCGGCAAGCGCCAGGGCGCATCCTGCCGGTGCTCGGCGTCTACGATCAGGGCCTCGCCAAGGCACGCTGGGTGCACGACACGCGCTTGCCGGCGCGCGTCGAAGCCGCACTCGACCGGGCGCGCTGGGCGGGGCTTGGCGAACTGCACCTTTTTGCCGCCGATGCGCAGCAGCCGGTGTTCGAGGCCCTGGTGAAACTGGCGGCTGAGCGCGGTATCGTCCTGTTGCTGCACGGTGATGCGGCCGTCATCACCCATGCCTTCTCGGTCGCGCCCGAGGTACGCATCCTGTGGACGCACCTCGGCACCGACCCGCGGCCCGAGGTGCTCGAACCCCTGCTGACCCGACACACACGTCTCTGGATCGACACCTCGGTGCGCGACGAACGCATCGCGCCGGATGGCCAGTTGCGGCCCGAATGGCGCGTCCTGTTCGAGCGTCATCCCACGCGTTTCGTCGTCGCCGTCGACACCTTCAGCACCCACCGCTGGCAACACTATGGCGAGGTCGTCGATGCGATTCGCCACTGGGCCGGCAGCCTGCCGCCCGAGTTGCAGCGCCGCCTGCTGCACGACAATGCCGCGCAACTGTTCGACACGTTTCCCGCAGCGCCCGGCCGCCCGTAGAATGCATCTGTTTCCCCAACGGAGCCTTACGATGTCCCGCCTGCTGTCTCTTCCCGCACGAATCTTTTCCGCCGGGCTCATCGCCTGCACCTTCGCCCTCGGCATGACCGGCTGCGGCGCCAGCGAACCCGGCAGACAAACCGTATCCACCGCGCCGGCCCCTGGCCAGCCGCCCAACCCGCGCGTGCAGATCGAAACCAGCCAGGGCACGATCGTCGTCGAACTCTTCCCGGGCAATGCACCGCAGTCCGTGGGCAACTTCCTCAATTACGCGCAGAGCGGCTTCTACGACGGCCTGATCTTCCATCGCATCATCCCCGGCTTCATGATCCAGGGCGGCGGCATGACGCCCGACATGACCGAGAAGCCCAAGAACGCGCCCATCCGCAACGAAGCCGACAACGGCCTGAAGAACCTGCGCGGCACGCTGGCGATGGCGCGCACCATGGAACCGCACTCGGCCTCGTCGCAGTTCTTCATCAACGTCGCCGACAATGCCTTCCTCAACCATCGCGGCCAGAGCATCGAAGGCTGGGGCTATGCCGTGTTCGGGCAGGTGGTCGAAGGCATGGACGTGGTCGATGCCATCGTCGCCGCGCCGCGCGGCCGCGTCGGCCCGCACGACGACGTGCCGAAGACGCCGGTCTTGATGCGGCGCGTGCGCGTGCTGCCGGCTGCCGCGCCGGCCACAGCCCGGCAATAGGCCAGCCGCTGAACGTCCGCCTCAAACTGCTGCTGCTCGCCGTGGCCGCACCCGCGGCCATCGCGCTCGGCCTCGCAGCCGGCAGCCTGCCCGACGACCCGGCACTTGCGCAGCAAATCCTCGCCCAATTGCGCGGCCCGCGCGTCGCCGCCGCCTTCGCCTGCGGCGGCCTGCTCGCGCTGGCCGGCGTGCTGATGCAGACGCTGTTCCGCAACCCGCTCGCCGAACCCTACCTGCTCGGTGCCTCCGGCGGCGCGGGTTTCGCCGCCCTGCTCGGCATGGCCGCCGGACTGGCGTGGCCGTGGATCTCGCTCGCCGCCTTCGCCGGCAGTCTCGGCGCGCTTGCGCTCGCCGCCGCGCTGGGCGGCCGCCTGCTCGCGCGCGACCACACGCCGCTGCTACTCGCCGGCGTGATGCTCGCCGCCGGCTTCGGCGCGCTCATCTCGCTGGTGCTCTCCATCGCGCCGGCCGAACGCCTGCCCGGCATGCTGTTCTTCCTGATGGGCGACCTCGCCTGGGCCGACCGGCCCGGCCTGCTCTGGGTCGTCCTCGTCGTCGCCAGCCTCGCTGCGTTCACGCTCGCGCGCCGGCTCGACGTGCTGCAGCTCTCGCCGCTCAAGGCCGCCTCGCTGGGCGTCTCCGTCGCGTCCACGCGCTGGCTGCTGTTCGCGCTCTCCGGCGCCTGCACCGCGCTCGTCGTCGCCCAGGCCGGCAGCATCGGCTTCGTCGGCCTCATGGTGCCGCACGCCCTGCGTCGCCTCGGCCTCGTCAGCCATCGCATCCTGCTTCCCGCCGCCGCACTCGCCGGCGGCAGCCTGCTCGTCCTCGCCGACGCACTGGCCCGCACTGCGCTCGACCCGCGCGAACTGCCGGTGGGCGTGCTCACCGCCCTGATCGGGGTGCCGGTGATGCTGTGGCTGCTGCGCAAGCCATGATGCATACGTACATGCCCCTGGCTGCCCGGCAGTTCCTGCTGCGAGCCGGAAGACGCGTCCTCGTCGAGTCACTCGACCTTTCTCTCGCCTCTGGCGAAGTCCTCGGCATCCTCGGCCCCAACGGTGCCGGCAAGTCCACGCTGCTCGAGACGCTGGCGGGCCTGCTCGAACCGGGTGATGGTACGGTCGAGCTCGACGGCACGCCGGTCATGCAGCTGGCGCCGCTGGATCGCGCACGATCCATCGCGCTGCTGCCGCAGGACGAGGCCAGCGGCTATTTCGGCAGCGTGGCCGATTACGTGGCGCTGGGGCGTTTTCCGCACCACGACACGCGCCTCGATGTCGCACCCTGGCTCGCGGCCTGGGAGCTGACTGCCCTCGCGCAGCGGCCACTCCCGACCCTGTCGGGTGGCGAGCGCCAGCGTGCGCGGCTGGCGCAACTGGCGGCGCAGGAAGCCGGTATCGTGCTGCTCGACGAGCCGCTGACACATCTGGACCCCGCACACCAGGCGGCGCTATTGCGCTGGGTACGCGACGAGGCCGGGCATGGTCGTGCGGTGGCCCTGACCCTGCACGACCCGAACTGGGCAGCCTGCCATTGCGACCGCCTGCTGTTCCTCCATGGCGACGGCCGCTGGCAGCTCGGTACGCCAGCCGACCTGCTCCAACCGGCTGCTCTGGAGGCGCTGTACGGCCCCGACACGGCCGCGCTGTGGGCACGGGGTGCTGCGGCCCAGCCTGTATAATCCGGCTCAACGTTTCACCCCGCCCACGCGCATTTCATGATCCGCCGCATCCTCAGCAAGGTCTTCGGCCGCAAGCGCCCCGCTTCCGGTTCGGGCGCACGCATCCTGTCGCAGGCCGAACACGGCATCGCGCGCGCGGGCATTGACGATTGTGCGCTCAAGGTGTGCGAGACGCTGGCCGGCGCCGGCTACAAGGGCTACGTGGTGGGCGGCGCAGTGCGCGATCTGCTGCTGGGGAAAACACCCAAGGATTTCGACGTGGCAACCGACGCCACGCCGGAACAGGTACGCCGCCTGTTCCGGCGCTCGCGCCTCATCGGCCGGCGTTTCCAGATCGTGCACGTGATGTGCGGCCGCGAAACCATCGAGGTCACAACCTTCCGCGCCAACGGCCAGAAGGAAAGCGAGGAGGAAGACGAACGGCCGACCGACGAGCATGGTCGCCTGCTGTCAGACAACGTGTTCGGCAGCATGGAGGACGATGCCGCACGGCGCGATTTCACCATCAACGCGCTGTACTACGACCCCCTGCGCGAAGAGGTGCACGACTACTTCGATGGCGTGGCCGATTGCAGAAAGCGCGTGCTGCGCATGATCGGCGATCCCGAGACGCGCTATCGTGAAGACCCGGTACGCATGCTGCGCGCCGCGCGCTTCGCCGCCAAGCTGGATTTCCGCATCGACGAGGCGACGCGCGCACCGGTGGCCCGGCTCGCGCCGCTGCTCGCCAACATTCCGCGCGCGCGCATCTTCGACGAGGCCTTGAAGCTTCTTCTGTCGGGCCACGCGCTGCGCGGCGTGCACCAGCTGCGCGCCGAAGGCCTGCACCATGGCATGTTGCCGCTCCTGGACACCATCCTCGACGACCCGACCGGCGAGCGCTTCATCACCGCCGCCCTGAAGAGCACGGACGAGCGCATCCAGTCCGACCGTCCGTCCTCGCCCGCCTTCCTGTTCGGCACACTGCTGTGGCCGCAGGTGCTGCAGCGCTGGCAAGCCCTCGAAGCCGGCGGCGAGAAGCCGCAACCCGCCCTGTTCCAGGCGATGGACGACGTACTCGACGCGCAGCGCGCGTTGCTGTCGATCCCGCGCCGCTACGACGGCATGATGAAGGAAATCTGGGCGCTGCAGCCGCGCTTCGAACAGCGCGGCGGGCAGCGTCCCTTCCGTCTCATGGAGCATCCGCGCTTTCGTGCCGCCTACGATTTCCTCCTGCTGCGTTGTGAGGCCGGCGAGATCGACGCCGAACTCGGCAACTGGTGGACGCGCTTCCAGGACGCCGACGAGGCCGAGCGTGCCAGCATGTTGATGACCGACAGCGGTCCCAGGCCGCGCCGCAAGCGCCGTCGGCGCAAACCAGGCGACGATACGGCCAGCGAGGCGCAACCGGCATGAAAATCGTCGCCACCATCGGGCTGGGCGCCAATCTCAACGATCCCGCGTCGCAGGTGGAATACGCGCTGGGCGAACTCGATCGCCTGCCCGGCACGCGGCTCGTCGCGCGGTCGGCGCTCTATGCATCGGCACCGGTCGGCTATGTCGACCAGCCGGATTTCGTCAACGCCGTGGCCCGGATCGAAACCATGCTGTCACCGCGCGCGCTGCTCGCCGCGCTGCTCGACATCGAACATCGCCACGGCCGCGAACGCAGCTTCCGCAATGCACCGCGCACGCTCGACCTCGACCTGCTGCTGTATGGTGACGCGCGTTTCCACGAAGACGGGCTGACGCTTCCGCATCCGCGCATGCATGAACGCGCCTTCGTGCTGCGCCCGCTGATCGAGATCGCTCCGGATGCGACGATTCCCGGGCGCGGGCGCGCCGCGGACTGGCTGACGCACTGCACGGACCAGTCGGTCGCGCCACTGCCGCCCCCCGCTGCCGTGGTGAACGCATGAGCCTCGCTCGCTACCGCTACATCGTGGTGGAAGGTCCGATCGGTGCCGGCAAGACCAGTCTCGCCTACAAGCTGGCCGAGGAGATGGACGCCGCCACCGTACTGGAAAACGGCATGGACAACCCTTTCCTGGCGCGCTTCTACCAGGAGCCGCGGCGCTACGCCCTGTCCACGCAGCTGCATTTTCTGTTCGACCGCACGCGCCAGTTGCGCGAGCTGGTGCAGGGCGACCTGTTCCGCGCCAGCACGGTGTCGGATTTCCTCATCGACAAGGACATGCTGTTCGCGCGCCTGAATCTGGACGACGACGAATTCGAGCTCTACCAGAAGATCTACGCCGACCTCGCGCCGCAGGCACCGACACCCGACCTCGTCGTCTACCTGCAGGCGCCCATCGACGTGCTGCAGGAACGCGTGCGCCGACGCGGCATCGAGTTCGAGCGCGGCATGGATGCCGGCTACCTACAGCGGCTGGCCAACAGCTACAGCGAGTTCTTCCATCGCTACGATGCCGCCCCGTTGCTGATCGTCAATACCGCGAACTTCAATTTCGCGCAGGGCGACGAGGATTTCCGCCTGCTGGTCGAACGCATCGGCAAGATGCGTGGTCCGCGCGAGTTCTTCAGCCGCGCCGCCTGAGATGCGCATCACGCTCACGACGCTCAAGGCAATGCGCGAACGCGGCGAGAAGATCGCCGTGCTCACGTGCTACGACGCCAGCTTCGCACGCACGCTCGATGCCGCCGGCGTGGAGGTGCTGCTGGTGGGCGACTCGCTCGGCATGGTCGTTCAGGGCCACGATTCGACGCTGCCGGTGAAGCTTGCAGAAATGAGCTACCACACGCGCTGTGTCGTTGCCGGCGCCGAACGCGCCTTCATCGTCGCTGACCTGCCCTTCGGCAGCTACCAGCCTTCGCCCGCGCACGCCTTCTCTGCCGCGGCACGCCTGATGGCAGCGGGCGCGCACATGGTCAAGCTCGAGGGCGGCGCGCACATGGTCGAGACCGTCGCCTTCCTCACCGAACGCGGCATCCCGGTCTGCGCGCACCTGGGCCTGCTGCCGCAGTCGGTCAACCAGATCGGCGGCTACAGGGTGCAAGGCCGTGAAGCCGGCGCCGTCGAACGCCTGGTTGCCGACGCGCGCGCGCTGGAAGCCGCCGGCGCCGGCCTCCTGGTACTGGAAATGGTGCCGGCCGCGCTGGCCAGAACGGTGACTGCGGCCGTCGGCATTCCCACCATCGGCATCGGCGCCGGCGCAGACTGCAGCGGCCAGGTGCTGGTGCTGTACGACCTGCTGGGCCTCTACCCGCGCGCACCGAAGTTCTCGAAGAACTTTCTTGAAGGCGCAGGCAGCATCGAGGCCGCCGTGCGTGCCTACGTCGCGGCGGTGAAGACAGGCACGTTCCCCGCTGCGGAACATGCATTCTGACTCCGCCATGAAGGGCGAATCGACAGGGAGGACGGGGGGTAAGAGAGATTCGACATTCCTCCCTTGCCTCCCTGTTCGTGTTTGGCACCTGACATGAAGCTCATCCACACCACCGCCGATCTGCGCGCCGCGCTCGCCAACCTATCCGACACGGCTTTTGTGCCAACCATGGGCAACCTGCACGCTGGCCACGTTTCACTGGTCGAACTGGCCAGGCAGTCCGGCCACCCGGTGGTTGCCAGCATCTTCGTCAACCCGCTGCAGTTCGGTGCTGGCGAGGATTTCGAACGCTATCCACGCACGCTGGATGCCGACTGCGAAAAGCTTGCCGCGGCCGGCTGCGAGATCGTGTTTGCCCCTGCCGTCCCCGAGATCTACCCGGCTCCACAGCGCTATACGGTGCGTGTACCGGTTGCGCTGGCGAACGATCTGTGCGGCGCCTTTCGCCCCGGCCATTTCGACGGCGTGGCCACCGTGGTGCTGAAGCTCTTCAACCTGGTGCGGCCGCGCATTGCCGTGTTCGGAAAGAAGGATTTCCAGCAGTTACGCGTCATCCGCGACCTGGTGGAGCAGTTCAACCTGCCCATCGAAATCGTGGCCGGCGAGACGCTGCGCGAACCGGACGGACTGGCGATGAGCTCGCGCAACAGCTATCTCTCGGCAGCCGCGCGCATGCAGGCGCCGCAACTCCATCGCGAGCTGGCCGCTGTCGCCGCAGCCCTCCAGGCCGGCGAACCCGATCACGAAGCGCTTGCGGCCACGGCGCGCCGTCACCTCAACATGGCCGGCTGGCGCGTGGACTATGTCGCGGTGCGCGACACGGCGACATTGGACCCGCCCGGCCCGGACAGCAACCATCTGGTGGTATTGGGTGCGGCCTGGCTGGACTCGACGCGGCTCATCGACAACCTCGATATCGCCTTGGGCAAATCCGCCTGAAGTTTTATAATATGCAGCCTTACTTATGGAGGGCACCGTCATGCAGAGAACGATGCTCAAGTCCAAGCTGCACCGGGCGACCGTCACGCATGCCGAACTGCACTACGAAGGTTCGTGCGCCATCGACGAAGCCCTGCTGGACGCGGCCAACATCCACGAATACGAGCAGATCCAGATCTACAACGTCACGAATGGCGAGCGTTTCACCACGTACGCCATTCGTGCTGCGCGCGATTCCGGCATCATCTCGGTGAACGGCGCAGCCGCGCACAAGGCGAATCCGGGCGACTTGGTGATCATCGCTACCTACGCCACCTACAACGAGATCGAGCTCGCACGCTACGCGCCCGAACTGGTCTACGTGGACGCCGCCAACCGCATCATGGACACGCGCCACGCGATTCCGGTGCAGGCCGCTTGACCCTGCGCAGCCAAACAAAAAGGCCGGGCATGCCCGGCCTTTTTGTTTGGCTGCGCCCTGACGGACGCACGCTGCATGCTTACTTCTTCGCGCCAGTGACCTCGATCTCGACGCGGCGATTGGGTGCGAGACAGGCCTTGAGCACCTCCTTCGGCTGCTTCATGTCGCACTCGACCACGGGCTTGGTGTCGCCCAGACCGACAGTGGTGAAGGTCTTGGCCTTGACGCCCTTGGATTTGAGGTAGGCCGCGACGGACTTGGCGCGCGCCAGCGACAGTTTCTTGTTGGCGGCGGCCTTGCCCATCTTGTCGGCGTGACCGGTCACCTTGATGGTGTCGATGGCGCCGAAAGCCTTGACCTTGGCCACCAGATCGTCGAGTCTGGCGCGGCCTTCGGCGGTGAGGTCCTTGACCGAGGATTTGCCGGTCTTGAACAGGGCATCGCCCCCCAGGCTCAGGGTGGAAGCGGTGCCGGCCTGCACGGCGAACGGTGCGGGGGCGGCAGGTGCGGCTGCAACGTAGGCGCTGGACGGCGCCGTGCCGAAGGTCGGGAAGGGAGTGGCGGAGATGCCGGTGCTCGGCAGCGTCGGCATGCTCGGGAAGCCGCCAAACATGTTGAGCATGCTGAACCAGGTGCTCGGATCGAACACGTTGATCGGACTGGCGACCGGTGCGGCGCCCTGCACCTGCACCACCGGCTGTTTCGGATACATGAAGGTGCCCCAGGTCGAATTGGGGCCGCCGACCAGGCCCGGGTTCAGCATGCCGCCAAGCATGCTGCCATAAAGCTGCGGGTTCATGGGCGCGAACATGAGGGACATGGCGCGCGGATCGGTCGGCGTCATCATCCATTTCATGTATAGGTTGGGGTTCATGGCCTGTATGCCCATGTTCCAGATCTTGGGATCCATCGGCAACATCATCCAGCGCATCATCTTGCCGGGATCGCTCATGCTGAGCCCCAGCTGCGTGTACCACATCGGGTTCATCATCGCGGCCCCCCACTTCATGTAGATGTTGGGGTCCATCATGAACTGCATGTAGTTCGCTGTAGTACTGGGTTGCATCATCGTCGTCATGGAACGCAGCAGGTTGCCGGGTTCCATCATCTGCACGCCCATCGCCGACACCATCGAAGGATCGGTCATGGCATTGGTCCAGGCGAGAAACGCGTTGGGGTCCTTGAAAGCGGAGGCGTTCTGGGTGAAGTCGGTCATGCGGGTAACCCACTGGTCGGCAGTTTTGGGCGTGCCGGTCTCGGCAGGCTGGGGCAGCGGAGAAGGGTAAGGCACCGGCTGGGCGACGGAATAGGTCTGGGCCTGGGCGAGGCCGGCTGCGAGCACGGCCGTTACGGCGAACACGAGCGGTTTGATCTGCATGGAAAGCTCCGGGGCTGGATAGGTGAGAGGATTTCGGAACGCGCCCCGATCAGGATAAACAGACTTGATCGGGACGCCCTGAAAATATTAGGGTTTGATTATATAGCAAACTCCAGGGCGTGCCCCGCACCGTCTGTCGGGGGCACCCCTCCCTGTCTGCTGCCCGTTGTCAACGCGCGACAGTACGAATGTTCCGACTGTCAGCGCGCAAGTTTCCAGATGTCCGCGTTGTATTCCTGCATGGTGCGATCAGTGGAAAAGAAGCCCGACGAAGCGGTATTGAGGATGCTCATCCGCGTCCATGCCGCCGGATCCTGCCAGGCCTGCGCGACGCGTTCCTGCGTCTCGACGTAGCTGCTGAAGTCGGCCAGCACCATCCACGGATCGTGCGGGCTCATCAGCGCGCCCAGGATCATGTCGAAGATACCCGGTTCGCAGGAATTGAAATGCCCGGAGGCGACGAGATCGATGACCTCGCGCAAGGCGGGATCGTGCTCCATGTAGGAAAGCGGCTGATACCGCGGCCGCAGCGCATCGACCTCTTCCGCGCGCAGGCCGAAGAGAAAAAAGTTTTCCTCGCCCACCGCATCGAGAATCTCGATGTTGGCGCCGTCGTAGGTACCGATGGTGACGGCGCCATTCATCATGAATTTCATGTTGCCGGTGCCGGAGGCTTCCTTGCCGGCAGTCGATATCTGCTCGGACAGGTCGGTCGCCGGCGCGATGATCTCCATGCTGGAGACGCGGTAGTTGGGCAGGAAGGCGATCTTGAGCCGGCCGTCGACCTCGGGGTCGCTGTTGATCGTCTCGGCCACGCTGTTGATGAGCTTGATGATGCGCTTGGCCATGACGTAGCCCGGCGCCGCCTTGCCGCCGATGAGCACGCAGCGATCCGCCCAGCCATCGAGCTTGCCTTTCTTGATGCGGTTGTAGAGATGGATCACGTGCAGCACGTTGAGCAACTGCCGCTTGTACTCGTGGATGCGTTTCACCTGCACGTCGAACAGCGCGTCAGGGTTGAAGTCGACGCCGCATTCGCTCTTGACCAGTGCGGCGAGGCGTTCCTTGTTGGCGCGCTTCACGGCCCGCCAGTCATCCTGGAATTTCCTGTTCTTGGCCGCTGTCGTCGCCAGCGGCTTGAGCTTTTCGAGTTGCGACAGGTCGGCGACCCAGACGTCGCCGATCTTGCCGCCGATCAGCGCAGTCATGCCCGGATTGGCGTGCGCCACCCAGCGGCGCGGCGTGACACCGTTGGTCTTGTTGTTGAACTTGTCGGGCCACAGTTCGACGAAATCGCGGAACAGCCCCTCCTTCAGGAGCCTCGAGTGCAGCGCGGCCACCCCGTTGATCGAGAAGCTGCCGACAATGGCAAGCCAGGCCATGCGCACCTGCTTGACGTGTCCCTCCTCGATGATGGACATGCGGCGCTGACGGTCGATGTCGCCGGGCCACTTGCGCGACACCTCGCGCAGGAAACGCGCGTTGATCTCGTAGATGATTTCGAGCAGGCGCGGCAGCAAGCGCTCGAACAGGGCAACCGGCCAGCGTTCCAGCGCCTCGGGCAACAGGGTGTGGTTGGTGTAGGCCATGCAGCGCGTCGTGACTGCCCACGCGGCGTCCCAGGTCATGCCTTCCAGATCGACCAGGATGCGCATGAGCTCGGCCACTGCGATGGTCGGATGGGTATCGTTCATCTGGAACACATTGTGTTCGGCGAATTTCGACAGATCGGAATTGCCAGCCGCGCGCCACTGGCGCAGCGCATCCTGCAGGCTGGCCGAGGCGAGGAAATACTGCTGGCGCAGGCGCAGTTCCTTACCGTTCTCGCTGCTGTCATTGGGGTACAGCACCATCGAGATGTTCTCGGCCATGTTCTTGGCAGTGACCGATTCGATGTAACTGCCGGCATTGAATTCGTTGAGGTCGAACTCGTCGGTGGCGGCCGCCTTCCACAGTCGCAGCGTGTTCACCGCATGGTTGCGATACCCGGTGATCGGCATGTCGTATGGAATCGCCAGCACGTCGCTGGTGTCGACCCAGCGTACGCGTGCCTCGCCGCTCTCGTCGTGGTAATGCTCGGTGCGTCCGCCGAAGGGTACGCGACGGGTGAATTCGGACCGTTCCACCTCCCAGGGATTGCCGTCGCGCAGCCAGTGATCGGGTTCCTCGACCTGGTAACCGTTCTCGATGTTCTGGCGGAACATCCCGTACTCGTAGTGCAGGCCGTAGCCCATCACCGGCAGGTCGAGCGTGGCGCAGCTGTCCATGAAGCAGGCAGCCAGCCGCCCAAGGCCGCCGTTGCCCAGCCCCGCGTCCGGTTCTTCCTCTGCGATCTCTTCCAGCGAATGCGAGAAACCCTGCAATGCGGCGCGTGTGGGGGCATCCAGGTCCAGGTTCAGCACATGGTTGGACAGCGCGCGCCCGATCAGGAATTCCAGTGACAGGTAGTAGGCGCGGCGCTTGCCCGGCTGGTCGCGGCGCGCATAGGTGTTCATCCAGTCGGTCATGATGCGGTCGCGCAGCGTCCAGGCCAGCGCCTGATAGGTGTACACCGGCGGGCATCCCTGGAAACGCCCCAGGTGGTAATACTGGTAGCGCTCGAAATCCTGGACGACAGCCGCCACATCGCTGGACAAGGGTGTCAGCGTCGGGTTGTTGCAGTTCTTGGCCGATTTTCTGGTTGGCATGGCGAAGCTCCCTGGAGACGTTTACATCGAATAGAGCGAAAGATAGTGGCCGGCACTCTCGTGCCAGTCGAACGACCGGCCCATGCCGGCCTGCTGCACGCGCCGCCACTGGGTCGGCTGGCGATACAGGTCGAGCGCACGCCGCACGGCATCAAGGAAGCTCTCGACGCTGGGGGTGTCGAACACGAAGCCGTTGGCCGTTGCATCGGCAAGCGTGGTCTCGCGGGTATCGACGACGGTATCGGCCAGCCCGCCGGTCCTGTAGACCACCGGCGGGGTACCGTAGCGCAGGCTGTACATCTGATTGAGCCCGCAGGGCTCGAAACGCGAGGGCATGAGGAAGATGTCGGCGCCGGCCTCGATCAGGTGCGCGAGCGGCTCGTCGTAGCCGATCTCGACAAATACGCGATCCGGATGCTGCTTCGCCAGACGCACCAGCTTCTGCTCGTAGCTCGCCTGGCCACTACCGAGGAAAGCGAAGCGTGCTTCGGTGTCGGCAAGCAGCACCGGCATCGCGGCGAGCACCCAGTCGATGCCCTTCTGCTCGACCAGCCGGCCGACCATGCCCAGCAGCGGCGTCTGCACCGCCGCGTCGTCGAGCATGCCCTGGAAGCGCTGCAGCAGCGCCAGCTTGTTGCGTCGCTTGCCCGGATTGATGCGGCTCATCGAATAGTGTGCGGGCAGGTGCGTATCGGTGGACGGATTCCAGACCGTGGTATCGATGCCGTTGAGGATGCCGGAGAGCTTGTACTGCCTGGACAGCAGCAGACCGTCGAGTCCGTAACCATATTCGGGCGTGGTGATCTCGCGTGCATAGGTCGGCGATACCGTGGTCACCGCATCGGCGTAGACGATGCCCGCCTTCAGCATGGAGAACCCGCCGTGGAACTCCGCGCCTTCGTGCGACCACCACTGGCTGGGCAGTTGCAGGCGCACGAAATCGCTGTGCGAGAAATAGCCGCCGTAGGCAAGATTGTGGATGGTGAACACGGTCTTGGGGCGTGTCGGCTGGTCCGCGAGAAAGGCGGCGACCAGCCCGGTCTGCCAGTCGTGCGCGTGCAGCACCTGCGGCTGCCAGTCGCGCTCGAGCGCGTCCTGTGCCAGCAGCGCGGCAACGCGGGCAAACACGGCAAAGCGCTCGGCATTGTCCGGCCAGTCCTGCCCGCTTGCATTGACATAGGGATTGCCCGGCCGGTCGAACAGGGGCGGGCAATCGACCAGCCACAGCGGAAAGGCAAAGTCCGGATGGCGCGTCTCCAGAATGCGCGCCGACACGATACCTTCCGCGCCGCGTACATCCAGCCAGTCCAGGATGCGCACCTGGTCGAGCTGGCGCAGCAGGGCTCGGTAGCCCGGCAGCAGCAGGCGCACGTCGGCCCCGCGTTCGCGCAGGGCATGCGGCAGGCTGTAGACCACGTCACCCAGACCGCCGGTCTTTACCAGCGGATAGACTTCGCTCGCCACGAACAGGATTTTCATCGCTCCGCGTTTCATTTTTTCAGGGATCAGGGGGCAGGGTCCAGGGACTGGGGGGTCTTGTGCCGCTGCGCCGCATTTTTCATGAATTCATGAGGCGCGGCAAAACCACACGAACACCCCTGCCCCCTAAATCCTGGTCCCTCGCCCCTAACCCCTCCTAACAAGGTTTGAGGAAAATCGCACCCAGGGGCGGCAGGGTCACCTCGATGGAGTGCTCGAAATCCATCCAGGGCATGGACTGCGCCTGCAAGGGCTGTCCATTGCCGAGATTGCTGCCGCCGTAGTACATGGAATCGGTGTTGAGAATCTCGCACCAGGCCGTATCGAGCGGCACGCCGATGCGGTAGCCGCGACGCGGCACCGGCGTGAAATTGAACAGCACGATGACCGGCGGCGCACCGTCCTGCCCGAAGCGCACGAGGCTCAGCACCGATTGGTCGGCGTCGTGGCAGTCGATCCAGCGAAAGCCGCGCGGATCGAAATCGAAGTGGTGCAACGCGGGCTCCTTCACGTACAGGCGGTTCAGGTCGCGCACCAGCGCGCGGATGCTGTCGTGGGCCGGATAGGTGGTGAGCACCCAGTCGAGCTGACCGGCCTCCTTCCATTCGTTCCACTGCCCGAACTCCCCGCCCATGAACAGCAGCTTCTTGCCCGGATGCGCATAGTGCCATGCGTAGAAGGCACGCAGGTTGGCGAAGCGCTGCCAGACGTCGCCCGGCATCTTGTCGAGCAGGCTCTTCTTCATATGCACGACCTCGTCGTGCGACAGCGGCAACACGAAGTTTTCGGTCCATGCATACATCTGGCTGAAGGTCAGCTGGTTGTGCTGGTACTTGCGGTAGACCGGATCCTTCTCGATGTAGGCGAGGCTGTCGTTCATCCAGCCCATGTTCCATTTCATCGAAAACCCCAGGCCCCCAAGCTCCACAGGGCGCGACACAGCCGGCCATGCGGTCGATTCCTCGGCGACCGTGAGTACGCCCGGGAAACGCGCATGCACCTCGGTGTTCATCTCGCGCAGGAAATGAATCGCCTCGATGTTCTCGCGGCCGCCGTACTGGTTGGGCAGCCATTCGCCTTCCCGGCGCGAGTAATCGAGATAGAGCATGGACGCGACCGCATCCACGCGCAGACCGTCGATGTGGAATTCCTCGATCCAGTAGAGCGCGTTGGCGATCAGGAAATTGCGCACCTCGTTGCGGCCGAAATTGAAGATCAGCGTGCCCCAGTCCTGGTGCTCCCCGCGGCGCGGGTCCTCGTGTTCGTACACGGCTTCGCCGGTGAAGCGCGCGAGCGCCCAGTCGTCCTTGGGAAAGTGCGCCGGCACCCAGTCAAGCAGCACGCCGATGCCGGCCTGGTGACAGGCGTCAACGAAGGTGCGGAAATCGTCTGGCGTACCAAAGCGCGCGGTCGGCGCGTAGTAGCCGGAAATCTGGTACCCCCACGAAGCATCGAGCGGATGCTCGGCGACCGGCAGCAGTTCGATGTGGGTGTAGCCCAGGTCGCGCACATAGGGAATCAGCTCGGCCGCAAGCTCGGCCCAGCTGAAGAAACTGCCGTCCGCATGGCGACGCCACGAGCCGGCGTGCAGCTCGTAGATGGCGATGGGCCGGTGCTGCCAGTCGAACTGCGCGCGTGCGGCGAGCCAGTCTGCATCCTTCCATGCATGGGGCGACTCGCCGATGACGCGACTGGTGGTCTCGGGGCGCAGGAACATCTGGCGCGCGTAGGGATCGGTCTTCTTTGCCATCTGGCCCTGGCTGCCGAGGATCTCGAACTTGTACGCCGCTCCCTCGGCGAGGCCGGGCACGAACAGTTCCCAGATGCCGGAGGCGCCGCGACAGCGCATGGAATGACGGCGCCCGTCCCAGTCGTTGAAATCGCCGACCACGCTCACGCGCTGCGCGGCTGGCGCCCATACGGCGAACTGGCAGCCCGCGATGCCGTCGATGGTCTTCAGGTGCGCACCCAGTATCTTCCATATCTGGAAATGGCGGCCCTCGCCGAACAGATGCAGATCGACTTCGCCGATCTGCGCATCGAAGGTATAGGGGCTGCGGCCGGCATGCCACTCGCCTGCACGCTTGTCCTGCCAGCGCAACTGCGGATGCGGGTCGAGCAAGGTCCCGGCAGGCAGGATCCGCTCGAAACAGTCGGTGCCGGCCACCCGTGCCATGCGCCCGCCCGCCAGCTCGACGGCCTCGGCCTGCGGCATGAAGACGCGCACCACGATCGTGCCGTCGGGCTGCGGATGCACGCCCAGCACCTCGAAAGGATCGTGATGGGTGCCGGTCTGCAGCCGCATGATGGGTGCGCTGATGGCAGGCAGGCTGTCCACTGCGGAAGGTTTTTCCACTGCGGAAGGTTTTTGTGACGCAATCACGGTTGGGGCATCTCGCATCGATGGGCTTTCTGTAGTTTGTTTAGCAAACGGGGGGCCAGATCCGCCGGAACACCGGCCCATTCGAATCGCCACGTCCAGTTGCCGGACTCGGTACCCGGCGTGTTCATGCGCGCTGCACTGCCCAGACCAAGGATATCCTGCAGCGGCAGGACGGCCAGTGCAGCGGGACTTTCCAGCACGGTATCGATCATTGCATCCAGCATGGCGTCGGCGTCGCTCACGCCGAGCTGCTGCATCGCCCTGTGGCGCTGCTCATCGGACAGCGACGCCCACCAGCCGGCAGTGGTGTCGTTGTCGTGCGTTCCGGTGTAGTAAACGGTGTCTGCTGTCACGTTGTGCGGCTTGTGCGGATTGTCCGCATGATCGTCGAAGGCGAATTGCAACACAGCCATGCCCGGCAGGCCAAACCGGTGGCGGAGTGCGACGACGTCGGGCGTGATGATGCCGAGGTCCTCGGCCACCAGCGGCAAGCGCCCGAGATCGTCGACGATGGCCTGCAGCAGTGCCTCGCCGGGTGCGGTCACCCATTCGCCATGGATCGCAGTGGGCTCGCTGGCGGGAATCGACCATGCCGCCGCGAGGCCGCGGAAATGGTCGATGCGCACCAGATCGAACCATTCGAAATGCGCGGTCAGGCGCTGCCGCCACCAGAGGAAGCCGTCGGCCTGCATCGCCGTCCAGTTGTAGTGCGGATTGCCCCAGCGCTGGCCCGTCTCGGAGAAATAATCGGGCGGCACACCGGCCACCACGAGCGGATGGCCCGCTCCGTCGAGCAGGAAGAGATCGCGCCGGGCCCACACGTCCGCACTGTCGTGCGCAACAAAGATCGGCATGTCGCCGAAGAGCTGGATGCCGCGTGCCCGCGCATCCTCGCGCACCGCCTGCCACTGCATGGCGGCGGCATACTGTGCCGTCCTGACCACGCGCAGGGCATCGGCATGCGCGGCATCGAATGCCGCCAGCGCCGCCGCATCGCGATCGCGCAGCGGTGCTGGCCATTCGGTCCACGAAGCCCCGCCCTGATGGGCCTTGATGACCATGAAGCGGGCAAAGTCATCCAGCCAGTGATGCTGGCGCGCACACCAGTCGGCGTAGCCGCCCATGTCGGGTTCGACCGGCGCGAACAGCGCCGTGTTGGCTGCAAATGCCGATGCGCACTGGTAGGGCGACAAGCCCACCAGCGGCAGGCCGAGTGGCAGCATCTGCCACACGCCGACGCCTGCCGCGTGAAGAAGGTCCAGCCAGCGCGGCGCATCGGCCAGGGTACCGGAGGGCAGCGAGGTCGGGTGCAGCAGGAGGCCGGCGCGGCGCGTGTCGAAATTCATCGGGCAGGCGTGAGGAAAACGGGATTGGTGGGCATCATGCATTCCTGCGCATGGTGCCGGCGTTTTCGGCCCAGCCACCGCCACGCGACAGCGGCACGTCGAGGAGCGCCGGCGGCGCGACGCCGATCAGGCGGTACAGCTCGCGCAACTGCGTGCGGTAGAGCTGCTCGAAATCCGAGACGCTGCCGGCCGGGTTGTAGTCGCCGAACCACCAGAACCAGTCCGAGCCTTCGCAGACCGCGAGCTGGTGCGTGGCCATATCCAGCTGCTCGGCACCGAGCCTGCCGCCGGCGACGACCTTGTCGTAGGCGAGCTTGGCGGCGACCAGATAATCCCAGCCACGGTTCTTGTCGTCCGAGCCGATCCAGGTGGAAAAGCTCCCGTACACCCAGCTGCCGGCGGCGAGCCGTTTCATCGGCCTGACGGCCGCGCGTACGGCCTGTTCGGCAAAGACGCCGGGTTTCACCAGTTTGCGGCTGGTCAGGGCCGCATACAGGGCATCCAGGAAATGGTGGCCGTTGTCGGGGTAGTACTCCCAGGCGTTCTCGCCGTCGAGGATGACCGAGACCACCTGGTTACCCGCATCCTTGCCGAAGAAACCGGCAATATTCTCCAGGTGCTGCACGAAATCGCCAGCCGCATCCTCGGCGTGCCAGTCGCTGTACTTGAAGCCGATCAGGTCCGACAGGCCGTCGTCGCGGAAGAACACGCGCGTCCCGTAGCCGTCGATCTTCGCCGGCGCGAAGAGCCCGCGTTTGGACTGCACGTCTTCTTCCCTGCACCCGGACTTGGCGCAGCTGCCGCGCCACACGCCCTCGCCGGTCGCGGTCCAGGCGAAGCCCATCTGGTCGAGCTGCGCCAGCGCATCCTCGCTGACCCCGCCTTCGGACAGCCACACCCCCGCCGGTTTCATGCCGAAATAGCGCCGGAAGACCTCGACGCCCTGCTGCAGATGCCAGCGCGAGCGCGCCGTACCGCCGGGGTAGGTCTTCGCTTCCGGTGCGGGTGCATCGGGCAGCGCATCGCGCATGTTCGCAAAGTCGTTGAGCAGCGGCACGATGGGATGGCAGTAAGGCGTCATCGACAGCTCGATCTGGCCGCGCTCTGCAAGCGCGCGGTAGCGCGGAATCAGCCCGGCCATGCAGTGCTGCATCAGATGCAGGAGCTCGTGGCGGTCGGCGGCGGAATAGTCCTTCTCCTGCGCCATCAGGCGCTGCGCCAGTGGCAGCTGTTTCAGGGTGTGCCCCAGCCAGGCGAGGTGATACCAGGTGAGCAGATCCAGGAAATACTGCTCGGACAGATAGCGCAGGTGATCCTCCAGTCCGGCGCTGCCGACACCGGCCGTATCGGTGGCGCCGATCATGCGCAGCAGCCTGTGGAAGGCGGGATACGGATGGATCATGCGCGGCGCGTGGCAGCGCTGGCAGTCCTCCACGATGGAGAGACGGCTGGCCACATCGGAGGGAATGCGCTCGATGCCGGCGAGGAGGTTGAGCATGTGGTCCTGTGTGGGCTTGCCGTGCCTGAGCAGCGCGTCCATCTGCTGGGCATAGTCGTCGAGCTGCTCCAGCAAGACCGGCGCGAAGTTGACCACCGCGCGCATGGCGGGGTGGCGTTCGAGATGCGCTGCCATGTCGCTGTAGTCCTTGATGCCATGCAGGTACACCCAGGGCAGGTGATAGGCACCCTTGAGGCCCTCGCGGTAATACGGCTGGTGCATGTGCCAGCACAGCACCACGTTGATCGCCGCGGGTGCGGAAGATTTAGCCGTCATAGTCGTTCTGCAGCCTTGCGTAAAGGTTCTGACCGAGCATGGCCGGGGTGACCAGCACGATGCCCTCCGGGGTGACGTGGAAGTGCTTGCGGTCCTCTTCCAGGTTCTCGCCGATCACCGTGCCGTCCTCGATCACGCAGCCCTTGTCGATGATCGCGCGGGTGATGCGGCAATTCCGGCCGATGCTCACCTTGGGCAGGATCACGCTGTCCTTGATGAGGCTGTAGCTTTCCACCGTGGTGGCAAAGAACAGCACCGAACGCTTGACCCGCGCGCCGGACAGGATGCATCCGCCGGCGATGAGCGAGTCGATGGCCTCGCCGCGCCGACCTTCGTCGTCGAAGATGAACTTGGCGGGCGGGTACTGCGGCTGGTAGGTCCAGATCGGCCAGTCGCGGTTGTAGAGGTTGAGCTCGGGCTCCACCGAGCACAACTCCATGTTGGTCTGCCAGTAGGAGTAGAGCGTCCCGACGTCGCGCCAGTAGGCGGGGCCGCCCTTGTCGTTGCGGAAGGGATAGGCTATTGCGCGCGACTCGGCAATGCTGGCGGGAATGATGTCCTTGCCGAAATCGTGCGAGGAGCCCGATTTGCCGGCATCCTCGATCAGCGTCTTGTAGAGGAAATCCTTGGAGAAGATGTAGATGCCCATCGAGGCCAGCGCCACGCCTGGTTTGCCGGGAATGCTGTCCGGATGCTTGGGTTTTTCTGTGAACCTGGTGATGCGCAGGGTCTCGTCGACCGACATCACGCCGAAGCCGCTCGCCTCTGCAACCGGCACCTCGATGGCACCGACGGTGAAATCGGCACCGGTCTGCACGTGGTGCAGCAGCATCTCCGAGTAATCCATGGTGTAGACGTGATCACCGCCCAGTACCAGCACGTATTCCGGATGATGGCGCTGCATGATGTCGATGTTCTGGAACAGCGCATCGGCCGTGCCCTGGTACCACTCCTTCTTGTGCGTGCGCTGCTGTGCCGGCAGGATTTCCACGAATTCGCCGATCTCGGCGCGCATGAAACCCCAGGCGCGTTGCAGGTGCCGGATCAGCGAGTGCGACTTGTACTGCGTCAGCACGCCAATGCGGCGAATGCCCGAATTCACGCAGTTCGACAGCGGAAAGTCGATGATGCGGTACTTGCCGCCGATCGGCACCGCCGGCTTGGCGCGCCACGCGGTCAGATCCTTGAGCCGCGAACCCTCGCCGCCCGCCAGCACCAGCGCCAGCGTCCTTCGCGTCAGGTCCGTCACCATCTTGGGCTCGGTGTAATAGCGGTAGAGCCGCGCCTGTTCGTCCTTCGTCAAGGTCATGTCCCACTCCTCGTCACTGCAATATTGGAATTGAATGCTGCCCGGGTGGCCGGGTCCGCGCCAGCTCGACGGCGCCCTGCACGCCCAGCCGGGTGCAGGTAATCAGGTGGATCGGCGTACGCTCGACCACGCCGCGCATGCGCCCCTTGTCGCGCGCGGCGGCCATGAAGCGTGGTCCGCCCAGATGGTCTGCCCAGTGCACGGCCACGCCGCCCGCTATGTAGAGCCCGCCGAAGGGCTGATACAGCAAGGCGACGTTGCCGACCCACGCCCCGTAGATGTCGATGAAGAGGCTGATCGCCGCACCGGCGGCAGCGTCGCCCGCATCCGCGCGGGCGGCAAGCGCCGCCCCGTCCAGCACCGCTTCCGGCAGGGGCTGACCGCGTTCCATGCAGCAGAAACGGTACAGGTCGTCGAGCGCAGAACCCGACAGGGCGCGCTCCCACGATACATGGCCATGACGCGCATGGAGAAAATCCAGCAGGCGCATCTGTCGCGGATTCGCCGGCGCGAAATCGGCGTGGCCGCCCTCGGTGGCATGGCAGTGCCAGCTGCCGTCCGCAGGCGTCATGAATGCCAGCCCCAGCCCCGTGCCTGCGCCGGTAATCGCGCGTACGCCGTCCGTCCTGGGATCGCCCGGATTGAGGCTGATGCAGTCGGCCGTGCCGAGCGTCGCCACGCCTGCGGCCGCAGCCTGGAAATCGTTGACGAAATGGACACGGGGAATGTCGAGTGCCGCTCCGAGTTCGGCCGCGTCGAGCGTCCAGTCGAGATTGGTCAGCGTCACACGCTGTGCATCGAGCGGACCCGGCAGGGCGAGGCTCAGGACATCGGCGTGGAAGGGTTGTGCGGCTTCGGCGATGAACTGCTGCAGCAAGGCGGTGCCGGAGGCGAAATCGGCACTGCGATAGACTTTCTCGTAACGTGGCCGCTGCGTACCGCCAGCATGCGTTTCCATCCAGACCAGCCAGCTTTTTGTGCCACCGATATCGCCCGCGATCAGCTCCATGTGCACACTATAAATCAGATATCACTGTCCGGTTGAGTCATTCTGCGGTAGTAGTTGATAAGCGCATTGGTCGAGGCATCGTGCCCGGCCACGGGCAACGCGGCATGCAGTTCGGGAAGGATACGGCTGGCCAGTTGCTTGCCCAACTCAACCCCCCACTGATCGTAGGAGTCCAAGTTCCAGATCACGCCCTGCACGAAGATTTTGTGCTCGTACAGCGCGATCAGCATGCCCAGCGTGGCGGGCGTCAGCTTTTTCAGCAGGATTGCATTGGAAGGATGGTTGCCCTCGAACACCTTGTGCGGCGCGTCCTGCCCGGTCTGCTGGCGCGTTTCCTCCGGCGTGCGCCCGCGCATCAGCGCCTCGGTCTGCGCAAGGAAATTGGCGATAAGGATATCGTGGTGCGCCTGCATGTCCGGCGTGTGGGGCTGCATCGATACGATGAAGTCGGCCGGGATCAGCCGCGTACCCTGGTGCAGCAACTGGTAGAAGGCATGCTGGCCATTGATGCCGGTGGCGCCCCAGATGACCTGTCCGGTCGCGTAATCCACGTGATTGCCGTCGCGGTCGACCGACTTGCCGTTCGATTCCATGTCGGCCTGCTCGAGATAGGCCGGCAGGCTGCGCAGATAATGGTCGTAGGGCAGGATGGCCTGCGACTCGGCGCCGAAGAAGTTGTTGTACCAGACGCCCAGCATCGCCAGGATCACCGGCATGTTCTGCGCCAGCGGCGCTGTGCGGAAGTGATGGTCCATCGCGTGCGCGCCGTCCAGCAACTCGACGAAGCGCTCCGCACCCACCGCCAGCACGATCGACAGACCGATCGCCGACCACAGCGAATAGCGGCCACCAACCCAGTCCCAGAATTCGAACATGTTGGCCGGGTCAATGCCGAAGCCGATCACCGCGTCGCGGTTGGTCGATACCGCGACGAAATGCTTCGCCACGTGCTTCACTGCCTGCGACTGCGTCAGGAACCAGTCGCGCGCATAGTGCGCGTTGGTCATGGTTTCCTGCGTGGTAAAGGTCTTGGACGACACGATGAAGAGCGTCGTCTCCGGATTCAGCATCTCCAGCGTTTCCTTCACGTGCGCGCCGTCGACGTTGGAAATGAAGTGCACCTTGAGGCGCGGATGGCGGTAGGGCTTCAAGGCCTGATACACCATCTGCGGTCCGAGGTCGGAACCGCCAATGCCGATGTTCACGACATCCGTGATGCGCTCGCCGGTATAGCCCCGCCACTCCCCGCTGCGCACCCGTTCGGCGAATGCCCCCATCCTGTCGATGACGGCATTCACCTTCGGCATCACGTCCTCGCCATCCACCATCACCGGCGTGTTGCTGCGATTGCGCAGCGCCACATGCAATACCGCGCGGTTCTCGGTGTGGTTGATCTTGTCGCCCGCGAACATGCGCTCGCGCCAGCCGGCCACGTCAGCCTCCTCGGCCAGCTGCACCAGCAGGCGCAGGGTTTCGTCGGTGATGCGGTTCTTGGAGTAATCCAGCAGCAGGTCGCCCACCTGCAGCGAAAAGCGCTCGAAGCGCGCCGGATCCGTGGCGAAGAGCTCGCGCATGTGCAGTGCCCCCACTTCAGCCTGGTGTCTCCGCAGGCTCTGACATACCGGCCGGTGCAACGGCCCTCCGGTCGTTGCCTCATGCATCGCCTGCACTACCGACATTCCCTGCCCCCCTCGATTCATCCAACGGCACGCGCCGTCATCTTCACGTCACAAAGCAACGGCCATGCCATTGCATGACATTGTCGACTGTTTCTCAACTAACTATAGGAAAAAGCTGTGTTCAGCATGTGACAGATTGCGCAGGCACCCGAATGGCGTCCTGTCAGGCAGCCTCTTGTGCCATTGTCGCGGATGCCTTGCACCCGAACGGTGCCGGAACGCCAAAGCGGTGCATGCAGCCCCGAAACGGCAAAAAATCAGGGAAAAAGCTGTGGTGCCCAGGGGGGGACTCGAACCCCCACACCTTGCGGCGGCGGATTTTGAATCCGCTGCGTCTACCGATTCCGCCACCTGGGCAAAGTGGCCGAACGCGAACGCGAACGGCGCGGAAGCCGCGCATTATGGCGCATGCGGCGGGACCGGGGCAAGGCGACGGCTATAATCGCGCCCCATGCGCGTCGCCGATTTCGACTTCGATCTGCCCCCAGAACTCATCGCCCAGTTCCCGCCCGCGACGCGCGGCGCGAGCCGGCTACTGCACGTTGACACGACCGGAGCCTGCCACGACCGCATGTTTGCCGACCTGCCGGCCCTGCTGCGTCCGGACGACCTTCTGGTGCTGAACGACACCCGCGTGATCAAGGCGCGGCTGTTCGGGCAGAAGGATTCCGGCGGCAAGGTGGAATTGCTGGTGGAGCGCGTGACGGACGAATTCGAAGCGCTGGCCTTCATTCGCGCGAGCCACGCGCCCAAACCCGGCTCTTCCATCCTGCTGGCGGACGACAGCCGGCTGGACGTGCTGGCGCGGCAGGACGATCTCACCCGGCTACGCTTCCCCCGCCCCGTGCTGGACGTGCTCGATGCGCTCGGCCGCCTGCCCCTGCCGCCCTACATCGAGCACGCTCCGACTGTCGAGGACGAAACGCGCTACCAGACCGTGTACGCCAGCACGCCCGGGGCGGTGGCTGCCCCCACCGCAGGCCTGCATTTCGACGACGCGATACTCGCGCAGCTGGAAGACCGGGGCATCCGCACGGCACGCGTCACGCTGCACGTCGGTGCCGGCACCTTCCAGCCGGTGCGGGTGGATGACATTGCCGACCACCGGATGCACAGCGAGCGCTACACGATTCCGCAGGCCACGGTGGACACGATTGCCGAGACCCGCGTGCGCAGTGGCCGCGTGGTGGCGGTGGGCACGACGAGCCTGCGCGCCCTCGAAGCCGCGTCGCAATCCGGCACGCTCGCCGCGGGTTCAGGCGAAACCGACATCTTCATCACGCCGGGTTATGTCTTCAGGGCCGTCGATGCGCTCATCACCAATTTCCACCTGCCGAAATCCACGCTGCTGATGCTGGTGTCGGCCTTCGCCGGTTTCGACGTCATCCGCGCCGCCTACGCGCACGCCATCCGCGGACGATACCGCTTCTTCAGCTACGGCGACGCCATGTTTCTGGAAAGAAACCCAAACAAACCCAGCCTGATAAGAACCCGGGAAGCGCCCCGCCCGGAAGGAACCTCCGCCCCATGAAATTCGAACTCCTCGCCACCGACGGGGCAGCCCGCCGCGGCCGGCTCCACCTCGCACACGGCACGGTGGAAACCCCGGTCTTCATGCCCGTGGGCACCTACGGCACGGTGAAGGCGATGTCGCCGGCCGAACTCACCGGCATCGGCTTCGAGATGCTGCTCTCCAACACCTTCCACCTGTGGCTGCGCCCCGGGCTGGAGGTGATCGAAACATTCGGCGGCCTGCACCGCTTCATGGGCTGGGACAAACCCATCCTCACCGACTCCGGCGGCTTCCAGGTCTTCAGCCTGGGCAAGCTGCGCAAGATCACCGAAGAGGGTGTGAAGTTCGCCTCGCCGATCAACGGCGACAAGCTCTTCCTCACGCCGGAAATCTCGATGCAGATCCAGCGCACGCTGAATTCCGACATCGTGATGATCTTCGACGAGTGCACGCCCTACCCCGCCACCGAACAGGACGCGGCGGACTCCATGCGTCTCTCCCTGCGCTGGGCCGAGCGCTCGAAGGCCGCGCACGCCGGCAACCCGAACGCGCTCTACGGCATCGTGCAGGGCGGCATGTACGAAAGCCTGCGCGACGAATCGATGCGCGCGCTCATCGACCTCGACTTCGACGGCTATGCCATCGGCGGCCTCTCGGTGGGCGAACCCAAGGACGACATGCAGCGCATCCTCGCCCACACCGCGCCGCAGTTGCCGGTCGAGAAACCACGCTACCTGATGGGCGTCGGCACGCCGTCCGACCTCGTCGCCGCCATGGCCCAGGGCATCGACCAGTTCGACTGCGTGCTGCCCACGCGCAACGCCCGCCACGGCATCCTGTTCACCCGGCGCGGCGAAATCCGCATCCGCAATGCGCGCTGGAAGAACGATCCCCTGCCGATCGATCCGGAATGCGACTGCCACGCCTGCCGGCATTTCTCGCGCGCCTACCTGCACCATCTGATCCGCGCCAACGAGATCCTGGGCGCACGGCTCGCCACGATCCACAACCTGCACACCTACCATCGACTCATGGCCGATATCCGCGCGGCCATCGAGGCGGGCCAGTTCGCCGACTTCGCCATGCACTTTAATGAGCAGCAAACGCTCGGATGGTAGAATCCCGCGATTATCAATAGCACTCACGCCCCGGAGTTTCCTGCATGATTTCCCTCGCCCACGCTCAGGCCGCCGCGCCCGCCGCCCCCGGCATCGCCGATTTCCTGCCGCTCATCATCATCTTCATCCTGTTCTGGTTCATGCTCATCCGCCCGCAGATGAAGCGCGCCAAGGAACAGAAGAAAATGCTGTCCGAACTGCAGAAAGGCGACGAAATCGTCACCGCCAGCGGCCAGGTCGGCAAAATTTCCAAGATCGGCGAGCAGTATGTGTCGCTGGAAATCGCAGACGGCGTGATCACCCACGTGCAGAAACAGTCGATCCAGACCCTGTTGCCCAAGGGCACGATCAAAGGCTTGAACTAAGGGGTTAGGGGGTTTGTGCGGCTGCGCCGCCACCCATGAATTCATGAAAGCGCGGCGCAGCCGCAC
>JBFMCW010000016.1:0-56949 GCA_040754275.1 Pseudomonadota bacterium
GGCCGGTACGGCTTACTTGGTGAGGATCAGTTTGCCGTTCTTGGTGATGCGCAGGCGATAGTGCTCGCCGTTGTGGGCGATCAGGATTTCCTGATTGCCCTGGAATAAAAAGTCCGTCGGGATTGCATCCGACGGAAAAGTCCGCATTCCGGGCTCGACCGGAGAACGGATGGAGGAGGGGGGCGTGGATGGCATGGCGTCGGTGTCCGTGGACTCGTGATCGGGTGGCATGCGTGTGGTCTTGGAATCAATGTGTTACGAATAATAACGATTCTCATTTGTATGTCAAGTGTGGCGGCAAGATGATTTGTATTGAATGAGGAAGACGAACGAAAAAAAGCCCACGCAGGCGTGGGCTTTATCGGCGCGCATGATCAGAGGGTGCGTCTGCGGCGGGCCATCCAGCCCGTGAGTCCGAGCCCGGCCAGGTAGAGCGCATAGGTTTGGGGTTCTGGCACGGCGGTGAGGGTGAAAGACTCGCCCTCGATGGCCTGAAAGCCGCCCAGTGCGAACGCCTGGTTGTATACGCCAATGTCGAACAGCGGGATGGTGTCGTCCCACTCGTACAGCGGACCGACGCTGCCATCGAAAGCTGTGCCTTTGTAGTTGCTGAACAAATAGCTGAAGTCGTAGGTGGCCTTGGCATGGGCTTCGAGCACGGTGAGCGCGAGGCTGCCGTCGAAGGTGAGATCGGTATCGTTGAGCAATGTGGCGAGAACCAGGAACTCGGGGGTCACAACGACGCTGTCGGTCAGCAGGGTGATTTCGGGCAGCGCGTCCATGCTGCCGGTGTAGCTTTGCGTCGCAACGCCGTTGATGAGTACTTCCTCGCTGAAGTTGAGCGTCACCATCAGGTTCGAGTTGACGGTGAGATTCTGCTTCATGCCCATGGCCAGGCTGGCCGTGAGGTCGATCAGTTCATAGCCCATGTCGATCTTGATCACGCCCCAGTCGTGATTGACGCCGGTGCCCAGCACCGGCAGGCCGCCGGTGGCGAGCTGATCGACGTCGAGTTCGGCGGTGAGCAGGGTGGTCTGATCGCTGCCTGTCAGGGTGCTGCCGCTGAGCGCGCCAGTCGGCGATACCCGCCAGTCACCAGCGGTGATGGTGGTGGCGCCCACGTCGTAGGATGAACCGACGCCGCCCTGGTTGATGCCGGCCACCTTGAGCTGCCCGCTGCCGTCGCGGTTGAAGGAAACGATCTCGGGCGAAAGATCCACGTTGACCAGGGTGCGATACGGCGTGTTGCCGGAATTGTTGTTCGTGAAACCCAGGTCACCCATGCGATAGTCGTTGTTGCCCATCACCCCGCCGGTGACGAAGCGCATGTAACCCTCGAACTTGGTTTTGACGATGCCGTCGACGTAGGCGGCGGCATTCGGCGCCTGCGTGGCGAAACCGGAACTCGCCAGCTGGCTGGCCATGCCGGTGAGCGAAAAGGCCTGTCCCTTGACGATGGTGTCGGGTGTCTGGAAGTTCACGGCGTAATCCAGCCGGGTGTCGATGGAGCCGCTGTCGACGCTGGCGCCCACGTCGATGCCGAGCCTGAAATCGGACTGGAAAAGCATGTAGGGATCGACCGACCAGGAGCTTGGCCCCGCAGAACCGCTGGATGCGGCGGGGTTGATGGTGGTGGACACGGGTGCGGGGTCGATGCCGAAGAAATCGTTGTAGTTGAACTGGAAGGCAGCGCCGCTCCCCCAGATGCTCTGGTCCTGGGAATCGAAGCTCAGCGTGCCGGAATAGACATCCGCCGCGCTGGATGCGCCGGGCATCATGGCCAGCACGGCGAGTGCGTGACGCAGGTTCCAGTTCATGTCGGTCTCCCAAGGATTCGATATCCGGAAGGTAATTCAGGACCGGGGCGGCCGCCAGTATGCGGAAGTCGTTCCTGCCCCATACTTTAGTATGGGTCGGAAACCGATGCGAGCGGATATAGTGTCTTCGGGGGCCACTCGATGAAAGCACTGCTGGTTGACGATCACAGCCTGTTCCGTGAAGGACTTGCACACGTGCTGGCGGGGTTCGATCCGGACATGGCGCTGCTGCAGGCGGCGGATTGCACGCGCGCGCTCGAACTGGCGACAGAGCATCCTGATCTCGATCTGGTCCTGCTGGACCTGAATTTGCCGGGCATGAACGGTTTCGAGGCGCTGCAGCTTCTATGCGAACGATTTCCGGCTTTGCCTGTGGTGATCCTTTCGGCCTCGACGCGCCGCGCCGACATGCAGCGCGCGCTCGACCTCGGCGCGATGGGCTTCGTGCCCAAGGATGCGACCAGCCGGCAGATGATCCAGTCCCTGCGCATGGTGCTCGCCGGCAGTGTGGTCGTGCCTGCGGCGCTGGTGCGCCAGGAGCCGGCTGCGAACGACTGGCGCGCGGATCTCACCGAGCGCCAGCGCGAGGTGCTGGCACTGCTGGCGCGGGGACTAGCCAACAAGGAGATCGCGCGTGCGCTCGATCTGGCCGAGGCCACGGTCAAGATGCACGTGACGGCAATCATGAAGCTGCTGAACGTCAGCAATCGCACCCAGGCCGTGCTGGCGGCACAGCGGATGCATCTGGACAAGTAGCCGTCAATTGCGACGTGCCGAGGCGCGCCGCACGCTTTGCACGAAGGCGCGCAGCTTGGCCGGCGCCACCGGCTTGTGCAGCCACTGGCGACCGCTGGCCATCAGTTCCCGCATCGGCGCGCCGGCGACATCGCCGGTGATGACGACGGCGGGGCGGGGTCCGTAGCGTTTTTCGAGTTCGGCGAGCGCTTCGATGCCGGTCTGCCCACCGCCGAGCCTGTAGTCGACGATGATGCCGTCCGGCATTTGATCGCCAAGGTTCTTCAGCGCATCAGAAAGAGAGGGGGCGGTGACGACCGGATGCCCCCAGCTTTGCAGTGTGGCCTGGGTGCTTTCGCGTATGCCTGGGTCGTCGTCGATGAGCAGTATGCGGACCGGGCGGTCGAAGAACGGCATGGCATCCTGCGGGGTATCGTGCGCCTGCGTCACGGCGTCGGGGTCGCCCGAGGGCACCTCGACAAAAAAAGCTGAACCTTTCCCAGGTTCGGAATGAACGCCGATCCGGAGTTCGAGCAGGCGGGCGACGCGGGCCACGATGGCCAGACCGAGGCCGAGTCCCTCACCGCTGTCGCGGCCTGTGGCCTTCACCTGATAGAACTCCTCGAATATGCGCCCCTGCTGCAACGGGTCGATCCCGATGCCGGTATCGCTGACTTCGATGCGAACGTGCGCGTCCGTGCGCGTCGCATTCAGGCAGACGCGGCCCTGGCGGGTATAGCGCAGTGCGTTCGACAGGTAATTGCGCAGTATCTGTTCGAGCAGTGCAGCGTCGGTATGGACGACTTCCCGATTGCGGGCGATATCGAGCTGCAGACCGCGGTGTGCGGCTTCCACGGCAAAATCGTTCGTCAGGCGATCGAGCAGGGTTTGCAGCGAAAAGGATTCCTGCTCGGGCACGAGCGTCCCTGCCTCCAGTTTGGAGATGTCGAGCAGGGCGCCGAACAGATTCTGCAGGGTGCCGACGGACTGGCCGATGCGGGCCGACAGTTCCCGCACGCGCGGCATGTCCTTCGCGTCGTCGAGCAGGGATACGTAGAGATTGAGCGCGTGCAGGGGCTGGCGCAGATCGTGGCTCGCGGCGGCCAGAAAGCGCGATTTGGCGAGATTGGCCTGTTCGGCTTCGAGTTTCTGGCTGCTGAGCTCGCGCACGAGGTCGAGGTTCTCAAAGCGCAGCCGCCAGGTTTCAGCGAGCGAGCGGCTGATGTTGCGGGCAAAGAAGGTCAGCGCAATGACGTAGACCAGCGTCGTCAGGCCCAGCCCGATCTGTACTGGATGCTCGGTGGCAAGCAGGCGCAGCGATACGGGCAAAAGCGAAATCGGGAAATAGGCCAAGAAAGCCGGCATGTAGGCGGTAAGCGAGGAAACCGCGCCCGCGCCCATGCCGACCAGGATGAACAGGACGAAGAGCTGGTATTCCAGAGCGGGTGCAAAGAAGAACGCACCCGCAATGCCCCAGAGCACGCCGGAGAGTGCGGCGCCCGAAACGAAATAGAGACTATGCTGCCGTGCGACGTCCTGCGTGGAATGGCGTTTGAAATGCCAGTAGAACGCGGCACGGATCAGGAGCATGACCATCATGCTTGCTGCCCAGATACGCAATCCCGGACCCGGGAAGACCTCAAGGAGCGTGGCCACCATGACACCACCCACCAGGAGATGTACTGCGATGATCGGCGGCAGCCCCTGATAGAGGGCGCGTACCTGCTCGTCGAGTACGCGCGTCGGCCGGGGGGATGCGTTCATCCGGCTGGCGGCGGGGGTGGATGTTTCCATTCGCCGCGAACCAGGGGGGCGACCGTCAGCACTTCAGGTTGCAGGGTGACATGCGCGATGCCATGCCGCCTGGCGAGTACGTCGCGGGCAGCGGCGAGCAGATGCGGCCAGTCGGCGAGATCGCGGATTTCCAGGTGCGCGGACAGCGCAACCGTACCCGAGGACAGCGTCCATACATGCAGGTCGTGCACGCGCACGACGCCGGACAGGGCGACGAGATCGTGGCCGACGGCATCGAGATGGATGCGGTCGGGCACGCCTTCCATCAGCACGTGCAGCACTTCACGCAACAGGCGCAGCGCGGACACGAGGATGAGCACGGCGACGAAGAGCGACAGCAGCGGATCGATCGGCATCCAGCCGGTGGTGAGGATGACGATGCCGGAAGCGATGGCGGCGAGCGAGCCGAGCGCATCGCCCATCACGTGCAGAAGCGCCGCGCGGCTGTTGAGCGTGGCCTCGCCGCGCGAGAGCACCCAGGCAACGAGCAGGTTGATGCCAAGGCCCACGGCAGCGACACCCAACACGGCGCCGCCGGCGATGTCGCGCGGACTGCCGAAGCGCTGCAGGGCCTCGTGCACGATGAAGACGATGAGCACGAGCATGAGCACGCTGTTGAACAGGGCGGCCAGGATCTCGGCCCGCACGAAGCCGTAGGAATGCGACAGGCTGGGCGGGCGGCGCGCCAGCCAGGCTGCGGCTGCGGCGAGCCCCAGCGAGGAGCTGTCGGTCACCATGTGGGCGGCGTCCGCCAGCAGGGCGAGCGAACCGGCCCACCAGCCGACGCTGGCCTCGACGGCGGCAAAACCCAGCGTCAGCAGGAGGGCGACGATGAGCTTGCCGGTGTGGCCCTGGTGGCCCAGGTGATGGTGCGCGTGGGTCTCGCCGCGCTCCAGCGACAGCTGCGGGTCGCCATGGTCGTGATGGGCGTGGTTATGAACGTGCACAGTAGTCGGTCGGGTCGGACAGGTTGAGCGAACCCGAATCCACGCCGAGGCCGGCGATGTGATGCAGCGCTTCGGCGTAGCGCACCGATTCGCGCAGCAGCGTCATGCCGGGGGGGTGCGGGCGGCCGTGCATGCGTGCCAGGCGTGCGCGGGCCGGGGCGGGCCAGTCGGCGTTCAGCCGCGCCAGCACCTCGTCGGCCAGATCGGGACGGTTGCACACCAGCGCCATGTCGCAGCCGGCGGCGAGCGCCGCTTCTACACGCGCGACCACGTCGCCGGCCACGGCGGCGCCGGCCATGCAGAGATCGTCGCTGAAGATGGCACCGTCGAAGCCGAGTTCGTCGCGCAGGATGTCGTGCAGCCACACGCGGGAGAAGCCGGCGGGCCGTGCGTCGATGCGCGGGTAGATGACATGCGCCGGCATCACCGCGGCAAGGCCGGCCTCGATCATCATGCGGAACGGCGCGAGGTCGCTGCGTGCGATTTCGGGCAGCGTGCGCTCGTCCACCGGGATCGCCACGTGCGAATCGGCCACGACGTGCCCGTGCCCGGGAAAGTGCTTGCCGCAGGCGGCCATGCCGGCATCCTTCATGCCGAGCATCAGCGCTTGGCCGAGATCGAACACGGCGCGCGGCTCGCGGTGGAAAGCGCGGTCGCCGATCACGCTGGAGGCGCCGTAGTCGAGGTCGAGTACGGGGGCGAAGCTGAAGTCGATGCCGTGCGCGCGCAGTTCGCTGGCCAGCACGTAGCCGGTCTCGCGCGCAAGATGACGCGCCTGCTGCGGGTGTGCGTTCCATATCTCGCCCAGGGCCCGCATGGGCGGCAGGCGCGTGAAACCCTCGCGGAAGCGCTGCACGCGACCGCCTTCGTGATCGACACCTATGAGGAGCGGCGCCGACTTCAGGGCGTGGATCTCGGTGGTGAGTGCCTGGAGCTGCGTGGGGTCGCGGTAGTTGCGCGTAAAGAGAATGACGCCACCCACCAGCGGGTGGGCAAGACGCCGCCGGTCGTCGTCGGTGAGTTCGGTGCCCGCCACGTCGAGCATCAGTGGCCCGAGTGTCATGGTGTCCCCTTGTCGGTGTCCTGCGTCATGGTCTCTCCCTGGTTGTTGTTCCTGTGCCTGCGCTCAGGCGTGTTCCAGCACGACGAAGGCCATGACGAAATCGCCTTCGTCGGACAGCGATACGTGATGCGCGCCAACGCCGCGCTCCGCCAGCCAGTCGGTGAGTTCCGGCGCACACGCAATATGGGGCTTGCCCTGTGTGTCGCGCAGCACGGCGATGTTGCGCAGCGTGACCGGCGCGCGCAGGCCGGTACCGGCGGCCTTGGCGAAGGCCTCCTTGGCGGCGAAGCACTTGGCGAGAAAGCGTGCCGGATCGCGGCTGGCGTAGTAGGCTGCATGCTCGGCCGGCGCCAGCATACGGTCAGCATAGTGTTCGCCGAAGCGCGCGAGGCCGTCGCGGATGCGCCTGGCGTCGAGCAGGTCGGAGCCGATGCCGTGGATCACGGCGACACCTTCACGGGCAGCCCGGCAGCCCGGATCCGATCCGCGTAGGCCTGCAGCCAGGCCGCCGGGAGCACGGACAGCCGCGGCGCCTGTGGCTGCATCGATGGGCGGGCCAGCCCGTAGAGCAGTACCCCGGCGACGGGGAGCCGCTCGCGGCGGATGCGCGCGACTGCGGCGAGGTAGGCGGCCTGTTCGGTCTCGGAGGGCGGTGCGCCGTCTGCGGCGAACACGCAGGTCTGCAGCCAGGTCGGGCACAGGTGCGCAGCGGCGCGCAGACGCTCGAACTGCTTCTCAGGGCCGATGCGCGTCTGGTTGATGGCACGCATGCCAGCGGCGGTGGCGCTGTCGAACTTGAACCAGACCTCGCCGTTCAGCGCAGCCATTTTCTTCAGGCCGGCCTGCACGTGCGGCCGGTCGGCGAGACTGCCGTTGGTGATCAGCACCAGCTTGATTTTTCCGGTGAGATGGAGGTCGTTCATCACGCGGCCGATCCGTTCGATCACGTCAGGAAATTCGCGTGCGCTGGTGGGTTCGCCGTTGCCGGACAGCGCGATGTCGTTGAGCCGGCGGGCGCCATCGGGTACCCGCGTCTGCATGAAGTCGCCGTGCAGTACCGCATCGAGCAGGGTGCGCAGTTCGGATTCCAGTTGCGCCAGGTCGATGGGCGGGGCGGTGCCGCGGGTCAGGTTCGGTACCTGGCAATACACGCAGGCCCAGTTGCAGGCATTGTTGGGATTGAGGTTGACGCCGATCGATACGCCGCCCGCGCGGCGCGACACGACCGGGTAGACATAGGTCATGTCCGCGCTGTCGCGGTCGTGATTGCGGGCGGAAAGGGGAGTGGTGCGGGACATGGCGGGATTCTCGCACCAACGGCCGTCAGCAGGAACGCCCCCGGTCACGGGGGCATCCGCAATCTGGCGGAAGCGGTGAGATTCGAACTCACGGTAGGTTGCCCTACGCTGGTTTTCAAGACCAGTGCCTTAAACCACTCGGCCACGCTTCCTCGAAGTCCAACTCTGCACGGAGAGCCGGCCATGTTTCCACGACATTATCCGGGGAGGCGGGATTGTACCGGCTCCGGGCGGTTCCTGCCCGGCGTGTTCACTGGGCGGATCGGGCGAGGGGGCTGGCGACCATGGGGTTGATCATTGCCTGCCAGCGTGCATGAAGCTGCGGATCGAAGGGCTTGGCGAAGGGCTGGTAGCTGGCCGGCGCCAGGGTGGCGAAGCTCCAGCGCATCCATTTGCCCTGGTCGCCCAGCACGGTGCCCACGGCTTCGTAGAAGCGCGGGTCCATCATGGCCTGCATCCAGGCGAAGGCGGTCTGCGGCGTGGCTACTGCCGCCATGTTGGCGACCATGCCGGGGCTGGCCATCGTGTCGGTGGCGCGCCCCCAGTAAGCCGGCTCGGTGAGGTTGCCGAGGCGCTGCTGGTGGAATTCCGGTTCGGTTACGGCATGGAGGAAGCCGACGAAATTCTCCGGTGCACGGGCGGGCAGGGTGTTGGCGCTGAAGTCGCCCATCGTTGCGAGCCAGCCGGTCGGCGTTTGCGGAACGGTGTCGGCCTGTGCTGTCGAGCCGATGCTCAGGGCGGCGGTCAGAATGAAAGCGGTGATCTTCAATGAAAACTCCTTCGAAAGAATATAAGCATAAACTAATCAAGCAAGCTGCAGGCCAGCTCCGGGGTGCCCGCACGGAATGGCAGGGACAACAGAGGCGGTGTCAGAGTGGCGGCCTTGCCGGCTGCCTGACAGGCGTTGTCGGTATTTCGTCTATCCGGTCACCGATGAAGGTGACGCAGTTTGTCACGCCCTGATGAAACGGGCATTACAGGGCGGTTCGAGGGAAGTGCCCGGGCTGGCACAAATGGTGCACGGGTCCAGGCATCTGCACCAGGATGACACGCCATGACGGATCTGTTCGAAATGCTGACCACCATTACCCGCCGCCGCAAGACCGAATCGGGGTCGCCCTTTGCGTCGCCCAAGGCCACGGACAAATGGCTCCGGAATCTGCCTGCGGACTCGGACTACGATGCGCATCATGCGCTGGTCGAGGGGCTGGAACGCTACAACGCGGAAAACGTCGCCGCCACACTCGCGCGCATGAAATCCCTGCTCAGGCTGGAGGAAACAGGGCTACCCCTGCAGGGCCGCATCGTCGAGCAGTACGTGCGCAACCAGTCGGCGTTCCGTCTGGCGCGTCAGGCGCTGTGGCGCGAATCCTGGATGTTCTGGTCGCTCATGGCCGAGGCCTGGCTGACGATGCTGAAGCAGGCCTACCGCGGCCCGGCCAGCGAGGAACTCAAGCCGCACGTTGCCGAGATTGCCACCCGTGCGCTGCGTTATGCCGGGCTGGTGATGCGCTGGGATTTCCATCAGACCCGCACGCCGGCCGCTTCGGGCTGGCGCCGCGTGCACAAGATCTACCGCCTGCTCGAGCGCGATGGCTTCGCGACCCAGCCGGTTACCCTCAATGCCCGCACCACCCACTGCGCACGCGAATACACCCTGATCGTGCTGATGGGGCTGGTGCATCCGCTGGGCTACCGTGCACAGGAGATCGAGGCCATCGCCCAGATACTCGACAGCTATGAACCGCTGCCGCTGCCGGAAAAGCTGCCGCACAAGGGCGAGCACACGCACATGGTGGATCTTTCGCTCGCCGAGGGCGCGAGCGTGCTCGATGCCGAATGCGTCCAGGGGCGCCGTCTGCGCTACCTGGCCCTGCGTCCCATGATCGATTACCTGAAGTCGCTCGACCAGACCGATACCGAGGAGAACGGACTCACGCGCCAGATGGCCAGCCTGATCGAGCGCGGCGGCATACGCCGCACCCGCCAGCGTACGCACCGCTTCGGTCGCGTCTGGGTCGCCACCGGCATGGAACGCATCCTCGCGGCGCTGGTGCAGCCGGGCACCGCCGCCGCGCGCCCGGCACTGGATTCCTGGATGCTGCGCGACGAGAGCACGGAGGGCATGGGCTTCGCCCTGTCCGAGCAGACAGCGCTGCCGCACGGCCGGCTGGTCGCGGTGAGCTGGGATCCGGCCGAGAATGTCTGGCAGCTGCTGGCCGTACGCTGGAGCCGCGAGGAGGAGGGGCAGTTCCTGGTCGGCGCGCATCGGCTGTCGCGCCATCCCAAGCGGGTCGAGGTCTATTACGACGGTGAGATGCCGGAGATGACCCAGGAAAAGACCTGGGCCGTGTTTCTGCCGATGGCCCAGTCCGAGGAGGGACACGGACTGTCGAACCTGCTGCTGCCGCAATCGCACTATCGCATCGGCGCCAGGCTGCTGTTGCGCGACGACGACATGCTGTACCGCCTGCGTCTCGGCGAGGTACTGGAAAGCCACGAGGGCTGGTTCCGGGTCGGGATGGATGTGATCGGCCGCGAGCAGTTTGCCGCAGCGGCCTGAGCCCGACAGCCGCGCAGGTCAGCGTGTGCGGATGTCGCCGAAGTGGAAGTCGAAGCTGCCGCTGCGGCGGTCGCGGAAATAGAGCTCCAGCGTCTGGCGCACGGTGCGGAAGGCAATCTCGTCCCAGGGGATTTCGGCTTCGGTGAAGAGTTTTGCCTCGATCGATTCGATGCCGGGCTGGAAATCCAGGTCGAGCAGGCGTGCGCGGAACATCAGGTAGACCTGGTTGATGTGCGGCAGGTTGAAGAGCGTGTACAGTCCGCCGACCTGGATGCGCGCCCCGGCCTCCTCCCAGGTTTCGCGCGCTGCGCCTTCGAGCGTGGTCTCGCCGTTTTCCATGAAGCCGGCAGGCAGGGTCCACAGGCCGTACTTCGGTTCGATCGCGCGCCGGCACAGCAGGATCTTGTCTTCCCACTCCGGAATGCACCCGACGACCATCTTCGGGTTCTGGTAATGGATCGTGCCGCAGTCGGGACAGACGTGTCGCGGCAGATGGTCGCCGTCGGGGACACGCACTACCACGGCGCTGCCGCATTCGCTGCAAAAGTTCATCGTGATCGGCTCGTGGAATCTCGGTGCACGGTAACAAAATCTCCCCATGCCGATCAAGGACGAAGTTGGCCGCATGCGGCACCAGCGATTATGATTTGCGGCATTCCACCCGTTGTTGCGACTGCCATGCGCCCCTCCCATATCGAAACCATCCTCGACCGCGAATTTGAAAGCGCCGCCGACGGCCACCACACGCCGGTGATGCTGTGGGGCCCGCCGGGCGTAGGCAAGTCGCAGATCGTCGCCAAGATCGCGCAGCAGCACGGCGTACCGCTGATCGACATCCGTTTGAGCCAGATGGAACCGACCGACCTGCGCGGCATTCCCTTCCGCAGCGGCAACCTGGTCGAATGGTCCATCCCGTCCGTCCTGCCCGACGCCGAACGCCACGGCCCCGCTGGCATCCTGTTTCTCGACGAGCTTACCTCGGCGCCGCCGACGGTGTCCGCCGCGGCCTACCAGCTCATCCTCGACCGCCGCCTGGGCGAATACCAGGTGCCGGAAGGCTGGGTGATCTTCGCCGCGGGCAACCGCCAGGGCGACCGCGGTGTGACCTACGCGATGCCGGCGCCGCTGGCCAACCGCTTCACCCACTACGAGGTCGAGGTCCATCTCGACGACTGGGTGGACTGGGCCTACGGCGAGGATATCGATTCGCGCGTGATCGCCTTCCTGCGCTTTCGCCCCGATCTCCTGTTCAGCTTCGATCCGGCACATACGCCCATCGCGTTTCCCAGCCCGCGGTCCTGGGAATTCGCCCACCGCGCCCTGCAGAAATTCGACCGCACCGATCTGCTCGCCGACGCGCTGGTCGCCTGCGTCGGCCAGTCCGCCGGACTTGAGCTGAAAACCTTCGTCGACAACATGGCGCAGATGCCCGACATCGATGCCATCATCGAGGGCGGGGATGCCGAGGTGCCGCAGGGCGTCGACCTGCAGTACGGCGTGGCGGCTGCGCTGGTCAGGAAGGCCGTGCAGGCGGCAGACAGCGGCAATGCGGCGACGATCTACAGCAACATTCTCAAGTATGCGCACCGCTTTCCGCAGCGCGAACTCGGCGTGATGCTGGTATCCGACCTGCATCGCGCGGTCGGCCGCCCGTTGTTCGCCGTGCCGGCCTTTGCCGAATGGGCGAACAGCATCGCCGATCTCGTCCTGTACGAGCACTGAATCCATGAGCGAAGCCGACGACGCCGCGCTCGCGCCCATCCTCACCAAGCTCGCCGCAGCGCGCACGCGGCTCATCATGGAGAGGCCCTTCCTCGGCTCGCTGGTGATGCACCTGCCCCTGAAGGCCGCGCCCGAGTGGTGCAAGACCACGGCGACCGACGCCCGCGCCTTCTACTTCAATCCCGGTTTCATCGAGAGCCTGAATCTCGCGCAGACCCAGTTCGTTCTGGCGCACGAGGCGATGCACTGTGCCATGGGCCATGACCACCGTCGTCATGGCCGCATCAAGCGGCGCTGGGACGTGGCCTGCGAGCACGCGGTCAATCTGGTGCTCATCGAGGACGGCATGAAGCCGCCCTTGCATGGCATTCTCGCCGACCAGAACTTCATGACGCTGTCGGCGGAAGAAATCTACCCGATGATCCCCGACGACACGCAGGAGGAATCCTTCGACGAACACCTCTTCGACAGCGACAACGAGGCCGGCGCGAGCCCTGACGACAGCCAGCGGCAGGACAACCCCGAGGCCGGCGAATCCGGCGGGCGGGGTTTGGAAGGCCAGAGCGAAGCCGAAGAGCGCGAGGGCAGCGGCGGCCAGGCATCGCAGAAGCCCGACCCGCTGTCGCAGAGCGAGCGCGAGGAACTCGCCGAACAGTGGAAGAACCGCCTCGCCGCCGCGGCGCAGGTGGCACGCCAGGCCGGCAAGCTGTCGCAGTCGATGCTGCGCTGGGTGGATGACCTCCTGGCGCCGAGCCTGCCCTGGCGCGCGTTGCTGGCACGCTTCTTTGCGGTCAACCAGCGCGACGACTATTCCTGGCGAAGACCTTCGCGCCGCGAAGGCGATGCGCTGCTGCCGCGCCTGTCGAGCGAAGGGCTCGATGTCGTCGCCGCAATCGATACCAGCGGTTCCATCTCGGACGAGGAATTGCGTGTGTTTGTCACTGAACTCGATGCCCTCAAGGGCCAGGTGCGCGCGAAGGTCACGCTGCTGGCGTGCGACAACCGCATCGCCGAGAAAGCGCCGTGGGAATTCGAGCCCTGGGACGCCATGCAGTTGCCCCCGGAAATCGAAGGCGGCGGCGGTACCGACTTCCGTCCTGTATTCGATTGGGTGGAGGCGGAAAACCGCAGTCCCAACCTGCTGGTGTACTTCACCGACGCCGAGGGCGACTTTCCCAAGGCCCCGCCGAACTACCCCGTGATCTGGCTGGTGAAAGGCAAGGGCAGGGTACCGTGGGGCGAACGGGTGCAGCTCAATTGAGTGCCCCGGACACTTCGCCCAACCGCGTGCGCGGATTCCTGTTCGAGCAGCTCGATATTCGCGGGGCCTGGGTGCAACTCGGCAGCGCCTGGCAGGAGATGTCCGCCGGGCGCGACTATCCTGTGCCCGCCCGAGACCTGCTGGGCCAGATGGCAGCCGTAACCGTGCTGATTGCAGCCAATCTGAAGCAGGCCGGCCGTCTCACCTTCCAGTTGCGCGGCGACGGCGGTGTTTCGCTGCTGGTGATGGACTGCGACGCGCAACTGCGCCTGCGCGGCATGGCGCGGGCCGATGCGGACATCCGGCAGGGGCCGCTCCCGGTCCTGCTTGGCGAGGGGGCGCTCACGCTTACCCTCGACACGGCCGACATGCGGGCACCCTACCAGAGCCATGTTCCCATCGAAGGGGATACGCTCGCAGAAGTTTTCGAGCACTATCTCGAACAGTCCGAACAACTGCCCACGCGCCTGTGGCTGGCAGCCGGTGCCGATGCCGCCGCCGGTCTTTTACTGCAGGCACTTCCCGGTGCGTCTGCCCGCGATACCGATGGATGGGCCCGTATGCAGCTGCTGGCCGATACCGTGCGTGCGGATGAGTTGCTCGGGCTGGGCGCCATCAAGCTGATCGAGCGCCTGTTTCCGGAAGAGGACGTGCGCGTCTACGATCCGCGCCCGGTCAGCTACCATTGTCCCTACGATCCAGCCAAGATCTTCGCCATGTTGCGCGGCATCGGCCGCGGCGAATGCGAGGCGATCCTCGCCGAGCACGGCGAGATCCGCGTGCACGACGATATCTGTAACCACGAGTACGTACTGGACGCGGCCACCGTGGCCGCACTCTTCGGATGAGGGAGACCCCTATGCGCACCCCGATGATACTGTTGCTGGGATTGCTTGCGGCGCCGGGCGTCGTACAGGCGGACGACGACAGACGTTACGAGGCGTTTCCGCTGGCCGGCGCCGATGGCGGCAAGGGCGGAGGACGCGCCTTCATTCTCGATACCCGCGACGGGCATGTCTGGATCTGGAGCGAGAACGAGCTCGTGACGGCACCAGACGGAACGCGCAGATACGGGGCGGGTTTCATTTATCAGGGCAAAATTCGGCCGGGTAGCCGGCCGGGCGAATTCATCGCACCCTGAAAGCGGTTTTCCTTTGCTACAAAGGCTTTCCGGCGCGCATTGTACAGCTCTGTTGTGCCCAAGCAACGCCATGATCGCGCCATTGAAGAAATTCAATAGATTGTGGTTTTCTTTTACCGATTTGCTAGAATTTCGCGCGTCGGCTGGATCACAAGTCCCGGACCGATCTCTGGTGTGGGTTTTAATTACTGTATGTAAAGGGAAATCAAATGAAATACTCCGTTCTCCTGGCTGCTCTGCTGGCTGCTTCCATGACCGCCTGCGGTCAAAAAGAAGAAGCCGCTGCTCCTGCCGAAGCCCCGGCTGCTGAAGCCCCGGCTCCGGAAGCTGCTGCTCCCGCCGAAGCCCCGGCTGCTGACGCTGCCGCGACCGAAGCTGCTCCCGCCGACGCTGCTGCTCCCGCCGACGCTGCTGCTCCCGCCGACGCTGCTGCTCCCGCCGACGCTCCCGCTGCCCAGTAATTCCGGGTTCGGGAACGAAAAACCGGCCTTCGGGCCGGTTTTTTTACGCCTGTAGCAGGTGTTCCAGCCTTTCGACCGCTTCGTGCAGACGCGGCAACGGCTGGGTATAGGCAAAGCGGATGTGCCGTGCGGCACGATGCGCGCCGAAATCAATCCCCGGCGTTGCCGCAATGCCGGCTTCCTCGATCAGGCGCCGGGCGAACGCCTGGCTGTCTTCCGTGAAGCGGCTGCAATCGGCGTACAGATAGAACGCTCCCTGGGGAACGGTCGGAATTTCGAAACCGAGTGTTTGCAGGGCGGGAAGGAGAACATCGCGCCGCTGTTTCAATTCTGCTTTTCGGGCTTCCAGGATAGCCAGGGTGTCCGGCATGAAGGCTGCGCGCGCGGCATGTTGTGCGGGCGTGGGCGCGGCGAGGAAGAGATTCTGCGCCAGCCGTTCCAGCGCAGGGATCGCCCAGGCGGGTGCGGTCAGCCAGCCAAGCCGCCAGCCGGTCATCAGGAAGTATTTGGAGAAACTGTTGACGACGAACACGTCCTCCCAGCCGGCGGCACTGCGTTCGGGACCAGCATAGGTGAGGGCGAGGTAGATCTCGTCGACGATGAGCGCAATGTTGCGCGTGGCGCACCAGTGGCGGATGCGCGCCAGTTCCTCGAAAGGCAGCGTTGTGCCGGTGGGGTTGGACGGGCTGGCGATCAGCACGGCGCGCGTGGCTCGCGTGGCCTGCGCCTCGATCCGGTCGAGCGTCAGCTGGAAACCGGTCGAGGCATCGACCGGGATGGAGACCGGGCGGGCCTCGCAGAAGCGCGCGAAGTGACGGTTGCAGGGATAGCCCGGATCGGCCATCAGCACATCGTCCCCGGGGCCGGCGAGCAGGCCCAGCGCCAGCAGCAGTGCGCCCGATGCGCCGGGCGTGACGACGATGCGCGACGCGTCGACCGGCGCCTGCCAGCGCGCTGCGTGGAAGGTGGCGATGGCCTCGCGCAGCTGGGGCAGGCCAAGCGCGCCGGTGTAATGCGTGTGGCCGTCTCGCAAGGCACGGATGCCGGCTTCGACGATGGGCGCAGGCGTGGCGAAATCGGGCTCGCCGATTTCGAGATGGATGATGTCGCGGCCTGCGGTTTCCAGCGCCTGCGCGCGGGCGAGAATGTCCATCACGTGGAAGGGCGCGATCTCGTTGGCGCGGGTGGCGATGGGCAGGGGCTTCATGTGGGGCGCCCCAGCCGCGCCAGCGGATCCTGGCGGTAGAACTGCTGCATCTGCACATAGACCGCGGGATAGGTATCGACGAGCAGGTCGGGGACTTCGAAGAACATTTCGGTGGCGACGGCGAAGAACTCGGCCGGACTGGTGCTGGCGTAGGGGTCGACAATCGTGTCCTCGCCAGCGTCGACGCGCGCGCACAGGTCTTCGTAGGCGGTGCTGAAATCGCGCGCCCAGTCGGCGGCTTTCATGCCGCGATGCAAGGGCGGAAAGCCGTTGGCGTCGCCGTTCAGCATGTCGAGCTTGTGCGCGAATTCGTGCAGCACGACGTTATAGCCTTCGAGCCGGCCGCTTGCGGCCACATCGGCGATGGACAACACCAGAGGGCCGCCGTGCCAGGATTCGCCAGCAAGGATGTCGCGGCTGATGTGGACGACGCCGGCTTCATCGATCTCTTCATGCGGACGCAGGAATTCATCGGGGTAGAGGATGATCTCGCTCCAGCCGCGATAGCTGGCTTCGTCGAGGTGTAGGGTAAGCAGGCAGGCCTGCAGGGCGATGCGCAGCTGGACGGGGCGTTCGACCTCCGCGCCGCCGGCGGCGGAAAAATGCTTGTCGGCCAGCAACAGGCTGGCCCGATCGCGCAGCATCTCGCGTTCCTCCGGCGCGAGACCGGTGAGCAGAGGCAGGCCAGCGGCGGCATCGTCGAACTCCATCTGCGGGATGCGATGGCGACGCAGGAGGCGTTCGCGCTTCCAGTGCCCATACCAGTTCATTCGTCGGCGTCGAGCAGGCGCATTGCCGTGGCGTCGCCATGCGGATGTTCGAGCTCCACCCGCTCGATCTGTGCGAAGCGCCTGCTGATCTTGTCGCTGGAAATGCGCACGTCGGAGACGTCCTTGCTGGCCTGTTCGATGTGGGTGGCGAGTTTCTTCATGCGCTCGTCGAAGCGGGCAAAATCCTTGGCGAGCTTGGATAGCTCGTCCTTGATGACGTGCGCCATGCGCCGCGTTTCCGAATCGCGGATCACCGCGCGCGCGGTGTTCAGCACCGCCATCAGCGTGGTCGGCGAGGTGAGCCAGACACGCTTCTTCTGCGCGTGTTCGACGAGGTCGGGATGATACGCATGGATTTCCGCAAACACGGCCTCGGCGGGGAGGAACATTACCGCACCGTCCGAGGTTTCGCCTTCGACGATGTATTTTGCGGCGATGTCGTCGACGTGCTTTCTCACGTCCGTCTTGAACTGCCGGCGTGCTGCATCGCGTTCGGATGCCGGCAGGCTGTCGTCGAACATGCGGCTGTAGTTTTCCAGCGGGAATTTCGAATCGACGCAGACCCGGCCGGTGGGGTCGGGCAGGATCAGCATGCAGTCGGCGCGCACGCCGCTGGCTAGCCCCTGCTGGAAGACGTAGGCGTCCGGCGGCAGACTGTTCCGCACCAGGGCTTCGAGCTGGATTTCGCCGAAGGCACCGCGCGCGCGTTTGTCGCCGAGAATTTCCTGCAGCGAGACGACATTGGTCGCCAGCCCCTCGATCTTCTTCTGTGCCTCGTCGATCACCGCCAGCCGGCTCATCACCGAGGTGAAGGTTTCGTTGGTCTTCTTGAAGCCTTCGTCGAGCCGTTCGGCGACCTTGCCGGAGATTTCGTTGAGTCGCCCGTCCACGGTCTGCGAGAGCTGGTGCACGCGTTCGCTGAATTGCCCGGTCATGCCCTTGAGCGTGTCCTGCAGGAGGCTCTGTTCGGCGCGGCCCTGCTCGATGAGTTTTTCCAGCATCGCGCTCTGGAACCGGCCGAACTGGCTGGTGACGGTTTCGCGTGTCTCCGCCAGCCGTTCGGTTTGCGCCACCTGCAAGGCGGCGAGCTGGGTCTGCATGCGGTCGGATTGCTGCGCGAGTCCGCTGTGCAGATCGGCGAGCACCGCGCGGTGACGGGCTTCCATGTCCTGCATCAGTTGCGCGGGGAGGCTGGCCTGGTCGCGGCGCAGGACCTGCAGGCGAAGCAGCAACAGGAGAGACAGCCCGGCGAGGACGACAAGGCCGACAACGAGGAGGAACTCGACGGAAGTCATGCGGCGATTCTACCCGCTGGCGCGCACAAAAAACCCGGCGCAGGGCCGGGTTCAGAGCGATGGGCTGGCCTTTACGCCGCCTCGCGCGCCGCTTTCTTGCGCTCGTGCTCCTGCAGGTGACGCTTGCGTATGCGGATCGACTTGGGTGTGATCTCGACCAGTTCGTCGTCGTCGATGAATTCGACGGCGGATTCCAGCGTGAGCTTGACCGGTGGGGTCAGGCGCACGGCTTCGTCGGTGCCGGAGGCGCGCACGTTGGTCAGCTTCTTGCCCTTGATCGGGTTGACGACCAGGTCGTTGTCGCGGCTGTGGATGCCGATGACCATGCCTTCATATAGCTTGTCGCCAGGCGAGACGAACATGCGCCCGCGGTCTTCCAGGTTCCACAGCGCGTAGGCGACGGCTTCGCCGTTTTCCTGCGACACCAGCACGCCGTTGTGGCGGCCCGGCAGGTCGGCCTTCACCGGGCCGTAATCGTCGAAGACGTGGCTCATGAGACCGGTGCCGCGCGTCATGGTCATGAAGTCGGACTGGAAACCGATGAGGCCGCGCGCGGGAATGTGGTATTCGAGGCGGGTGCGGCCATTGCCGTCGGATTCCATGTTGGTCAGCTCGCCGCGGCGACGGCCGATTTCTTCCATGATGCCGCCCTGGTGTTCGTCTTCCAGGTCGATGGTGAGGTTCTCGTACGGCTCGCACTTCTCGCCGTTGATCTCCTTGTAGACCACGCGCGGCTTGGCGACGGCGAGCTCGAAGCCTTCGCGGCGCATGTTTTCCAGCAGGATGGTGAGATGCAGTTCGCCGCGGCCCGAGACGCGGAACACATCGGCGTCGCCGGTGTCCTCGACGCGCAGTGCGACGTTGGTCAGCAGTTCCTTGGTGAGGCGGTCGCGGATCTGGCGGCTGGTGACGAACTTGCCTTCGGTGCCGGCGAGCGGCGACGAGTTCACCATGAAGTCCATGGTCAGCGTGGGTTCGTCGACCGACAGCATGGGCAGGCCGACCGGATTGTCCTTGTCGCAGATGGTGACGCCGATGCCGATGTCGTCGAGGCCGGAGATGATGATGATGTCGCCGGCTTCGGCCTCGCTGACCTCGATACGGTCTAGGCCCTTGAAACCCAGCACCTGGTTGATGCGGCCGGTGGCGACCAGGTCTTCGTGGTTCATCACCGCGACGTTCATGCCGGGCTTGATGCGGCCGTTGAGCACGCGACCGACGCCGAGGCGGCCGGTGTAGGTGGAATAGTCGAGCGCGGCGATCTGCAACTGCAACGGGGCGTCGGCCGATCCGGGCGGGGTGGGGACGTGCGAGAGCACGGTTTCGAACAGGGGCACCATGTCGGCTGCCGACCCACCCTGCGAGGGCGCGTCCTTGAGGTCTAGACAGGCCCAGCCGTTGAGGCCGGAGGCGTAGATGATGGGGAAGTCGAGCTGCTCGTCGGTGGCGCCGAGCTTGTCGAAGAGGTCGAAGGTCTGGTCGACGACCCAGTCCGGACGCGAGCCGGGACGATCGACCTTGTTGATGACCACGATCGGGCGCAGGCCGAGTGCCAGCGCCTTCTTGGTGACGAAGCGGGTCTGCGGCATCGGGCCTTCGACCGCGTCGACCAGCAGCACCACGCCGTCGACCATGCCGAGCACGCGCTCGACCTCGCCGCCAAAGTCGGCGTGGCCGGGGGTGTCGACAATGTTGATGTGGGTGTCGCCATAGGTGATGGCGGTGTTCTTCGCCAGGATGGTGATGCCGCGTTCCTTTTCCAGATCGTTCGAGTCCATGACCCGTTCGTCAACGGCCTGGTTGTCGCGGAAAGTGCCGGATTGCTTGAGCAGCTGGTCGACCAGCGTGGTCTTGCCATGGTCGACGTGGGCGATGATGGCGATGTTGCGGAGCTTGCGGGACATGGTTGGACTGGGCCGCCGGGCCGGATTCTGGAAAACCCGGCATTCTATCAGGTTTGCCTGACAAGGACCCGTTCACGCCTGCGGCGAGGTCGGTTTGAGGTGCGGGCCGCGAAGCAGTCCACACCGCTGTGCGGGCACAGCAAGCAGGCTGCCACAAGGAGATGTGCGCCGAATCGGCCCGCCCCTGCGGCTTGCCGCGAAATATAGCGTGATCAGGCCCCGATTATTGATCCGAAACGTTGATTCTTGACATCAAGGTACGGTCAAAATGCATCGCAAGATCTCGTTATGCGGCATGACGTTTCGGATCAATAACAATTAAACCTCGGCTGGTTATTGATGGGAAAGTCTAGTATTTGAGTTTCCCATCAATATTGTGCAGTTTCGCGCGCGAGCGGATGTGCGGCCAGACGGGCGTCGATGCGTGCAATCACGGCCAGGTAGCGCGACCCGCCTACAGGACCGAAGCGGCGGTCGAATTCGGCCTGCGGCATGAACTCGGGCAGGTCACGGAAATCGGGCAACAGCGCGGCGTCGCCCCGTGCGGCAGCCAGTTTCTGCCGGATCTGTGCTGCATCCGGCCCGGTGGCGGCCTCGCCCAGACGGACACCTGCCCGGTTGGCGGCGAGGTCGGTGAAGCTGAAGCCTGAGCCCTTGCCGGCATCTTCCTCTTCCTTGATGAGGCCGATGGCATTGGCCAGCCGGCTGCCGCCATTGACCGAGAGTGCGGCCGATATGGTGAAATGCTCGGCGAAATCGCGCCGGCCGTGCAGCGAGAGCAGCACCTTCGGTGCGCGCCGGATCGAGCGGCCATCGCTTTCCAGCAGCTTGGGCAGGCTGATGCCGGCGAGATAGGCAGCCAGTGCGGTCAGCGCAGCGCGGTTCTCTCCGGCTGCATCGGAACCCGTCTGCAGAGGCCAGGCAAACAGGGCCGGCATCACCTGCGCGAGCGACAGTCGGCTGCCATGCGGGTGCGGTTTCAGCAGCGCGTCGAGACGTTCCGCATAGAGCAGCATCAGCGCTTGGTCTTCCGCTGGAATCAGCAGTTCGACGCTCTTGCGCTCGATCCGAGTCAGCAGCTCGGGTCGCCAGCGGTAATCGAGCGTGGCCTGGTTTTCGTCAAAATTCACACGTGTGAAGGCGTCGGCCAGCGCGGCGTAGGTCGCATCGCGGCGCAGCAGGCGATGGACCAGCCGCATGCTCCAGTCGGCCAGCGCACCCGGGATGGGCAGGCTGCCCAGCTGCATGCTGTCGATGCGTATGCCATCGGCGGCATCGGCCACTTCGGCCGTAACGTTGAGATAGCTTCCGAAGGGATTGCCCGGGACCTCCAGCGTGGCTGTAAGCGTCGCCCGCCCCGGCGTGAGTTCGGCTGCGATGCCGGAGACCCGGCGCAGTTCGACCGCGTAGTTGAGCAGACGGTTGAGCTCGGCCTCGTCGAGCTGGATGCTCTGCACCACGCCGGGTGTCTGCCGGCGCGGGTCATGCTTGTAGAACAGGGATTTCACCCAGGCCAGATCGCCGCGGCGGAATTCGGCCGGAGGCTCGATCGACGGAGCGTCGTCGAGCGCCAGCCAGGGCAGGACCAGCAGGCTGGCCAGCAGCGTCAGCAGGGTGCCCCAGATGATCGCGCGCCGCATGTCAGTCTGGCTGGTTGCGCATGAAATCGGCGGTCTTGAAGAAGGCCGCCTCCAGTTCCTGTCGCAGGTCCGGCGCGATGACGGACTCGTCCATTGCGCGCTGCATGCAGGCCATCCACTGGTCGCGCTCTGCCTCGCCGATGGCAAAGGGCATGTGCCGTCGCCGCAGGAAAGGGGGGGCGAAGCGATCGACGTAATCCGGCGGGCCGCCGGTCCAGCCGTTGGGGAACCAGGCGAGCTTGTTGCGTGATTCGGCGAGGTCGGCCGGATGCAGCTTGCGGATGCCGTAATAGTCAGGATCCTCGTCCATCAGATCGTAGAAGCGGTCCACCAGTTTGCGGATGGCTGCGCTGCCGCCCAGGCGTGCGTAATGCGTGTTCATGTCATGCAGGAACCGGCTTGACGCTGGCAGCGGCAGCCTTGGCGAGCGTCCGGGCCGCGTCCGTGGTGGATGCCGTCGCCAGCGCCACGCCCATGCGGCGGTGTGCGAAGCTCTCAGGCTTGCCGAACAGGCGCAGATCGACGCCCGGCGCTGCGAGCGCGTCGGCGACGCCCTCGTAGGCGATGCCGCGGGCATCGATGCCGCCGTAGAGCACCGCCGAGGCGCCCGGTTCGCGCAAGGCAGTATCGACCGGTAGGCCGAGGATGGCACGGGCGTGCAGTTCGAATTCGTTCTGCCGCTGCGTGGCCAGCGTCACCATGCCGGTGTCGTGCGGGCGCGGGCTGACCTCGGAAAACCACACCTGGTCGCCCCGGACGAAAAGCTCCACTCCGAAAAGTCCCAGGCCGCCGAGATTGCCGGTGACTGCGGCCGCGATCTCCTGGGCCCGCGCCAGTGCTGCGGAGGACATGGGTTGCGGTTGCCAGGACTCGACGTAATCGCCCTTGACCTGCACATGGCCGATGGGCGCGCAGAAATGCGTGTCGATGCCGCCCGACGCGTTCTTCGCGCGTACGGTAAGCAGCGTGATCTCGTAGTCGAAGTCGATCACGCCCTCGACGATGACGCGGCCCTTGTCGACGCGTCCGCCTGCCGCGGCGTACGCCCACGCGTCAGCCAGTTGGCTCGCATCGTCCACGCGCGACTGGCCCTTGCCGGACGAGGACATGACCGGTTTCACGATGACCGGGTAACCGAGCTCCTGCGCAGCAGCGGTCATTTCGGCGGGGCTGCCGGCAAACACGTAGGGCGAAGTGGGAAGACCGAGGGTCTCGGCGGCGAGCCGCCGGATGCCCTCGCGGTTCATGGTGAGATTCGCCGCACGCGCGGTCGGAATCACGGTGGCGCGTCCCGCAGCCTCGATGGCGAGCAATTCCTCGGTGGCGATGGCTTCGATCTCGGGCACGATGAAATGGGGTTTTTCCTGCTCGACGAGTGCCCTGAGCGCCTGGGCATCGCTCATCTGGATCACGTGTGCACGATGTGCGACCTGATGGCCTGGCGCGTTGGAATAGCGGTCGACCGCGATGACTTCCACGCCCAATCGCTGCAGGGCGATGATGACTTCCTTGCCGAGTTCGCCCGCGCCCAGCAGCATGACGCGGGTCGCGGATGGCGAGAGTGGGGTGCCGAGGCGCATGTCGATCCGGGCATGAACGTAAAGCCCGATTTTACAGCCTACAGATGCTGTTCGATGGGCAGAGCCTGCAGCGTGCGCAGCAGGCCCCGCTGCACGGGCGTGGTGTCCGGCTCGATGTCGGAAACGCGATCTGTGTTTCCCTGACGGTCGTGCCATTGCAGGCGGCGTGTGACGCCATCTGCCCCGGTCTCCGTCACCAGCCTGACCGCATAGCTGCGCTCCGGCTGCATGGCTGCCTCGGCGATGGCGGTGACTGCGCGCGCGAGGTCGGGCGAATGGATCACGATGCCCATCTCGGTGTTGAGCACGGCCGAGCGCGGATCGAAGTTGAAGGTGCCGATGAAGACGTGGCGATCGTCGAAAACGAAGGTTTTGGCGTGCAGGCTCGCGCGGGAGGAACCACTGGACAGGTCGCGCAGGCGCCCCCCGATGGGTTCGGCGACGGGCTTGAGTTCGTGCAGGGTGACGCCGGCTTCCAGCAGCGGCACGCGGTAGTTGGCATAGCCGGCATGCACCAGCGGCACGTCGCTGGCGGCATAGGCGTTGGTGAGCACATCGATTTTCACGCCGAGGTGCCGCCAGTAGCGGAAGTAGGCCATGCCCATCGGGCCCGGCACGAAATAGGGCGAGACGATCAGCGCGCGCTGCGTCGGGTCGATCCACAGGCCGGCAAGCTGGCCGACGAGCAGGGTGGAGGGAGGAGGTGTCGGGTCGAGTGCCTTCTCCGGCGGATCGACGATGAGATCGGCAGCGGCGAGGGTCCAGGGACGGGCACCTGAAAGGAGCGCCGGAACCGGATCGGCTGCGGTGACTGCGCGCCCGTAACCGCTTTGCCGGCGTTCTCGGCTGAAGGCCTGCAGGCGTGCACGGGCGGCGTCCAGCCGCTTGCGGCTCGTGCGCACCGGCAGGGCCGCTGCGGGCACGGTCGCTTCGCTGTTCCAGTAGGCGTCGAAGGAATGCGACATCGCATCGACGACCGTGCCCGCTGCCAGCACGTCGAGATCGACGAAGGCGAGATCGCGGTGTGCATCGAAATATTCGTCGCCAATGTTGCGCCCTCCCGTGATGCCGAGCTGGTTGTCGGCAATGAAGGCCTTGTTGTGCATGCGCCGGTTCAGCCGTACGCCATCCACCAGCGCCTGCCAGCCCCTGACGACGAGATTGCCGCTGCGCGTCTGGAAGGGGTTGAACAGACGCACCTCGATATTGGGGTGGGCGTTCAGCGTTGCCAGGCCGACTTCCTTGTCGGCGGTGTCGATATCGTCGATCAGCACGCGCACCCGCACGCCACGTTCGGCTGCATCGAACAGGGCGGCCGCAACCCATTTGCCGCTGGCGTCGTTGTGAAACAGGTAATACTGCACGTCGAGCGTGTGACTCGCCCGCGTCGCCAGCGCCAGTCGGGCTGCCAGCGCGGCGTGGCCATCGGCGAGCAGATGAAAGCCCGAATCGCCCGCTGGTATCCGGGATGCGAGTTGCCTCCGCAGTGGCGAATCCGCATGGGGGGATACCGCATGCGAGGGCAGACGCTCGACCGCAAGATTCAACGAGGGCGCACAGCCGGCAAGCGCGGCAAGGAGCAGCGCAGCGGCAATCAGGCGGCAGTCATGACGCATGGGTGCGAAGCCGTTGCCAGTCGAAATGCGGGCCGGGATCGGTCTTGCGCCCGGGGGCGATGTCGCTGTGGCCGACCACGTTGCAGACCGGATAGCGGTGCTTCAGCGCCTTGACCAAGGGGATCAGCGTTGCGTATTGCGCCTCGGCGAAGGGGGTCTCGTCGCTGCCTTCAAGCTCGATGCCGACGGAAAAATCGTTGCAGCGCTCGCGTCCTTCCCAGTTCGACGTACCGGCGTGCCAGGCGCGCATGCTGCAGGGTACGAACTGGATCAGGCTGCCGTCGCGGCGGATGACGAAATGTGCGGAGACCCTGAGGCCCCGGATGCCCTGGTAGTAGGGGTGCGCATCGAAATCCAGCTGGTTGGTGAAGAGCCGGATGACCGCATCGCCGCTGAAGATGCCGGGAGGCAGCGAGATGTTGTGGACGACGACGAGTTCGACAGCCATTCCGTCGGGGCGCGCATCGCAGTTAGGCGACGGAATGCGCGTCGCTGGGGCGTACCAGCCTTCGGCGTCGAAATCGGGGGCGGCCATCTGCCAAGCATACCCGACCCGCGCCTGCGCGTAAGCGGGTACACTCTCGCCATGAACCCTGCCGAAGCCCAACGCCTGCTGGATACCGCCGAGTGCATCGCACCCGCCGAGACGGTGCAGACCGCGCTCGACCGGCTGGCGGCCGATATCGCACTGCAGCTTGCGGGAGAATGTCCGCTGGTGCTGCCGGTGATGGGCGGGGCGGTGGTGTTCGCGGGGCAGTTGCTGCCCAGGCTCGCGTTTCCACTGGAGTTCGACTACCTGCACGTGACCCGCTATCGCGGGGCCACGCAAGGCGGCGCGATGGAGTGGCGTGTACTGCCCGGCAAGAACGTCGCCGGTCGCGTGGTGCTGGTCCTTGACGACATCCTCGACGAGGGCGAGACGCTCGCGGCGATCCGCGACAAGCTCGTGGAAATGGGCGCGGCGCGCGTGCTGACCGCCGTCCTGACCGACAAGGACAATGGGCTGACCAAGCCGATCCACGCCGATTTCACCGGCTTCACGGTGCCGAACCGCTACGTGTTCGGCTGCGGCATGGATGCGTACGGCTACTGGCGCAACCTGCCTGCAATTTATGCATTGAAGGATCACTGACCATGCTGGGCATCATCGGAGGCACCGGCCTCACCCAACTCGCCAACCTGGAAATCACCCACCGCAAGGTCGCCCGCACGCCCTACGGCGAGCCCTCGGGCGCATTGACATTCGGACACATCTGCGAGCAGGAAGTGATCTTCCTGGCGCGTCACGGCTACGGCCACACCATACCGCCGCACGAGGTGAACTACCGTGCCAACCTCTGGGCGCTCAAGGATCACGGCGTCGATCGCGTGGTGTCGGTCGCCACCGTCGGCGGCATCCATCCCGAACTGCTGCCGGGCACGCTGGCCGTGCCGGACCAGATCATCGATTACACGCATGGTCGTGCCTCGACCTTCTTCGTCGGTACCGACAAGCCCGTCACGCATCTCGACTTCACGTATCCCTACTGCGAGTCGATGCGCGCGGCGCTGCTCGCCGCAGCAGCCCATGCAGGCATCCACCTGCGCGATGGCGGGGTCTACGGTGCCGTGCAGGGGCCGCGTCTGGAAACGGCTGCCGAGATCAACCGCATCGAGCGCGATGGCGCCGACATGGTCGGCATGACCGGCATGCCGGAGGCCTATCTCGCGCGCGAGATCGACCTCTGCTATGCGGCGGTTGGTGCGGTGGTCAACTACGCAGCCGGCCGCGGCAGTTCCGCGGGCGGCATCCAGATGGGCGAAATCCAGGCTGTGCTGGGCGAAGTGATGCAGCAGGTCCGTCACCTTCTGGAACAACTGGTCAAAGACGAGGCGGTTGCCTGTTTCGTTCCGCGATGAAGCTTGCACGCATCCTGCAATCGCAGGGCTTGGGGTCGCGCAGGGGCTGCGTGCTGCGCGTACGGCACGGCGAAGTTGCCGTGAACGGCGAGGTGTGCGAGGACCCCGACGCAGAGTTCGCGCCTGATAACCTGATCCTGACCCTCGACGGCGTCGCCTGGCGTTACCGCGAACGCGTGTATCTCGCGATGCACAAGCCTGCCGGCCACGAGTGTTCCCACAAACCCAGTCATCATCCCAGCGTGTTCTCCCTCCTGCCGCTGCCCTTCCACGAGCGCGGCGTGCAGTGCATCGGCCGGCTCGACCAGGACACCACCGGTCTGCTGCTGTTTTCCGATGATGGTCAATTCCAGCACCGCATGATTTCGCCTAGGAAGAACGTGGCGAAAATCTACCGGGCGGCATGTGCCGAGCCGGTGAGTGACGCCATGCTGGAGACACTGCGACAAGGTGTGCGGCTCAACGATGCGCCTGAACCGGTCGCTGCACTCGCATGCGCGCGCGTGGATGCGCACACGCTCCGCCTAGCGCTCGCCGAGGGCAGATACCATCAGGTGAAGCGCATGGTCGCCGCCGCCGGCAACCATGTCGTCTCCCTGCATCGCGAAGCCGTCGGCGACTACCGCCTGCCGGACGATCTGGCGCCCGGTGCCTGGCGCTGGCTTGAGCCTGACGAATGCATCCTCCTGGAAAAGCCATGGCCGTCCGCGACGTTCTGAAAATGGGCGATCCGCGCCTGCTCGACGAGGCGCGTCCGGTGGCGGCTTTCGGTACGGACGAACTGGCCGCCCTCATCGAGGACATGATCGACACCATGCGTGCGCTCAACGGTGCAGGACTGGCCGCACCGCAGATCGGCGTCAGCCAGCAGGTGGTGATCTTCGAGGTCAATGGCAATCCTCGCTATCCGGACGTCGAGCCGGTTCCCTTCACGGTGCTGATCAATCCGGTACTGACGCCATTGTCCGAGGCCATGGAAGAGGACTGGGAGGGTTGCCTTTCGGTGCCCGGCATGCGCGGCCTGGTGCCGCGCCATGCCAGCCTGCGCTATCAGGGCTTCGATGCCGCAGGCCTGCCGCTCGACCGCAGCGTCGGCGGTTTCCATGCGCGCGTGGTACAGCACGAGGTCGATCACCTGCACGGCATCCTCTATCCCATGCGCATCCGCGACCTGCGCAATTTCGGCTTTACCGAGACGCTTTTCCCGGGACAGATCCTGCAGGACGACTGACTGCCCCGCCGTTCGTCGGCACGGCATTTCCCGGCACTAAAGTTGACTGCATGCACGCCGCTAACCAGAAGCGTAACCGTGGGCGAAGTGCCCCGGAGCAGAGGACAACATGAGCCCGGAAGACCCGATCCAGCAGGCCCAGAGCCGTATGACCCCGACCAGCGCGATGCAGGACGAAACCGCCCGGCTCGACGACATCGCGGCACAACTCATGGCCGTGCAGCGCTACTGGAACGCGCCCAACCGCGAATCCCAGCTGACCGAGGCGCTCGCCGCCAGCCGTCAGGTCTGGTATGGCATCCAGACCGCCCTGGCAGAGGGCACCCTGCCGCTGCCGGCGGATGTGCAGCACAATCTGCTGATCCTGTCGGTATACGCAGACAGCAAGATCGACGCCTGCAGGTCGGCAGCCAGCGCGGACGCGCTGGGTGGGCTCATCGCGCTGACCCACACGCTGGCGGGCAGCCTGCGCGAATGGCGGGAGGCGGCATGACCCGCCCGCCGGAAACTGCCGAACCCATCGCCCTGGATTGCGAGGCGAACGGCGTGGGCTCGACGGGCCGCGCGGGGCGCGTACGTCCGCGGGGCAAGGCGGACGTGGACGACAAGATCAAGAAGCCGGTCGACGGTGTGCGCAAGAAGCCCGCACCGTCACGCAAAGCGCCTGCACGCGGCCGCTATGTAGACGAGTACGCGCGGCCGGCACTGTAGGCAGGCCCTAGGCCAGCGCTTCGCGCAAGTCGTGCTCCAGCGTGGCGCGACACACTGCCGATTCCAGGCACGCCCCCCGAATCAGGAAGGCATCCTCGACCCGCTCGCCCAGGGTGTCGATCTTGGCCGCGTACACGCCGATCGCATGACGCATCAGCACATCGGCCACGGCGTACAGCAGGCCGCCGCGGTCCGCACAGGTGATCGAAAGCAGGTGGCCGTGTCCGGGCGCATCCGCTTCAAGGCGTATCGTCGTGGGGTAGGGATGGTGTCGCTGGTGACGCGACAGGCGGCCACGCGATGGTGGCTGGATATCCCGGGCGGGATCGAGGTCGCGCGCCAGTTCGTGTTCGACGAAGGCGAGGAAATCGCGGTAGTGAATGCCGCGGTTTGCCAGGTCCATCACCTGGAAGCTGTCCAGCGCGTAGCCGTGCTGCGTGGTGTGAATCTTGGCCTCGAGGATGGTGTACTGGATGCGCGCAAAAAATCCGCAGATGCGCGCAAAGATATCGGCGCGGTCGGGCGCGTAGACCAGCACCTGGATGCCTTCGCCAGCCGGTGACAGGCGCGCGCGTACAATCGGCGTAGCGCTCTCCGCCCGGCGCCACAGCATGCGTGCCTGCCAGGCGAGGTCGCGGGCATCGTATCGGGTGAAGTAGCGGCCATCGAGATGCTTCCACAGGGCGTCGGCGGCATCTGCGGGCAGGCCGTAGAGTGCAAGATTCACGCGTGCCTCGGCCTGCTTCGCTGGCACGTCTTCCAGACCGTCGCCGGCGAGATGCGCGCGCGTCGCCTGATAGAGGTCCTCCAGCAGTTTGCCTTTCCAGGCATTCCACACTTTTGGGCTGGTGCCGCGAATGTCGGCGACGGTAAGGAGGTACAGCGCGGTGAGACGGCGCACGTCTCCCATGCGGCGGGCAAAGGCAGCGATCACTTCCGGGTCGCTGATGTCCTCTTTCTGCGCGGTGCGCGACATCGCCAGATGCATTTCCACCAGCCAGGCGACCAGTTCGGCGTCGTCTCGCGCGAGCGCATGCTGGCGGCAGAAGCGGCGCGCATCGGCGGCCCCCAGCTCGGAGTGGTCGCCGCCCCGCCCCTTTGCGATGTCATGGAAGAGTGCCGCCAGATACAGGAGTTCGGGCTTGTCGAAATCCGCAATCAGCCGGCTGGCCAGGGGCAGTTCGTGGGCAAGCTCTGGCACGGTGAGCCGGCGCAGGTTGCGCAGCACGGTGAGGATATGTTCGTCCACCGTATAGATGTGGAACAGATCGTGCTGCATCTGGCCCACAATGCGTCCGAATGCGGGGATGTAGCGCCCGAGCAGGCCATAGCGGTGCATGGCGCGCAGTGCGCGGGTAACGCCGACCGGCTGCCGCATCAGCATCATGAAGAGCGCGCGGTGGGCGGGATCTGCGCGGAACGCAGCGTCGATGCGCGTACTGCCGCGCCACAGTGCGCGCAGGGTGGCGGGCTCGAATCCGGCCAGCCCTGTGTGCTGGGCATAAACGATGAAGGCGCGCAACAGCGTCGCGGGGGCGCGCTCGAACAGGTCGGGCGCACGCGCCTCGAGCAGATTGCCGCGCACCTGGAAATCGGCATCGACGATTTCGGGAGGCACCGTTACGGGGAACAGGCGCACGCGAAGCGACTGGATCAGGATGTCGTTGGCGCGCTGGATCAGCTTGGCGGCGCGGTAGTAATCCTGCATCAGGCGTTCGCCGGCGCGCTTGTGTGCCGTGGCGGCAAGCTGCAGGCGCTGGGCGAGTTCGGTCTGATAGTCGAAGGCGAGACGGTCCTCGCGACGGTGGGCGAGGAGGTGCAGATGGATCCGCAGGGTGGCGAGCGTGCGTTCCTCGCGCGCGATGCGCTTGGCTTCCGCGTCGGTGAGCAGGCCCGCGCACGCGATGCCGGTCCAGCCGCCCGACAGGCCGCAGGCCTGCGCCAGCCAATGTATGGTGTGCAGGTCGCGCAGGCCGCCGGGGCTGTCCTTCAGGTTCGGCTCCAGTTTGTAGGCACTGTCGTCGTAGCGTGCGTGGCGCGCCTGCTGCTCGGCGATCTTGCCTTCGAAGAAGCGTTGTGCATCGAAGCGTCCCTCGAAGCGGTGCGTGAATTCGGCAAACAGGGCGTGGCGTCCCCACAGGTAGCGGGCTTCGAGCAGATTGGTTTCGACTGTGATGTTGGCGTCGGCCTCGCTCATGCAGGCGGCAATGCTGCGTACGCTATGCCCGATTTCCAGCCCGACATCCCAGCAGGCACGCACCCAGGCTTCGATCCGGGCCTGCGCGCCCTCATCCGGGTCGTCGTCCAGCAGCAGGAGCACATCGACGTCGGAACCCGGAAACAGCTCGCCGCGGCCGTAGCCGCCCACCGCCGCAAGACAGGCAGCGTCAGGCAGGGCCAGGCGTTCGCACAGTGCCACGAGCACGCCATCCACGAGCGCGGCGTGGCGGCTGAGATAGCGCGAGGCGACCGGACGATCCTGCCAGGCGGCGGCAAGCGCCGCCCGGCCGGACTTGAGCTGGTCGCGCAGGTCTGCGAGGGGCGGTGCGTTCACGCGGCCTGGCGGACGCGATCGGGAACGGCCGGGCTGCCGGCCGAAACGGTGAGGACTTCGTAGCCCCCTTCGGTAACGAGCACGGTGTGTTCCCACTGTGCCGAGAGACTGCGATCCTTGGTGACGATGGTCCAGCCGTCCGGCAACTGGCGGATGTCGCGCTTGCCGGCGTTGATCATGGGCTCGATGGTGAAGGTCATGCCGGCTTCCAGAACGAGGCCGGTGCCCGGCTTGCCGTAATGCAGCACCTGTGGATCCTCGTGGAAATTACGCCCGATGCCGTGTCCGCAGAATTCGCGCACCACGCTGTAGCCGTGGCTCTCCGCAAAGTGCTGGATGGCGTGGCCGATGTCGCCGAGGCGCACGCCCGGCTTCACCTTGGCGATGCCCACCCACATGGCCTCGTAGGTAACCTGCATCAGGCGCTTCGCCTGGATCGAGGCCTCGCCCACTGCGAACATGCGGCTGGTGTCGCCATGCCAGCCATTCTTGATCACCGTGATGTCGAGGTTCACGATGTCGCCGTTCTTTAGCGCCTTGTCCCCCGGTACACCGTGACACACCTGGTTGTTGACCGAGGCACAGATCGATTTGGGATAGGGTGTGTGTCCGGAAGGCGCGTAGTTCAGGGGGGCCGGAATCGTGCCCTGCACCTTGACCATGTAGTCGTGGCAGAGGCGATCGAGCTCCCCCGTGGTGACCCCGGGCTTCACGAAGGGGGTGATGTAGTCCAGCACTTCGGAGGCGAGCCGACCGGCCACGCGCATGCCCTCGATTTCGGCGCCGGTTTTGATGGTGACGGTCATGGGGTCGTGTAAATGAGACGCATGGGAGCATTCTATCCCGCATGCTCCCTGCGGCAAGGAAAACCCGGACGGCGTCAGGGAAAACTTGATAAAGCCGACGGGCCGGATTAGAATCGCGGGCTGTCCGAAATGGTTCGGACAAATTCGCACACCCGCCGATTAAAGGGTGGTTGCAGGCTCCGCCGGGGGCCGCGCAGCTGCTGGCAGGTGGAGGCTCAACCCTTTAGGAGATTTTCATGTCCGTCACCATGCGTCAAATGCTGGAAGCCGGTGTCCACTTCGGCCACCAGACCCGTTTCTGGAATCCCAAGATGGCCCCGTTCATCTTTGGGCATCGCAACAAGATCCATATCGTCAACCTGGAAAAATCCCTGCCGCTGTTCCAGGAGGCGCAGAAGTTCGTGCGCCAGCTCGCCGCCAACAAGGGTACCGTGCTGTTCGTTGGCACCAAGCGCGCCGCGCGCGACATCGTGCGTGAGGAAGCCGAACGCGCCGGCATGCCCTACGTCGATAACCGCTGGCTTGGCGGCATGCTGACCAACTTCAAGACAGTCAAGCAGTCGATCAAGCGCCTGAACGATCTCGAAGCCCAGATTGCCGAACCCGGTCGCCTCTCCAAGAAGGAAATCCTCACGGTCCAGCGCGAAGTCGACAAGCTCAACCGCAGCCTGGGCGGCATCCGCGAAATGGGCGGACTGCCCGACGCGATCTTCATCATCGATGTCGGCTACCAGAAGGGCACCGTCACCGAGGCCAAGAAGCTGGGCATTCCAGTCATCGGCGTGGTCGATACCAACAACAGCCCGGACGGCGTGGATTACGTCATCCCCGGCAACGACGACTCGGCACGGGCCATTCGTCTGTACGCGCGCGGCATGGCCGATGCCGTGCTGGAAGGTCGCGCCCAGGTGATCACCGAGATTGTCGGCGGCGAGGAGTTCGTCGAGATTGAGGAAGAAGGCGGCGTCGCGGCCGAGTAAGCGCGACGTATCGTCACTTCGCCGGGAGTCCCTCCCGGCGGCGCATTCGGGGAGGGGCGTGTGCCCCTCTTTCCATATTGAATTGCTGGTTTGAACTGAACTTTTGGGAGTAGGAAATGGCTGAAATCACCGCAAGCATGGTCAAGGACCTGCGCGAGAAAACTGACGCACCGATGATGGATTGCAAGAAGGCGTTGTCCGAGGCGGGCGGCGACATGCAGAAAGCCGAGGAGATCCTGCGCGTGCGCTTCGGCAACAAGGCCGCCAAGACGGCCGGACGCGTGGCTGCCGAAGGCGTGGTGACGATTGCCATTGCCGCCGACGGCAAGTCCGCAGCCATGGTCGAGGTCAACTGCGAAACCGACTTCGTGGCGAAGAACGATGACTTCATGGCGCTTTCCAACGCGCTCGCCGAAATGGTGCTGGGCCAGAACCCGGCCGACGTCGCTGCGCTGTCCGCGCTGCCGTACAAGGACACCACGGTCGAGGCCTTCCGCACCGAGCTGGTCGGCAAGATTGGCGAGAACATGAGCATCCGCCGTTTCGTGCGCATGAATGCGACCGGCAAGTTCGTCAGCTACATCCACGGCAACAAGATCGGCGTGCTGGTCGACGTCTCCGGCGACGAAGCCATCGCCCGCGACATCGCCATGCACATTGCAGCTTCCAAGCCGAAGTCGCTGGACGCGTCCGGCGTGTCGCAGGATCTCATCGATACCGAGCGCCGCGTCGCCATCGAAAAGGCCAAGGAAGCCGGCAAGCCCGAGGCCATGCTGGAGAAGATCGCCGAAGGCACTGTGCAGAAGTTCCTCAAGGAAGTTACCCTGCTCTCGCAGCCCTTCGTCAAGGATGACAAGCAGACCGTCGAACAGGTGTTGAAGGGCAGGAACGCGCAGTGCCACGGTTTCACCATGTATGTGGTGGGTGAGGGCATCGAGAAGAAGGTTACGGATTTCGCCGCCGAAGTCGCGGCTGCTGCCCAGGTCTGACGCAGGATGGCGCAAGGGTCCGACAGGATGCGTCCCCGGCGCATCCTGCTGAAACTGTCCGGTGAGGCACTGATGGGCCCGGACAGTTTCGGCTATCACGCGGAAACGCTGGCCGGCTTCGTCGAGCAGATTCGCGAGGTGACGGCGCTGGGCGTGCAGGTTGGCATCGTGGTTGGCGGCGGCAACCTGTTTCGCGGCGCCACCGGTGCGTTGTCCGGAATGAACCGGGCGACCGCCGATTCGATGGGCATGCTTGCCACCGTGATGAATGCGCTTGCACTGAAGGATGCGCTGCTGCAGGCTGGCGTTCCTGCGCGCGTGCAGACCGCGGTGCAGATTGCCCATGTTGGCGAAGCCTTCGAGCGCGACACTGCGGTACGCGAACTCGAAGCCGGCAACGTGGTCATCTTCGGCGGTGGCACGGGTAATCCGTTCTTCACCACTGACACGGCGGCAGCCCTGCGCGCAGCCGAAATCGACGCCGATCTGCTGCTGAAGGCCACCAAGGTGGACGGCGTCTACACCGCCGATCCGAAGAAGGACGCGCGTGCGCAACGCTACGACACGCTCAGCTTCGACGAGGCGATCGCCAGAAACCTGGGGGTGCTCGATACCGCCGCCTTCGCGTTGTGCCGCGAGCAGAAACTGTCCCTGGTCGTGTTCAATGTCTTCAAGCCCGGCGCGCTGAAGCGCGTGGTGCTGGGCGAAGACGAGGGCACACGGGTGAGTCAATGAGGAGCAGACATGGCTGAAACCAGCATCGCCGAGATCAAGCAGTCCGCCGAACAGAAGATGGGCAAGTCGCTGGAGGCGTTGAAGAACGACCTTGCCAAGGTACGCACCGGCCGCGCCCACGTCGGCATTCTCGATCACGTGATGGTCGACTATTACGGCAATCCCACGCCGGTGCCGCAGGTGGCGAACGTGTCCCTGGTCGACGGGCGCACCCTGGGCGTGCAGCCCTGGGAAAAGAACATGGTGGGCAAGGTCGAGAAGGCTATCCGCGATGCCGACCTGGGGCTCAACCCGGCCACCCACGGCGACGTGATCCGGGTGCCGATGCCGGCATTGACCGAGGAGCGTCGCAAGGAACTGATCAAGGTCGTGCGCGGCGAGGCTGAAAACGCCCGGGTGGCGATGCGCAACATTCGTCGCGACGCCAACAATGCGCTGAAGGACATGGTCAAGGCCAAGACCGCGACCGAGGACGAGGAGCGCCGCACCCAGGACGAAGTGCAGAAGCTCACCGACAGGTACATCGGCGAGATCGACAAGTTGCTGGCCGAGAAAGAGAAGGACCTGCTCGCGGTCTGAGCAGCGCGCGCGTGTCTAGCCACCCGAAACCGGCGGCGAGTGCGGAGATCCCGCGCCACGTCGCCATCATCATGGACGGCAACGGCCGCTGGGCCAAGCGCCGGCTGATGCCGCGCGTCGCCGGCCACCGCAAGGGCGTCGAGGCCCTGCGCGGCGTCATCCGTGCCTGTGCCGAACGCGGCATCACGCATCTCACCGTATTCGCCTTCAGCTCCGAAAACTGGCGGCGCCCGCAGGAAGAAGTCACCCTGCTGATGGAGCTTTTCATGCGGGCGCTGGAGAACGAGGTTGCCAAGCTGCACGAGAACGGCATCCGCTTCCGCGTCATCGGCGATCTTTCCGGTTTCAGCGAGCGCATCCAGACGCTGATCCACGATGCCGAGACACTGACGATCGACAATACCCGCCTGACCTTTACCGTCGCCGCAAACTATGGCGGCCGCTGGGATATCACGCAGGCGGTTAGGAAGCTGCTGGCCATGGGAGTGGCGCCGGGGGCCATCGACGAAGCTGCGCTCTCGCAGCATCTGGCGATGGCAGGCGAGCCCGAGCCCGATCTCTTCATCCGCACCGGGGGCGAGCAGCGCATCAGCAATTTCCTGCTGTGGCAGCTTGCGTATACCGAGCTCTACTTCACCGATGCGCTGTGGCCCGATTTCGACGCCAGGCAACTGGACGCGGCGATCGCTTCCTACCGTGCGCGGGAGCGCCGCTTCGGCCGCACCAGCGAACAGGTGCAGTCCTCATCGTGATCGGGCCGCAGGAGAACCGTCCATGACGCCGACCACCCGCCGCGTGCTCACGGCTGTGGTCCTGCTCGCGGTATTCGTTCCCGCAGCGCTGTGGGCGCCGGCCTGGCTGTGGCAGATGCTGATCGCCGGTGTCATCGGCCTTGCGGCCTACGAATGGGGACGCCTCTCGGCCTACCCGGCGCTGTCGGCACGCGTCTATGCCGTGCTGCTTGCGGCCTGTGCCCTGGCCCTGCCTTCCGTGCTTGCGCCGGACTGGGCGGCATTCCAGATGGGGCTGTTCTTGCTGGCGGCCGGGTTCTGGCTCGTGATCGCGCCGCTGTGGTTGATGGCAGGGTGGCATTTCGCGCATCCGCTGCTGCGTGCCGCGGTAGGCGTCGTGCTGCTGCTGCCGACCTGGGCGGCACTGGCCTATCTGCATGCGTGTGGTCCGGGTGTGCTCTTCGGCGTCGTCGCCATCGTCTGGATCGCGGATACCGCAGCGTACTTCGCCGGCCGCCGCTTCGGCCGTCACAAGCTGGCCCCGGCGATCAGCCCGGGTAAGACCTGGGAAGGGGTGGCAGGGGCGCTGCTCGCGCTCGTTGTGTATGTGGCGGTCCTGAGCGCCCTGGGCGATCTGCCGGCCGCATCGCTCCTCGCCGTGGTGGCGGCGCTGCTGTACCTGTCGATCCTGGGCGATCTGTTCGAATCCTGGATCAAGCGCCTGTCCGGCATGAAGGACAGCGGCACCGTCCTGCCGGGGCACGGGGGCGTGCTCGACCGCATCGACGGCCTGACCTCGACCCTGCCGGTGGCCGCCGGCATCCTGCTGTGGCTGGGACGCGGCGCATGAATCCGCGTGTGCTCACCATTCTCGGCGCCACCGGCACCATCGGCGTCAACACGCTCGACGTGGTGGCACGCCATCCCGGCCGCTTCGAGATCTTTGCGCTCACTGGCGCGACCCAGGTTGAGCGCATGCTCGAACAGTGCCGCACGCATCGTCCGCGTATCGCCGTGATGAACGAGCCTGGTGCTGCCGATGCCCTGCGTGCGCGCCTCGCTGCCGAAGACCTCGCCATCGAGGTGCGCGCCGGGGCTGACGCGCTTGCCGAGGTGGCCACGGCGCCCGAGGTCGATACCGTGATGGCCGCCATCGTCGGCGCCGCCGGCCTGCCGGCCACGCTGGCCGCGGCGCGCGCGGGCAAGCGCATCCTGCTTGCCAACAAGGAAACCCTGGTAGTCTCAGGCCAGCTCTTCATGGACGCGGTCGCGGCCAGTGGTGCCGAGCTGCTGCCCATCGACTCCGAGCACAACGCGATCTTCCAGGCGCTGCCGCGCGATTTCCGCGGCGATTTCGATGCGGCTGGCGTGCGGGCGCTGTGGCTGACCGCTTCGGGCGGGCCGTTCCGCACCCTCTCGGCGGAAGCCATTGCAGCAGCCACGCCTGCACAGGCGATCGCGCATCCCAACTGGGTGATGGGCAAGAAAATCTCGGTCGACTCGGCGAGCCTCATGAACAAGGGGCTCGAAGTGATCGAAGCGCGCTGGCTGTTCAATGCCCGCCCCGAACAGATCAAGGTGGTCGTGCATCCACAGAGCATCGTGCATTCCATGGTCGAGTATGCCGACGGCTCGGTGATCGCGCAGATGGGCACGCCCGACATGCGTACGCCGATCGCCTACGCGCTGGGATTTCCCGAACGCATCGAGGCGGGCGTATCGGCGCTGGAGCTCATGGGCAGGCAGTTGAGCTTCGAGGCGCCCGATACCGCGCGATTCCCCTGTCTCAGGCTGGCATTCGATGCGCTTGCCGCAGGCGGCAACGCGGCGGCGGTGCTCAATGCCGCGAACGAGATCGCGGTTGCGCGTTTCCTCGACGGCGCCGCCTCGTTCAACGCCATCGCGTCCAGCATCGCCCATGCGCTCGACAAGCTTGCCGGCGGCGCGGCCGACACCCTGGACGACCTGCTGGAAGCGGACCGGCAGGCACGCCGCGTGGCGGGCGAATATCTCGAGGCCGTACGCGCATGAGCGTGCTGCATACCGTCGTCTGGTTCCTGGTCGCCATCGGCATCCTTGTCGTGGTCCACGAGTTCGGCCACTATCTCGCCGCGCGCTGGGCGGGCGTCAAAGTCCTGCGCTTCTCGGTCGGTTTCGGCAAGCCACTCTTCAGCTGGCGCCTGGGACCCGACCGGACCGAGTGGACGCTGTCCGCACTGCCTTTCGGCGGCTATGTGAAGATGCTCGACGAGCGCGAGGGCGCGGTGCCGGCAGCAGAACGGCACCGCGCGTTCAACCGCGCGACCGTGTGGCGACGCATCGGCATCGTGGCGGCAGGGCCGGCCGCGAATTTCCTGCTTGCCATCCTGTTCTACTGGATCCTGCTGATGCAGGGCCTGCCGGCCCTGAAACCCGTCGTCGGGGAACCGCCTGCAGATACGCCTGCCGCCCGCGCGGGCCTGGTCGCCGGCGACGAGGTCGTGCGCGTCAACGGCGTGGAGACGCCATCGTTCACCGATCTGCGGCTCGCGCTGCTGCGTGCCGGCGTGGCCGGCGCCCCGATCCTGCTCGAACTGGCCGACGGCCGCAGCGCGCAACTGGAGCCGGTGCCGATGGAAACAGAGAACCTGGAGCGCGACACCCTGCGCCCGCTGGGTATCGTGCGCTTCGATCCCGAAATCGCGCCGGTGATCGGCAGCGTGCTGCCGGACGGCGCTGCTGCGCGGGCCGGGTTCGGGCCGGGCGACCGCATGCTTGCCGCAGACGGCCAGCCGGTCGCGAGCTGGCAGGCGTGGGTACAGACCATCCGCGCGCATCCGGGCAAGTCCTTGCGCATCGATGTGCTGCGCGACGGCCGGACGCGCACGATCGTGGTCACGCCGGACAGCGTGGACGAGGCGGGCGTGCGCGTCGGCAAGATCGGCGCGGGGCCGCAGATCGACGAAGGGGTGCTCGCCGGCCTGATGACCGAGGTGCGCTACGGTCCCGCCGAGGCGTTGTGGCGCGGTACGGTCAAGACCTGGGATATGAGCGTGTTCACGCTGGAGATGATGGGGCGCATGGTGCTTGGCCAGGTGTCCTGGAAGAACCTCTCCGGCCCGCTGACCATCGCCGACTACGCCGGACAGAGCGCAACGCTGGGCTGGATCAGTTTCGTCGGTTTCCTTGCGCTCGTCAGCGTGAGCCTCGGCGTGCTGAACCTGCTGCCCATTCCGTTACTCGACGGGGGGCACCTCATGTATTATGTTGCCGAAGTTTTGACCGGCAGGCCGGTGTCCGAACGCACCATGGAAATCGGCGCCCGCGTCGGCATGATGCTCCTGCTCCTGCTCATGTCGTTCGCGCTTTTCAACGATTTGCAACGCCTGATCAGCGGATAACACAAAACATGACGCTCAATCGCCTGTCGCTTGCCCTTGCCGCCGCGTTTTCCGCACTGCCCGCGTTCGCTGCGGAACCCTTCGTCGTCAGGGACATCCGGGTCGAGGGCATCCAGCGCACAGAAGCCGGTACGGTTTTCAGCTACCTGCCCGTCAAGGTCGGCGAGACGATGACCGACGAAAAGACGGCTGCAGCGATCAAGGCGCTCTATGCCACGGGTTTCTTCAGGGACGTGCGGCTCGAATCGCGTGACGGCGTTCTCATCGTCACCGTCGAGGAACGTCCGTCGATCGCCAGGATCACGCTCGCGGGCATCAAGGAATTCTCCGAGGAAGACCTGAAGAACGGCCTCAAGCAGACCGGACTGGCCGAAGGCCGCGTACTCGACCGTTCGCTGCTCGAAAAGGCCGAGCAGGAACTGCAGCGCCAGTATTTCAACCGCGGCAAGTACGCAGTGGAGATCAAATCCACGCTGACACCCCTGGAGCGCAACCGGGTCGCCGTACAGTTCGACGTGGTCGAGGGCGACAGCGCCAAGATCCGGCAGATCAACATCGTCGGCAACAAGGCCTTCAAGGAAAAGGAACTGCTGAAACAGTTCACCTCGACCACGCCCGGCTGGCTGACCTGGTATACCAAGAACGACCAGTATTCCAAGTCGCGTCTCGGCGGTGACATCGAGGCATTGCGCTCGTTCTACCTCAATCGCGGCTATCTCGAATTCAACGTCGAGTCGACCCAGGTATCGATCTCGCCGGACAAGCAGGGCATCTTTATCACCGTGAACGTCAGCGAGGGACCGCAGTACAAGATCTCGGACGTCAAGCTGGCAGGGCAGATGCTGGTGCCGGAGGAGGAACTGAAGAAGCTGGTGACGATCAAGCCCGGTGAAATCTTCGAACGCGACAAGCTCACCGAGACCACTAAGAAGATCGGCGACCGGCTCGGCAACGACGGCTATGCCTTCGCCAACGTCAATGCCGTTCCCGAGCTGGACAAGGACAAGCATACCGTCGCCTTCACCCTGTTCGTCGATCCCGGTCGACGGGTGTACGTGAATCGCGTCAACGTCGCTGGCAACACCAGGACCCGCGACGAGGTCGTGCGCCGCGAGATTCGGCAGATGGAGGGTGCCTACTACGACGCCGAGAAGATCAACCTGTCGCGTGATCGCCTCAATCGCCTGGGCTTCTTCAACGAAGTCAACGTCGAGACGCCGGCCGTATCGGGTACCACCGACCAGGTCGACGTCAATGTCAGCGTGGCCGAGAAATCGACCGGCAACGTCATGCTCGGCGCAGGCTTTTCCTCGTCCGAGGGTCTGGTGCTGTCGGGCTCCATCTCGCAGAGCAACGTCTTCGGTTCGGGTAACCGCCTCTCCGCGCAGATCAACTCCGGCAGCGTCAATACCGTCTACGCACTGTCGTTCACCAACCCCTACTACACCATCGACGGTATCAGCCTCGGCTACGATATCTATCGTCGCGACGTGGACGCGAGCGAACTTGACAACGTAGGCGATTACGAGACCTCGACCTACGGCGCAGGCGTGCGTTTCGGCCTGCCTGTGAACGAGCGTGATTTCATCTCGTTTGGCCTGACCTACGAGCAGACCTCGGTCACAACCACCAGCGAGAGCCCCGATCAGTACATCGACTTCGTCGACACTTTCGGCAACGACAACGATACGCTGCGTGTCGATGCCGCCTGGTCGCGGGATACACGGAACAATTACCTGTTCCCCACGCGTGGCCTCAAGCAGCGCGTTGCGATGGAAATCGGCACGCCTGCCGGCAGCCTGCAGTACTACAAGCTGTCGCTCCAGCACGAGCAGTATTTCCCGCTCAGCAAGAACTTCACGCTCATGCTCAACGGCGAGATTGGCGTCGGCGGCGGACTGTCGGGTAAGCCGCTGCCCTTCTTCAAGAATTTCTACGCGGGCGGCAACAGTTCGGTGCGCGGCTTCGAGAGCGGCACCCTGGGTCCCAAGGATGACGAGGGTGATGCCCTCGGCGGGGACAAGCGCATCGTGGGCAATGCGGAACTCTTCTTCCCGCTCCCGGGACTCAAGGATGACAAGTCGCTGCGCATGTCGGCCTTCATAGACGTGGGCGCCACCTTCGGGCCCGACGACAAGGACGGGAATTTCGAGAAATTCGCCTTCGACGACCTGCGGTATTCGGCCGGCATTGCCGTGCTGTGGGTGTCGCCGCTGGGGCCGCTCAAGTTCAGCCTGGCCCAGCCTCTCGTCAGCAAGGAGGGCGACGAAGAGGAGGTCTTCCAATTCACCCTCGGCAACGTGTTCTGAGAAGGATTTACCGGAGTATGACCATGAAGTTCACGCAGTTCGCAGTTTCCCTTGTACTCGGCATCACGCTCTTCGCTCCGCTCGCGCCCGCCACGGCGGCCGGTGCCAAGATCGGTTTCGTCAACACCGAGCGCCTGCTGCGCGAGGCGCCGCTTTCGGTCGCCGCGCAGAAAAAGCTGGAAAAGGAATTCGCTCCGCGCGAACAGGAACTGCAGAAGCTCGCCAAGCAGGCGCGTGATCTCCAGGCTCAACTCGACAAGGACGGCGTGACCATGTCCGATAGCGAGCGCAAGTCCAAGGAACGCGACCTGGGCAACCTCAATCGCGATCTGCAGCGCCAGGGCCGCGAGTTTCGCGAAGACCTTAACCTGCGCCGCAACGAGGAACTGGGCCAGATCCAGGACCGGGCGCGCAAGGCCATCCAGGATATCGCGCGTACCGAGAAATTCGACATCATCATCGAGCAGGCCGTGTTCGTCGATCCCAAGAGCGACATTACCGACCGGGTGATGAAGGCACTCGGCGGAAAGTAAGGCTCAGCACGACGAGCGCTCTGTTCAGCAGATGTCCGCGACCCTTGCAGAGCTGGTGGACCGCTTCGGCGGCGAGCTCGTGGGCGACGGCTCGCTGCGGATTCGGCAGATCGCACCGCTCGACCGCGCGACGTCGGACGAGATCGCCTTCGTCGCGCAGAGCAAATACCTCTCGCAGCTTGCCGGCACCCGTGCCGGTGCGGTGATCCTGCCGTCCGACGCACGCGATGCCAGCGATCTGCCGCGCATCCTCACGCCCAATCCCTACCTGTACTTCGCACGCGTATCAGCCCTGCTGAACCCGGTGCCGCGTCCACCCGTCGGTGTGCATGCCTCGGCTACGGTCGCCGCGGATGCCGTGCTTGCCTCCGACGCCAGCATCGGCCCCGGAGCGGTGATCGGTGCTGGGGCGGTGATCGGCGCACGCACGGCTGTCGGTGCCAACTGCGTGGTGGGAGAGGGCGTGTCGATTGGCGCGGATTGCCTGTTGCATGCGAATGTCACGGTCTATCATGCCTGCACGATCGGCGACCGGGTCATCCTCCATTCCGGGTGCGTCATCGGCTCCGACGGTTTCGGTTTTGCGCCGAACGAGGGCGCCTGGGAGAAGATTCCGCAGATCGGACGGGTGCGCATCGGCAACGATGTGGAGATTGGCGCCTGCACCACCATCGACCGTGGCGCGCTGGAAGACACGGTAATCGAAGACGGGGTCAAGCTCGACAACCTGATCCAGGTGGCCCATAACGTCATGATCGGGGCACATACCGCTATCGCCGCCTGTACCGGCATCGCCGGCAGCGCGAAGATCGGCCGCCACTGCACCATCGGCGGCGCGGCCATGATCTTCGGACACATCGAGATTGCAGACGGCACGCGCATCTCGACCAACACCCTCATCACCAAATCTCTGCCCAGGGCGGGCACCTACACATCGGCCCTGCCATTCTCGGAACACGAGACATGGCAGCGCAACGCCGTCCACATGCGTAACCTCGACAAGCTTGTGAACCGCGTGAAGGCACTCGAAAAAAAATTGGGAGAACTGGAAAACAAATGATCATGAACATCGAAGAGGTGATGCAGTACCTGCCGCACCGCTACCCTTTCCTGCTGATCGACCGGGTCATTGAACTCGAGGTCGGCAAGCGCATCACCGCGATCAAGAACGTCACCATCAACGAGCCTTTCTTCCCCGGGCATTTTCCAGGCGTGCCGGTGATGCCCGGCGTGCTGATCCTGGAAGCGCTGGCGCAGGCGGCCGGCCTGCTGTCGCTCAAGACCAAGAACTATGCGCCAGAGGAAATCGGCATCATCTACTTTGCCGGCATCGACAATGCACGCTTCAAGAAGCCCGTGAAACCGGGCGACCAGCTCGTGCTCAAGGCCGAGATCGTGCGTGAAGTGCGCGGCATCTGGAAATATACGGGGCGTGCCGAGGTCGATGGTGCCATGGTCGCCGAGGCTGAACTCATGGCCACGCTGCGCGACAAACCCTGACATGGCGACCATCCATCCCACCGCGATCGTCGCGCCGGGCGCGCAGCTGGCAGACGACGTCGAGATCGGCGCCTATTCCATCATTGGCGAGTATGTCGAGATTGGCGCCGGCACTAAGGTCGGCGCGCACGCCGTCATCACCGGCCATACCCGCATCGGTGCGCGCAACAGGATCTTCCACTTCGTCTCGCTGGGAGAAGTGCCGCAGGACAAGAAATACGCCGGCGAACCCACGCGCCTGGAAATCGGCGACGACAACGTCATCCGCGAGTTCTGCACCTTCAATACCGGCACCGCGCAGGACCGCGGCGTCACCACCATCGGCAGCCACAACTGGATCATGGCATATGTCCACATCGCGCACGACTGTGTGGTTGGCGATCGCGCCATCTTCGCCAACAACGCCTCGCTGGCGGGCCACGTCGAAGTCGGAGACTGGGCCATCCTCGGCGGCTTCACCGGCGTGCACCAGTTCTGCAAGATCGGGGCGCACGTCATGACCGGCGTCTCCACCGTGGTCTTCAAGGACATCCCGCCCTTCGTCATGGCCTCGGGTCATCCTGCAGAGCCGCATGGCCTCAACAGCGAAGGCCTCAAGCGGCGGGGCTTTTCGCCGGACGCACTGTCCGCGCTGAAGCGTGCGTACAAGACGCTCTACCGCGAAGGCAATACCGTCGCCGAGGCGCAGGCCAGGCTCGAACCGGAAGCCGCGACGCATCCTGAAATCCGGCAACTGCTCGATTTCCTCGCGCGCGCCGAACGCGGCATCATCCGGTAATGGACATCGGCCTGGTCGCCGGCGAAGCATCCGGCGATCTCCTCGGCGCGCATTTCATTCGTGCATTGCAGCAGAACCACCCCCACCTGCGCGCTGCCGGCATTGCCGGCCCGCGCCTCGCCGAAGCCGGCGTCACGGCGATCTATCCGAGCGAGAAACTCGCGGTCAACGGCTACGTCGAGGTGCTGCGCCACCTGCCCGAACTGCTGCGCATCCGTTCGCGCATCGCACGCTATTTTCTCGAACAGCGGCCGCACGTCTTTGTCGGCATCGATGCGCCGGATTTCAACTTCGCGCTGGAAGCGCGGCTCAAGGCTGCCGGCATTCCCACCGTGCACTTCGTCAGCCCGTCGATCTGGGCCTGGCGGCCCGGGCGCATCCACAAGATTCGCGAGGCGGTCTCGCACATGCTGGTCGTGTTTCCTTTCGAGGAGGCGATCTATCGCGATGCCGGCATTCCTGTTACCTACGTCGGGCATCCGCTTGCCGATGTCATACCGCTCGAATCTGACACCGCTGCCGCACGCGCCGCGCTGAACCTGGCCGACGGCCCGGTATTCGCCCTGCTCCCCGGCAGCCGCCTGTCGGAAGTGAAGCGCCACGCCCGCCTGATGCTGGAATCCGCACGTCTGATCACCCGCCGCCATGCGGATGCGCAGTTCGTGTTGCCCGCCGCGAGCGAAGCCGCCGCCGCATTGATCGAGCGGGCGCGCGCGGGGCGCGACCTGAAGTTGTCGGTGCTGGCCGGGCAGTCGCATACCGCGCTGGCTGCTTGCGACGTTGCCCTCGTCGCGTCCGGCACCGCCACGCTCGAAACCGCGCTGTTCAAGAAGCCCATGGTCATCACGTATCGCGTCCCCGCGCTCACAGCTTGGCTCATGCGCAGGAAGGCGCTGCTACCCTGGGTTGGGCTGCCGAACATCCTGGCGCGCGATTTCATCGTCCCGGAGCGCATCCAGGAAGCCGCCTCCCCGGAGAACCTGGCCGGCGACGCGCTCGCCTGGCTGGATGATGCGCCACGTCGCGAAATGGCCATCGCGCGTTTCCGCGAGATGCATCTTGCCTTGCGGCAGGGCGCCGCCGCGCGCATCGCCGCGACAGTGTCACCGTATCTGGTGGCACGGCCATGAAACTGCACTGGGGCCCGCTTGGCCTGTGCGGTGTGGACGAGGCCGGCCGCGGACCGCTCGCCGGCCCGGTGGTCGCCGCCGCCGTCATGCTCGATCCCGAACGCCGCATCGACGGCCTGCGCGATTCCAAGAAACTCTCCGTCGCCGCGCGCGAACGCCTGGCCGACGTCATCCGTCGCGAAGCTGTCGCCTGGTGCGTGGCGGAGGCGAGCGTCGCAGAGATCGATACGCTCAACATCCTCAAGGCGACCATGCTTGCCATGCAGCGCGCCGTCGAAGGCCTGGACAGGGCACCCGACGACATCTGGGTCGACGGCAACCGCTGCCCCGAATGGCCGTGGCGCTCGCAGCCCGTGATCAAGGGCGACGACAAGGTCGCGGCGATTGCCGCCGCCTCCATCCTCGCCAAGACCGCGCGCGACACGTTCATGCGCCGCCTGCACGACGCCCATCCGGAATACGGCTTTGCCCGCCACATGGGGTACGGCACCGCGGAGCACCTGGACGCGCTGAAGGCATACGGCGCCTGCCCGCAGCACCGGCGGACCTTCGGCCCGGTCAAGAGTCTGCTTCGGTAGAAAACGTGCCCCGCGTTGAGGCCAGGATCGGATGGATGCAAGGCGCAGTGCGCAGGCAATGGCCATCCATTGCCAAGCGCTGCAACGCCGCAGACGCCGATCCCGGCCTCAACCCGGAGGGCTGGTTTCCTGTGGGCGCATTGCGTTGTTGCGTGCGGCTCGTGGAGAATGACTCCACTTCGCCTCCCGCGCCTGGCACTGCATCCCACAGGCAACCAGCGCGGGGCATGATTTCTGCCGAAGCAGACTCCATGCTCGATCAAGCCACCCTGTTTTAGGAAGGAAACACCATGCAGCACATCATGTATCTTCTGCACGTCCTCGGCGTCGTCGTCTGGGTCGGCGGCATGTTCTTTGCCTACCTCGCCCTGCGCCCCGTTGCCGCCAGCGTGCTCGAACCGCCGCAGCGCCTCGCCCTGTGGGCCGGCGTCTTCGACAGGTTCTTTCCCTGGGTGTGGCTCTCGGTCATCCTCATCCTCGCCAGCGGCCTGCACCTCCTCATGGTCTTTGGCGGCATGGGCGCCCCGCACTACATCCTCGCCATGCTCGTGCTCGGCCTCGTCATGATGGCGATCTACGGCCATGTCTTCTTTGCGCCCTACAAGAGACTCAAGCGCGCCGTCGCGGGACAGGACTGGAAAGCCGGCGGTGCGGCACTGGGACAGATTCGCCAGCTTATCGGCATCAACCTCACCCTGGGCTTGGTGACGATCGCGGTGGTGTTCGTGGGGCGGGCGCTGGTCTGAGCCCCCCGCAGTTCGTCTAGGGCTCCTCGCGCGGCGCTTCTGCAAGCAGTTTTAGCGTCGTATCGCGTACCGCTGCCATTCCTGCCTCGCATTGCAGTTCCGCATGGAACTGCCCGTCGCGATGGAGGTGGATCGTGGGCAGATGGAAGATACCGTAGTAGCGCGCCACGCCCGTGGCCTCGCCGACGTCGACTTCGTAGAGCGCATCGGCGACGCCCGCCAGCGCCACGGGCAGCAGGCGCTTCCAGGCACGGCAGGCGCCGCAGTGCGGGGTGGAAAACAGCACGGCAGCCACGCCCGGCGTGGCGGCGAGGCGGGCGTGAAAGTCGCCTTCGCCCAGGCGGATGAAGGCGGGCGGGAAGAGACAGGCCGGACTGGTAGAATCCCGCTTTTGCTCCTGCCGGTCGCTTTCCATGCTGTTCCTCGAACTCTTCGGTTTCCTGTTGCTCATCCTCGTGGCGGCGGAAGTCTTTGTCAACGCGCTCGAGCACCTGGGCGAAAAGCTCAAAATCTCCGAGGGCGTGACGGGCTCGCTGTTCGCGGCGGTGGGCACGGCAATGCCGGAGACGCTGGTCCCGCTGCTGGCGATCTTCGGCGGGGCGAGCAACGTGGAGACCAGCCACGAGATCGGCGTGGGCGCGATTCTCGGTGCGCCGCTGATGCTGTCCACGCTGTCGCTGTTCCTGATGGGGATGGCAGTACTGAAGCGGCGCGGCGTTCAGGGCCATCTCATGCCCGAACGTACCGGCCTCAAGCGTGACCTGGATTTCTTCCTGCTCGCTTTCCTGCTTGCCTTCGTTGCGATGTTCGTGCCGCACGGCGATGGCCTGATCCGGGGCGCGCTGGCCTTCATGATGGTGCTGATCTATTTCGTATACGTGATGCTCACCCTGCGCGCATCGAGCAAGCTGGTGGAAGACGGCCACGGCACCGAGGCGGGATCGCCCATGCTGCTCACCCGCCTGGGGATGCCGCAGAACCTGTTCTTCATCGTCGTCCAGCTGGGTCTGGGACTGGCGCTGCTGATCGTCGGCGCCAAAGGCTTCATCCATGGCGTGGAGGAAGCCGCACCCATCATCGGCATCTCGGCCCTGCTGCTCTCCCTGATGATCATCCCCGTCGCCACCGAGCTGCCCGAGAAGGTGAACTCCATCCTGTGGATCCGCAAACGCAAGGACACGCTGGCCTTCGGCAACATCACCGGCGCGATGGTGTTCCAGGGCACGCTGCTGCCCGCCATCGGCATCTCGCTGACGCCCTGGACGGCGCAGAAGGAAGTGCTGCTGGGCGTGGGCATCACCCTGATCGCGGCCTTCTGGCTGCGCTGGGCCATGCTGAACGGTGGCCTGCGGGTATGGCACCTCTTCGTCAACGGGGCGCTGTACGTCACCTATCTGACGGCCGTTCTGGTCTGAAGATTCTGGATGCAAGGGCTGAGCGGCTTCTTCGACCAAGCACAATGACCTGACCAGGAGTTCCCGACATGACCAGACTGTTCCTTGCCCTCTTCGCCACGCTGTTCGCCTTCTCCGCTGCCCGGGCTGCAGACGGCATGGTGACCCACGCCTGTACGGGTACGGCCAAAGCCACGCTCGACCGGATCGAGACAATTGCCGGTGCGCGCGGGCTGAAGATCTTCGCGCGCATCGATCATGCGGCGGGTGCGCGCAGCATCGGCGAGAGCCTGCAGCCGACCGAACTCCTGATCCTCGGGCATCCCAAGGGCGGCACGCCGCTGCTGCAGTGCGGCCAGACCTATGGCCTCGACCTGCCGTTGCGCGTGCTGGCCTGGGAGGATGCCGAGGGGCGCTGCCGCGTCGGCTATGCGGCCCCGGACAGCATGGTCGCGCGCCACGGCAATCCGGAATGCCTGCCGATCGCGAAGCGCCTGACCGGCACGCTGGATCAGCTGGTTCTCGAAGCGGACTCGCCGCGGTAGCACACTCCGGATTCAGGCTGGCGGCGCACGCCGGAACGGGCCTTCCAGTTCGTCCATGTAGTGCGCGATGGCTTCGGTTTCGCGTTCCAGAAAGCGATCGACCGCGTTGCGGAATTCGGCGTGTTCCAGCCAGTGCCAGGAATGCGTCGCGGTCGGCAGCAGGCCGCGCGCGAGCTTGTGTTCGCCCTGCGCGCCGCCTTCGAAGACTTTCAATCCTTTTGCGATGGCGTATTCGATGCCCTGCTGGTAGCAGGTCTCGAAGTGCAGGCCCGGCAGGTATTCCAGCGTGCCCCAGTGGCGGCCGTAGAGGCGTTCGCCGTCCTTCAGGCAGAACGAGCAGGCGACGGGTTCGCCTGCTCGGTCGGCGATGACGAGCAGCAGATTGTCGGGCATGGTCTCGCGAAGCGCGGCGAAGAATTCCGGATTGAGATGCGGCTCGCTGCGGTGGCGGGCGTAGGTGTCGGCGTAGCAGCGCCAGAAGTGGGTCCAGTCGGCGTCGGTGCTGTCGCGGCCTTCGACCCAGCGGAAGGTGACGCCGAGATTCGCCAGTTTCCTGCGTTCCTGGCGGATTTTCTTGCGCTTGTCGTGGTTGAGCGCGGCCAGGAAATCGTCGAAGCGGGCGTAGCCCGCGTTATGCCAGTGGAACTGGAAACCGCTGCGGTGGAGCAGGTCGGTCGAGGCCAGTGCCGCATGGTCCGGCGCGGTGGGGAACAGGAGATGGAAGGACGAGCAGCCGGTGTCGTGCGTGAGCTTGAGCGCGGCCTGGATCAGCGTCGCACGGTCGGCATCGTTCGTGGCGAGCAGGCGCGGGCCGGGCACGGGCGAGAAGGGCGCGCAGCACACGAGCTTGGGGTAATAGTTCAGGCCGTGCCGGCGATAGGCATCGGCCCATGCCCAGTCGAACACGAACTCGCCCCAGGAATGGTGCTTGACGTAGAGCGGCATCGCCGCGGCAAGCCGACCATCGCGGAACAGCGCCAGATGCACCGGCTCCCAGCCGATATGGGCACCGACGCAGCCGGTGGCTTCCAGCGCGTCGAGGAAGGCGTGGCGCACGAATGGCGATTCGCCGGCCAGCGCATCCCAGGCAGCCGCATCGAGGTCGGCGATGCGCGTGACCACACGCACGACGGCGCCGGATTCTTCCGGCGGGCCGCCTCCGGCGGCTTCCGCATCGGGGGGGTTTGCTTCAAAATGCACGTCTGAGCGAGCTTCCAACGACAATCAACACCAATTCACGAACAATGAACCTGCACGAATACCAGGCCAAGCAGATCCTGCGCGCGGCCAACATTAACACGCCGCGCGGTGTGGTAGCCCACAGTCCCGACGAGGCTTTGGAGGCGGCGCACACGCTGGGCGGCGACGCCTGGGTGGTGAAGGCGCAAATCCATGCCGGCGGGCGCGGCAAGGCTGGCGGCGTCAAGGTCGTGCAGTCGCCCGACGCGGTGCGCGACACCGCTGCCGCGCTGCTCGGCAAACCTCTCGTCACCATCCAGAATGCCCCCGACGGCCAGCCGGTGAACCAGGTGCTGGTCGAGGAAACCCTTGCCATTGCGCGCGAGCTGTATCTCTCGCTGCTGGTCGACCGCGAGACCGAACGCGTCGCCATCGCCGCTTCCGCCGCCGGCGGCATGGAGATCGAGGAGGTTGCGCACGCCACGCCGGAGAAAGTGCTCAAGGAATGGTGCGACCCGCTGCTCGGCGTGCAGGATTTCCAGTGCCGCGCGCTGGCCTTTGCGCTGGAACTCACCGGCGACGCCTACAAGGATTTCTGCAAGCTCCTGCCTGCGCTCTACCGCGTGTTCATCGCCAACGACTTGAGCCTGCTCGAAATCAATCCGCTCGTCGTCACGGCGGATAACCGCGTGCTGCCGCTCGACTGCAAGATGAGCATCGACGACAACGCGCTGTATCGCCGCCGTGCCCTGGCCGAGATGATGGACATGCGCCAGATCGACGCCAAGGAAGCCGCCGCGCACGCAGCCAACGTGAATTACGTCGCGCTCGCCGGCAACATCGGCTGCATGGTCAACGGCGCGGGCCTCGCGATGGCGACCATGGACCTGATCCAGCTGAAGGGCGGCATGCCCGCCAACTTCCTCGACGTCGGCGGCGGTGCCACGCCGGAAACCGTGGCGCAGGGCTTCAAGATCATTCTGCTCGACGCCAACGTCAAGGCGGTGCTCATCAACATCTTCGGCGGCATCGTGCGCTGCGACGTCATCGCCGAGGGCATCATCCAGGCAGTGAAGGAGGTGGGGGTGCAGGTGCCGGTCGTGGTGCGCCTCGAAGGCACCAACGCCGACGAAGGCCGCGCGCTGCTGGCGCAGTCGGGGCTGGCGATTCTCGCGGCGGATAGCCTGACGCATGCGGCAGAGCTGGCGGTGGAGAAAGCACAATGAGCATCCTCATCAATCAAAGCACCCGCGTCATCTGCCAGGGCTTCACCGGCAAGCAGGGCACGTTCCATTCCGAACAGGCCATCGCCTACGGCACGAAGATGGTCGGCGGCGTGACGCCCGGCAAGGGCGGGCAGACGCACCTCGACCTGCCCGTGTTCAACACCGTGCGCGACGCCGTGCGCGCCACCGGCGCGCAGGCCACCATGATCTACGTGCCGGCTGCCTTCGCCGCCGACTCCATCCTCGAAGCGGCGGATGCCGGCATCGAGGTCATCGTCTGCATCACCGAAGGCATTCCGGTGCTCGACATGCTTCAGGTTAAAACAGCGCTGAACGTGAAAGCCGCCCTCTCCGCCAACGGGGCGAAGCTCATCGGCCCCAACTGCCCCGGCCTCATCACCTCCGGCGAATGCAAGATCGGCATCATGCCCGGCCGCATCCATCAGAAGGGCAGGATCGGGATTGTTTCCCGCTCCGGCACGCTCACCTACGAAGCCGTGCACCAGACCACGCAGCTCGGCCTCGGCCAGTCCACGTGCGTGGGCATCGGCGGCGACCCGATCAAGGGCCTGGATTTCATCGACTGCCTGGACATGTTCGAAGCCGACCCGCAGACCGAAGCCGTCATCATGGTCGGCGAGATCGGCGGCACGCGCGAAGAAGAGGCGGTCGAATTCATCCGCTCGAACATGAAGAAGCCTGTCGCCGCCTACATCGCCGGCCGCACGGCCCCGAAAGGCAAACGCATGGGCCACGCCGGTGCCATCATCGCCGGCGGCAGCGGCACGGCGGATGCCAAGATCCGTGCACTGGAAGCCGCGGGTGTGGTCGTCGCGCAGAGCCCGGCGCAGCTGGGCGAGGCGGTGCAGCTGGCGTTGGGAGCCCGCTAGGCGCGCGATGAAACTCGCCCTCGCGCAACTCAATCTCACCGTCGGCGACATCGCCGGCAACACCGACCGCCTGCTGGCCGCCGCGCGCGAGGCGCACGCGGCGGGCGCGGCGCTGCTGCTCACGCCGGAAATGTCGATCTGCGGCTATCCGGCGGAAGACCTGGTGCTGCGGCAGGATTTCTGCGCGGCCTGCGCGGCGGCGCTGGACCGCATCGCGCACGAGGCGCCGCCCGCGCTCGCGCTCGTCGTCGGTTACCCCGAACGCAGCGACGACGGCCTGTTCAACGCGGCGGCGCTGGTGCGCGGCGGGCGCGTGGAAACGGTCTACCGCAAGCATCACCTGCCCAATCATTCGGTATTCGACGAACAGCGCGTGTTCGACAGCGGCGACGCGCCCTGCGTGTTCGCCTGCGGCGGGCTCAACTTCGGTCTCAACATCTGCGGCGACATCTGGGAACCCGGCCCGGCGAAATGGGCGATGGAGGCGGGCGCAGACTGGCTGCTGGTGCCCAACGCCTCGCCCTACCACCTGAACAAGGAACGCGAGCGGGTGTCGGTTGCACGCGCGCGCCAGGTCGAGGCGCCGCTGCCCATCGTCTACGGCAACCTCGTCGGCGGACAGGACGAGCTGGTGTTCGACGGCGCGTCCTTCGCGCTCGACGCCGAGGGCAGCGTGCTCGTGCAATGCCCGGCCTGGCGCGAGGGCGTGTTCATGCTCGAACTCGACGCCGACACCGCCAGCGGCCCCATGCACCTCCTGCCCACCGAAGAGCAGGCCGTCTACGACGCGCTGGTGCTCGCCGTGCGCGACTACGTCGGAAAGAATGGTTTCAAGGGCGTGCATCTGGGCCTGTCCGGCGGCATCGATTCCGCGCTCACGCTCGCCATCGCCGTCGACGCGCTGGGGGCCGACAAGGTGCACGCCGTGATGATGCCCTCCGACTACACCGCAGGCATCAGCGTGGAAGATTCGCGCGACATGGTGAAGCGGCTGGGCGTGAAGTATTCCGAGATCGCCATCAAGCCCGTGTTCGATGCGTTTCGCGCGCAACTGGAACCGGTGTTCGCGGGCAGCCCTCTCCCCAACCCTCCCCCAGAGGGGGAGGGGGCGAACGTTGCGCTGCGCGCGCCCAAACCGATTCACGACACCACCGAAGAAAACCTCCAGGCGCGCACGCGGGGCACGCTGCTCATGGCACTGTCGAACAAGTTCGGCACGCTGGTGCTCACCACCGGCAACAAGAGCGAAATGGGCACCGGCTACGCCACGCTCTACGGCGACATGGCCGGTGGCTTCGCCGTGCTGAAGGACGTGCCCAAGATGCTGGTGTACCGGCTGTCGAACTACCGCAACGGGGTTTCGGCCGTCATTCCGCAACGCATCATCGACCGCCCGCCCTCGGCCGAACTGCGCCCCGACCAGACCGACCAGGACAGCCTGCCGCCCTACGACATCCTGGACGCCATCCTCGCCGCCTACGTCGAGCGCGACCTCTCCGCGCACGACATCGTCGCCCTGGGGTACGATGCGGCCACGGTGAAACGCGTCATCCGCATGGTCGACCTTGCCGAATACAAGCGCCGCCAGGCCGCACCCGGCCCGCGCATCACCCCGCGCAATTTCGGCAAGGACCGCCGCTACCCGATTACCAACAAATACCGTCCTGACCTCGCGTGAACATCAGATTCAACAAGTCGGCGTTCGTTGCGCGAGATCGCCCCCACCCCAACCCTCCCCCGCTTGCGGGAGAGGGGGCCAACGCTATGCCCAAACCGATTAAAGGAGACCTGCAATGAAAAAAATCGAAGCCATCATCAAGCCTTTCAAACTCGACGAAGTACGCGAAGCCCTGTCCGACATCGGCGTCACCGGCCTCACCGTCACCGAGGTCAAGGGCTTCGGCCGCCAGAAAGGCCACACCGAGCTGTATCGCGGCGCCGAATACGTCGTCGACTTCCTGCCCAAGGTCAAGGTCGAAATCGTCGTCGCCGCCGCCATGGTCGACCGCGTCGTCGAAGCCATCATCGCCGCCGCCCGCACCGGCAAGATCGGCGACGGCAAGATCTTCGTCACCGCCGTCGAGCAGGTCGTGCGCATCCGCACCGGCGAGTCGGGCGAAGCGGCGATCTGAGCCTGCGGGTTCTCCCATCCGCATCGCCCTGCACCGCGCGGTGCAGGGCGATGCATTGACGCACTTCTGCCCGAGCCCCCGCCGGGCGTGCGATCCAGCCCCGGCGTCCTGCCGGCAGGCTGCAAACAATATCCAGTTTTCCCTTCCGGTATGGCCGGGGAGTGCTTTGCGCCGTGAAAATCCTTCAAGGAAACAAAGGATTGAGCATAACTACAACTAAAGTTGTATAGACGGCCAATCCCCGGGTTGTTAGGTTTCTCCCAAACGGCAGCCAAGCCGGACATACCAATCAGAACAACGACCAAAGGGGAGGAACCCATGACGATGAATCGTGCGGCGCGTGTGCGCATGGCGCCAGGATCCAACTCAATTTGCGCCAGCCTGCTCGGCCGCGATGCCGGGGACGACCGCGGCGAGCCGGGCGTGGCAGACAGCGTCAACCTCTACGACAACCAGGGCCAGAACAGCATCGTGCTCGGCAGCGGCGACAGCCTCGAAGGCGCATCGCTCGCGCTGGACGCCGACGGTACCGGCTACGTCGTCGGCCTTGCCAATGGGCGCAGCCTCAATGTCCAGAACGGATTCTTCGGGACGGCGGGGACGGTGCAGGATGGGGTAGGCGGCGAGATCGATCTGGAGGGGTGGGTGGGGACGGCGTTGGTAGGGGATTTGAGGTTGCGGTTGGGCGAGGCGGCGAATGAATGTGAGTGGAGGGTGACAGCATGAAAAATTCTATCTTCAGGTGGCGGATCTTGATTAATTTTGCAGTAATCGTCTTGGCCACTTTCTCGTTTTTTGCATCTGTCAAGGCAGATGCCTCGCAAGAAAAACACACCATCAAACGCGACTCTCAGGTTAAAACCAACCAGTACGATTTTTGCGGTACCCAGGAATGGCAGCGGCGCACTATGGTCTGCAGACGCGGGCAAAACGGAAAAGGCTATACGGTCTGCGAGAAATATCTGAAGTACCTGAATCAGTCTCTTCCAAAGTTGGCTGCCTGCGGCATTCCTATTCCGCCAAAATTTAAAAAACCGGACTGGGAAGAGCTGGATGTCAAATCCAATCTGCAACTTGCCTATGAAGCAAATGGGGCTGATTTCATAGACAGCTCTCTGGTTCAGAAGCCAGATTTTGAAACATGGAAAAAGGAAATATTGGAGGAAATCGCAGCGGGGAAGATCGTTCCACGCATGAGGAAGGCACGCATCACGCCAACAAGCAAGGGCGAAGTCACTATCTTGGGCTACACGCGCGACAGCGAGGGTTGCGAGAAGGCCAACCGCAGTGTTTCTGATAACGACGATCAGATGAAGTATGAGCTTGTTGCCAATACGAGTGGATATGTTTACTACATCCTAACGGAACAGGGCAGCTTGCTAAGTATCGAGGGAAATTATGGGGGGGTGTCAACTGGCCTGTATGAATTGCTTTTGTATGCAGGTAAGCCTTATTTCGTTCGAGGTGGTGGACGGTTGCCTCCGCGTGAGATTTATGCCGTTGATCAAAGCGCCTCAATTTATGACCCCGATCCAGAAAACCTGCGCGCAGATTTGCTCTGTCAATTCGAAACTGTTCAGAGCCCATTATCAAAAGGAAGATAAGCCATGACCATCGCCAATATCACGTCGCTTACCGAAGACCAGTTTTATGACCGTTTATAACAACAGTAACAACAGGGGACAGACCACGGTTTCCGTCCTGAACTGATCAGAAGAACAAACATGCCGCGCCGCGCCCGCCTTGCATTGCCGAATGTGCCCTTGCACATCATCCAGCGGGGCAACAATCGACAAGCCTGCTTCTTTGCAGACGAAGATTATCGCGTCTACCTTCAATGGCTCGGTGAGTATGCAGTCAAGACGGGTTGCCTCATACACGCCTATGTCCTGATGACCAACCACGTGCACCTGCTGGTCTCAGCCGAGCGCAGCGAATCTGCGGGCGCCTTGTTAAAGGCCTTGGGACAGCGCTACGTCCAATACATCAACCGCAGCTACCGCCGCAGCGGTACCCTTTGGGAAGGACGCTTCCGCTCCTGCCTGACCCAGGAAGAAACCTACCTGCTCGCCTGCCAGCGCTACATCGAACTGAATCCCGTACGTGCGTGCATGGTTGACCATCCGGCGGACTACCGCTGGTCGAGCTATCGAGCGAACGCACAAGGCGAAGCCGAAGCACTGCTCAGTCCCCATCCTTTATACCAAGCACTGGGCCAGGACGCCCCAAGCCGTCAGGCAGCGTACCGCGAGTTGTTTCGTTACGAGCTGGACCCTGGCCTGGTGGATGAAATCCGCAATGCGACGAATGGAAATTACGCATTGGGCAATGAACGCTTTGCAGCAGAAGTGGCGGCGGCCTTGGGACGGCGTGCCGTTCCCGGTAAATCAGGGCGGCCACGCAGCGTATATGAACCGGAATCGAGAGGATTATTTGATGAGTGATGGAAACCGTGGTCTGTCCCCTGTTGTTCGGTAGTGTGCTGACTTGTGTGCAAAAGCGCCCGGGGTTGGAAGGGGGCGGGTGGTCATGGTAAGAGGTTGATTATCGAGATCGACCTTGAACCCGTAAGGAGGGCAAACCATGACCACGAGGAAGCA